>NZ_JBCLVL010000001.1:0-570843 GCF_048537895.1 Gordonia sp. CPCC 206044
CACCGCCGAACACAACGTACGAGTGTGGCCCCCGAATCACCGATTCGGGGGCCACACTCATATACACGACCCGGCCCGGTATTCGACCACCATCGAATACCGGGCCAGAGTCATATCCAGACCCATTTCGCTCGAGTCGCCTCACCGGTTCTAGGCGTGGTGAACTCGAATCGCTCGTCGTGTCCGGTACTCATACCGGCTCGGACTGGAGTGCGGGGCCGAGGAACAGTCCGCCGTCGATGACGTATTCGGATCCGGTGATGAACGACGCTTCTGATGACGTGAGGAACAGCAGAAGACGGCTGACATCGTCGGGGTCTCCGAGCCGAGGGATCGCGAACGGATCAGGGGAGTAGAAGTCGGCGATCGCCGAGGTGGCGCCCACCGCCGGTTGGTGGATGAACGGCGTGGAGATCACGCCGGGATGGATCGTGTTCACCCGGATCTGGTCGCGTCCGAGTTCGAGCGCTGCCGTTTGCGTGAGTCCCCGCACGGCCCACTTGCTGGCAACGTACGGCGCATAGTGCGCCGTACCGCCCATACCCATGATCGAGGCGATGTTGACGATGGAACCGCCGGCTGCGCGGCGCAGGGCCGGGGCTGCGACCTTGATCCCGAGGAAGCTCCCCGTCAGATTGATGTCCAGTATGCGCGACCACGTGGCCTGGTCTGTGTGTTCGATCGGTGCGGGCGGGTTCTGCACTCCGGCGTTGTTGACGAGTACGTTCAGGCCGCCGAAGGTGTTCTCGGCGGCCATGACCGCAGCAGACCACGAGCTCTGGTCGGTGACGTCGAGCCGAATGAATCGAACGCGGGCGCCGAGCTCATCCGCGAGATCGGCGCCGCGTTCCTCGTCGAGGCCACCGATCATCACGTTTGCTCCTTCCGCGTGAAAGGCGCGTACGTGGCTCGTTCCCTGGCCGCCGGTCCCGCCGGTGATGAGTACGGTCTGGTTGTCGAAGCGCGGCATCAGTTGTTCCTTCGTTACATGGGCACGGTGGGCGGAGATGGGGTGCGCAAGTGGTGAGCCGCGTGACTCGCCACTCCGAGGCTAGGACGGCATACGAGGTGAGTCAAGCCACTCACCTCGTATGCTGAGTCGATGAGCAGTTCCGTGACGACGTATCACCAGCGGGTGGCCGAAGAGAAGCGCGCGCTGATCGTGCAGGCTGCGACGGAATTGTTTCTCGAGCTCGGGTACGACCGGACCTCCTTGGCGCGTATCGCGGAGTGCTCGGGAGTATCGCGGGCAACCTTGTTCAAGCAGTTCCCGAGCAAGGCTGCCTTGTTCGACGCGATCGTGACGGAGTCGTGGTCGACAGCTGACGAGGAGGAGGCTCCGCCGGCAGGGGATGTCGTCAGGGGGCTCGGCGTCATCGGCCGCAGGTACGCAGCGTTGTTGGGCCGCGCCCAGATGAGCGATCTGTTCAGGATCGTCATCGCAGAGCTGCCGCGGTTTCCGGAGCTGGCCGACGCGCAATTCTCGAACGGCAAGATGCCGTACTTCGAGTCCCTACGCAGCTACCTCTTGGCCGAGCACGATGCGGGAACGGTGCGGATCGACGACGTGGATCTCGCGGCAACCCAGTTCTTGGGCATGATCTCCAACTACGTGTTCTGGCCCGCGCTCCTGGTGCCGGGCTGGGAGGTGAGCTCCGAACGTACCGCGCAGGTGGTCGAGGAGGCAGTCCGTACCTTCGCTGCTCGGTATGCCACGGCTGAGCCGTAAGTGGCCGTCGGCGTCCGGGCGACGCCCGCGGCAGAGGGAGCACGGGCCCCAATTGCTGCGGGGTTACACATGCAACGCTGTGACCGACCGCGGAGAGCGTCCTCAGGCAGCGTGCCCGGTGATGTGGTTGGCCGCGGCGCCAATCGCCGCGCCGTCGGAGACCATGGTGCGCATGAAGCGCTGACTCCGTCGTTCACCGCGGTCGGCGGCTCGACGGCGTCCGCCGGGAAGCGTCATCGCCGCGATGGATTCGACGAGATTGACGGGCAATCGAACTACCGGATACCAGGGCAGGCTGAAGGCAGGAAGTCCGAGTGAACGCATCCCGCCCGGCCCGAGGAATGCGCTGGTGATCCCCAGATGCTGAGCACGGGCGAGGCGTCGTCGGATGGTCGGGAACCGGTCGTAGTGCCATGCCAGAGGGTCCTCGACCATGGGCAACGAGAGTTGACGGGTGGTCTCGTCGGGCGTCGAGAGCGCCAGAGACGTGTGGTAAAGCACTCGGATGCAGTCGCGGAAGTCGGTCGGTAGGAACTCGTCGTCGATGCCCATCAGCCAACCGACGTATCGGGTCAGATGTGCCACGGCCCCGTATTCGCTGGGCCGATTGATCAGTCCCAGCCCGACGCCGCCGACCGACGGTGCGACCAGTGCGCCGACGATGGTGGCGGCCATGTCCGTCTGGTTGATCGGTAGACCGAACGCGTCGGCATCCCAATCAGGCAGGGCGGCCACATGTTTACGGACCATCGAGTGGATGAGGCGGACGCGCAATGTCGAACAGTAGCCGGCGCCACCTCGGTCCAGCCCACCTTCGGAGATGACGTCGGTGGCCCATTGCGAGGTCTCGGCGAACCGCTGGTTGGAACCCTTCTCGAGTGCGCCAGTTCGCAACAGCGTCTGATTGAACCCCGCGAACATATAGCCACCGAGGAGGGCCACGTCTCGGGCGACGTACAGCCCGTCGGCGCCGCCGCTACGCATCACCTGACCGGCGACCTCGAGTCGGCGCCGGTCGACCCATTGGGGAGTGGCCTCGACCAAGGAAAAGAACTCGACCAAGGGCTCGGGCGCGTCGGGGATGCTGTCCACCCCATGCACGAGGGCGCGCTCGAAGAGCGGTCTCGTGGTGGCCATCCCGGTCGCCGACATCCAGTCCACCAGGCGATCGGCCGGCTCGTCGCCGACGGTCAGGCATTCACCGAGTCTGCGGAACTCGGCATCGGTGGGCGGTTGGAGCCCGAGTGCGAGCGCGAAGGCGCGGATACCGATCGGGATCGCACACGGTTGGTCTGGATGTCGCGTGGGAATGGTCATCGATCCGCTCCTTCAGGCGTCCGAGATCACGCGCCCAGACGCTCGTCTCGACCGTAGCATGGACGCGAGACGATCATTCGTATGCGTCTCAAACCGCAGGCAGGGTGGATATCGAGACTAACGGGGGTGCTCCAGACGGCGGCCCTCCACGAGCAGGGCGGACTGGGGTCGATCGGAGGCGGCCACTCGTCGGCCGGTGTCCGTATGCCCTTGTTGCACGACGAAAGCACATGGATCACCGTTGACGGGTGTCGTTCGTTGTCCATGAGTATCCGGGGCCGGCCATCGTCGTGATGGGTGTGTCGGGATGCGGCAAGTCTTTGGTCGGTGAACTGTTGGCGGCGCGCCTCGGGGCGGCTTTCGCCGACGCCGACGACTTCCACAGCGAGACGAACCGAGAAAAGATGGCCGCCGGGATCCCTCTCACCGACGCCGATCGGCTACCTTGGTTGACGCGATTGGCGAGGTGGCTGCACACCGAACGGGAGCGCGGGCAGCGCCCGGTGCTGGCATGCTCGAGCCTTCGTCGGCCGTACCGCGACGTCCTGCGCAGTCTCGATGATCGGATCCTCTTCGTGCATCTCTTGGTACCGATCGACGTCGTCCGGGTGCGGGTACGTGAGCGCAGCGATCACCACTTCATGCCCGAATCGCTCGTCGACTCCCAATTCCTGGCGCTCGAACCACTGGCCGCCGACGAACCCGGCATCACCGTGGACGCTGACGTGTCACCGTCCGCGTTGGTGGATGGCATCCTCCGTCGACTCCGTTCTGCCGACGACACGCAATGACCGCGGGCTGAGCGTCAACCCGGCGAGTGATCAGTCCGGACCGCCACCCACCCCGATCTCGTTGCCGTCCGGGTCGCGGAAGACGACCTTCCGGACCCCGTTGTCGTAGGTCTCCTGAGATTGCGGTTCGACGCCACGGTCTGCGGCCGCCGACAGGAATCCGTCCAGGTCATCGAGGAACAAGGTCACGCGACCATGGCCGGCGTCTTCGGGCGCGACCACCGCATACAGATGACCGTGCTCGGTGACCGTCCATACGCGTTCGACGTCATTGGGGTCGAACGACTCGACATCACCCAGTAGTCGCTCGAACCAGGCGGCCGCCCTGGACAGGTCGCTGACCGCGATCCCGGCGAACAGATCCATTGTCATCGCCTCCTGATCAGGTCGACTCCGACGGGCGACGGAACTCATCGGGGCGATGTGCCGGGCCCGCGACGGAGCGGAGTGCTTGACTCGTGCGGCTCTGCCGAGGATGGGCCCGATGACCATTCCGATCCCGCGCGTGCCCACCGACCTCCGACTCATCGTCACCGACATGGACGGCACCCTGCTCGACGAGTCCAAGCGGACTCCGGACTCGCTGTGGCCTCTGCTCGACGAACTCACTCGCCGCGGCATCGTGTTCGGTCTCGCGAGCGGCCGGCAGGCGGCGACTCTGCCGGATCAGCTGGGGCATGCGGTGCCCGGCCTCGTGGTGATCGCCGAAAACGGGTCCGTGGTCGCCCGAGGCGACGAGATGCTCCACGTGGCGCCACTCGACGCAGGCGTCGGATCTGTGCTCGTGCGGTCGCTCCTCCCGAGATCCTCGCTGCAGCACGATATGTCGCTGCGAGGAACGACGCGAACGGCGCAGTGCGGACGATCGCTGTGGCCGTGGGGCAACCGGATCCGGGCTGAAAGTTCGCGTGACGGTGCCGAGGACGTCGGCTGAGGGGTCACACCGGTCGGAACACATGCATGACCGGTGGGGCCGACTCCAGGTCGATGGCCGTGGTCATCTCGAGCGTGCCGTCGGCGAGTGCCGCGTTGATGCGGTCGACTGTTCCAGAAACATCGTCGGGGTCGATCTCGTAGATGGCGAGGTATGGGTTGGCGGGCGCCGGTGTCTCGGCGCCCTGATCCGCATCGATCCGGTAGCGGCGGGCGCCCAATACGCCGGGAACACGTTCGATCAACTGCGGGATGTGTATCTCGTCGTACCAGCGGTTGAGCTCCTGCTCGTCCGAGGTGTCGGCGGGCCGGACGAAGGCGAGTAGCACGGCGTTTGCGGTCATGGGATCTCCGGATTCAGGCTTGCGAGTTGACGATCCAGCTGCGTGCGGCCGTGTCGACAACGGGGCGGAAAACGTGACGTGTGCGGCAACCTGAATGGTTCCAGCGTTGCCTTTCAATCATTGCAATGATAGACAAATGTAACGGGTATCACAGTTGGAATCGAGGAGTCGCTGTATGAAAACCAGGGGAGCGCTCTTGTGGGAGCCCGGGACGAAGTCCGGATGGTCGGTCGAGGACATAGAGATCGACGATCCGCAGGACCGCGAAGTCCTCGTGCGCTTGGCGGCCACCGGTATCTGCCACTCTGACGATCACGTCGATACCGGCGACATCCCTCTGGACTGGGCGCCACTGCTCGGCGGCCACGAGGGCGCAGGCATCGTGGAGCAAGTCGGTTCAGGTGTTACGGATCTCGCCGTCGGCGATCATGTCGTCTTCTCTTTCCTGCCTGCCTGTGGAAAGTGCAAGCCTTGTGTCGCAGGCGAACAGAACCTCTGTGACCTCGGAGCCGGCGTTTTGGGTGGCGTCACCCTTGATGGCGATCATCGGATTCACGCTCGTGGCCAGGGAGTCGGGGCGATGTGCTTCTTGGGTACCTTCAGCCCCTATGTGGTCGCGCCGATCGACTCGGTGATCAAGATCGACAAGGCGATTCCGCTCGACATCGCCGCATTGGTCGGATGCGGAGTGCCGACCGGATGGGGTTCTGCCGTCTACGCCGCCGAAACACAGATCGGCGACACTGTGGTGGTCTTCGGGGTTGGCGGAGTCGGCATGAACGCGGTAGGGCGCGAAGTTCGCCGGCGCCACACAGATCGTCGCGGTCGACCCAATCCCGTTCAAGCGTGAGAAGGCGATCGAATTCGGTGCCACCCACACCGCCGCGGATGCGATGGAGGCTCTCGCACTCGTCGAAGAGATCACCAACGGGCGTCTGGCCGATCGGGCCATCTTCACGGTGGGGGTTGCGGACGGCAAACTGATCCAGGGCATGCACGCCCTCGTGCGCAAGGGGGGCGTCATGGTGTGTACGTCGGCTGCGCCCGCGTTGCAGACTGAGATCAGCATCGATCTGCTCAGCCTGACGATGTCGGGAAAGCGATTGCAGGGAGCGCTGTTCGGTTCGTGCGCACCGCGCAACGACATCCCGATGTTGCTGGACCTGTATATGCGTGGCGCGTTGAAACTGGAGGAATTGGTCACCACTCGGTACGGCCTCGAGGACATCAATCTGGCGATCGCAGATCTGCGTGCGGGCACCAATATCCGCGGGTTGATCGTCTACGACTAGATCGTCATCGTGCGGCCTCCGGCGCGCTTACGGGGAGGCATCGGTTGCTGTCGCGGGAAATCTGGTTGCTGTGGCGGGGTTTTCGGTTGCTGTCGCGAGGTGGGTGCGCAGGAAACCCAGGAGTCGCGTGCCGGCCTCCTCGACCGTGCCATCGTTGACGATCTCCAGATCGACGGCATGGTCGGGTGCGGGATCGGGGCGCGTCAACCGTGCGGCGGCGGCATCGACGTCCTCGCGTCCGCGCTGTGCCAGACGGTCCCGGCGTACCTCCTCGGACACCGTGACCCGCACGACGGCGAACCGTGGGAACCGATGTGGCAGATCGCCGAGCACGGTGCGGGAAACGTTGACCACGGCGACGGCGCCGGCCGCGACCCGGTCCGCGGTGTCGGTGCCGATCCCGTACCGCAGGGCGTGCGCCCGCCAGGAGAGCGCGAAGGCCCCTGCGTCGTCAAGCGCGGCGAACTCGGAGTCGCTCACGGCCACATGGTCTTCACCGGGACCTTCGGGACGGGTGATCACCCGGCGCGGGAACACCACGCCGGGAACATCCGCGAGCTGTTCGCGCGCAACATCGATCACCGAGTCCTTACCGGCCCCACTGGGCCCGACGACGGCGACGAACACGCCGGTCACGACACCCGCCGTCCCGTCCGCCACACACCGCGCACGATCGGCACCTGGTCGACCGGTCCCACCCCTTCGGCCACCTGCGCCTGGTGTAGGTGGACCCGCACCAGGTCGGCGCGCCGACCTGGTGCCACGATGCCGCGGTCGTCGAGCCCGACGGCCGCAGCGGGGTTGGCGCTCACCAGCGCGACGCTTTCCGGCAGCGACAGCGCGCCACTGTCGGTCAGCGAGAACGCGGCCTGCAGAGGACTCGACGGCACATAATCGCTCGACAGTACGTCGAGAAGACCGGCCGCGACCAGGTCGGTCGCGGCGACGTTCCCCGAATGTGATCCCCCTCGAACAACATTCGGGGCACCCATCACCACCACCTGCCCGGCCGCGCGAGCGGCGTCGGCGGCCACGAGAGTGGTGGGGAACTCGGAGATGCGCACACCGAGCGCTGACGACTCGGCGACGTGGTCGGCCGTGGCGTCGTCGTGCGCGGCGATGGTGATCCCGCGATCGCGGGCCCGCGCCGCCAGCGCCACTCGATTGGTGTCGGAGTACTGCTCGGCCCGCGTGTGCAACTGGGCGACGTGGGCGTCGAAACCCTCGGGGCTGAGCCGGTGCTTGCCGACCATGTAGGTGCGGAAGGCCTCGATGTCGGCGTACTGCCGTTGGCCGGGTGTGTGGTCCATCAGGGAGACCAGACGCACCCGCTCGTGCGTACCGAGTTCGTCGAACGCATCGAGGACATCGGGAGTCCCCACCTCACAGCGCAGGTGGATGAAATGCTCGGCACGCAGCAACCCCGCCGTCTGCGCGTGCGTGACGGCGCCGGCCAGCGTGCCGGCGTCCCGACTGATCGTCGTGTCCCCGGGGCCGCTGCCGATACGCAATGCGTCCAGAACCGTCGTCACGCCGGAGGCGGCCATCTGGGCATCGTGTGCGACGACGGCGGGCACCGGAGCCCAGAAGCGTTGTGGCCGCGGCTGGTAATGGCTCTCCACCTGATCGGTGTGGAGTTCGACGACGCCGGGGAGCAGGTAGTCGCCGTCGAGGTCCTCGCCCGCGCTGGTCGACGTACCCGCGGAGACGTCGGTGATGACTCCGTCGACGACACGTACCGAACCGTGGATCACGTCATCCGACAGCACGATTCGCGCATTCCGGAGGATCATCTCTGAGGCAGTCATCGGTCCTTCTCTACGAGGTGGGTGCGGCCGCGGTGGCCGGCAGCGGGTGGGTGGACAACGGTCGGAAGGGATGACCGGGTTCGGGCTCGACGCAGACCGTGAGCGAGGTGAGCGCGACGTCGCATCCGACGATCTCGGCGAAATGGCGCCCGATCGCCGCATCGACGGCCGGTGCACGGGCGGCCGACAACCGATCGGTGAGCGTCATGTGAAATCGGAACTCATCGAGCACGTAGGGATACCCCCACGCCTCGAGCAACTGTCGTTGGCGCGAGGACAGTCGATCGGGACGCCGCCGCGCGCGATCGACGTCGTCGAGTGGCGCACGCAGATGGTCGAGTCCGCACACGACCTCGGCGGCGAGGGCGTCGATGTCCGCGGTCGGTCCTGACGGCACCAACGCGCGGAAGGCGCCGATGGCCGTGGGCCGCAACGAGTGCAGCGTCACCTGTCGTTGCGCGTCGGCCAGATCGGCGACCGCATCGACGATCATGTGCTCGCTCACCCCCGCGGCCGGACGGAACGGTGCCTTGATCGTGCCGTGGAATCCGTAGCGCCGGGCGTCGGTGGTGACGTCATGGAGTTCGGCCCTCGCCAACCAGGCATCGGCTGCCCTGCGCAATGCTGCTGCCGGCTCCGTCGCGCCGACGTCGATGCCGGGTATCGCATACACCGCATACCGGGTCATGCCACGGCCCCTGCCGACACCCGCGCCGGGTCCGGAGAGAACCCCGTGACGTCGACGATCATGTCGGCGACCTCTTCGCGGACCGTGGCGTCATGGAAGATCGCCAGCATGCCGACCCCACGAGCAAGGCGTTCCCGGATCAGTTCGATGACGACCGCACGGTTGGCGGCATCCAACGATGCGGTCGGCTCGTCCAGCAGCAGCAGGGGCCGTTCGGCGACGAAACCGCGGGCGATGTTCACGCGCTGCTGTTCGCCACCGGAGAAGGTCGCCGGTGGCAGGTCCCACAGGCGGCGCGGAATACCCAAGCGTTCCAACAGTTCCGCGGCATCACGTCCGGCGTCTTCGTCGGACGCTCCGCGCTCGATGAGCGGTTCGGCGACCACGTCCAGGGCACTCACGCGGGGGACCGCGCGCAGGAACTGGCTGACATATCCCACGGAGTCGCGACGGGCGGCGATGATCTCGCGCGGTTGCGCGGTCACCAGGTCGAGGATGCGGTCGCCGCGACGTATCAGAATCTGTCCACGGTCGGCGCCGTAGCTGCCGTACACCATCTTGAGGATGGTGCTCTTTCCCGCACCCGACTCGCCGCCCAGGACGACGCAGGCGCCTCGCGGGACCGCGACGTCCACGTTGCGAAGCACGGGAAGCCGTTGTCCTCCTTGGAGATGCAATGTGAAGGTCTTGGCGACGTCGACGAGTTCGAGTGCCAGGTCGTCATCCATCATGCTGGTCATCCGTTCAGCCCTGCAGAATCGAGGACACGAGTAGTTGTGTGTAGGGGGTCTGCGGGTCTTCGAGCACGCGGTCGGTGAGACCCTGCTCGATGATCCCGCCGTCTTTCATCACGAGGGTGCGATGCGAGATGAGGCGTGCGACGGCGAGGTCGTGCGTCACGATCACCACGGCCAACCCGAGATCGGCGACCAGTGAACGGATGAGATCGAGCAACCGTGCCTGGACCGATACGTCCAACCCGCTCGTCGGTTCATCCATGAACACCAGCCGGGGACCGAACACGAGATTGCGGGCGATCTGCACGCGCTGTCGCATGCCGCCGGAGAAGGTTGCCGGTGTGTCGTCCATGCGCTCCAGCGGGATCTCGACGCGTTCGAGCCACTGTCCTGCGCGCTCCCTGATGCGTCCGTAATGGCGCCAGCCGTTGGCCATCAGTGGCTCGCCCACGTTGCCGCCCGCGCTGACATGCATGCGCAGTCCGTCGGCGGCATCCTGATGGACGAACCCCCACTCGGTGCGCCACAGCCGCCGTATCTCGCGATCGCTGCGTGACGAGAGGTCGGTCAGTGCGTCGTCGATCCGGTAGCGGACGCTGCCCTCGTCGGTGGACAGTTGCTGGGCGAGCATCCCCATCAGGGTGGATTTGCCCGACCCCGACTCGCCCACAACGGCGAGTACCTCGCCCGGCCAGAGGTCGAAACCCACTCCTCGACAACCGAATCGGGAGCCGTAGCGGTGACCTGCGTCCGTGACACTCAGCAGTGGCATCTCGGCGTTCATGCGTCGACCTCTTCGTTGTCGTCGGTGGCGGTCCGATCCGCGGAGGCGCCCTCACAGTGGTCGGTGTCTGAACACACGTACATGGCGCCGCCCTGGTCGTCGAGGATCACCTCGTCGAGGTACACGTTGCGTGATCCGCAGATCTCGCAAGGGGTTTCGAACCGCTGTGGTTCGAAAGGGTGATCCTCGAATCCGAGGCTCTGCACGTCGGTGTAGGGAGGGACCGCGTAGATCCGTTTCTCTCGACCGGCACCGAACAGCTGCAATGCCGGGCTCTGGTCCATCTTGGGATTGTCGAAGCTCGGGATCGGTGAGGGTGCCATCACGTAGCGGCCGTTGACCAGCACCGGGTAGTCGTAGGTCCGCGCGATGCGACCGTAGCGGGCGATGTCCTCGTAGAGCCGGACGAACATCAACCCGTATTCCTCGAGAGCGTGCAGACGACGGGTCTCGGTCTCACGCGGCTCCAACGACCGCAGCGGTTCCGGTTGTGGCACTTGATAAACAATGATCTGCCCGTCGCGGAGGTCCGTCTCGGGGATGCGGTGGCGCGTCTGGATGACCGTCGCCTCGGCCGTGTGCGTGGTGGTCGCGACGTCGGCCACCTTCTCGAAGAACTGACGGATCGAGACGGCGTTGGTGGTGTCGTCGGCGCCCTGGTCGATCACCTTGAGCGTGTCCGCGGAGCCGATCACCGACGCGGTCACCTGGACACCCCCGGTGCCCCAGCCACGGGGCATGGGGACCTCGCGGGAGGCGAAGGGCACCTGGAAGCCCGGGATGGCCACCGCCTTCAACAGCGATCGGCGCACAACGCGTTTCGTCTGCTCGTCGAGGTAACCCTCGTTGTACACGATGCGTGGCTCGGTCACGACAGAACCTCCTGGTCGCTCTCGGTGGGCGTGGGTGTGGCCGGGGTTCGGTGACGTCGGTCGAAGTCGCGACGCAGACCGCGCAGCATCATGAGTTCGGCCTGGAAATCGACGTAGTGCGGGAGTTTGAGATGCTCGACGAATCCGGCGGCCTGCACGTTGTCGGCGTGGCTGATCACGAATTCCTCGTCCTGTGCGGGCGATTCGGTGCGTTCGCCGAACTCGTCTGCCCGCAGGGCGCGGTCGACGAGCGCCATGGACATCGCCTTGCGTTCGGAGCGGCCGAAGACGAGGCCGTACCCGCGGGTGAACTGCGGCGGTTGATCCTGGCCGCCGACGAACTGATTGACCATCTGGCATTCGGTCAGTTCGATCCGTCCGATAGGGAGGGCGTACCCGATCTCGGGTGCGAGGAACTCGACTTCGACCTCGCCGATCCTGATCTCGCCGGCGAACGGATGATTGTTGCCGAACCCACGTTGGGTGGAGTAGCCGAGAGCCA
The DNA here is from genome assembly GCF_048537895.1 of Gordonia sp. CPCC 206044. Lineage (NCBI taxonomy): Bacteria > Bacillati > Actinomycetota > Actinomycetes > Mycobacteriales > Gordoniaceae > Gordonia > Gordonia sp. CPCC 206044. The sequence continues at coordinate 11,798 of NZ_JBCLVL010000001.1, forward strand.
ACAGGAATCCCTCGTCGCCGCGGGTGAGGGCCTGCAGTCGGCCGGCGCGGGTCATCGGGAACAGGGTCGGCTCTCGCGTCAGATCGTCGGGCTCCGGATCGTCCCACTCTCCCGCAGGTCGTTCGGGTTCGACGAGTGCGCCTGCGCCGAGAACGTCGGTCACCCGGGGCATGGGCTCGTGGACTGTCTCGTCGTCGGTCACCACGGCGGTCGCACCGGCGGCCGGATCATCGGCCAGCAATCGGTGCGTGTAATCGAATGTGGCGCCGAGCTGTTGGCCGCCGGGGATGTCCTTGAAGGTCGCAGACACCCGTCGGTCGGTGGGCAGGGCCCCGGTGTCGACCGCATCGGTCACCCCGAAGCGGGGCAGGGTGGTGCGGTAGGAACGGAGCAATGTCACCGCCTCGATGACGTCACCTTGGGCCTGTACCAACGCCTTGGCCGCGAGGTCAGGGTCGTGGAGCGATCCCTCCGCCATGACGCGTGCAACCAGAACGCCCAGTTGGTCGCGGATCTGTTGGTGTGCGACAGCCGGGAGATCCGTCGACCCACGCCCCCGGGCGGCAAGGAGCCTGTGGGCGTTGGCGATGGCTTTCTCGCCACCCTTGACAGCGACATACATCAGACGTTCTCCGATCTGGTCTCGAGCGATTCCAGGCGAGTCGTGCGCGGCAGCGCGGACACCGATTCGTGATCGGCGAGGATCAGGTCGATCCCCTGGGGGAAAGCCGATTCGTGGTCGGCGCGATAGGACAGCATCCCGGGCGGCAGGCCGCGACCGTCCCAGGTGACTGCGCCCGGCACGCCCGGCCCGGTGGCGACCAGGGGCGCCTGGGACCCTGCGGTGTCGCGGATGTCGATGATCAGCGTGGCGGAGGCGTGCGGCGACATGTCGCTGCCGGCATCGAGATCGTCCAGGGCCGGTGCATGTTGGGGACCGGAGGCCAGTGCGAAGGAGGCAGCCGCGGCATCGTCGACCACCGGTGCGCCGGTGTGGAATCGAATCCACTGTGCCACCAGATCGTTCGAACGCAGCGGCGTGTCCAGCCACAGTGGGGTGTGCTCGTCGCACAGCGTCAGCACCACGGCTGCGGCGACAGTCCCGAGTGGGGGCGGCGGGGCGAGATCGACGTGCACCGGGTGCGGTGTGGTCGGGCGGGCCATGGCGTCGAGGACACTGCGGAACACGTGCTGGGCGTCCGACACCGGGGTGTGGAATCCTCGCGTGTACACCGCATCCGACGTGGAGGTCATTCGTCGTCCTCCTCGTCGTCGCCGGAGTTCTCCCGGGCCGCGGTGAAGAACTCCACCACGGTGCTGCGAGCCTGTGCATGATGCTCGGTGTCGCGGGCTGTCTGTCGGTGCTCGAGTGGTGCCACGACGTCGCGCAGCACGGTGTCGCCGAGTGGGGAGCACAGCATGGCGTCGAATATCGCTGCGAGTTCGGCATGTTCGGGATCGCTGCCGAGCACGTAGGCGGAGCCGACCGACTCGGTTCCCGTCTGGCTCACCCGCACGGTGGCCCGGGTGACCGTGGCCTCGCCGAGATTGAAGCGCTCGCCGCCGCCTCCAATTCGCCCCTGGACCATCACCAACCCGGTCTCGGATGCCCGGAGATGGTGCACCTCGGGCGGATCCGGCCAGCTACGCCACAACTCGGACAACTCGGTGCGGGATGCGCGTGACAGCGCCCGCGCCGAACGCCGTCTGCGCTCCTGCAGTGTTTCGGTGGTGTTCATGTGGTCTACGGTCCTCCCCGTATGTGCATCGACCTCGTCGTCGTGGTTGACGTCCGGTGAACCGGTAGGCAAACTGCGGGCGACTTGTCACACAATCGCCGCAGGGCAACGCCTTACGCGACGACGCGTCGGATCCATGCCGACACGATCTCCAGTGCGAGAACCACCGCGAGAATCATCAGCAGGATGAGTGTCACTGTCTGGAACTGCTGAACCCGGTTGGCGTTCAACAGGTAATAGCCGATGCCGCCGGCGCCGACGATGCCGAGCAACGTGGCCGAGCGGATGTTGACATCGAGTTGGTACAGCACGTGGGCCACCAGCGCGGGCAACGCCTGTCGCACGGTGGCCGCCATGTGGACCTGCATACGCGAGGCGCCTGTTGCGTGTACGGCGTCCTGGACCCGGATGTCGGTCTCCTCGATCGAGTCGGCGACGAGTTTTCCGAGTAGGCCGACCGATCCGACCCCCAACGCGATGGCACCCGGCACCGGGCCGAGACCCATCATGACGATGAGGATGATCGCGAGGATCAGCTCGGGAAAGGCGCGCACGACGACGATGAGCGATCGGAAGATGTTGGCGATGACGGCGTTCGGCGCGACATTGCGGGCTGCGAGCGCACCGATCGGCACCGCGATCACCACACCGATGAGCGTTGCCGCCAGGCCGATCTGGATCGTCATGAGCATCGCCTGCACCAGGTCGTCCCACGAGCCCGCGGCGCTCGGTGGCCAGAACAGGCCCAGCGTATCGCCGATGTGAGCGAGACTTCCGACCAGGGAGCCCGGATCGATCTCGGAACCGAGCACCGCGAGCGCGATGATGAGCGCGGTGACGGCGACCGCCGCGGTGCGCCGGATACGCTCTGCATCCCACGGGGGCGCGGTGCGGATCCGTCCGGACGACAGATGTTGCGGTTCATGGGTCGCGACGGGCCGGGTCACCCATCCGTCCGCCATCCGATCCATCAGTCCAAGAAGCCCTCGGCGGCGCTCCGGTGACCGTCCGAGCAACGATCTGCGGGCGGCCCCCGAGATCATCTCGACGACCATGCACATCACGAGGACGATGAAGGCCAGCGCCATGCCGCGTTGGTAGTCCATCGTGTTGAGCGCCTCGGCCAGCGCCATGCCGAGCCCACCGACACCGACGTAACCGAGGACCACCGACGCCCGCAGGTTGATGTCGAAGCGGTGCAGCGCGGTCGCCGTGAGTTGCGGTAGCAGCAGTGGCAGGATGCCGGAGACGATCTGTTGTCGTCGACTGGCACCTGCGGTGCGGAGGGCCTCCATCGGGCCGTGATCGAGATCCTCGATCGCGTCGGCGTACAACTTTCCCACCATGCCGATCGAATGCAGTCCCATCGCCAGGATGCCGGGCACGGCACCGAGCCCGAACCAGCGAAAGAAGACGACGGCCATCACGAGGTCGGGGATCGCGCGCATGACGACGATGAAGGACCGCGACGACCACCGGCTCCACCGATGTGTCGCGGTTGTCGAGGCGGCTGCCAGGGCCAGTGGCAATCCGAGGACCACCGACAGCACCGTCGCCACGGTGACGATGGAAAGTGTCTGTGCCATCAGCGATATGGTCTCGCCGAGCGGGGGGAAGTCCAGCGGCACCATGCGGGCGATGAACGATGCGGCGTTCTCTGCTCCGGTGACGAATGCGGCAACGTCGATGCCGAGATCGACGAATGACCAGATGCCGGCGGCCAGCAGTGCCAGCAGGACGGCAGCGGCCGCCGTCGTCGAGGCCCGAGGGCGGGGGCGACGCGGTGGTGGTGGCGCCGTCTGACCGGTCTGCTCGAGCAGCGCGGACGTCATCGTCTCAGGCCCCGCTGGAGGTGAGCGCGGGATATCCCGTGCTGCGGTAGATCTGGAAGACCTCGTCACGGTCCAGACCGCTCATCGGACGGTCGAGCACGACTCGCCCGGAATCGAGCCCGGTGATGCGGTCACCGAAATCCATGGCGATGTCGACCTGATGGAGGCTGCACACCACCGTCAGGCCGAGCTCGCGGGAGATGTCGCGCAGCAGTTCCATCACACTGATCGACGAGACGGGGTCCAGAGATGCGACCGGCTCGTCGGCCAGCAGCAGCGCGGGTTCCTGGATCAGGGCGCGAGCTATCGCGACGCGTTGCTGCTGGCCACCGGAAAGAGTGTCGGCGCGCTGGAAGGCCTTGTCAGCCAGCCCGACTCGTGCCAGATGCGTCATCGCGGCCTCTTTGGTGGACCGGGGATAGGTGAACAATCCGAGTCGCGGCCCGCGCAACGTCCCCAGGCGCCCGGTGCATACGTTCTCCAGCACCGACATCGAACCGACCAGGTGGAAGTGCTGGAAGATCATGCCGACACGCGAGCGGAGCCGACGCAGATCCTTGGCGCCTGCGGTGTGCACCGGCACGCCGAGTGTGTGCACCTGGCCCCGGCTCGGTGGCTGTAACCCGTTGATGCTGCGCAGCAGCGTGGATTTCCCGGAGCCGGACAACCCCAGCAGCACGTTGATCTTGCCCGGGACGAAGTCGACCGTGACGTCGTTCAGCGCGGTCACCGACCCGAAAGTCCGGGTCACCCCGCGCAGTTGCACGCCCTGATCGACGCGATCATGTGTGATCGGCTGTGCCGTGGCGGTTTTGGACCGCCGGATCGTGATGGCGTTCGCCATGTCTGGTCCTTTCTCCCTCATGGCAAGGGGCGGGCACCGTTCGGCGCCCGCCCCTGGTTGATGTCAGGCCACGCAGGATTTCGACTTCGTGACGTCGCAGACCTGTCGTATTCCGTCGTAGGCGGAGTCCTGCACGGGGATGTACCCGTACTTCACGTCCTCGGGCAGCGAGCAGTCGTCCTCGGTGGAACAGATGCCGAGTTTCACCAGGGCAGGCCGGTTGATGTCCTGCTGGAACACCCTGGTGATCTTGTCCTGCATGTCTTTCGGGAGTTTCGTGCTGACCACGGTCGGCGACTTGGGGATGTCGTCGGACTTCCAGATCACCCGGAGGGCGCCGGCCGGGAGCTGACCTGAATCGGGAAGCTGCTGGTCGATCATCGTGTCGTAGGCGAAACCTGCATCGCACGTCCCGTTGAGCACCGACAGCGCCGATGCGTCGTGGCCGCCGGCGAAGACCGGTGTGACACCCGTGTCCGGGTTGATCCCCACCTTGAGCAGTCCCGCGGAGGGGAACAGGTACCCGGATGTCGACGTGGGATCGACGAAACAGACCTTCTTGCCTGCCATGTCGCGCAGCGAGTTGATACCGCTACCCGGCTTGGTGACCGCGTACGAGCGGTAGGTGGGTGCTTCGTCCGGTGAGTCGGCGGGCGCGCCGACCGGTTCTACGCCTGCATCGCTGTCCTTGGCCACCGTGTAGGAGAACGGGCCCAGCGCGGCGATGTCCACCTGACCGGCACGCAATGCCTCGATGACCGCGGCGTAGCTCGTGGCCTGCTGCGTCTCGACCTTCACACCGAGTTGCTTCTCCAGCGCAGCGACCACGGCCTTCGTCTTCTCGGCGATGCCGCTGGCGTTCTCCTCCGGGATCGAGGCGAACGTGAGGGTGTCGGGTTCTGCGCTGTCGCCGCCGGAATCAGATCCCGAACAACCGGACAGGGCCAGCAATCCTGCCACCGCGATCGCTGTCAGCGCGGCACGCGAGGAACTACGAGTGAACATGGGGTTTCCATCCTGGGTGTGAGAACGAGCCGCCGCGGATGCGGCGTGTTACCGGGTACACGCTCACGTCGCCGTCTGGCCCCGGACCGACACGGTCACGAATGTCTGCGAGAACTGCCGTGAACTCTCTCGGAAGTTGCGCAACAACTTGCGTCAGCACTGCCGATGCTCGTATTCCACCGAGATGCACACGCGGTCTTGACGCATCCAACCGCTGCTGACCATCAGAGGCTGACCGTCGTGTCCGTCCTTGGTGAACGTGTCGATACGCCACGCGGGGACCGGTTCGTGCATGGGCAGATGGGTGAGCATGGGTTCGGGTGTCAGGTCCGGAACGACGCGCGTCCAGCTCCGGACCGGGTTGGCGCCTGCGGCCCGGAACAATTCGGTGAGCGACTCGTATGCACGCAGGCGCACCTCCACTTCGGGGAGCACCCGCGGCGAGACCCACTCGTTGACGTAGCTGACGAGTTCGTCGCCCAGGTAACCCACCCGGATCAGGCGCAGGCTGGTGTCGCTGACCTCCGGTCCGAGGCGAGCGGCCACGTCGGCCGGTACGGGTTGTTCGGAGGCGTCGACCACAAAGGTGCGCATCACGCCGCCGGCACGGGCGAAGGTCTCGTGCAGTGACGGCGGTATCCCCGACGACAGCACGTAGTCGAGGCGGCTGTTCACAAAGGTCCCGGCGCCTTGGACCCGTCGCACCAGGAACCGGGCCTCGAGTTGGGCCAGTGCCTTGCGGACGACGTGCCGCGTGACCCCGAACCGTCGCATCAGGGTCGGTTCGCTCGGGAGTTTCGCATCCGCTTCGAGGCGTAGGAGCTCTCCCTCGAGCGCCTCGACAATCGCTCGCGTGCCGTCGTCCATGACGGCGAACGCTAGGCAACGCCCGTGAACGGGGTGCCGATCCGACGCAGACTCCGGGTTAAGACCGGGTGGACCGGGTCGCGAAGTTGCCGGTCGACGGCGGTGCCGATGTCCTACGCCGCCACCGTGTCGACGCGGCGGAGGCCGGTGTGAACGGGGCGGTTGCGTGCACGGTGATCGGTGCGGACTTGTTCCGGGCCGGGGTTTCCGGTATCTAGATTAGAACACGTTCTAATTCTGTCGCCGGTGATTGAGGAGCCTGCATGCACACCCCGATCTGCGATGAGCTCGGTATCGAGTTCCCGATCTTCGCGTTCACCCACTGCCGCGACGTGGTGGTCGCTGTCAGCAAGGCCGGCGGGTTCGGCGTGCTCGGCGCGGTCGGCTTCACCCCGGAGCAACTCGAGATCGAGCTCGACTGGATCGACGAGCACATCGGTGACCATCCCTACGGTGTCGACATCGTGATCCCGAACAAGTACGAGGGCATGGACGCCGACATGTCGGCCGAGGAGCTCACCAAGATGCTCCAGTCGATGGTCCCGCCGGAGACCCTGGATTTCGGGCGCAAGCTGCTGCTCGACCACGGAGTTCCGCTGAGCGAAGGCGACGACAACTCCCTGCAACTGCTCGGCTGGACCGAGGCCACCGCGACCCCGCAGGTGGAGATCGCATTGCAGCATCCCAAGGTCAGCCTGATCGCGAACGCGTTGGGCACGCCGCCCGTCGACATGATCGAGAAGATCCACGCCGCGGGGCGCAAGGTGGCGGCCCTGTGCGGATCGCCCCAGCAGGCTCGCAAGCACGCCGATGCCGATGTCGACATCATCATCGCGCAGGGTGGCGAGGGCGGTGGCCACTGCGGTGAGGTCGGGTCGATCGTGCTGTGGCCGCAGGTCGTCAAGGAGGTCGCCCCGCGTCCGGTGCTGGCCGCAGGAGGTATCGGCAGTGGTCAGCAGATCGCAGCAGCGTTGGCTCTCGGTGCGCAGGGTGCGTGGAGCGGTTCGCAGTGGCTGATGGTGGAAGAAGCCGAGAACACGCCCGTGCAGCAGGCGGCCTACGTGGAGGCCGGTAGCCGTGACACGGTGCGCAGCCGGTCGTTCACGGGCAAGCCGTGCCGCATGCTCCGCAATGACTGGACCGAGGCATGGGAGAACCCGGAGAATCCGGACCCGCTGGGAATGCCGTTGCAGTACATGGTTTCCGGCATGGCCGTCGCCGCGACGCACAAGTACCCCGACCAGACGGTCGACGTCGCGTTCAACCCGGTCGGACAGGTGGTCGGCCAGTTCCAGAAGGTGGAGAAGACCTCGGCCGTCATCGAACGGTGGGTGCAGGAGTACATCGACTCCACCAGCAATCTGGAGACGCTGGCAAACGCCACATAGCACGAACTTCGATGCGGCCCGGTGAATCGTCCTGGGCCGCATCGTCATTGACCGGAAGGGCGGCCGGGCAGCGACAGCCTGGGCCGTGCCGATCCTGTCGAGCCCGAGTCCGGGCCGACGAGATCGGCGCGGTCGACCTCAGAGAACCTTGTCGATGTCGCCGGTGAGTTTCTCCGGCTTCACCGTCGGTGCGAACCGGTCGACCACCGCACCGGACCGGTCGACGAGGAACTTGGTGAAGTTCCACTTGATTCGGTTGCCCAGGACGCCCGACTTCTGTTGGCGCAGCCATCGATAGAGCGGATGGGCGTCGTCGCCGTTGACCTCGATCTTCGCGAACATCGGGAAGGTGACGTCGTAGGTCAGCGAGCAGAAGTTCTTGATCTCTTCGTCGTCGCCCGGTTCCTGGTGGGCGAACTGGTCGCACGGAAAGCCCAGGACCACGAGGCCGCTTTCGGCATAAGTGCGACTGAGTTCCTCGAGACCTTGGTACTGGGGTGTGAAACCGCATTTCGATGCAGTGTTCACGATGAGCAGTGGTCGGCCGCGATAGTCGCCCAGATCGACATCGTTCCCGTCGATGTCCTTGGCGGTGAAATCGTAGGCAGTGGTCATGATGGTCCGTCCTCCCCGTCGAGCCCGATGGCTGGTCTCCAGGCTAGGCCACGGTCGACGCTGACGGAGGAAACGACGTCATCGCCATCGTCTGTAAGGGCATGCGAATGCTGTTCGTACGCAGAACAGTCGACGCCGCTCTCGATACGGATCGGCGTCGCCACGCCGCGAGGCGCGTGTCAGTGCCTGCGGAGTCGGCCGTCTCCACTGCCGGTGAGCAGGGCGAGGTCGGTATCCCACCCGCGACGACGGAAGCGGTCACCGATCTTGCGCACCGCCATGACGAGGAGGAAGCAGACCGCGATCATCGCCGCGTAGAAGGCGATGCCCACCACGACGGCGCCGAGCCGGGCGTCCGAAGCGGTGATGGGCGCATGGGTCGAGGCCCCGTTGTCGTCGACCCACACGGTGAATCGATCACCGCGCTCGGTGCTCACATCGTCGACGTGCACGGTTTCGGTGTGGGGCACCGACCGGTACGTCCAGCGCGCGGTGACGAGCCCACCGTTCTGGCCCTCGCTCACGAACCCGGAGCTGTTGTCGACGGCAGTCGCCTGGACCGGGTGGATCGTCTGGGCCTGCTCGCTCATCGCCTTCATGCGGGAGTCGTACATCCCGCCCTGCACCGAGACGGCCAACGGGATGGCGACCAGCGCGAGCGCGAATGCGAGGCAGACCATCAGGGCCTCGATGCGGTCGACCCGCCGGATCAGCGGATTACGACTGACCAACGAGGCAAGCGTCCGGCGGCGTGGGGTCCACCCGGATGACCTGGTCATCCGAGTCCGTCCCGAGAAGCCGCGCATACCTTCGATAGTGGCACCGAGTGCCGGGCTGAATCCAGTCATTCGGGTCGTCGACGACCAACATCACATCTGAGGGCCGGATGGCGTCAGCGGTCCAGGCTGCGGAAGTAGGCGCGCACCCCGACCCCAGCGATCGTGGCACCTGCCCCTGCCGCGAGCCAGGATCGCCGGTCGCGGGCCCCGGTGCGCTGTGCATAGATCAGGGCGGCTGTGCCCGCGGCATTCACCCCCGCCCACACTGCATTGAGCATCGGCGAGGAGTCTCCACGGCCGGGGGGATCGGCGAACGGGGTGGGAAAGGGCGAGCCGGACACGGCATGCGCCAGATGGGGAACGATGTTGGCAGACAGCGCGCCCGCCGATGCCCACGCCAGAATCGATCTCGCCGACATAGATGTCCTTGTCTGTCAGTCGTGGTCGTCGATGTCTCGATCCCCGACGCTACCCGGCCGACACATCCGATGCCCCCGTCGTGAGCCGGCGATGGACTGCTTGCCCCGGGCCGGATTCGCTCGCACACTGATCTGACGACGAGGTAGGAGCCCGGCGATGAGAGCATTCGTCAACGATCACTACGGTCCACCCGACGATCTCCGATGCGTCGATCTGCCCGATCCCGCCCCCGGGCCGGGACAGGTTGTCCTTCGCGTGGAGGCGGCCTCGCTCAACCCGGCGGACTGGCACTATCTGCGCGGTGACCCGTGGATCGCGCGGGCCGCGATGGGGTGGCGCCGACCACGTCGCATCATTGCCGGGATCGACGCTGCCGGAACGGTTGTCGCGATCGGATCAGGGGTCGACACGGTGTCGGTGGGGGACCCGGTCGTCGGCTACTGCGACGGCGCGTTCGCCGAGCTCGCCGTCGCCGGAGACGGACACGTCGTACGACGGCCCAAGTCCTTGTCAGCGGTCGATGCGGCGTCCCTGCCCACCGCGGCGACGACTGCGGTGCGTGCCATACGAGACGTGGCCCGGGTCGAGCCCGGCCAGCGCGTCCTCGTCAACGGGGCAGCCGGTGGTGTGGGGTCGATGGCCGTGCAGGTTGCTCGCCACCTCGGTGCGACGGTGACCGGGGTGTGCAGCGCGGCCGGGGCGGATCTGGTCCGGCGGTGCGGAGCGTCGGAGGTCGTCGACCACACCCGATCGCCACTGACGACGTCGACCGATCGATTCGACGTGGCCCTCGACAACGTCTGCAATCATCGGATCGCGTCGATGCGTCGATTGCTCACCGACCGCGGCACGCTCGTGGTCAACGGTGGTGGCTCCCCGGGAAAGGTCTTCGGTGCCGTCGGCACGCTCGCCGCCGCGGGCCTCACCGACAAGATCGTCCGGCAGCGGGTCACCACGGTGCCGTCGCGCATGGATGCCGGTGAACTGCGCGACGTGGTGGCGATGGTCGTTGCAGGAGATCTCGCGCCCACGGTGTCCGAGGAGATCGGCCCAGACCAACTCATCGACGGCCTGCGTCGGGTGGAGGACGGCCACACCCACGGCAAGATCGTGATGTGTCCGTCTCGGTGAACCTCAGGCCCGTTCGAGCACGACGACCGGGATGACCCGGGACGTCTTGGTCTGATAGTCGTCGTAGTCGGGCCACACCTCGGTCATCCGGGCCCACATGGCCGACTTCTCGTCGTCGGACGCCACGCGGGCGCGCACGGGGAACCGCTCTCCCTTCACCTGGATCTCGGCCTCGGGATTCGCCTGGAGGTTGACGTACCACGCCGGTGGTGCGTCGGTCCCACCCTTCGACGCGACCACCAGGTAGGCGTTCTCGCCCCAGGTGCGGAAGATCAGCGCGTGACGACGCTGCTCGCCGGACTTCCGTCCGATGGTGAACAGGATGAGGATCTGAGTGCCGTTCCATTCGTAACCCTCGTCGCCGTTCGTCTCGAGGTAGCGATCGACGTGCGGATTGCCGTGAAGATCATCGACTGAAGCCATGGACTCCACGATGCCAGTACTCGTCGGTTGATGCGATCATCGTCGAATTCGGTAACAGAACGGCTGCGGAGGCGTTACGCGGAGAACAATCTGTGTGATACCAGTCACGGTGGCAAATGGTCCAAAGTCCCTGGTCAAGTCCCATTGCTTGCGATTGCAAATACGCGATCCGGACGCCCTCTCAGGATTTACTCAGGATTGACAGGGGTTTCTCTCAGGTAGGTATATCAATCTGTGACCTGTCACGAAGCAGACCACGTTCTGCAGCAGCACGAGAAAGTCGAGTATAGCTATGCGGATTCATCCCGCATGGGCAACCCGCGGTCTCGCTGCGGTCGTAGAGGCCATCGCCGCCACAGCGGCCGCCTGAGCGGTTACCGCCCCGGACTCTGACATCGGTTGGGGATCCATTGCGCCATGCGTCGGGGAGGGCGCTGTCCCTTTCGTCAACAAGTCCATGTCAGCCACAACGCATTCACCCGAGTGTGTGCCCACACGTCGGGCGTTGTGTGCTGCCGGCCGCGCCGTTCGGCCGAACAATCAGGAAAAGCAGTCTCATGTTTGCAGTTTCGAAATCGTTCCGGCATGCCCGGACCCGCATGTCCCGTACTCGCACCGCATACGCGGTCGGCGCATCGTCGGTCGCACTGGCCGGCGTGATCGCGGCTGGCGCGATCAGTGTCGCCGAGCCCGCACAGGCCGAGAATCCCACCCCGGCCGCGATGCACAAGGCCGACGACGCGAAGCAGGACACCAAGAAAGACGTGACCATCGCGCCGGCCGACAAGCCCGCCGAGAAGCCTGCGGTCGAACCGGTTGCCGAGGCGCCCAAGCCCATCGCGACGCCCGCGCCCGCACCGCGGCCGGTGTACCCGGACAACCTCGACGGTTGGATCCGGCAGTCGCTGGACATCCTGAAGGCCAACCACATCCCGGCCAGCTACGAGGGCATCCACCGCAACATCATGCGCGAGTCGACCGGCAACCCGCAGGCCATCAACCTCTACGATTCGAACGCCGCAGCCGGAATCCCGTCCAAGGGTCTGCTGCAGGTGATCGACCCGACCTTCGCCGCCTACCACGTTGAAGGCACGAAGTTCGACGTGTGGGACCCGGTCTCCAACATCGTCGCCGCCTGCAACTACGCGGCACACCGCTACGGCTCGATGGACAACGTCAACTCGGCGTACTGAGTATCACCAACTCCTGGGTAGCGCGAGTCATCGCGACGTAACGATCGACAGCGCCCTCGATCCCGGACCCGAAGGCCTCGGGGTCGACGAGCACCACGAGATCGAACTCGAGGCCTTTGGCATCCGACGGAGACAGTGACCGTACGCGGTAACGCTCCTCGAAGTCGGGATCGCCTATGACACAGGCGATCCCCTCGTGGTGATCATCCGACCAGGAATCGAGAACCGAATCACGCGCAGCGGCATCTCCGTACACGACGGGGATGCCGCTGCTGCGTATCGAGGTGGGTACGTTCGCATCGGCGATCGCGGATCGGATCACCGGCTCCGCCACGGCCATGATCTCTTCGGGCGTACGGTAATTGATCGTCAGCGAGGCGGTGCGCACCTGCCGGTGGCCCACCCGCTCGAGCCGCTCCTGCCAGGTCTCGGTGAAACCGTGGCGGGCCTGCGCGCGGTCGCCGACCACGGTGAAGCTGCGAGACGGGCAGCGGCTCAACACCATCTGCCATTGCGCATCGGTGAGTTCCTGCGCCTCGTCGACGATGATGTGCGCGAACGGACCTGCCAGCGCATCCGGCGCAGCCGCCGGCGCGACTGTCTCGTCGACCAGGCTGTTGCGCAGGTCCTCTCCGCGCAACATCGTCATCACACCTTCTCCGTCGTCGTATGCATTGGAGTCCAGGAGGTCGTCGACGACACGATCCATGCGTTCGCGGTCCGCTGCCAGTGCTGCCGATCGCCGGCGTCGGCGGCCCGACTCCGCGGGGTCGCCGAACCGTCTGTATGCCGCATCCAGCAGCGGTAGGTCCGCGGTCGTCCAGGTGTAGGGGTTGTCCCGGTGGAGCTTTCGCAGGTCGTCTGCAGACAGCCACGGCGCGCACATGCGGAGGAACGCGGGCACCGCCCAGAGGTCTGCGACGATGTCGGCGGCCCGCAACAGGGGCCACGCGCGGTTGACGACCTTGGTCAGTTCGACGTTCTCCGCAAGGGATCTGCGCAGCGCCGCCGACGACACCTCCGAGCCGTGACGGCTCCCCACGAGGGCCACCAACTCCTCCCAGACGAGATCGCGCGCCTCGTTGTGCGGGGTTCCCGGCTCGACGACGTCGAACACCGACCGCCAGTCGTAGGAGGTGAGTTCTATTTCGTCCCAAGCGGTCTCGACGACGAAGCGCTCGGTCGGCGGCTCCTCGTACCATCGTGCGGCGGCCTCGATGGCCTCGATCCACCGGCGCGACGCCTTGAGACGTGCGACCTCGTCGTCGGTCTCGTCCACGGCGTCGGCGCCTTCGTCGACGAGATCGCGCACTGTACAGGTCTGCACACCCTGTTCGCCGAGGCTGGGCAAGACGTCGGCCACGTACGCCAGATACGGTTCGTGCGGGCCGACGACGAGAATCCCGCCGCGATTGCCGGAGAGTCGGGGATCGGCATACAGCAGATAGGCGGCCCGATGCAACGCCACCACCGTCTTTCCCGTGCCCGGACCGCCGTCGACGACCAGCGTGCCGCCCGAGTCGGAGCGGATGATGGCGTCCTGATCGGCCTGGATGGTGCCCAGTACATCGCGCATCTGCGTGGATCGCCCGGCGCTCAGGCCGGCGATGAGGGCCGAGTCGTCGTCGAGTGTGACGTCCCCTGCAGCGGCCTCGGCGGTGAATGCCTCATCCCAATAGTCGACGACGCGTCCCTGCGCCCAGCGATACCGACGGCGACTGACCACGCCCATTGGATTCGCGTAGGTGGCCGCAAAGAACGGTTCGGCGGCCGGCGATCGCCAGTCGACCAGGTGTTGTCGGCCGTCGCGGTCGGTGAGACCGACCCGGCCGACGTAGACGACCTCACCAGTACGGGTGACGAATCGGCCGAGGCAGAGATCGAGACGATAGCGGCGCAACGTCTGCAGCCGTGCGGTGGCCTGATGGATCTCCAGATCGCGTTCGACGGCCTGCTTGCCCTTGCCTCCGGGAGACCGGCGTAGGTCGTCGAGGCGTTCGGACAGCGTGGTGATCGACTGGCGGAGGCTTTCCTCGATGACCGCGAAATGGTCCTCGTCGCTCGCGATCAGCCGAGGCTCGGCCTTGTGGGCGGCCCGGCCGGTGAGTGCGAATGAGCTGGTGGTGCTGGGCATGAAAGGCAATGGCTCCGATACATGTCTGTGCGGTGGGCGGGTGGTGTGCGATTCAGGTCAGCCATTGTGCGCCCGCCCCGGGGCCTTGCCGCAAGCCCTGGTCTGCGCTATATCTTGAAAGTGGCGGAGAGTTGTCCTCCGCCCAGTCACCCCCAACCGCTCGCAGGGTCCGCCCTCGCGTGGTCCATCGCCTCACACCCTCGCAGCCGGTGCCGAGAATCCTTCGTCAGGAAGCGGCGCCGAGTGCTGCGTCCGCGGATTGCGATGCGACGTTGTCGTGTCGGGACAGCACGAATCCGTGGTAGCCGCAGATCGCCACTCCGTCGCCGATCTGTTTGTACATCCCGACCCCACCGACGAACGGCAGGACGACGCGGCGCTTTCCGGGGACATTCGCGCCCATGTACCAGGAGGCCGCCTCACCGAGCAGGGTGAGGTCCGCCAGATCGTTGGTCGCGTTCACCCAGTTCTCCTCGGCTTCCTCGGCGGCCTCCATCCGGGTCAGCTCGTGGTCGCGCATGTGTTGCAGCGCTTGCGTAATCCACTCCACGTGATACTCGATGGAGGTGACCATGTTGGACAGCACCGAGGGACTCTGGGGCCCGGTGACCGTGAACAGGTTGGGGAATCCGGCCGACATCAATCCGAGATAGGTCCGTGGACCGTCGACCCACTTGTCGCGCAGCGACTGCTTGCCGTTGCGGATGTCGATCGCGCCGAGCGCCCCGGTCATGGCGTCGAAACCGGTGGCCATGATGATCGCGTCGAACTCGTATTCGGTGTCCCCGGCGACGATTCCACGCTCGGTGAAGCGTCGGATCGGGTGCTCGCGCAGGTCGACCAGCGAGACGTTGGGTCGGTTGTAGACCTCGAAATAGCCTGTGTCGACGCACATTCTCTTGGTCGCTATGGGATACGACGTCGGAATCAGTGCCTGGGCGACTGCGGGATCGTCGACCTTCATGCGAATGCGGTTGCGTACGTATTCGGCGGCCCGCGCGTTGGCCTCGGGGCTCTGCAGCAGATCTCGGAACGTCTGTTGAAAGCACAATCCGCCGTCGTCCCAATGCTGTTCGAGTTCTGCGCCGATGCGCTTGTCGTCGAGGTCGTCGAAGAACGGTGGCAGTTCCACGCTGCACGGCCATCCGCCGACCGACAACCGGCTCTCCTCACGGAACTCGTCGTAGTGGGTGCGCATCTTGTGCCAGTTCGTCGGCAATGGGCCGGTTCTGGGCGGGTACGGCATACGCCGGTGTCCGCTGGAACACGGTGAGTGTGCCCACGTCGGGAGCGATCGCGGTGATGGTCTGGACGCCGGAGGATCCGGTGCCGACGACACCGACGCGTTGTCCGGAGAAGTCGACGCCTGCTTCGGGCCAGTCCCAAGTCCAGTAGACCTCGCCGGCGAAGTCGTCCATGCCGTCGAACGTCGGCACGAGTGGCTTCGACAGGCACCCTGTCGCGGCGATCACGAATCGCGCGGTCGTGTGCCCGTCGTCGTCGGTGGTCACGGTCCAGGTGTCGGTGTCCGGGTCGAAGTCGAGGGACTCGACCCGGGTGTCGAAGGAGATGTCCCTGCGTAGGTCGTGTCGGTCGGCAACGTGGCGCAGATAGGCGAGTATCTCCGGTTGGGCCGCATAACGTTCGGTCCAGTCCCAGGTCTGTTGGAGTTCGGGATCCCACGAGTAGGAATAGCCGATCGATTCGATGTCGCACCGGGCGCCCGGATATCGATTCCAGTACCAGGTGCCGCCGACCTCGGGCCCCGCCTCGATGACGTGCACGTCGAAGCCGAGGCCACGCAGCAGGTGGAGAGAGCCCGGAGAAGCCGGCCCCGATGATGAGCGCGTCATGGTCAGGCATGATCGTCCACCTCCGCGGGGACGGTGTGCGCGTGGTCGGCGACGACGGCGGTGATGTGCTCGGCGACGAGCTGCATACCGGTCTCGTATCCCGGCAGGATGTTCACCATCTGGAAGTAGATGTGCATCTGGCCTTCCGCCTCGGCCAAGGTGACCGGGACACCTGCTTCCTCGAGGGCCCGCGCGTAGGCGACGCCCTCGTCGTGCAACGGGTCGAACTCGCACACGTACACCAGGGCCGGCGGCAGATCGGTGAGAGACTCGGCACGCAGCGGCGAGGCGTCCGGATCTGTGCGGGCATCACGGTCGGGCAGGTAGTGGTCCCAGAACCAGATCATGGTGTCGCGGTTGAGCATCAGCTGGTTCTCCGGTGCCAGGTACGAAGGGGTGTTCACATCGCAGTCGGTGACCGGATAGATCAGCACCTGGGCATCGATGTGCGGGCCGCCCCGATCCCGTGCCCACCGGCACATGACGGCCGCGATGTTGCCACCGGCGCTGTCGCCCGCGACGACGAGCGAGGCACCGGGTCTCGCGAACTGCAGGGCGTGGTCGGCGGCCCAGCACAGTCCGATGAAGCTGTCGTCGACTGCGGTGGGAAATCGATGCTCGGGCGCCTTGCGGTAATTGACCAGGACCACGGTCGAATGCGTGCGGTTCGCGAGATCCCTTCCCACATGGTCGTATTGGAGGTCGATGTCGCCGAGCACCCAACCGCCGCCATGGAAGTAGACGATCACCGCCTCCGGCTCCCCGTCGGGGACCAGGACCCGGACCCGGAACGGTCCGCCGTCGGTGCCCGCGAGTTCGAGGTCGTCCACGCGGGCCACGTCGGGGCCGCGACCGCTCATGCCGGCGAAGATGGGGCCCGACATCCGCGCGACAGCAGGGGTCTGCTCGCTGATCGGCGGTTGTCGTTGCTCGGCGAGTTCGGCGATGAAGGCCTGCGATACGGGCTCGAGTGGCATCTGGTTCTCCCCTGAACTGAGATGTGATCGTGGTCACTTCACCGTAGGCCGATCAGGGTCTCGGAGAGGACGAATTCGTAGCGACCGACGGTGCCGAACCCGGCGTCGAGCGTGACGGAAAATGCGTGGCCGGGACGGGGATGCTGTGACAGCATCGGGCCATGGCTGACCCGAACGAGATCCTGTGGAAGGTGCACGACGGATTGCCGCGCGAGGCTCCCGGCTCGGCGGCGACGACCGAACTGCTCCTGAGACTCGCGGGACCGTTGCCGACGCAGCCCCGGATCGTCGACATCGGGTGTGGAACCGGTCCGGCCGCAATCGTTCTGGCCCAGCAGACCGATGGTCGGGTGACGGCGGTCGACGTACATGAGCCGTTCCTGTCCGCGGTCGGCGACCGGGCGCGCGCGGCCGGGGTGGCCGACCGCATCGACGTTCTCGACGCGTCCATGGACGACCTGCCGGTCGCCGAACGATCGGTCGACCTGATCTGGGCGGAGGGGTCGGCCTACATCATGGGTTTCGATGCGGCGTTGTCGACATGGCGGTCGTTGTTGTCCGCATCCGGCGTCATGGTGCTCACCGAACTCGAGTGGACGACGCCCACGCCGTCGGATGGTGCACGCGCGTTCTGGCGTACCGGTTATCCGGCGATCCGCACCACCGCCGAGAACGTCGCGGCGGTCCAGCGGGCCGGGTGGGACGTGTTGGCCACCTACCTCCTGCCGGACTCGGACTGGGACAACTACTACGAGCCGCTCACTCGCCGAGTCGCCGAGTTGCGTCGACTGGGAGTGTCCGACGACGAACTGGCCCCGGCGACCGAGGAGGTCGACGTCCGGGCCGCTTTCGGGGCCGATTACGGCTACACCGGATACGTGTTGCGTCCGCGATGATCTGGCTCGCGCATCGTGATGTCCTAACGGACGACTGCGGTATCACGGAGCGCGTCGGTGAGGATGTGCATCGACGCCGTGGTCGCCAAGCTGCGCACCGTCGAGCGGTCTCCGGGGAAGCGCAGGGTCCGCGTCGTCGTCGGCCTGCCCGCGATGGCCAGCCCGAAACAGACCGTGCCCACCGGTTTGAGTTCGGTGCCGCCGCCCGGCCCGGCGATCCCGCTGGTGGAGATCGCCACGTCGGCGTCGAGGCGCCGTAGCGCTCCTTCGGCCATGGCTGCGGCCACCGGCTCGCTGACCGCCCCGTATTCGGCGATCATGGTGGCGGGGACGTCGAGGACCCCGGTCTTGGCGTCGTTCGCATAGGAGACGACTCCACCCACCACGTAGGCCGACGACCCGGCCCGATCGGTGAGTCGCGCGGCGATCATGCCACCTGTGCATGATTCGGCGGTGACCACCCGGTGCCCGGCGAGCAGCTGTGCAGCCTGGTCGTCGATCGTGTCGCCGTTCGTCGAAAAGATCTGCCGGGCATGGTGTTCGGCCAGGACCGCTGCCAGTGCCCGGTAGATGGGCAGCGCGGACTCGGGGAAGCGGGTCACGATCTCGACCTCGCCGTTGCGCAGGCACGTGGTGATCTCCAGATCCGCGAATCCGGAGACGTCGGTCTCTGCGGCGCGCAGAGTGTCTGCGAGGTCTGCCTCCGACAGTCCGTACGCGCGGACGATCTCCTGTCGGTGTTCCGTGCGTCCCGCGAGCGCTTCGACGACGGGCCCGGTGTCGAGGGCGGTTGCCCACATGGCCTGTAACTCCCGAGGCGGACCGGGCAGCACGAGGATCGGCGGCACCACGGATCCGTCGGCGACCCGGGATGCGGGAACAGCGACGCCGGGAGCTGTTCCCGTCGGTGGAATGGCTTGTGCCCCCGTCGGTATCGTTGCCTGCTTGCGGGTGCCGGCCCGTGATGCCTCGTTTTCCGGGTCGGTGATCCCGCGTAATTGTCGCCACCGTCGGATGATCTGCGCGACATGGGCTTGGAGTTCGGTGTCGAGATATACACCGCGTTCGGTGAACGCGGCCACGGTGTCGACGGTCAGGTCGTCTGCGGTGGGACCGAGGCCACCGGTGGTGACGATCAGGTCCATGCCCTGGTCGGCGAGAAAGGACAGCTGCGCTGTCAGATCGGCGGGGCGATCTCCGCAGATGGTGATGTGGGCGACCTGCGCGCCCATCGCCAGCAGTTGCTCCGAGACCCACGGACCGTTGCGGTCGGTCACCCGGCCGGTCAGCACCTCGGTCCCGGTGACGACGATTCCCACGCGTGCACTCACGGCATCGAGCCTAGCCGCCCTACCGCGGGTGGGCGCGGATGTCCGGTGGCGGTGAGCTCACCGCGGCAGACCGCGCGCTGCGATCGCTTCGAGGACCCCGATCGTTGCACGGTAGGGCTCGGTCTCCCGCGGCCAGTGCACGACCACATCGGTGAATCCGAGTTCTTCTGCACGACCGACCATCTCGTCGAAAAGATCGATGCTCTCCAACGAGTTCCGCGGTGAGGCGTCGAGACTCAGGTACGTGGGGAACTCGGCGACGTCGGTGCGTTCGGCGAGGATGGCGCGCACCATCTCATGGCTGCGGGCCACACCGGCGAACCAATCGTCGAGCGAATCGGTTGCAGTCCCCGTGGTGATCCAGCCGTCGCCGTTGTGTGCTGCGAACCGAACCGAGCGGGGCCCGTTTCCGGCCAGGAGCAGAGGGATCCGGTCGCGTACCGGTCCGCCGACCAAACGCATGTCCACCGTCGCGTAATGGTCTCCGGAGAACGTCACGTGATCGTCGGTCAGCGTGCGGTCGAGGAGCGTGGTGAACTCCTGTAGGCGGTCGACGCGCCGGGGCGCGGTGAGCTCGGGTTGCCCGAGGATCGTGTCGTCGGGGCTCCCGCCGGCGCCCAGACCCACCAGCAGCCTCCCGTCGGCGATGTCGCTGACCGTCTGCAACTCGCGTGCCAGAGCGGCCGGGTGGCGGAAGTTGGGCGAGAAGACAAAGGCGCCGAGCTTGATCCGTGACGTCACCGCGGCCGCGGCGGTGAGCGTGGGGACACACGAGAACCAGCGGGAGTCCGGCAGACCACCCCACACGAGATGGTCGTATGTCCAGGCGTGATCGAATCCCATCGACTCCGCCCGTTCCCAGCGGGGGCGGGATTCTCGCCAGGTCGACTCGGGCAGGATGCAGATGCCGTAGCGCACGACTCGACTCTATGTCGGATGGTGCCCTTGGCGGGGAACCCGGTTGCCCTCGAGGCAAGACCGGTTGCTGTCGGCGGGTAAGTGGTTGCTGTCGGCGCAGATCCGGTTGCTGTCGGCGAGTGTCGAGCCGCTCGCCCCGCTGCGGGTCAGAGGTCTCGGACCGCGCTGGTCAGGTGGCTGCCGGGGAGGTGCTTGCGGTACCCGCGGATCACGAAAAGGGTGGAGGCCACGAGCACGACGAGCAGTGCACCGAGCAGCGGGAGGGTGCCGAACGGCAGGGCCGCGAGGATCGTCGGTACCACGAATCCGAGGTAGGCGACCGCGTAGAACACCCCGGTCAGTTTCGCGAGATCCTCGGGGGGCGCGATGCGTTGCACCTCGAGGAGACCCGAGACGAGACCGATGCCGAACCCGGCACCGAACACCACGCCCGCGACGATGCCGATGATCCAGCTGTCGGTGGCCACCGCGGCAATCATCACCAGGAGGCCGGCACCCAGCGTCACCAACGCGACGACGATGCCACGGGCACTCGAGGTCGAGTCGATACGTTTGGCAACCGGCTGGATGAGCGCACCGGCGACGAGCGCGATGACGCTGAGCGCGGTGGCGTAGGCGAGGCCGAGGCCGCCCGTCGAGTCGGCCAGCAACACCGGCTGGTACCCGTAGGACAGGGCGCATGCCGCGAAAAGCCAAGGGCCGCAGACAGCGACGACGCGCACGAATCGTTTGTGCCTTGCCGAGGGCACGGCGAGACGCGTTCGGAGGTCGGACGCGTGCGTATGCGCTACCACGGTTTCCGGAGGTCGGCGGACGAACCACAGAAAGGGAACCGTGGCGACGACATGGATGAGGTAGGGCAACACCTCGGGCCATGGGCCCCACTGCGCGATGCTGCCCGCCGTCAACGCACCGAGCGCCGAACCCAGCGTGAAGGCCAGCGATGCGCGTCGAGCCCCGGCCCCGGCGTCGGCCGAGGGGTCGAAGGAACCCTGCGACAACTCCTTGAGCCAGGTCGTGCCCACCGCCATCGCGGTGCCCACCGCCATGCCGGCGAACAGGCGGCCGAGATAGATGGGGACCGACGACAATTCGCCGAGTGCGAGCAGGGTGCTCGCGATGATCCCGAACCACACCGCGCAGGTCATGGGAATCCGGCGTCCCACATGGTCGGAGACCGCGCCGGCGATCACCAGCGCGGGGGCAAGGCCGGCCACGTAGATCCCGAGGAACAGTGTGACCGTGCCCGCGGAGTAGTGATCGACGTTCTGGTACAGCAGCAGCATCGGACTGAACTGATTGCCCGACCAGGCGCACATGAACAAGGTGCCGAACACCATCGGCCATGGGCGGCCCGTCCCGTCCGTCGGTCCCGGGCGGGCCGATCGTCGTGTGGCGAATGCGGTGTCGCTCGTGGTCATATCGCTCCCTGGTACCGGTCGAAATGCTCCACGAGCGCCGCGTCGAAACCGGGACGGTCGCCCGCGATGAGGCGGCCCGCGAGTCGGTGGTGGTCGCTGTGCGCAGACGCCAGGTTCGCCGGGTCGATGCGTAACAACAGGTTTCGCAGGCGTTGCTGACGGCCACGCAGCTGCTCGTAGAAGTTCTGTGCGATCGGGTTGCCGGAGGCCTCGACGATCAGCGCGTGGAAATCGTCGTCGGCGGCGACGAAGCCGTCCACGTCACTCCCGGCAACGAAGGTCGCCTGACGCTCGAGGTTCTCCCGCAGCAGCGCGGTGGTCCGTTCACTCGGTCCGCCGGCAGCGCACACCTGCCCGGCCGCCGAGGTCTCGATCCCGCGCCGCATGGCCAGGACGTCGGCCGCCTCGGTCGGTGTCATCGGCCGGACGATGGCGCCCTTGCGGGAGACCAGTTGGAGGAGTTGTTCGGCCCCCAGGCGCAGGAACGCCTCGTGCACCGGTGTGCGACTGATACCCAGTTGCGCGCCGATCGCTCCCTCGCTCACCAACTGGCCGCCGGAAAGCTCGCCGCTGAGGATTCGCGCTTTGGTGAACGCGTAGGCCTGCTCGGCGGCGACCGGACCGGTGGGCGATGTCATGCGGGGCACCCTACCTCTTGTATACAAGCTTGTATGCAAGGGGTGGGCAGCTTAGGCGCGGCTGGCGTTGATGAACGACGGGAGGATGCAGGTCTCGATCATGTCGTCGATGGCGGCATCGGTGACGTGGCCGAACACGAGTACGTCATGGCGGAGCAATGTCAGAGGTAGGGCGAGGACGCGGGGTGGCAACGGCGAATCGCCGAGTTCTCCACGGGCTCTGGCCTGGGCGAGGATGGCATCGAGGACGCCGTGAATCCGTGCGGTGAACAGGGTCCGAGTCCAGTCGGTACCGCGCGGGTCGATGTCGGCGAGAACGCCGAGTACCACGCCACGCCGCTCTTCGATGAGGTCACGCCCGCGCCTCAGGGTGACCTGCAGGTCGCCGGCGAGTGATCCCGTGTCGGCGGTGAACAGGTCTTCGATCTGCTGGTGTGCGGTGAAGGCTGCGAAGATCATCTCGGCCTTGGTGGGCCAACGCCGATAGAGCACGGCCTTCCCGGTCCCGGCTGCGGCGGCGACGCCCTCGTAGGTCGTGTTCGCGTATCCGTGTCGGGTCACCTGTTCGAGCACCGCGGACAGGATCGCCTGTTCTAGTTCCGCGCCCCGCCGTCGCTGGGTCGTCATCTGTTGCCTCGCTCCGGTAGTCAAAGAAGAGACGTTGCGTTTCTTACGCTCGGAGCTTACACTCGCCACATCAGGAAACGAACCGTTTCTTATTTCTGCCTGGAGGTGGGTCATGGCCTTTCCCGCACCTGACCGTTCAGCACCGACGTCACCGTGGAAGATCGTCGGCCTCGTCGTGGGTGTCGCGATTCTGCTGTGTTTGATGGTGATCGCGTTTGCGCTGCCGGCGGCCCGGTCGGCGCCGAACGACGTCCCCGTCGGAGTGGTGGGGACGCCCGCCCAGGTTGCCCAGGTGGAACAACGCGCGAGCGGTTTCGAACTGACCCGCTATTCCGACCCCGACGATGCTCGTTCGGCGATCCTGAATCGAGATGTATACGGCGCCATCGTTTTCGGCCCGCAAGGGCCGCAGGGTGTTCTGGTGTCGAGCGCCGCGAGTCCGACCGTGGCCACACTGCTCACCGCTGCGGGACAGCGCATGGGCGTGACCGAGCCCACCATCGACGTGCGCGCTTTTCCTGCCGACGACCCGAAGGGGGCCGGGCTGGCGGCCGGCGCATTGCCGTTGGCGCTCGGTGGCTGGATCGCCGCGATGGTGATCATGCTGCTCATCCCGTCCAACGTCGGACGGCTGGTGGCGGCGGCCTGCGTCTCTGTGGTCGGTGGGCTGGCACTGGTGGCAACGCTTCAGTTCCTGATCGGCACCTTCGATGGCAACTATTGGCTGACCGCGCTGGCCGGGATGCTCGGCATCGCCGCGACCTGCTTCATGGTCCTGGGATTCCGTGAACTGCTCGGCGGCATCGGACTGGTGATCGCGGCCATCCTGCTGATCTTCCTCGGGAACCCGTTGTCGGGGCTGGCGAGTGCACCCGAACTGTTGCCCTCGCCGTGGGGTGCGCTCGGGCAGCTGCTGCCGCCGGGCGCGACCGGCACGTTGCTGCGTGACGTCGTCTTCTTCGAGGGCAACGGGATGGCCCACGCTCTGGTGGTCCTGTTGGGCTGGTTGGCCGTCGGCCTCCTGCTCTACGGGGCCGGGATGATCAAAGCCCGTCGCAAGGCGTCGGCCGCGGACACGGCGTCCGAACCGAACTCCGCCGTGCCGGTCGGCTGACCGGCAAGCGACGACGCCTGTTCGCTTCTCCAGGGCAGACTATCCTCGCGGATGGCGAACACCGTCGTCCGTGAGGGGATCCTCAGGAAACAGTCTGTGGCAGAGGGATATTCGGATCGGCGAGCCTGTCGACGTCGACGGGTGAGCCGGACGTGATCAGTGCCTTGATGTCGTCGAGCTGGTCCCAGATGTTCACCTGCATGCCGGCGAGTATGCGGTCGTCGTCGCCGAGCCAGAACACGACGAAGGTGCGTCCCGGCACATCGCCTCGGAAGACCACGCGGGCGTAACCCGTCGACAAGCCCGTGTACTCCATACCGAGGTCGTACTGATCGGTGAAGAAGTAGGGCAGGTTGGTGTACTCGGCGTCGCCGCCGAGCATGTTGGTGACGGCCACAGTCGGCTGGTTGAGGGCATTCGCCCAGTGTTCGGTGCGCACGCGCTGCTGCAGGATCGGGTGGTCGGCGTTGGCGATGTCGCCCACCACGTAGATGTCGGCGTTGCTGCTCTGGAGTCCGGCGGTCACCAGCACCCCGCCACCTTCGGTGGCCAGGCCCGCCGAATCGGCCAGGTCCAGTTCGGGCACAGCGCCCGCGGCAACCAGGACCTGGTCGGCATCGATCGAGTCGCCGTCGGTGAGTCGGATGCCCGTCGCTGCCCCGTCCACGGTGGTGATCTCGGCCACCTCGACCCCGGTCCGCAGGTCCACTCCGTGTGCTCGGTGCAGCTCTGCGAACACCTCGGCGACCTCCGGGCCGAGTGCTCCGATCAGCGGTTGCGGTGCGGCTTCGGCGACGCTGACCTGCGCGCCGCGGCCTCGGGCACCCGCGGCGACCTCCAAACCGATCCAGCCGCCCCCGACTACCGCGAGGCGGGTGCCCTCGCCGATGGCGTCACGCAGGCGCCGGGCGTCGTCGATGGTGCGCAGGTAGTGCACTCCGGAGGCATCGGACCCCGGGATGGGGAGGTGGCGCGACCGCGAACCTGTTGCCAGCAGCAGCTTGTCGTAGGTCTCGGTGCTGCCGTCGGGGAGCTCCACGGTCTTTGCCGCGGCGTCGATCTTGGTGATGGAGGTACCCGGACGCAGATCGATATTGTTGTCGCGGTACCAGTTTCCGTCGAAGACGGTGAAGTCCTCGAGTTGTTTGTCGCCGGCCAGGAACTCCTTGGACAGCGGCGGCCGTTCGTAGGGGAGATGTTCCTCGGCGCCGAAGACGATGACGTGCCCGGCGAAATCCTGTTGGCGCAGGGCCTCGGCCGCTTTCGCGCCGGCGAGGCCTCCGCCGATGATCACGATGGTTGGCATGGGTGTTGCCTCCCTGTGCTTGTCGCTCGTGTGCTTGCGCGTGGGATCGTGCACCGGGTTCGACTCTACTCCTGAGGGTGATCGTGGCGAGGCTGCTCGACAGTGATGCGTTGCGGGAGTCGACAAATGCGGTGTCGTGGTGACCGGACAGCCCGCGACTCAGGACGATTCGGCCCACTGTGCCAACGCGTCCGGAGTGGTGATCCGATCGAGGCCGAGGAGTGCGGCGCCGACGAGCGGTCCGTCGTCGCCATGGATGCCGTCGAGGACCGGTGGCGGGGCGTTCTTCCGGAATGCCATCAGGCCGCCCAGATAAGCGCTGTCGAATTCGCCTGTGGCCGCCGCACGTAGCGGAGAGGCGAGGCCGCCGAGGGTGACGACGTCGGGGTCGTGCACGTTGACCAGGCCGGCGATCCCGCTGCCGAGGGAGCGCGCCACGGTCGTGAACGCGTGTCCAGCCGACGCGTCGGTGCCGGACGCGCGGTCGAGGAGTCGGTGCGCGTAGGCGACCGGATTGCGCGGTGGGGGATCTCCGCGCAGGTCGGCGAGGGCGTCACCGGCGACGGTGAGATTCCAGCAGCCGTGCGCGCCACACGCACACAGTTGCGTTCGATCCCCGAACGGGAGGTGCCCGTACTCACCGGCGGCTCCGTGCGCACCGGTGGTGGGTACGCCGTCGACGATGAGGGCGCCACCGATCCCGGTGGTGACGATGAGATGCAGGACGGTCCCCACGCCGCGCGCCGACCCGGTCCGCGCCTCGGCGAGTCCGGCGAGGGTCGCGTCGTTGCCCACCGACATCGGCAGGTGGACCCGCCGCGGCAGACCTGAGGTGAGTTGAGAGAGGTCCACGTCCATCCAGCCTCGAGGGGTGAACTGCACCAGCCGGTCGTCACTCACCGTTCCGGCGGCCGCGACGGACACCAGTCGGATCCGGGACGAGTCGCGTTTCTGGATCACCCGGATCGCTTCGGCCATGTCGCCGAGCACTCGTCGCGGGTCGCGATGCAGTCGTGATGCCGCCGCCTCGACGACCGGCGCGCCACCGACGTCGGCGGTGGCGACCCGCCATCCGGTGGCGCCGAGGTCGGCGGCGATGACCAGCGGGCCACGCGGGTGTGGGCGCAGCAGCGTGGTCGGTCTGCCGCGCCCCCGGGCCGGTGCGGGGACCTCGTCGACGAGTTCGGCACGGCGTAACCGCGCCAACAGGTCGGTTGCCGCGCCACTGCCGATCCCGAGCTCCGCGGCCGCGGCCGCACGGGTGATGTCCGGATGCGTACGGAGGAGATCGATCAGTCGTGCAGCCGTGAGCCAGCGGGCCGACGCTGCGCCGGTCTGATGAGACGTCACCGATTCATTATCGCTTTCCATTAAACTCGGCGTCTGAGTATATTCGTGACATGCTCGCGAATCCCACCGCGCCGGCGGCAGGCGTTCGGCAGATGTTGCCTGCGCTGATCTTGCTGTGCCTGGCCGGATGTCTGGCCGTCACCTCGGAGATGCTGCCGGTGGGATTGTTGCCGACGATCGGCGACGCGTTCGCGGTCGGCGACTCGACGACGGGCTATCTGGTCACCGTCTTCGCGGTCATGGTCGCGGTGTTCTCGGTGCCGCTCACGTTGGCCACGCGTCGCCTGCCGCGCAAGCCCCTGCTCCTGGGGACGATTGCCGGATACCTCGTCAGCAACACGGTGATCGCGCTCGCTCCCACGTTCGCACTCGTCGCGACCGGCCGGGTGATCGGCGGGATCTCGCACGCGCTGTTCTTCTCGGTGTGTATCGGCTACGTACCGAGGTTGGTCGAGGGTGCGCAGGTCGGCCGTGGTCTGGCGATTGTCGGGGCCGGGACCACCGCCGGGTTCGTGCTCGGTGTGCCGTTGTCGACGGCGCTGGGCGCCGCGGTCGGTTGGCGCAATGCCTTCGGGGTACTCGCGATCGCTGCCGTGGCGACCCTGATCCTGGCGGGACGTTTCCTTCCGCAGGTCGGTGGCAGCCGGACGCGACATTCGTCCGGCTCTCGGCGCACCGCAGTGGATCTCGGGGTTGTGGTGTCGTCCAATACCCTGACTTTCGTCGGGCAGTACACCGGCTATACCTACATCAGCGTCATCCTGATCGCGGCAGGCGCGAGCCGTTCGATGATCGGCCCGCTGTTGTTGGTGTGCGGCATCTGCGGGCTGGTCGGTCTGGCCTGTGCCGGACGCACGATCGATCGCCGCCCCCGGGCGACAGCGCTCGCGGTGCTCGCGCTGCTGGGTGTGGCCCTGCTCGGCGTCGCTGCGGCACAGGAATGGTTGGTGGCCACGGTGATCGCCGTCGCGCTGTGGAACGGCGTGTTCGGGGCCACGCCGTCGATCTACCAGTCGGCCGCGGTGCGGGCCATGCCCGACGCGCCCGAGATCGCGGGTGCCTGGATCAACGCGACCGCGAACGTGGGCATCGCCGTCGGCTCGATCCTCGGTGGCGCGGTGCTCGCCACCGGTTCATCGCCGTCGGTGTTGTCCTGGGTCGCAGCTGTTTTCGTAGCATCGGGCTTCGCCGTCGCGGTCGTGGGCAAACGGGCTTTCCCGAATCGGACCGCCGTCGGTCGGTGATCATCGCCCACACCCCGCCATTGACGGCGGCACCAAAAACCGATGCTGCTCATGGGATTCGCGATCATTTCCAGAGGTATCAGGTCATGGAGTGCAGCGACGGGCGTGGCCGCGGCGGCATCCGATGTCGCCGAGCACGATGTCGGTGTCGCGGCCGGACTCGGCGACGACACCTGCCGGCGTGCGTGGCCGCGGTGTCGCGACCTCCACCGCCCCGTCGTCGGCGTCCACGAACCACCGACCACGATCATCCCGGTGCGGCTCGACAGTTGCGTGCCCGGTCAGCGTCGCCGCGACGACCCCGGACATGGAGATGTCCCAGAGTTGTCCGGCACCGTCGTCGGGTGACGACATCGCCGCAGCGGCGGCGGTGAGGCCGGTGAGTGGATCGGCGATGGCGTCGCCGACGAACATCGGTCCCTCGTCATCGACGGCGACCAGCCCCGCCGACGCCGCGACGTCGTCACCGAAGCCGATCCGGTTCGATGCGCGTCCATGCGCGGTGATCGACACCCAGGTGGTCCCTTTCGAGACGAATTCCTCAGCGGCCAAACCGAATCCGCGTAATGCCCGCGGACGGGAGGCCTCGATGACGATGTCGGCGGCGGCAGCGAGGGACCGCAGCGCTGCACGGTCATCGTCGCGGGTGGGATCGAGGACGACGGATTCGTGACCGCCGTGCAGCAGGCGATAGAACTCGGCGTTGCCGCGTCGCGCTCCGTCGGGCCGCGACGGCGTCTCGACCTTGACGACACGTGCACCGGAGAGGCCGAGCAGGTGCGCGCACAGCGGACCCGCCCACAGTGCGCTGAAGTCGACGACGAGCAGTCCGTCGACGGAACGAGGTGTGGCCGCCGGAACGGGAGGCTGCTGGGAGGTGCCGGGCGAGACCGGCCCGGCGGCGAGCCCCAACATCTCGGCACGTTCGGCGAGTTCGGCTCCCGGATGTGCGCGGAGCCACGCGGCCACCGCGGGCCACGGATCGTCGTCGACGACCTCGGAGATCAGAGCACCCAGCAGCGAGGGGTCATCGGGGCGTGCACACGACACCGCGGCCCATCCGTCGGCGGTGGGTAACAGCCGGCACGACCCGCCGGGCGAAGTCGCGCCGGCACGGCGGTGGCCGGTGAACGCGGCACGCTCGGACAACAGGTGTGCGCCGTCGAGCCGCACCCGCCCGTTGGTCGCCTTCGCGATCCACGCGGACAGTTCCCGCGCCGCCGATGCGGCCGAACCCGGTGGGATGACCGGCGGGCCGGCAGGCCGTCCGGTGAGGGCCGCGATTCCGCTTTCTGCCCAGTCTCGCAACGGATCTCGCGCCGACGGGTTCAGGGTTGCCGCCTGACGTCGAGTGGCCGTCCGGAGGTAGGCCAGCGGAGTGCACCGGAGGTGGACGGCACCATCACACGCCTGCCGGCGAGAGATTCGTGTCGAACGTCCACGATGTCAGCGTAGTGGGCCGGGTGCCTCCCGGAGTCGGAACCTCCGATGTGTGGCGGGTGTCGTCGAACGCGCTTCAGAAGAGCCGTGATGCGCGCGTCTCGGGTGATTCCTCGAGGTCGAGGAGATGGCGTTTGCGTGCCAGTCCACCGCCGTATCCGGTGAGCGACCCGTCGGCACCGATGACGCGGTGGCAAGGGATGAACACTCCGATCGGGTTGGCCCCGACCGCCCGGCCCACGCGCCGGGCGAGGCCCGGGTCACCCAGCCGTGATGCGATTTCGCCATAGCTCACGGTGTCTCCGAACGGGATGGTGCGCACCACGGCCCACACGCGTTCGTGGAACTCATCGCCGTCGGTTCGGATGGAGAGCTCGAACTCGGTGCGATCGCCGTCGAGATACTCCCGGAACTGGGCGACGGCCGGACCGAGGACCGAATCCGTCGAGGGTGCGACGGCATCCCCACAGGTCGACGTATCGGCATCGAACCGGCAGCCGACCACATCATCGCCCTCGGCGACGAACGTCACCGCACCGAGATCTGTCCGCACCGTGGTGTGGCGCAAGGTGTTCATCAGCTACTCCTCGCCTGCCCCTGCACGATACGACCGTAGACCGACAGAGTCTCCGCTCGTGCCGGTGACAACCGAGAGGAGGGCCGGGATGACCCGACCCTCCTCTCGGCGATGTGTGGTCACCGACCACCGATCACCGCACCGCGGGATCCTTACCGGACCCGAGTCCGAGGTCGGCGGTGTTGCGTTGGCCGGAAACGACCTTGACCTGGGTGGCGGCGGGTTCGTACATGTTGGCCACGATGGTGAACTGGGCGTCGGTGAGGCCTTCGATGCGATACCGGCCGTCGCTGTCGGTGGTGACCGAGGCGACGATCGTCTGGTCGGGTCCGATCGCGGAGACGGTGGCCCCGGCCAGTGGTGTGCCGTCGACGGTGCGGACCGATCCTTGGACGCCGCCGGTGGCCACGAGCACGATGTCGACGGGGGTTTCGGTGTGGCCGGTGTCGACGGTGACCAGTTGGCTGGTCGGCTGGTAGCCGGGTGCTGACGCGGTGACCGCGACGGTGTCGCCGCCCGAGAGGCCGGTGATGGTGAACTGTCCGTCGGCGTCGGCGTGTGTCTGGGTGATCACTGCGCCGGTTTGGTCGGTGACGATCAGGTTGGCTGTCAGGGGCCGCTCGTTGTCGTGGACTCGGCCGGTGACGGTGGCTGCACCGGTGAGGGTGAAGTCGCGTCGGAACACGAGGTCGCCGACCACGGAGACGGTCAGTGCCTTGGGGGAGCGGCCGGGTGCGGTGGCGATGACGGTGTAGGTGCCGTCGGCCAGGTCGTGGACGGCGTAGGAGCCGTCGGTGGCGACGCTGGCGGTGCCTGCTTGGTGGCCGCGGGTGTCGGTGACGGTGACGGCGACCGTGTCGAGCGGTGTGCCGTCACCGGCGGTGATCCGACCCGCGATGCGCGGGCGCTCACCCTGCGACCCGGCCTCGCCGGCCGCGGTGAGGCGGTGGCGCGCAACGGCCGGATCGGTCCCGTCGGCGGGTCCCGTCGGGCCGTCGGACGTGGTGAGGGCGACTGCCGCCGGGGCGGGAACCTGCTCGGCCCCCATCGGCGCATCCGCGGCGATGCCCTGACCCTCCTGTGCCTCGGCCCAGCGGATCTCGTCGGCACTCTGGGTGTTGAGCGCGACCTCCTTGATGAAGACGATCGCCACCAGGCTGAGCGCTGCCATGACGCCGGCGACGAGGAAGATCCGTGCCGTGCCGTCGCCGTAGGCGCCGCGGACGATCTCGGCGATCGGACCCGGCAGCTCGTTCAGGTTGGACAGTCCCGCCGTGGCCCCGCCGGTCTGGGCGGGGCTGATCCCCATGGCGCTCAAGCCCTTTGCGATGAGGTCGGTGACGTGGTTGGACAGCACCGCGCCGAGCACCGAGACGCCGGCTGCGCCACCGAGCGACCGGAAGAACGCGACCGTCGATGTCGCTGAACCGAGGTCGTCGGGCCGCACGTTGTTCTGCACTGCCAGCACGAGGTTCTGCATCAGCATGCCCATACCGGTACCGACCACGAACAGGAACAGCCCCACCAGGACCATGTTGGTGTGCGCACCGATCGTCGACAGGAGGAAGAACCCGACGGTCATGCACGTGGCACCGGCGACGAGGAATCCCTTCCACCGGCCGAAGCGGGTGATCAGCTGCCCCGAGATGGTGGCCGAGAGCATCGAACCCATGATCATCGGCAGCATCAACAAACCAGCAGCGGTCGGTGAGTAGCCGCGCGCGATCTGGAAGTACTGGCCGAGGAACACCGCGCCGCCGAACAGCGCGACTCCGACCGCCACGCTGGCCAGCGTCGCGAGCGCGATGGTGCGGTCCTTGAACAGGTAGAGGGGGATGATCGGGTCCTTGACCTTCGCTTCGGTGAAGATGGCGGCGGCCAACAGCACGATGCCCAGTGCGACCAGTCCGTAGGACATCCCCGATGTCCAGTCGAAGCTCTTGCCGGCAAGCGTGACCCAGATCAGCAGCGTGCTCACACCACCGGCGATGAGCGCGGCGCCGACATAGTCGATCCGCACCTGCTTACGCACGGTCGGCAGGTTGAGCGTCCGCTGGATGACGAACAGGGCGATGACCGCGAGCGGGACACAGACGTAGAAGGTCCACCGCCACCCGAGCCAGCTGGTGTCGACGATGACACCGCCGATGAGTGGGCCTGCGACGGTCGCGATGGACATCGCCGCCGCGATCGGTCCCTGGTAGCGGCCGCGCTCGCGCGGGCTGAACATCGAGGCGATGACGATGACGACCAGCGCCTGCAGGCCACCGAGGCCGAGGCCCTGGATGACGCGGAAACCGATCAGCATGCCGACCGATTGGGAGAGTCCGCCGAGCACCGAGCCGGCAACGAAGAACAGCAGCGCCAACTGGACAAGGATCTTCTTGTTGACGAGGTCCGACAGCTTGCCCCAGAGGGGAGTGGTTGCCGTCGACGCCAGCAGCGTCGCGGTGACGACCCAGGTGTACTGATCCTGTGTGCCGTGCAGGTCGGTGATGATCGTCGGCAAGGCGTTCGACACGATCGTCGACGACAGGAACGCGACGAACATGCCGAGCAACAGGCCGATGAGCGCTTCCACCTTCTGGCGATGCGTCATCGGCGAGTCCGCGTCGGGAGCTGCTGTCCCGGCGCTCTCCGGAACGGTCTTACTCATGCGGAAACCTCCCTTGGTTCTTGTGGGACCCGCGCAGCATCGCCACGGGGCAAGTGTGATGGCATCGGACGTCGCGGCTGCCGATGCCAGGAGCGCACGACGTGCGCACGAATAGTTGAACTCTGCAACTATATCGATGATAGATGCAACATGCAACTATCTAGGTGTATTCCCGGTCCCCGAGGATTCGCTGTCGTCGAGACGGCGGAGAAGTTCGGTCAGCTGCCGAATGTCCGCGGGGTCCCACTGCGATAGCCGCTCACGCCAGTTGGACACGGCGAGTGCGACGACGTCATCGAGTTTTTGCCGTCCGACCTGCGTGAGCGCCACGATCCGGGCGCGCGCGTCGCAGGGATCGGGCCGACGCTCTACGAGTCCGAGTCGTTCTACGGCATCGATCTGACGGGTCACCGTCGACTTCTCGAGCTCGAGGTCGGCCACGAGTTTCGACGTCGGTATGGCGTCGTGGCGTGACAGAAGTATCAGTAGTGGGTAGCACGTGGGATCCAGCCGAGGGTCGATCGCTCGTGCTCGGGCTCTCGTACGGGCACGACCCCGCCTCCAGAAGTCGGCGAGTTCGGCCTCGAGGTCGGTGATCGGGTCCGAGCCCATGGTCGGTGCAGTCCCTTCGTGTCGCATCGCCGGCCGGACAGCCGACCTGCACGGACGACAGGGTACCGATCCGTGCCGGCCGGCGGCGGTCGAGGGAACGGAACATCGGTGGCCACTCTCGCGTTGTGCGTTGCGGTGTCGCAGCTGCGCGCGGCGACGGAGAGGACCCCGAATGAGTATCACGGTCGACATCTGGACGGATATCAACTGCCCGTTCTGCTATCTCGGCAAAGGTCGTTTCGAACAGGCATTGAGCCAGTTCCCGGCCCGCGACGACGTCACCGTCGTGCACCGTTCCTTCGAACTCGACCCCACCCTGTCGGTCGACGCGAGCGGATCGGTCGAAGAACACATCGCGCAGAAATACGGCATTTCGGTCGAGGAGGCGCAGGCCAATGAACGCAATGTGGCCGCACAGGCCACGGAACTCGGTCTGGCCTATCGGACCAGCGGCCGGGATTTCGGCAGCAGTTTCGACATGCACCGACTACTGCACTTCGCGCTGACCGTCGGCAAGCAGGCGGAGCTGCTCGACTCGCTGTACGCAGGGAATTTCGCCGACGATCAAACGCTTTTCGGTGATCACGAGCGACTCGTCACGGTCGCCGTGCGGGCCGGCCTCGACGAGACCGACGTGCGTGCCGTACTCGACGACCCGGATGCCCATGCCGAGGACGTCCGCCGTGACGAGCAGGAGGCGGCGTCCATCGGTGTGACCGGCGTGCCGTTCTTCGTCTTCGGCGGAAAGTACGCGGTCTCGGGTGCACAACCTACCGAGATATTCACGCGCGCACTGCAACTCGTGTCCGAGGAGCAGTTGACGACGCTCGACGCGCAGTCGGCTCAGGTGTGCGGACCCGACGGTTGCGCGGTGCCGGGCACGCAGGACTGAGCTTTCGCGGCTCGGGCGGGACCTTGATCTCGATACGCTCGCTCGGCTTGCGCCTCGCGGGCTACTCGACCGGCGGGCAGATCGGCCGTGTGGCCTTCGCCGTGATCTCGATAGCTCGCTCGGCTTGCGCCTCGCGGGCTACTCGATCAGCGCGTGGGTCGGCCGGGTGACTTTCGTCGGGCGGGCGGATCGGCCGGGTGATCGGCGGGGGTTGGCCCGGGGCTATTCGGCTGCCTGCTCTTGCTCGGCAGCGGCGATCTCGGCGCGCACCTGATCCATGTCGAGGTCGCCGACGGCTCCGATCAACTGGTCGAGCTGCCCCGGGTTCAGTGCGCCTGCCTGGTTGAAGACCAGGATGCCGTCGCGAAACGCCATCAGGGTGGGGATGGATCGGATGCCGAATCCCGCGGCGAGCTGCTGCTGAGCCTCGGTGTCGACCTTGCCGAACACGATCTCGGGGTTGGCGTCGGCGGCCTTCTCGAACACGGGCGCGAACATCTTGCAGGGGCCGCACCAGTCCGCCCAGAAATCGAGCAGCACGGTGCCGCCCGCCTTGATGGTGTCGTCGAAATTGTCCAGGGTGATCTCACGGGTGGTCATGCCACGGCCAACACCTGTCTACCTCGGGGTATTCCGCACGCCCCGCGCCGCCGACGCGTCGGGTCGGGAGGATTTCCCTTCGAAACGCCTGTACCACTCCTAGAGTTGGGAGGTCAGCAGCCGCCGATGCGGACGGTTGGACCATCCGAACCGAGGGTTAGGAGTCCTGTGGCCACGAAGGATTCGGCGCCGACCGGGGTCTCGACCCCGAGTGTCCGCGAACTGACCATCCGGGGAATCGTCCTCGGTGGCCTGATCACCCTGGTATTCACCGCGGCCAATGTGTATCTGGGGCTCAAGGTCGGTCTCACGTTCGCGACCGCGATCCCCGCGGCGGTCATCTCGATGAGCCTGTTGCGGTACTTCGCCGACCATTCGGTGGTCGAGAACAACATCGTGCAGACCATCGCCTCGGCGGCGGGCACGCTGTCGGCGATCATCTTCGTGCTCCCCGGCCTGATCATGATCGGCTGGTGGTCGGGGTTCCCGTACTGGACCACGGTGGCGGTGTGCCTCATCGGCGGAATCCTCGGCGTCATGTACTCGATCCCGCTACGTCGCGCACTCGTCACCGGGTCCGACCTCCCCTATCCCGAGGGTGCGGCGGCGGCCGAGGTGCTCAAGGTCGGTGACACCGCCCAGGGGGCTGCGGAGAATCGCCGGGGACTTCGCGTGATCCTGGTGGGAGGTGTTGTCTCCGCACTGTTCTCGATACTCACGCAGACAAAGCTGATCGCCGGGACCATCTCCGGCACCTTCCGTGTCGGCGCGGGCGGGACCATGTTCGGCGCGGGCCTGCTGTTCTCCCTGATCGGTGTCGGCCATCTCGTCGGCATCACCGTCGGTATCGCCATGCTGATCGGATTGGTCATCTCATACGGTGTGCTGCTGCCCATCCGGACATGGAACGACCTGCCCGACACCGGCTCCATCGACGACATCGTGAGCGACGCCTTCACCAATGACGTCCGTTTCATCGGTGCGGGAGCGATCGCGATCGCCGCGGTCTGGACGCTGCTCAAGATCATCGGACCGATCGCGCGGGGCATCCGGGAGTCGTTGATCTCGACACGAGCCCGTCGCGCCGGAGCGAAGGTCGATCTCACCGAGCAGGATCTCCCGATCACCTTGGTCTCGGGGGTCGTGCTGGCCGCCCTGATCCCCATCGGTTTCATGCTCTGGGATTTCGCGCACGGCACCGCCCTGCACGGGAGTGCGGCCGGGATCATCACCGTGAGTATCGTGTTCGTCTTCGTGATCGGTCTGGTGGTCGCCTCGGTCTGTGGCTACATGGCCGGACTGATCGGTTCGTCGAACAGTCCCATCTCGGGTGTCGGGATCGTCGTGGTGCTGGTCGCCGCCGTCCTGATCAAGATCACCTTCGGCTCTGCCGATGCCGACCAATCCACCGCGCTGGTGGCCTACACGCTGTTCACGGCCGCCATCGTGTTCGGTGTGGCGACCATCTCCAATGACAACCTCCAAGACCTCAAGACCGGCCAATTGGTCGGTGCCACACCGTGGAAACAGCAGGTGGCGTTGGTCATCGGCGTGGTGTTCGGTTCCGCGGTCATCCCACCGGTCCTGCAACTCATGCAGACCGCTTTCGGTTTCGTCGGGGCGCCCGGGGCAGGCGACGACGCGTTGCCCGCGCCGCAGGCCGGATTGATCTCGTCACTGGCCGAGGGCGTGTTCGGCGGCGACCTCGACTGGGCGCTGATCGGCGTGGGCGCGTTGATCGGTGCGGTGGTGATCCTCATCGACGAGGTGCTGGCGAAGACGAGTGGTCGACTTCGGTTGCCCCCGTTGGCCGTCGGAATGGGCATGTATCTGCCGATGTCGGTGACCCTCATCATCCCGTTCGGTGCGTTCATCGGTCTCTGGTACAACAAATGGGCCGAACGCACCGGTCGAGATGTCGAACGCAAGAAGCGGATGGGTGTGCTGCTCGCAACCGGTCTGATCGTGGGTGAGAGTCTGTGGAACGTGGTGTTCGCGGCCATCGTCGCTGCCACCGGCGACGACTCGGTCCTCGCACTGCCGTTCATCGGAGACGGCTGGGAGACGTGGTCGGAGATTCTCGGTGTGGTCGCTTTCGTGGCGGTCATCGCGTGGCTGTACAAATGGACGCAGAAATGGGCGTCGAAAGACTTCGGAAAGGTCGGCAGTTGACGAATACCCCGCTGGACATCACCACCGACGGTGCGATCCAGATCTGGACCATCGACCTGCCCGACGTCGGGAACGCCATCACCGGAACGGATCTGGTGGCCGCGTTCGATGCCGCGGTGGATGCAGCGAATGCCGATCCGCAGGTACGTGCCATCATCCTCACCGGTGCCGGACGGATCTTCTCAGCGGGCGGCAACGTCCGCGAGATGGCCGACGGGGAGGGGCTCTTCGGGCTCGACGGCGTCGATCAGCGTCACGGCTATGCCGATGGGATACAACGGATTCCGCGAGCCATGTTGCGGTGCGAGGTGCCCGTGATCGGCGCGGTCAACGGTGCCGCGGTGGGCGCCGGTTGCGACCTGGCGATGATGTGCGACATCCGCATCGCGGCCGAGTCGGCATTCTTCGCCGAGAGTTTCGTGCAACTCGGTCTCATTCCCGGAGACGGGGGTTCATGGTTCCTGCAGCGCGTCGTCGGGTATCAGCGAGCCGCCGAGATGACCTTCACCGGTGACCGGGTCGACTCGGCGACCGCACTCGAATGGGGGATCGTCGGGCGGGTGGTCCCCGACGACGAACTTCTCGCCGAGGCCAGATCCCTGGCACAGCGGATCGCCAAGAACCCGGGTCACGCGTTGCGGATGGCCAAGCGGCTGTTGACCGAATCACGCACCAGCACACTCGATTCGGTGCTCAATCTCGCGGCTGCGATGCAGCCGCTGGCCCATCAGACCGACGAGCATCGAGAGCGGGTGGCCCGCTGGGCCAAGCGGTGACCGCAGTTCACCGCGGTCGGGCCACGTGGTCGGTGGCGGCCCGCGCGGCGATCTCGCAGGCTTCCGGCAACGCCGTGCCTCGCGCCAGATGCGCCGCGAGGGTGCCGGCGAACACGTCGCCGGCACCGGTGGTGTCGACCGCGTCGACGTCCTCGACGGCGATGTGGCGGATGTCGTCCGGGTCGGCCGCCACCACCACGCCGTGCCCGCCGAGCGTGACCACGGCCGACCTGGCGACGCCGAGGAGTCCGCGGGCCAGGTCTGTGGGATCGTCGGTGTCGTCACCGGCGTAGAACGACGCCTCGCCGTCGTTCACCACGAGCGGGTCGGCCACGGCCAGGATGTGCTCGTCGAGTTCGGCGACAGGACTCGGATTGAGGACGAATCTGCGGTCATTGGCGATGGCCCACTGCGCGGTGGCTCGTGTCACCGCGGCAGGCGATTCCAGTTGCGTCAGCACGACGATGGGGTCCACGTCGTCGAGACCGCGGCGGACGTCCTCGGCGGTGAGGGCGGCGTTGGCTCCGGACAGGACGACGATGCGGTTGTCGCCGACCGCGTCGACCTCGATGATCGCCTGACCGCTGATGGTGTCGACCCGCTTCAGGTGGGTGACGTCGACGTCGGCCGATCGTTGCGTGGCGACCAGACGAGCTCCGGCGTCGTCGTCGCCGACGGCGCCGATCATGGCGGTGGGTGCGATCATCGCGGCCGCCAACGCCTGATTCGCACCTTTGCCGCCGGGACGGTGCCGCAGTGAGGTGCCGAGCACGGTCTGCCCGACGTCGGGCATCCGGTCCACGCGGACGATGAGATCCATGTTGAGGGTGCCGACGACGGCGACGGCCGAGTCCGGGGTATCCACGCGGCTGATTATCCGTGTCTCTCGGATACGCGGGTAGTCCACTGGTGGTGGACCATGCGTTACATCGATAAACAGCCTCGTCACACAGCGGTAATACGTGACCGGTTTCATATGGACGAACAAAGTCCACTGGCATTAGTCGCCAGGGGTGTCGTCTCATCGAACCGGAGGTAGACCCGTATGACCGTCGAGAGCACCGAGACCGCCGCGCCGTTCCTCGTGACCAGCGGTGCGTGGCAGGACCTGCCCAGGATGTCCGAATGCGAGTTTCCCGGAACCGAGGGCTTCATCGGCGACGTCTACGAGAATCCGCAGGGCAGCGTCATGTGTTCGGGCTACTTCGAACTGCGCCACACCGACGCCCCGCTGTATTACGAGTACTCCTACGACGAGATGAAGGTCGTGCTGCAGGGCGAATTCCTGTTGGAGAACAAGGAAACCGGGCAGAAGATCGTGGCCAGGGAGAAGGACGCGATCTTCTTCCCGAAGGGCTCGAAGATCTACTTCTCCACGCCCGGATACGCACTCGCGTTCTATGCCGGCCACCGCGACGCCGACCTGCTCTGACGATGTCCCAGCTCGCGTACTCGAGCGTCCCGGCATGGGCGCGGACAACGGTGACACCCGACGTCGACGGGCCCGACTGGTCGGGACGCTCGTACATTCTGGTCGGTGTCGGGCCCGCAGCGAACAATGTCCTGCGCCGGTGGATGGACCAACTGCCGCACGGAAAACACTGTCATGCACTCTGTTGCGGCCGGGCAGCCGAAGCCTGCGACGCGTTGCGTGCGGCTCTGGCGGACGCTCGGGTCGGTGTGCGAGTGCTGGTCGCAGCACCCGTCGGCGAGGCGCTCGCCCTGCGCGCCACCGCCACCACGGCGGGACTCGCTGACGACGAAATCCATGTGGAGACGACCGGTTCGGGCGTCGTCGAGGTCTTCTGTGCGCACTGCCGGCGAGTGACCTCGACGTCCGGCACGGTCGACGACGTCGTGGACTGCGTCGGATGTGGTCGGAATCTGCTCGTCTACCACCACGTCTCCCGTCGATCGGGCCGCTATCTCGGCTTCATGGTCGATGCCGAGGCGCCCACCGGCAGGGCGGAGGTGTCGTCGTGACCGCGTTCGTGTCCGCCC
This sequence comes from Gordonia sp. CPCC 206044, assembly GCF_048537895.1. Taxonomy (NCBI): domain Bacteria; kingdom Bacillati; phylum Actinomycetota; class Actinomycetes; order Mycobacteriales; family Gordoniaceae; genus Gordonia; species Gordonia sp. CPCC 206044. The sequence goes on from NZ_JBCLVL010000001.1 coordinate 51,569, forward strand.
CGACGGCGGATACCACAACCCCGACGGGGCTGACGATGGTGGTGTCGGCGATCGCCGACCTCGTGCCGGGCATCCGCGAGTTCTCGTTCCGGTCCCCGGACGGCGGAGTATTGCCGGGGTTCGTGCCCGGCAGCCACCTCGTCGTCCACGCAGGGGAACGCGCCAACGCCTACAGCCTCACCGGCGACGGGGTGGCACCGACCCGCTATTCGATCTCGGTGCTGCGCAAGGCAGGTGGTGACGGTGGCTCGACGTGGCTGCACGACCGACTCGCCGTGGGCGACACGGTGGACGTCGAGGTGCCGCGCAGCGAGTTCGCACCCGTCATGCGGGCCGACAAGTACGTGCTCGTCGCGGGCGGGATCGGCATCACGCCGATCCTCTCGCATCTGCGCGCGGCGCGACGCTGGCAGCGAGAGGTGCAGGTGCTGTACACCTTTCGGGCCGGGCGTGGCGCCCATGTCGACGACGTCGCCGAGCTGGCCGGCGGAAGCGCCGAACTGTTCACCGACCGTACGGATTTCGCCCGAAGGCTGGGTGACGTGCTCATCGATCAACCCGTCGGAACGCACCTGTACGCCTGTGGTCCCGCAGGCATGATCGATCACGTCGTCACGACGGCCGCAACACGGGGATGGCCGCAGTCGCGCATCCACGTCGAACACTTCGGGGTCGACGCACTCGATGCAGGTGATCCGTTCGTCGTCCGCCTCACCCGCAGTGACGTCACACTCGACGTCCCGTCCGGTGTGTCGGCGCTTCAAGCTCTGCAGGACAACGGGATCGCGGTACCCAACCGATGTCGGCAGGGGGTCTGCGGCGAGTGTCGTCTACCGCTCACCGGCGGCACTGCGGCCCACCGCGACCTCTTTCTCACCGAAGACGAGAAGCGCGCGGGCGACTCGTTCATGCCCTGTGTGTCCCGCGCAAACGACGGTTGCACCTTGGAGGTACCGCTGTGACCACCACAGTCCCCGCGCGGGGGCCGCGCGTCCGCCATTTCCCCTTTCCCTTCACCGACGACACCTATCGCTACAGCACCAACGTCGAACCGTCGGGCGACGGCGTCACGACGGCAGCCGGTCGATGGGGCGACACCGGATTTCTCGATGTCGACGTCGACTACACCTATCAGCTCGACGAGCGTGCCACCATCCTGGCCGCTGATGCGACGCGGCACGCGGTACTGCCACACATGGTGCCCGCCTGCTGGGACGCGATGCTGACCATCATGCGAGAACTGGCCGCAACCCGTCCGGATGCCTTCGGCCTGGAGCTCGACGGCGACCGATGGCATTGGTGGAACGGTGTTCTCGGCATCGACCACGCCTTCGTCTACGGCGACGACACGACGTTGCCGACCGACCCGCTCGCCTATGTGTGCGCCCAGATCCAGGAGGATGTCGTGCTGCTCGATCAGCGCGACGGGCAACTCTTCGCCGACGCCGGTGTCGTCACCTTTGCCGCCGACTGGAGTTTCGGATTCGACGTCGGCATGAGCTTCCTCGAGATCCACGGACCGGTGCCGCGGGTTCGCGAAGAGGGGGTCATCACGCGCGCCCACGAGTTCATCAAACGGCTGCAGCCACACCGACCGTATCGTCGGACCAACTGGACGATGACGATCGGCCGCCGTCTCGATGTATCCACCGAGCGCTACCCCGACTGGGGACCGGACCGCGCGATGGTCGGTCACATCGACGACGACGCTTTCGGCCGGCTCGTGCACCTGCGGGTCGAGGTGCAGCATCTGGTGCGTCTACCCGACTCCGGCGCGATCATGTTCCTGATCCGGACCCATCTGTTGTCGCTCGAAGAACTCGCAACCGTCGAGCAGTGGCGAACCCGGACCGCCGCGGTACTGGCAGAACTGCCCGACGACATCGCCGACTACAAGGGCGTCATCAAGTACCGGCATCGTGCCGCGGAGTGGCTGCAAAATGCCTCTCTCCCAGAAGATTCCGTCCGCGCGTAGCCCTCACGCCTCGTTCACTCCGTCACTGCAAACAAGGGAACCGTTATGGAAGAAGCTCTCTCCGCGCATGCGGATCTGTCCTGGATGCTCGCTGCGTTCGCCTTCTTGGTGCTGATGATCTTCGGTCTGGCGCTCTACTACGGCGGCATGCTCGGGGCCCGGAATGTGCTCAACATGCTGTCGATGGTGATGGCGACGCTGGCCATCACCTGTGTCCTCTACGTTCTGTACGGATATGGTCTGGTGTCAGGCCCGTCGGTCAACGGGTGGGGCATCATCGGCAACCCGGCCGATTACATCGGCCTGAGCGATCATCTGGCCGATGATGGCTCCGGCGGCATCCAGGTGCTCTACATTGCGGCATGGTTCATCATGTTCGCCGCCATCACGGTGGCCATCGTGGCGAGCGGTGCCGCGGCCCGGATGAAGTTCGCTGCGTGGCTCGTGTTCGTGCCGATCTGGCTCACTGTCGTCTATTTCCCTGTCGCACACTGGGTCTTCGCGGCCGACAGCGACGAAGGGGCGGGCGGATTCCTGCTCAACAAGGTGGGCATCCACGATTTCGCGGGTGGCACTGCGGTGCACATGAACTCGGGCGTCGCTGCGCTCGCGCTGGCGATGGTCCTCGGTGCTCGAGGAAAGCGGATGCAGCGCCCGCACAATGTTCCCCTCGTCATGCTCGGTGGCGGCATCCTGTTCTTCGGCTGGTTCGGGTTCAACGGAAGCTGCGCGGGCGGCGCCAATTTCCTCACGCAGTACGTGGTGCTCAACACTCTGCTCGCGGGCAGCGTCGGCATGCTCGGATTCTGGGCGATCGAACGCTGGCGCGAAGGGCATGTCACGGCACTCGGGGCGACCACCGGAATGGTTGCCGGACTGGTCGGCATCACGCCGTCCGCCAACACAATGACTCCGTTGGGTGCGATCGTCGTCGGCCTTCTGGCCGCCGCCGTGGTGGGCTTCCTGATGAGCTTCAAGAGCCGTCTCAAGGTGGACGACACGCTGGATGCATTCATGGTGCACGGAATCGGCGGCATCGTCGGAACCCTGTGCATCGTCGTGTTCGCGGCTGGCTCCGCACCTGCCGGGATCACCGGAATACTCTTCGGCGGTGACGCCGACATCGTGTGGCGCGAGCTCACCGGCATCGTCGTCACCTGCACCTTCTCGTTCGTCATGACCTGGTTGATCGCCAAGGCGTTGGACAAGACGATGGGGCTGCGGGTGGATGAAGAGACCGAGGTCGCCGGCCTCGACTCGACGATCCATGCAGAATCGGCCTACGAGATCCCTGCCGCCGGTGTGGGGCACTCACCCGGGTTGACGGCGAAGGCACCCACGCAGGTGCCCGACTCGCCGGCCACCGCGAACTACTGAGACAGGGCCCCGTGAGCGGCGCCGCCGAGAACATACCCGGCGGCGCCGTTCACGGGAACGATTCGGTTGGCGCCCAGCTCAACGCATCTCGCCGGCGCCCTCGTATGGATGCAGACTCAGCAGCAGGTCGTCCTCGGCGAAGCGCGAGTATCGGAAGTCGTCGGGCTCCACGTTCTTCAGCGTCGTCGACCCGGTCAGCAGCAGGTCGGCGACGAGTTTGCCGACCGCCGGGGAGATCTTGAAGCCGTGGCCCGAGAACCCGGTGGCCAGGAACAAGCCGTCCACCGGGGCCGGTCCGATGATCGGGTTGTAGTCGGGTGTCACGTCGTAGGCCCCGACGTACGAGCTGGTGATCCGCGGGTCCGGCATGTCCGGCAGCCGGTGCATGGCCTTCATGACGACCTTGTCGACGGTGCTCTCGTCTGCGCGGTTCACATAGTCGTCCGGATCGATGTACTGAGGGGCCGAATGGTCCGAATTTCCCATGAGGAGTTCGCCATTCGGCTCTCGGCAGATGTAGGAGAGGCCGGCCAGGTCCGACAGGACCGGCACCTGGGGTGTCGGCGTGCCCTGATCGACGAGCACGAGTTGTGCGCGCTGGGCGCGGACGTCGACGGGAACACCGACCCCTTGGGTGAGAGCCGGGGTCCACGGACCCGCGGCGACGATGACGGTGTCGGCATGCACGGTGTCCCCGTTGGCCATCTGCGCGCCCATCACCCGGCCGGATGCATCCTGGAGCAGACGTGCGACCGGTGTGGACTGGCGGACCTTGACGCCCAGCGAGCGCGCAGAGGCAGCGAAGGCCATGCCGGCCATGTACGCCTCGCCTCGGCCGCCGAGGGGTTCGTAGGCGAAAGCGGCGAAATCGTCGAGATGCAGACCCGGCCAGAGTTCGGCCATCTTGTCGTGGCCGATGAACGACACGTCGATTCCCAGTCCCTGCATCATGGCGACGTTCGCCTCCAACGGAGCGATGTTGTTCTCGGCGACGCCGACGACGTAGCCGCACTGTTGGAATGCCATGTCGTCGCCGAACAACTCGGTGGCACGGCTGAAGACATCCACGCCGTACCACGACATGGCTGCCAGAGACGGGTTGCCGTAGTGGCATCGGACGACGCCACTCGACTTTCCGGTCATGCCCGAGCACAGCGTGTCGCGCTCGACGACCAGCACGTCGGTGACACCTTGGTCGGCGAGGGACCAGGCGATCGCCAGCCCTTCGAGTCCACCTCCGACGATGAGGTAGCGCGTGGTTGTGGTGGTCATGGTTGGGCCCACTTTCTGTGATGAGAGACGTTGACTCTCAGGGGGATCAGGGATCTCACGGGATCAGAAGGTCTTGGGGATCAGGACAGGACGGGTGATCAGATCGGCGAGCACGGTGGCCAACGCGTGACCGCCGGCGTCGGCATCCGGGTCCTCGACGTACTCGTCGGGGGAATGGGAGATTCCGGTGGGATTGCGCACGAAGAGCATGGCCGTGGGGATCTCCTCCTTGAGGACTCCCGCATCATGGCCCGCACCGGTCGCGAGGATCGGGGCATCGGGAAGGACGTCGGACAGGGTGCCGCGCAACAGCGGGTCGAAGTCCACACGCGGGCTCATCGAAGCCTCGGTCAAGGTCATCGAACATCCTTCGGCCGCAGCATGTTCCCGGGCTCCCGCGGCGATGTCGGTCACCAGGGCCGCGACCACGGCATCGTCATCGTGGCGGACGTCGAGCCAGAGGTCGACCCGGGACGCGATCACGTTACTGCCGCCCGGTACGGGATCGAGTTTGCCGACGGTGGCGCGCGCACCCTCGATGGCTCGACCCGATCGGCGGATGTCGAGCACCGTTGCGGCGGCTGCGACCATCGGGTCCCGACGATCGCTCATCAAGGTGGTCCCCGCGTGATTGCCCTGGCCGGAGAACGACAGTCGCCACCGCCCGTGTCCGAGGATCGACGAACCGATCGCGATGGGTGCGCCGTGGTCGATGAGGCCGCGGCCCTGTTCGACGTGCAGTTCGACGAAGCAGCCGAGTTGGGCGAGCCGTTCGTCGTCGCGACCGAGGTGACGAGGATCGAGACCGTGTCGTGCCGCGAGATCGGCGAAGGACGTACCGTCGGCGTCGACGAGTTTCGCGGCACGCTCGGGTGTCACTGCGCCTGTCATCAATTGTGAACCGAGACAGGCGAGTCCGTAGCGCGAGCCCTCCTCCTCGGGGAAGACGGCGAGAGCCATCGGGCGGGTCGGGCGCACTCCTCGCGCCTGCAATGTCTCGACGGCCGCCAAGGCGGCAGCGACACCCAGCGGCCCGTCGAACGCGCCACCGCCGGGTACCGAGTCGAGATGGCTGCCGGTGACCACGGCGTCACGGAGCGGAAGGTTTCCCGGGTTCCACCACGCCCACAAGATCCCGTTGCGGTCGGTCTCCACGTCGAGGTCCCGCCCGCGGGCTGCCCCGACGAACCATTCGCGGAGTTCGAGTTCGGCGGTGGAGTACACCGGTCGGCTGTACCCGCCGCGGGCACGATCGACGCCGACGTCGGCGATCTCGTCGAGCAGGGTGCTGACCGCGACGGTCGGAGTCGTTGACTCGATCATGGAACTGTCCTCTCTGGTGTAGGGCCTTCGCCCCATGGCGTGACGTGCACGGCGGCCACCGTGGCCGCCCCGGTGATCTCCACCGGCGTGTTTCCGAGAAGTACTGTGTCCCAGCGCCTTAGCGGTACGTCATCGACGTGGAGAGTGCCCGCGAGGACGACCCATGCCACGCCGTCGGTGGTACCTGCCATGGCGGCCCCACGGTGATGTCGCAGGGTGAGTGCGCCACGCAGCGTCCGGCGTCGCGTCATCAGATTGAGTAGTTGGGTCGCACCGCGGGTGGGGTGGGCGTGCACTGTGTCCTCGCCGGCGAATGTCACGCGGTCGAGCAGCGCCAGCGTCCGGCGCTGTCCGCCGATGGTCAGGTCCACCGGGTTGTCGCCCACCACGACGGCCATCCGGTCGACATCGGGGAAAGCCGAGAAGCAACAGTCGGTGTCGATGTCGGCGAGACTCAATGTCCAGTCCGGCTCCGGCGACGGTGTGCCGCCTGCGGCGATGCGTCGGGTGGTGCCAGCGCCGTTGCGCCACCGTGTCGGCGACAGTGCGGCGGCCGTGCGGATCTGATGGGTCTGCCGAGTCGGCGGAGCACTCGCCGCCGTACCGGCAGGGGCCATGTCGAGGTTCCATCTCTCGTGAACGAGTGGTGTCGTCGCCGACACCGGGTAGCGACCTGTGGGTGACAGCGTCGAATATCAGTAGACGAGCCGGATTGGGAAAAATCCAATACATGTTTGGCCAGGATTGTTCTGGAGAGGAGAATGATCGGTGTGGAGCTACGTCACCTGCGGTATTTCCGGGTCCTCGCCGAGGAGTTGCATTTCGGGCGGGCGGCCGCCCGGCTGCACATCTCGCAGCCGCCCCTGACCACGCACATCAAAGACCTGGAGCGCGAAATGGGCGTGCAGTTGTTCGACCGCACGACGCGACGGGTGGGCTTGACGGCTGCCGGTGAGGTCTTCGCGGGTCGTGTGGTCGACCTACTCGCCGACCTCGATGACGCAATCGACGAGGCGCGCGACCACGCGGCCGGCCGGCGTGGCCGGGTTCGTGTCGGATTCGTGAGCTCGGCGAGTGGCACGGTCTTGCCCCCGGCGTTGCGGCTCTTCCGGGAGATCCATCCTGCGGTGCGGGTGCAGCTCTCGCCGTTGACCACCCGCGAGCAACTCGACGCTTTGTCTGCCGGGGACCTCGATATCGGACTCGTCAGGTCCGGAGGTGCCGAATCGGGCCTGGTCGTCGAGCCGTTGCTGGTCGAGCCGATGGTCGCGGTGCTCCCGATCGAGCACGCGCTTGCGCGTCGGGGCGAGGTGGACATCGTCGATCTGGTGGGGGAGCGACTGATCCTGTTCCCCCGCGACCTGATGCCGGCGTACGTCGCGCAGATCTGGTCGATGTTCGCTGGTGTCGGCGCGGAGCCCGTTGTCGTCCAGGAGGCGATTCATCACGAAACCGTGGTGGGGCTGGTTTCCGCGGGCGTCGGGATCTCCGTCTTGCCGGGCTCGGTGTCACGTTTCCGGCCCGTCGACGTCGTCGTCCGCCCGATCGTCGGCGCACCGACGACATCGCTGATGATCGCCCGTGCGCCCGACGTCGACAATCCGGCTGTCGTCGGGTTCGTGGAATGTCTACGTGCCGCCCAACGGGTGGACGAACAGCCGTAGTGAGGTCCGTGGGGGCCGACGGGTCGCGATCCCGGGCTGGATACGCAGGACTCACCGCGATGTAACGCGTCTGCAATAAACGAACGGTCTACTCGGTGTAGACAAAGTTTCCCAATAGCAGACATACTGATTCCCGACACCCCACATCGGAGACCCACCATGACCGACCGCAACGAACTGGCCGAGCTGTGTGCCGCCACTGGAACCAAGTTTCTCCTGGCGATGTTCGTCGACCTCCGGGGCAAGCCGTGCGCCAAGCTCGTCCCTGTCGAAGCCGTCGAGGAACTCGCCACCGACGGTGTCGGTTTCGCCGGCTACGCGGTCGGTGCCATCGGTCAGGAGCCCAAGGACCCCGACCTCGTGGCCGTTCCCGACCCGGCATCGTTCACACCCATCGGGTTCATCAAGGAAGGCCTGGCGATCGTCCACTGTGACCCGTACGTGGAGGGCAAGCCGTGGCCGTTCGCCCCGCGAAACATCCTCCGGTCCCTGATCGCGCAGGCGGCGGACGCCGGTTTCGAGCCGTGGGTGGGTGCGGAGGTCGAGTACTTCCTGCTCAAGCGGGCGGCCGACGGAACCTTGGTGACCGCCGACGATGCCGATGACTCGAATCAGCCGTGTTACGACGTTCGTGGGCTCACGCGGATGTACGACCACCTGACCACCGTCTCCACCGCCATGAATCAACTCGGATGGAGCAACTACGCCAACGATCACGAGGACGGGAACGGCCAGTTCGAGCAGAACTTCAAGTACGCGGAGGCGCTGATCACCGCCGACCGTGTGATCACCCTTCGCTACCTGCTCTCGACGATCGCCGCTGCACGCGGGATGGTGGCGACGTTCATGCCGAAACCGTTCGCTGAGCGCACCGGTTCCGGTCTGCATCTACACCTCTCGTTGACCTCGGGAGGCGCGCCGGTGTTCCCCGGGGCCCCGGACGAGGACGATCGTGGGCTCGGATTGTCGCCCACCGCCTATGGATTCGTCGGCGGCGTTCTCGAACACGCAGGGGCCCTGCAGGCGCTGATGGCCCCGACCGTCAACTCCTACAAGCGAACCGGGGCCACCGCCACCCGCTCGGGAGCCTCGTGGGCTCCCCGTCGCCCCACCTACGGCGGCAACGACCGAACACACTACGTGCGCATACCCGATGAGCAGCGCGTCGAGTTGCGCGGCGGTGACGGATCGGCCAATCCCTATCTGGCGATCGCCGCGGCACTCGGTGCCGGACTCGACGGGATCAAGCGCAGTCTCGATCCGGGTGCGATCGGCGGATGCCCCGCTCATGTCGACACCCTGCCGCTCACGCTGCTGAACGCGGTCGAGTCGTTGGAAGCCGACCCGGTCGTCACCGGCGTCCTCGACTCGGCGATGCCCGACGATTGGCCCGACGGCAAGGGCCGGGTCTCGGAGTATTTCTCGACGATCAAGCGAGAAGAGTTCTTCGCCTGGCACGCCGCGGTCTCGGCGTGGGAGATCGACAACTACCTGACCGCATTCTGACCGCCGTCGGCCGGTCGATACCGCCGAATCGGCTGTGCGGGAACGCGCACCATGCGACGGACCGCCGAACCTCCGTATGGAGACCACGTCACGAGAAAGGCCCACATATGTGTGGAATCGTCGGGTTGCATCTACGCAACCCCGAACTGTACCCGCGACTCGGTGAACTGCTGAGCGTGATGCTCGGCGAGATGCAGGACCGGGGCGCCGATTCGGCAGGGATCGCCGTTTACGGCAACCCCGACTGGTCACCTCCCGGGCAGGGGTGTGTCTCGCTGCTCGAGACCGGCGTCGATGCCGGAGGTCTCGACGCTGCCTCGACGGCCGTGGGTGACGCCCTCGGCGCGGCAGTGACCGGGTCGCTCGTGGACGACACGCTGGTGCTCAGCGCGGACGTCGACTCCGAGGCGCTGCTCGCTGCTGCAGTCTCGGTGTACCCCGACGTTCTCGTCGCCGGATTCGGTGCCGATCTGACGGTGTTGAAAGGCGTTGGTGCACCGCGAGATCTGGTGCAGTCCTGGGATCTGCGTTCGGCGGGCGGGTGGCAGGGGGTCGGCCACACGCGGATGGCGACGGAGTCGGCGGTGACACCGTCGGGTGCGCATCCGTACGCGGTGGGTCCCGAGCAATGCCTGGTGCACAACGGTTCGTTCTCCAACCACGCCACGATCCGTCGTGAACTCCGCTCTGCCGGAGTGGAGTTCGACAGTGAGAACGACACCGAGGTCGGTGCACGGTTCGTCGCACACCAGCTCGCGCAGGGGCGGGACGTTCAGACCGCGCTGAAGGAACTCTGCGCGACCTTCGACGGCTTCTACACATTGGTCGTCTCCGACCACGACTCGTTCGCGGTGGTCCGTGACGCGATCGCCTGCAAACCGGCGGTGATCGCCGAAACCGACGACTGGGTCGCCATGGCCAGCGAATACCGCGCGCTGGCCGAACTACCCGGCGTCGAGAACGCACGTATCTGGGAACCCGAGCCGGAGGTCGTCTACGCATGGACACGTTGAGCCCCAACCACTTCTTCGATCTCGCCAGCACGCCGCTACGTGAGGTGAACACCGCCCTGCACGGCGACATCACCGGGGAGATCGTCATCGGCAACCCGTCCGGAGCCCACAGCGTGGCCGCGGGGGTCAATGCTCCGGTGAAGATCACCATCGACGGCCATGTGGGCTACTACGCCGCAGGCATGAATCAGCAAGCCGAGGTCACCATCAACGGCAATGCCGGAACCGGGGTGGCCGAGAACATGATGAGCGGCACGGTGGTCGTGAAGGGCAACGCCTCACAGTCCGCGGGGGCCACGGCGCATGGAGGGCTGCTCGTCGTCGAAGGCGATGCCGCGGCTCGGTGCGGCATCTCGATGAAGGGCGTGGACATCGTCGTCGGCGGCGACGTCGGACACAACAGTGCATTCATGGCCCAGGCCGGGCGCCTCGTCATCAGGGGTGATGCGGCCGACGGACTGGGGGACTCGATCTACGAGACGCGCATCTATGTGCGCGGTGAGGTCGGGTCGCTGGGTGCCGACTGCGTCGCGAAGCCGATGCGTGCCGAGCACATCGAGGAACTGACCGGGCTGTTGAAGGCGGCCGGCTATCCCGACGACGACCCGCGGGCGTATACGCGCTATGGCTCCGCCCGGGCCCTCTATCACTTCCACGTCGACAATTCCGCCGCGTACTGACCGCAGGCAGCCACCCGTCCGGGGCGAGAAACGGAGCAACATCATGACCGACGACCTGACCGTCGAACAGCGCGGGCTGCGCGAGTCCGCCACATTCGACCGCACCACCATCGCCGCCATACAACGGGCGGCGGACACCGGCATCTACGACATCCGCGGGTGGGGTGCCAAGCGCAAACTCCCGCATTTCGACGATCTGCTGTTTCTCGGCGCGTCGATGTCGCGCTATCCGCTCGAAGGCTATCGCGAAAGCTGCGGCACCGACGTCGTTCTCGGTACACGCAACGCGAAGTACCCGCTGCACCTGGCCACTCCGGTCACCATTGCCGGGATGAGCTTCGGCGCCTTGTCCGGGCGGGCGAAGGAGGCGTTGGGACGCGGTGCATCCGAGGTGGGAACGTCTACGACGACCGGTGACGGTGGCATGACCCCCGAGGAACGTGGACAGTCCAAGCATCTCGTCTACCAGTATCTGCCGTCGCGCTACGGCATGAATCCCGACGACCTGCGCCGCGCCGACGCCATCGAGGTCGTGCTCGGTCAGGGTGCGAAGCCCGGCGGGGGAGGAATGTTGTTGGGCCAGAAGATCTCCGAACGAGTCGCGGCGATGCGCACCCTCCCCGAGGGGATCGATCAACGCAGCGCCTCCCGGCATCCCGACTGGACCGGACCCGACGACCTCGCGATCAAGATCAACGAACTGCGTGAGATCACCGACTGGGAGAAACCGATCTACGTCAAGGTCGGCGCGACCCGCACCTACTACGACGTCAAGCTGGCCGTGCACTCCGGCGCCGATGTCGTCGTGGTGGACGGGATGCAGGGCGGCACGGCGGCCACCCAGGACGTCTTCATCGAACACGTCGGTATCCCGACGCTCGCGGCCATTCCGCAGGCCGTGCAGGCATTGCAGGAACTGGGTGTCCACCGGAACGGGACGAGCGGAGCGACGGGAGATGGGGGAGTTCAGCTGATCGTCTCCGGCGGTATCCGTAACGGGGCAGACGTCGCCAAGGCCATGGCCCTGGGTGCAGACGCCGTCGCCATCGGCACCGCGGCGTTGATCGCATTGGGCGACAACGACCCCCGGTACTCCGACGAGTACCAGAAGCTGGGCTCGGCTGCCGGCTACTACGACGATTTCCAGGACGGCAAGGACCCCGCGGGGATCACCACCCAGGACCCCGAGCTCGCTGCGCGCTTCGACCCCGTCGAAGGCGGCCACCGCCTGGCCAACTTCCTGCGCGTCATGACGATGGAGGCCCAGACGATCGCGCGAGCATGCGGCAAGGCGCACGTGCGCCACCTCGAGCCCGAAGACCTGGTCGCGATCTCGATCGAGGCTGCCGCGATGGCACGCGTGCCCCTGGCCGGCACCAGTTGGGTTCCGGGGACGGGTATCTGACCGCACCCGGCGAACGTTCGGCGCGAACGTTCAGCGGAAAAGTGCCCGGGGGCTGGTCTGGGGAGAAGTGCCCGGGGCTGGTGTGGTGCAGAGTGCCCGGGGGCTGGTGTGGCGGAAATGCGCCCGGGAAATGGGTCCGGGGCTGGTCTGGCGGAAATGCGCCCCGGATATGTGCCCTCCTCAGCACCGCGAACGGCGACACGCCGTCGATGTGCCTGCCGCAGAGCATTATTCCTGGGTGCTTTTCCGCGACCACGATCTCGGAGTCCGCAACCACAGACTCGGCGACCACGATCTCGGAGTCCGCAACCACAGACTCGGCGACCACGATCTCGGCACCGGCCATCTCGGGATTCACAATCTCGGAATGCTCCACAGTTGCGGACGGATTCACCGTCGGTAGCTCTCGCGGCCGAGTGTGCACGCGAGAGTTCCTTCATGGATTACGAGACTCTGGTCGAGCGCTTCGGAGGCGTTGTCGCGACCCGGCAACTGATCGGTGCAGGGTATGACGAGAAGGCGATCAGCGTGGCTGTCGACGACGGCGCGCTCGACCGGCTCCGTCACGGGTGGTTCGCGACGGGTGCTGCCGAACCCGCGGTGGTCGAGGCGGTTCGCGGCGGCGGCCTGCTCACCTGCGTCTCGTCGTTGCAACGGCATGGGCTGTGGATTCCGGAAGGACATGAAGGCGTGCACTCCCGGGTGACACGGTATGGGCGCCGCCACGGACCGGACGGATGCCGTCGGTACGGGCGTCCGTCTCCCGCCGTAGGGGCGATCGACGATGTTGCGACGTCGCTGCACTACGCGGCCCGGTGTCTCACCCTGGAGGAGTTCATCATCGTGTGTGATTCGGCGCTGCACCACCGCAAGCTCACCGACGACGACCTCACTCAGGAGTTCCGCCGATCACCGGACAGGATTCGCACGGCGATCACGAAGTGCGACCGTCGCGCCGCGTCGGGCACCGAGACGGCGGCACGCCTGCGACTGCGATCCGCCGGACTGGCCGTCGAAGTACAACACGAGGTTTCCGGAGTCGGCTGGGTGGATCTCCTGGTCGGCGGATCTCTTGCCATCGAACTCGACAGCCGCGACCACCACACCGGGGCGGACAACTACGAATCGGATCGACACCGGGATCGTCTGCTCATCGCCCTCGGGTACATCCCGCTCCGACTGACGTACGGGCAGGTGTTCCGGCACTGGGAGTCCACCTACGCCGACATCGAGCGCATGATCCGTCGTGGGATCCACCGTCGACGAGTCGGTTGAGTCGTGGAGATCGCACGGGGTCTCGCGCAGGCTGGCCCTGCGCCGGAAATGTGCCGGAAATGCGCCCGCGAGAAGCGCCCATGAGAGCGCGGTCACCGACGACTCGCCGGGCAGACCCCGGACATGCGGGTGCATGTCCTGGGTGCATCTCCTGCGCTCTCGACCCGTACCCGAGGCTCGCCCGCCAAGGCCTCCCCACTTTCACTGAGCGAAAACCTGTCGTCGACAGCTGTGAGCCCGGCCTCGTAGCGTTCCGTGCATCGTCAGAGATCACAGAGCGGAGGCGGGATGAGCGATACGGTCACCCGGACACAGGTCGCCATCGTCGGCGGCGGGCCCGCGGGCCTGATGCTCTCGCACCTGCTGCACGTTGCGGGCATCGAGAGCGTCGTCGTCGACAACCGCACCGTCGAGCAGATCGAGACCACGCATCGAGCGGGCATCCTCGAGCGCGACAGCGTCCGGCTACTGGTCGACACCGGAGTGTCCGACCGGGTGCTGCGCGACGGTCACGAACACGAGGGCATCGCGCTGCGCTTCGACGGCGTCAGTCACCGCATCGACTTCCAGAAGTTGGTCGGGGCGTCGTGCTGGCTCTACCCGCAGACCGAGGTGTTCATCGACCTTCATCGGGCGCGTACCCGCGACGGTGGTGACCTGCGCTACGGCATCACCGACACCGAGGTGACCGGGGTTCTCGACGCGCCGGTGGTCGAGTACACGGCCGCCGACGGCACGCGCAACCAGATCACCGCCGACCTCGTCGTCGGCGCCGACGGATCGCGCAGCATCTGCCGACCACTCGTGGCGAACGCGCGACAGTACTTCCGCGAGTACCCGTTCGCCTGGTTCGGTGTGATGGTGCAGGCGCCGCCGAGTGCGCCCGAACTCATCTACAACCGTTCGCCGCAGGGCTTCGCCCTCATCAGCCAGCGCACCGACACCGTGCAGCGCATGTACTTCCAGTGCGACCCGACCGAGGACCCGGCCGAGTGGTCGGACGACCGGATATGGGAACAGCTGCACGCCCGGCTCGCCGGCCATGACGGCTTCCGGCTGATCGACGGCTCGGTGCTGGAACGCACAGTGCTGCCGTTCCGCAGCTTCGTCCAGGCACCGATGCGGCACGGGCGTCTGCTACTGGCGGGCGACGCCGGACACACCGTCCCGCCGACCGGTGCCAAAGGCCTCAATCTCGCCCTTGCCGACGTGCGGGTGTTGGCCGAAGAGATCGAACGGGCCGTCGGCAAGGGAGACGACGACGCGCTCGACACCTACACCGAGCGGGCGTTGTCGCGTGTCTGGAAGGCGCAACACTTCTCCTACTGGATGACGACCATGCTCCACAATGCTTCGGACGTATCGGAATTCGACGACCAGCGCCAGCTCGGAGAACTCAACTCCCTGGTCTCCTCGGAGGCCGGCTCCACCTATCTCGCGGAAGGGTACACAGGATGGCCACACCACTGATCGAAGGCTCCGACGACAGCGCCGAGGCCTTCGACGAACACGGCCGCGTCTCGTCGGATGCCGGCCAGGGCACGCAGCGTCAGATCAGCGACGAGATCGCCGCGCTGGCCGCCGACTACGAGCACGCACTCGCAGAGGGTGCCGAGCCGGAAACAGCTTCGCGACTGGAGTTTCCGCCGTATCGGTCGAGTCTGCTCCGGCATCCCACCAAGAACTTCGCGCACACCGATCCCGAGGGGATCGAACTGTCCTCACCCGCGTTCGGGCACCGGGACGTGGACCCACTCGAGGCCGATCTGACAATCCAACACGGCGGCGACCCGATCGGCGAACGCCTCGTGGTGACCGGCCGGGTTCTCGACGGCGACGGTCGACCCGTGCGCAACCAGCTCGTCGAGGTGTGGCAGGCCAACGCCGCGGGCCGCTACATCCACAAGCGCGATCAGCATCCGGCGCCGATCGACCCGAATTTCACCGGCGTCGGCCGGTGCCTGACCGATGACGACGGCTGGTACCGGTTCACCACCATCAAGCCGGGTCCCTATCCGTGGAAGAACCACCACAACGCGTGGCGACCCGCCCATATCCATTTCTCGGTCTTCGGCACCGCGTTCACCCAGCGGTTGGTCACGCAGATGTATTTTCCGGGCGATCCGCTGTTCGCGTTCGACCCGATCTATCAGGCGATCGTCGACCAGCGGGCGCGGGATCGACTCGTCGCCGCCTATGACCACGATCTGACCCAGCACGAGTGGTGCACCGGATACCGTTGGGACATCGTCCTCACCGGCAACGGCCACACCCCGATGGAGGAGCAGCAGTGACGCTCGCACCCACCCCCGGCCAGACGGTCGGGCCGTTCTTTCACTACGCGCTGCCCTTCGATGGCGGCTCGGAGCTCGTCGGTCCGGGTCATCCCGATCGAATCCGACTGCACGGCACCGTCTTCGACGGCGCAGGCGAACCGGTCCCGGACGCCCTCGTCGAGATCTGGCAGGCCGACGGTCAGGGACACGTGAGTCGCGAGCCCGGGTCGCTGCGACGAGACGGGTTCACCTTCACCGGATTCGGGCGGGTGCAGACCGATCGTGTCGGTCACTACTCGTTCGCCACCGTGGCTCCGGGCCCGGTGGCCCCGGGGACGGCTGCCTTCTTCTCGGTCTGTGTGTTCGCCCGAGGACTTCTCGACCGCCTCTTCACACGGGCCTATCTGCCCGACAGCACACGTGCGCTCGCTGCCGATCCGCTGCTGAACACCGTGCCGGACGAGCGTCGCGCAACTCTCGTCGCGGTCACCGACGCCGACGGTTACCGCTTCGACATCCATCTGCAGGGCGACGGCGAGACGGTGTTCCTGGACCACGGTGGCCGGTGAGCAACCTTCTCTGGCCGGGCGACCACAGAGCCGGTGACCTGTTCACCGACTCAGCGTTTCTCGATGCGATGCTGCGGGTGGAGGCCGCCTGGTCGACCGGTCTGGTCGCGGTGGGAGTCGCACCGCCGGGCGCCGAGGTGTCCGTCGAGGTCCTGCGGGATCTGATCGGCGACAACGCCGTCGACGAGATCGCCATCGCCGCGGAGGCGGGCGGCAACCCGGTCATCCCGATGGTCAGAAACCTTCGATCCAGATTGGGTGACGGGCCGGCGGCCACCTGGCTGCACCGCGGCATGACCAGCCAGGATGTCGTCGACACGGCGCTGATGTATTGCGCAGCAGACACGTTCGCGCAGCTTCGGGAAGAGGTCGATCGACAGATCTCGGCGCTGTCCGGTCTGGCCGTTACACACCGCAAGACATCGATGGTCGCGCGGACCCTCACGCAGTCGGCCGTGCCGATGACGTTCGGTCTCAAGGCGGCGCAATGGTTGCGCGGTGCCCTCGATGCCCGCGACGATCTCGGACGCTCGGAGTTCCCCGCGCAGTTCGGCGGTGCAGCGGGAACCTCTGCCGCGATCGTCGAGTTGGCGGGGCCGGATGTGGGTGCCGCGGTGGCGATCGAGGCCGCGGTACACGCCGCCGCCCGACTCGGGTTGCGACCGTCGTCACCGTGGCACTCGGTGCGTACGGCCATCACGAGGGGTGCCGATGCGGCACTCGGGTGCACCGATGCGTGGGGCCACATCGCCAACGACGTCCTCACCCTGTCCAGACCGGAGATCGGTGAGGTGACCGAAGGCGAGGGCGGGGCGTCCTCGACCATGCCGCACAAGGCGAATCCGGTGCTGTCGGTACTGATCCGTCGCACTGCGCTGGCCGCACCGCCGCTCGGTGCAACGCTCCATCTGGCCGCCGCGGATGCCGCAGACGAACGCAGTCCGGGTGCTTGGCACGTCGAGTGGGACACATTGCGTATTCTGTTGCGACGCACCGCTATCGCCGCACAACAGGCCACTCGTCTGGTGACCGGACTGCGGATCCACGCCGATCGGATGTCGGCGAACCTCGCGGCGACTGGTGCGGCGATCACATCCGAACAGTCGACCATGGCCGAGGTCGCCGGTCACGAACCCGCAGACGAGTACCTCGGCGCGGCACAACTTTTCATCGATGCTCAACTCGACAGGGCCGTGGTGCGAAAGGAAGACCGATGAGCAGATACGACGAGGGCATGACCGTCCGCCGTGAAGTGCTCGGCGACCGCCACGTGGACGCCGCGACGGCCGCGATCACCGACGTCACCCGCGAATTCCAGCAGTTCATCACCGAGTACGCGTGGGGTGGCATCTGGACGCGTCCGGGTTTGGACCGTCGGAGTCGCTCGATGATCACCCTCACCGCTCTCATCGCGCGGGGGCATCACGAAGAACTCGCCATGCATCTGCGTGCTGCGCTGCGCAACGGGCTGACGCGCGACGAGATCACAGAGGTTCTCCTGCAGTCGGCGGTGTACTGCGGGGTGCCTGACGCCAACACCGCCTTCCGCATCGCGACGCGGGTGTTCGCGGAGATCGACGCCGCCGACTGACGAGGCCGCTATCCTCGACCCCACCCGGTGGATTTTCACTGAGTGGAATCGAGTGCGGAGGCATTGTGGTGGCCGGTAACACAGGCTCTCCTGGACAGTCGGTCACTGCGCGCGCCCTGGCCGTCCTGGGTGCGTTCGACCGTGCCCACCGGGCGCTCACTCTCACCGAGATCGCCGATCGCGCCGGACTCCCGGTGCCCACCGTGTACCGACTTGTCCGTGAACTCGAGACCTGGGGTGCCCTCGTCCGACGTCCCGACAACGCCTTCGTGATCGGTCGGCGGATGTGGGACCTCGGATTGTTGGCCCCCATCCAGTCCGGGATCCGGGAGATCGCGGCGCCGTTCCTGCAGGACCTCTATGCGGCAACGCTGGCGACCGTGCACCTCGCGGTGCGTGACGGTACGCAAGTGCTCTATCTCGACAGACTGTCCGGACGGGCATCCGTGCCGGTGGTCAGCAGGGTGGGTAGCCGCCTCCCGTTGCATTCCACCGGTGTCGGCAAGGTGCTGTTGGCCCATGCGCCGGACGAGGTCCGGCGTGCCGTGATGGCCGATCTGCGGCCGATGACACGGCACACCATCGTTGCGCCCGGTGTGCTGGACCGGCAATTGCGCCAGATCCGCCACCAGGGCTTTGCGACGACGACCGAGGAGATGACCCTGGGCGCCTGCTCGGTGGCGGTGCCGATCCGCAACGGTGACGATGTCGTCGCTGCGCTCGGCGTCGTGGTCCCGGCGTTGGGTCGCAATCGTGCCTCGCTGGTGTCGGCTGCCCAGGTCGCCGCGCAGGGTGCAGGCCGAACGCTCCATTCGGTCTCTCCGTCACGCACCGACAATCATTGACATAGTCAACGATTGGAGAATATGGTGATCGGCACCACAGTCTCGGCGATGAGGAGCACACCATGCGCAATCAGGGAGTGGGCACATGGCCATACCGGAGGGCGCGTCAGGTTCCGGACGCGATCGCGATCGTGTTCCGCGACGAGGAGTTGACCTACCGCGAACTGTCGGAGCGTGCGACGCGCCTCGCGCACGCGCTCGCCGAGCTCGGTGTCGGGCCGCGCGACCGGGTGGCCCTGATCGGGATGAATCACCCGTCGTATCTCGAGACGCTCTTCGCTGCAGGCCTTCTCGGAGCTGTCATGGTGCCGCTCAACGCGAGACTCACCGCTCCTGAGGTCACCTTCGCATTGCGCGACTCGGGTGCGCGCGTACTCATCCACTCAGGTGCGCTCGCCGATGTCGCGGTCGCGTCTGCGAACGAGGCTGGGATCGATCACCGTGTCGTCGTCGATGGTAGCCCCGATGCGGGTGCGGTCGGCTATGACGCGCTCATCGCGACCGCGGGCACCGAACGAATCGACCACGTTGTCGGACACGATGATCCGTGTTTCATCATGTACACGTCGGGCACCACCGGCAATCCCAAAGGTGTGGTCCTGACGCATGGTGCCGTCACGTTCGCGGTGATGAATCCGATCATCGACCTCGACCTGTGCAGCGACGAGGTGTCGTTGGTGGCGGCTCCGCTGTTCCACACGGCAGCAATGAACTTCGTCTCGTTGCCGACCCTTCTCAAAGGTGGGACCGTCGTCATCGAGGAGGGTTTCGAGCCCGGACGCGCCCTGCGCATCATCGCCGAGCGCAGGGTCACCTATTCGTTCGGTGTGCCGACGATGCTGGATGCGATGAGTGCGCATCCGGACTTCGCCGATGCCGACCTGTCGTCGATACGCCGATGGATCGTCGCGGCGGCTCCGGTGCCACCGCGTACTCTGCAGACCTACACCGAACGCGGCGTGAAGCTCTGTCAGGCATACGGACTCACCGAGACCGGCCCGGGTGCGCTGGTGCTGACACCGAACCATGCCGAGCGCAAGGTCGGCTCCGCGGGGGTGCCGCATTTCTTCACCGATGTGCGCATCGTCGATGCCGACGGCGTCGAGACCGAGTCCGGTGAGCGCGGCGAGATCCAGATCCAGGGTCCGAATGTCATGCGCGAGTACTGGAATCGGCCTGACGCCACCGACGATGCGTTCACCGGCGACGGCTGGTTCCGGTCCGGTGACGTCGGAGTTCGTGACGACGAAGGCCACGTCACCATCGTCGACCGGCTCAAGGACATGATCATCTCCGGAGGGGAGAACATCTACCCGGCCGAGATCGAGGCGGCGATCCTGGGGATTCCGGGTGTCGTGGGATGCGGAGTCTTCGGTGTCGCAGACCGCAAGTGGGGTGAGGTCGGTTGCGCCGCGATAACTCTTGAAGACGGTGTGGACCTCACCTATGTGGATCTGGAGGCGCATCTCGTCGGCCGTCTGGCGCGATACAAGATCCCGAAGTCGTTGGTGGTACTCGACGCGATTCCCCGCAACGCGACCGGCAAGATCCGTAAGGACCGTCTTCGTGCGATGTTCTCGAATGCCGGGTGATCAGCGCGGATCGAATGCCGGCGCCGGAGCGAACCTCGCGGGCCGAATCAATTCGCGAACACCATGTGGTGGAGCAGGTTTCGCACCGCATCGATGTGTTCGGCGTCGTTGCCTGCGATATGACGTTCGGCAACGTCATTGCTGATCGTACGGGCCTTGCCGCACAGTTCACGCCCGGGCTCGGTGGCGACGATCAACTTGTTCCGACGATCGTCTGGGTCGATGGTCCGCATCACCAGATTGCGACCCTCCAGATCGTCGACGAGCGCGACGATCTGACTCGGATCCAATCCGACATCGGCGGCCAGTCGGCGCTGGGTGATCCCGTCGTCCTCGTCGCAGACCGCGGCCAGGACGCTGTAGCCGCGGACCTTGAGTCCCAACGGCGCCATGGCCCGGTTCGTCTCCTTGACCAGGATCGCGCTGGCCCGTGTCATCAGGAACCCGAGGTCCTCGGGGAGGATTCTGCGCCGTGTCATGGGGCTCCTTCCGTCGCAGAAAGCATACCAGGGAACAATCATTGACAAACTCAATCATTGTTGTTCTACTGCTGAGAACGTGCGCGATCCCCAGGAGGAATTCATGGATCACACCGAGATGGCCCGATGACCACCCGCTACGAGTACGGCATCGACTTCGACGCGATCGAGGCGATCGATTTCCACACACATGTGGAGATCGACGGCTGTGGGCGCCGTTCGATGGACGACGAACTCATGACGGCGTCGGAGAAGTACTTCAGATCGGGCGAAGAACGCACGCCGACCATCGAGTCGATCGCCGATCACTATCGGCAACGCAATCTCGCCGCGGTCGTGTTCACCGTCGATGCGGCGTCGGCGTCCGGACACCGACCGAACAGCGTCGAGGAGATCGCCGAGCGGGCTGCCGAGTTCAACGACGTGCTCATCCCGTTCGGTTCGGTCGATCCGCTGCAGGGCAGGTCGGCGGTCAAGCGTGTGCATCGGTTGGTCGACGACTACGGCGTGAAGGGATTCAAGTTCCATCCCAGCATGCAGGGATTCGAACCGAACGACCGGCAGTTCTATCCGCTGTACGAGGCGATCACCGAATGCGGTGTACCGGCGCTGTTCCACACCGGACAGACGGGCATCGGTGCCGGACTACCCGGCGGGCACGGGATCAAGCTGCGGTACTCCGATCCGATGCTGCTCGACGACGTCGCCGCCGACTTTCCCGACCTGACCATCGTGATGGCACATCCGGCGGTGCCCTGGGTGGACGAGCAGATCTCGATCGCGACCCACAAGGCGAACGTCTACATCGATTTGTCCGGGTGGTCGCCGAAGTACTTCCCGCCGCAGCTCGTTCGGGCCGTGAATTCGATGCTGCGCCACAAGGTCCTGTTCGGGTCGGATTTCCCGGTGATCCAGGTGGACCGTTGGCGGAACGACTTCGCGACCCTCGACATCAAACCCGAGGTCGTGCGACTCATCTTCAAGGACAACGCCGAGCGTGTGCTAGGCATAAAGAGCTGAACACCCCTGATCTCGAGGAGCCACCGATGACCACCGCCGCCACCACTCATGTAGCCGCCCTGGCCGATCTCGACGAACTCGTCGGCAAACAGGTCGGCGTCAGCTCCTGGTTCCCCGTCGAGCAGGAGCGTGTCAACACGTTCGCCGACGCCACCGGCGATCAGCAGTGGATTCACGTCGACGTGGAGCGTGCCACCAGGGAGAGCCCGTTCGGTGGGCCCATCGCCCATGGCTACCTGACCTTGTCGCTGATCGTCCCGATGTGGGGTGAGATCCTCACCGTCGACAGCATGAAGATGGGGGTCAACTACGGCCTCAACAAGGTTCGGTTCACCAAGCCGGTACCCGCGGGCGGTCGGGTGCGGCTCAACGCGACGCTCAAATCGGTCGAGCATCTGGAGAAGGGCGGTGTGCAGGTGACCGTGGACGGACAGATCGAACTCGAGGGCTCCGACCGTCCGGCGGTTGTCGTCGAGGCGGTGTACCGCTACTTCGAGTGACGCGCTGCCGACGGGGCCGATCAGCGGTGGCGTCCACCGAGCGGCACGACGGGTCGTTCACCCGCCGTTCGTGACGCTCGGCTTCGCGGGGCGTCGGCCCTCTCCGTCGGAATCGTCGAGGGCCGTGAGGAATCCGTCGATCCGGGGCCAGGTCTCGGCGACTGCCTCGGTCCCCGCGATGAGGCCGAGGTGGCTGCTCTCCACGGTGGTGAAGTGGACAGCGGGCGAATCCGCGAACAGTTCCACACCGTGGTGTGCGGCAGCCCAGCTGACGATCGCGTCGCGGTGGCTGCCGAACAACTGGATGGGCACGTCGATCGACGTCAGATCCACCTGACGGTCGTCGAAAGTCAGGACGCCGCTGGCTATCTCGTCGCGGTAGACGAGATTGTTCCACATCTGTTCGGCGAGCCTTCCCGGGTAGCCGGGCATCGAATCCTGGAACCAGTCGATGACCTGCATGCGTGCCAATGCCTCCGTGTTGTCGGCGTTGCGCATGATGTATCCCGGTTTGCGGAGTTCCCGCTGCCAGGCCGTCGCGCGGTATGCGATGCGGACCAAGGGTGCCGGGATACCGCCGAGTGCCTTCAGAGCGTAGGTGACCGGGGCCGGTCCGATCGGCCGTACGATCTGCTTCACCAGCGGATACGGCTGGACCAGAGAGTAATTCAGCGGTGTGGCGACGGCCGTGATCGATCGCACGGGCAATTCCGGATGTGCGGCGACGGTCAGGAACGACACGGTCCCGCCGAGGCTCCAGGCGACGAGATCGACGTCAGCGCGCTCGCCGCCATTCGTCTCCCGGTGGTCGTCGAGCACGCGCGTGATGGCTTCCGGGACGATGTCGTCGAACAGATCCTCGAAACCGAGATGGCGGTCGGCGTAACCCATCTCGCCGTAGTCGAGAACGTACGGGATCCGCCCCGTCGCCACCAGATGCGCGACGACGGACATCTCCGGTGCCAGGTCGTAACACCGGGCCGACACCGCCAGTGGCGGCACGAGCAGCACGGGCGGGAGTCCCAGGGAACGCGCGCGCTCGAGGTCCGACTCGGAGCCGTGCCGACGCAGCGTTCGATGCTCACCCTCGGCGATCACCGTGTGTGGCGTGGGCCGATCGTCGACGACACGGTCGCCACGGGTGATGCGGTACAGGGTGCGGACCTCGTCGAACATGGGTCACGATGCTACGGACGGTGACCGCGCAACCGAAATCGTCCCCGTGGCCGGCCGAGGGGAATAGCCCTTCGGCCGGACGTCACGGGGACGATGCGGAGCAGATATCCGGTCTAGAGACCCATGCTGCGGCCGATGATGTCCTTCATGATCTCGGTCGTGCCACCGAAGATCGTCTGGATGCGGGAATCGGTGTACGCGCGGGCGACTCGGTACTCGTTCATGTAGCCGTAGCCACCGTGCAGCTGGACGCACTGGTCGATGACCTTCTTGGCGAGCTCGGTGCACCACCACTTGTTCTTGGACGCGTCGACCGCGGTCAGCTCACCGTCGACGACGGCCTGCAGGCACCGGTCGATGTACTGCTCGGCGATGTCGAGCTCGGTGGACATCTCCGCGAGCACGAACCGGTTGTGCTGGAACGACCCGATCGGCTGGCCGAAGGCCTTGCGGTCCTTCGTGTACTGCAACGTCTCCTCGAACACGGCCCGGGCGCCCGCGATGGCACCGACACCGATGGACAGCCGCTCGGATGGCAGGTTGTGCATCAGGTGGTAGAAGCCCTTGTTCTCCTCGCCGAGGAGGTTGGCCTTGGGCACGCGCACGTTGTTGAAGTGCAGCTCGGCGGTGTCCGCGGAACGCAGACCCATCTTGTCCAGTTTGCGCCCGCGTTCGAAGCCCTCCATGCCGCGCTCGACGACGATCAGGGAGAACGCCTTGTGTCCCGCAGCCGGATCCGGGTTGGTGCGACACACCACCACGACGAGGTCGGAGTTGATGCCTGCCGAGATGAACGTCTTGCTGCCGTTGACGATGTAGTGGTCGCCGTCGTCCTTGGCGGAGGTCTTGATGCCCGCCAGGTCGCTACCGGCACCCGGCTCGGTCATCGCAACGGCGAGGATCGTCTCGCCGGTGGCCATCCCGGGCATCCAGCGCTTGCGCTGCTCGTCGTTGGCAAGATTCAGGAAGTAGGGAACCAGCACATCGTTCTGGAGGCTGAGTCCCGGTGCGGCGCTGCCGAACCGGGCGAACTCCTCGACGATGACGGCGTTGAAGCGGAAATCGTCGGTGCCGCCACCGCCGAACTCCTCGGGGATGTTGAAGCCGAGCAGTCCGGCATCGCCGGCCTTCTTGTAGGCCTCACGATCGACGACGCCCTCGCGCTCCCATCGCTCGACGTGCGGGGCGCATTCGCGGGTGAGGAACTCGCGGGCGCTCTCCCGCAACTGCTCGTGCTCGGGCTCGAAAACTGTGCGCTTCATGGCTTGTGATCAACTCCTGGATCGGTATGGACATGGGTGGGGTCGGCGCCGACGGCGCGTAAGGACAGATCGGTGTAAGACCGCGCGACCTCGGTGGGCGAGCGGGCACCAGAGGTTCGATACCACGTGGTGACCGCCTGACATGCGCCGAGGAGATAACGCAGGGCCTCTTTGACGTCGCCCCCGATGTGGAACTCGCCGCTGTCGATGCCGCGGCGTAGGACGTCCTCGATGAGTTCTTCCATCTCCGAACGCATCGCCACATAGTGGCGGCGTCGCTCGTCGTCGGGGTCGACGTGACGGAACTCTGTTGCCACGCCTGCTAATTCGAGGTCACCGGTCATGTGGAGCACGATTGCCTCGATGGCATTGGCCAGCTGCTCGGTCGGCGTCGTCGCCTCGGCGATGGCAGCGTTCACCCGAGCGAGTACCGCACTCATCCCGGCTTCCAACAATGCGATCAGGATGCCGAGCTTGTTGTCGTGATGGTAGTAGAGCGTGGGCAGCGAGACGTCGGCGCGCGAGGCGATGTCGCGGATCGAGGTCCCGTGGAAGCCGCGGGCGTGGAAGGCGTCCTTGGCCGCGGCCAGGGTGACCGGCAGCGGGATCGGTTCGATCCGCCGCCAGCCACCCGCCGTCGGAGGTGTTGTGGTGCTGATGGATTCAGACACGTTCGATGATCGTGGCGTTGGCCATGCCCGCGCCCTCGCACATGGTCTGCAATCCGTACCGGCCGCCGGTCGCCTCGAGGTGATTGACCAGTGTGCTCAGCAGACGGGTGCCCGACGAGCCGAGCGCGTGGCCGAGAGCGATCGCTCCGCCACGCGGGTTGAGCTTGGCCGGGTCGGCCCCGAACTCGTGCGCCCAGGCCATCGGCACCGATGCGAAGGCCTCGTTGACCTCGTAGGCGTCGATGTCGTCGATCGACAGTCCCGAACGCTCGAGGATCTTGCGGGTGGCCGGGATCGGTGCGGTCAGCATGAAGATCGGGTCGTCGCCGGCGAGGGCGAACGAATGGAATCGAGCCCGCGGGGTCAGCCCCAGCTTGGCGGCCATGGTGTCACTCATGATCAGGGCGCCCGATGCTCCGTCGGTGAGTGGCGACGAGTTGCCCGGCGTGATGTGCCAGTTGATCTCCGGGAACCGCTTGGCCTGGTCCTCGGAGTAGAACGACGACTTCAGGCCGGAGAGCCCCTCGGCCGTGGTCGAGGCGCGCACGGTCTCGTCGACGGTGTGGGTGATCTGCGTGCCGTCGGCGGTCGTCACATCGATCGGGATGATCTCGCGGTCGAAGAACCCGTCGCTCGCGGCTGCAGTGGCGCGGCGGTGCGATTCGGCGGCGAAGGCGTCCAGTGCTTCCCGGTCGAACTTCCACTTGGCGGCCACCAGTTCCGCCGAGATGCCCTGCCCGACAAGTCCTTCCGGGTAGCGCGCGGCAATGCTGGGTCCGTAGGGGCTACGTCCCACGGTGGTGAATCCCATCGGCACCCGGCTCATCGATTCGACACCGGCCGCGATCACGATGTCGTAGGCGCCTGCGATGACGCCCTGTGCCGCGAAGTGCGCCGCCTGCTGGCTGGAGCCACACTGCCGGTCGACGGTCGTGGCAGGCACCGATTCCGGGAATCCCGCGGACAGCAGTGCGGTGCGGGAGATGTTGAGGGCCTGCTCGCCGGCCTGGCCGACGCAACCGCCGATGACGTCGTCGACCAGTGCTGGGTCGAGATCGTTTCGGCTGACGAGTGTGCGCAGCACGTGGGCGAGCAGTTCGACGGGCTGGGTTTCCGACAGTGCGCCGCCCGGCTTGCCCTTTCCGGACGCGAGGCGGACGACGTCGACGATGACGGCTTCGGGCATGAGAGGTCCTCTTCTCGGTTGTGTGAATCCGAAATCAGCAGGTCAGAAAGCTCTACGGCGCGCCGATCTAACGCTCGTTCTATTTGTCTAGCACGACGCCGCCCGCGGGAGCAATAGTCCACGGGCGGCGTCGGGAAAAGACTGTTGTCAGATTGCGCCGAGGTTCGCATCACCGGCGGGTACCGCGGTGAAGGTCTTGACGTCGAGCGGTGCGGCGAGCAGGCCGCCGATCGCCTTGCCCAGTGCGGTCAGTGCGGGGGCGCGACCGTGGGTGACCAGGGCGTCCATCGATTCCCACTTCTCGATCATCACCAGGTCGGTCGAATCGCCCGTGGCCTCGTGCAGCGCGTACTTGCCGCAGCCGGGCTCGGCGTGCACCTCGGGAATGGAGGCGAGGACGGCGTCACGAACGGCGGCCTCTTCGCCGGGCTTGGGGGAGATGGTGGCGACGACGATCACTGGGGACATGAGTGTTGGCTCCTGGTTGGTGTCGATTGTTCCGAACACCGACTGACGTTAGCCGTCGTTCTGCGGCGTCTCTAGGGTGCAGGAGTCAGCAATCCTCGAATTGCCCGGAGCAGGTACTCGCGGACCTCGTCGGACCGGTCGGGTGCGTCGGGCGAGTCGATGCGTGCGGCAGACAGCACGAGCTGCTGCATCAGTGTGGCCACGACGCGTTGTTCCTCGGGTGCGGTGACACCGGCCTCGGCGAGGGTCTCGAGCAGGGGCCGGATCAGATGGTCGTGGCTGGTCATCAGCTCATCACGGGTGCTCGGGTCGAGTTCCGGGATGATGGTCGAGATACGGGTGATCAGTTCATGTTCCGGGCTGGCGGCGTACTCGAGTTGGTCGAGTGCCCATGCCTCGATCCGGCTTGGCGCGGGATCGTCGGACTCCAGGACCCTCGCGGATCTCTCGATCTGCCGGGGTAGCTC
This sequence comes from Gordonia sp. CPCC 206044, assembly GCF_048537895.1. Taxonomy (NCBI): domain Bacteria; kingdom Bacillati; phylum Actinomycetota; class Actinomycetes; order Mycobacteriales; family Gordoniaceae; genus Gordonia; species Gordonia sp. CPCC 206044. Next base: position 79,161 of record NZ_JBCLVL010000001.1, read on the forward strand.
CTGTTGGAACCAGCGCACCAGGATGTGTGCCTTGTCCGGGAAGTAGCGGTACAGAGAATTCCGCTTGAGGCCGATCTCCGTCGCGATGTCACCGATGGTGACGCGGTCGTACCCTCGCTCGGTGAACAGCCGGATCGCCGTCGTGAGGACGGCGGCTTCTTGTTCGGCGACATGTTCGGCGACACTCGCGGCAGTGATTCTGGGCATGGCCCAACCGACGTTACCCAGTCGGCGTGCCGGTCGGTACGAGCAGACGGCCCGCGGAGAGATGCCTCTGGACGTCGGCGTGGGCCAGCGGGGTGCTGTCGTGGGTGACGATGATCGTGGCCAGGCCGCGCGCGGTGGTCTGCTCGGCGAGAAGCCCGGCGACCTGTTCGGCGGACTCCCGATCCAGTGCGGAAGTGGGTTCGTCTGCCAACAGGACACGCGGCTGCGCGATGAGCGCACGGGCGATGCCGACCCGTTGCCGTTCGCCACCGGACAGTCGGCCCGGCAGCACATCGGCCTGGGCGCCGACGCCCAGGTCATCGAGCAGCCGGCGTGCGCGGTCGGTGATCCCTCGCCGGCGGCCGAGGACGTGACCGACGAGTTCGAGTTGTTCGATGGCCGTCAGGTTCGGGATCAGATTGGCGTTCTGGTAGACGATGCCGACCTTGTCGCCGCGCAATTGCGTGCGCTGTCGGTCCTTCAGTCCGGCGGTGGACATGCCGTCGATCAACACGTCCCCCGACGACGGTCTGCGCAACAACCCGGCGATTGCGAGCAGCGTCGATTTGCCGCTGCCCGAGCGTCCGGTGACGATGGTGATCTCCCCGGCGGCGACGTCGAGATCCACGTCGTCGAGCAGCACGCGTTCCCCGGCTCCGTCGGCGATGGTGGCGCGAATTCCGCGCAACGCCAGAGTTGTTGTCATGCTTCTGCTCCCAGTGCAATCGATGGTTCGATCCGGCTGATGCGGCGCAGCGTCACCGCGCCACCGACGATTCCGGCTATCGCGAGGATCACCGCGGATGTGACAACGCTGCCGCCTGAGAACTGCACGGGTACGGCTCCGCCGGACATCGCGACGATCACTGCCGCACCGAGGGCCGTTCCGACTACGGTTGCGGCGACGACCACGATGGCGATCTGCGCCAAGCCATCTCGGATGACGTACCAGCTCGACGCGCCCATCGCCTTGAGCACCCCGATCTGCCGGACACGTTGCAACGTCAGTACGGTGAAGAAGGCCCCGACGATCAGAGCCGAGATGACCAATAAGAACACCCGGATCATCGTCATGGTCTGAGTCTCCGCCGAATATCCCGGCGAACCGGCGTAAGCATCGGTCTTGGTGAGAGTGTCGGTTCCGGCCGACCGGTCGATTGCGGCGACGTCGGTCCCCGGCGGAACCCGTAGCGCGACAGCGGAGAATCGTCCGTTGGCATCGGTGCCGTAGGTGATCTGCTGCCAGGTGGACAGTGAGGTGAAGGCCAGATCGACGTGCCCGTAGGACCCCGCGAAGGTGAACCCGAGTACTGGCAGGGTGACCCCGCCCCCTCCGATGCTGAATCGGTCGCCGACGCGAATCCCCTTCTCCTCGAAGGCGTGTGACAGGACCAAGCCCGGTGGTCCGGCCAGGGCGGCACGCGCGTCGTCACGCTCGACGAGGAAGCTGTCGGCGGTGACACCGAACAGTGCGAGGTCGATGCTCTCGTGCGCGCCGGCGTCCGAAGAAGCGTTCACGAACGACACCCCCAGGGGAGATGCCTCCGCATGATCACGCCATTTCTCGAGTTGTGTGTCGTCCACGGTGGAACGGGAGAAGGTCGCCTGCGCATGCGGTGCGAACGCCAGGTGATCCAACGGCAGGTCACGCAACCCCGACGTGCCCTGTTGGACCAAGCCGTCGCTGAGGCCGACGACAATCGTCGACAGCACCGCGACGAGCACCACGACCACGCCCACCAGGCCGAATCTGCGCCACGACCGCCGCAATTCTCGCAGGGCCACGAACATCCGATCACCTTCTCAATCTTGTCGACACTACGTCGCCATCATAGCGACGAGGTGTCGACAAAGAACTGTGGCGTCGGACACGGGGGTGTGAAGGTGCTCAGTTGTGAGAGTGCGGCGAAAGGTAGGCGACGATCGAACGGGTGAGACCGCGTCGCGCCTCGTCGAGGTCGGAGTATGTGCCGAGCTGAGCCTCGGACACCAGTCCGCGTAGGGCGGCGGGGAGGAAGGCGGCGACCTCCTTGACGCGCGCGGGGTCGACGTCGAGATCGGCAAAAGCCTTCTGGCACGCGTGTGTCCAGCTGTCCTTCCATGACGCGAGCTCGGCCGCGGTGTTGGGGTAGAGGCGTTCGAGTTCGGCGTGATCGCGCGGCAACGCGGCGCGTAGGTTCTCGATTGCGCGTGCGTCTGCCGAGGTCGTCAGTCCGGCGAAGAGCGTCTCGATGATCTCGCCGACCCGTTGCGGCAGCGGTGACCGGTTGTTCTCCCGGTAGGGCAGTTCGCCACGCCGCTCGGCTGTTTGGCGGAGCACCGCAGCCCACAGGCCGTCGACGTCACCGAACTGGTACTTCACGGTGCCCCAGGTGGCGCCCGCGGTCTTGGCGATTCGGTTCGCGGACACCGAGCCCGGCGAACCCGAGGCCAATGCGGTGACGGCGGCATCGAGTATCGCTGCTCGCCCGGCGGCCCCGCGCCGGTTGCTGCGCCGGCCGTCGACGCGGGCTTCGGTGGTCATGGCTGGAGTCTATCCCGGGAAATAGTTTTCGTAGAACCCTCTTCCATTGTTTCGTAGAGCTCACTACGATTCATTGCAGCACCGCTTGCGAAAGGATGTATGCCGTGGCAAAGACGCCCTTGTCGATGGAGCCGACCGGGTGGTTCCAAGTGGCCTGGTCGGACGAGATCAAGCCGCGCGATGTGCGCAAGATGACGTACTTCGGTCGGGAGATGGTGGCGTGGCGTTCCGCCGCCGGGCAGGTGTCGGTGTTCGATGCCTACTGCGAGCACCTCGGCGCGCATCTCGGTTACGGTGGGCACGTGGAGGGCGAGAGCCTTGTCTGCCCGTTCCACGGCTGGGAGTGGAACACCGAAGGGCGCAACGTGTGCATTCCCTACGAGAACCATCCCAACAGGGGGCGGCGGATTCGCGGTTATCCTGTCGTGGAACGCAATGCGGCGGTGTGGATCTGGTTCGACGTCGACGGGCGGGCACCGCATTTCGACGTGCCGGACATCTTCGCAGACTTCGGCGACGACAAGACCGAGGCCGACTACTACCCGCCGGTCCCCGGTGCCACGCTGTTTCGCGAACGGTTGGAGATCCACCCGCAGTACATCATGGAGAACGGTGTCGACTTCGCGCACTTCAAGTTCGTTCACAAGACGCCGTTCATGCCGGAGTTCACCCGCCACGACTTCTCGGGGCCGGTGTCCTACGTCGACTTCACCATCGCCTTCGACGAGGGCGCAACTCTCGAGACCGCCACCAGCGGAGTCGAATCCATCAACGCAGGCCTCGGATGCTCGGTGACCAAGAGTTGGGGGATGATCGACAATCGCACGATGCCGGCGGTCACACCGGTGGACGAACACACGTCCGACGTCCGGTTCACGGTGTGGATCGGACGCAAGCCCGGTGAGGAGTCGGGTGATCTCACCGACTATGGAAAGACAATGGCGGACTTCGTCATCGAGCAGTTCGAGGCAGATATCGAGATCTGGGCGCATCAGCGATACTCGGATCCTCCGGCCTTGTCGCGCAAGGAGTATCAGGGCTTCACCGCCTTACGCCAGTGGGCCCGGCAGTTCTATCCCGACGGTGGGCCGGAAGGCCTCGATCCGGCGCGGCCGGAGAGCGGGGCAATCCTCGCCGGCGCGGACCATCGGGCCACCACCGGTTGATCCCCCGCTCGACCCGAGCCCGGTCGCACGTGCGGGCCATGTACGTCGAATCCCCATACGACAGAAAGGCATCACAGAGATGAGCACGACAGGGAAAGTTCGCGTCTTCCAGGTGGCCACCGGCAACCTCGGTACGGAGATGATCGGCCGCATCCAGAGTCATCCCGATCTGGAACTCGTCGGACTGCATTGCTACACCCCGGAGAAGATCGGCCGTGACGCAGGCGAGATCGTCGGCCTCGATCCGGTCGGCGTCATCGCGACCGGCACGGTCGAGGAGATCATCGCGGCCAAACCCGACGTCCTCACCTTCCACGGTGTGTTCCCCGACGAGGCCCTCTACGTCAAGGTGCTCGAAGCGGGCATCAACATCGTCACCACGGCGGACTGGATCACCGGATTCCATCGCGACGTCAACCACCCACATCCCAGTGGACGCAAGGCGTCCGAGGTCATCGACGAGGCCTGCCAGAAGGGTGGTGCGACCTTCTACGGAACGGGGATGAACCCCGGTGCATGCCAGATCATCGGCGTGGTGCAGTCGATGGACGTGGCCGACATCGAGAACGTCACCGTCACCGAGTCCGTCGACGTGTCGTGCCATCACTCGGCGGAGACGTGGCGCGAGGTCGGTTACGGTCTGCCCGTCGATGATCCGGAGTTGCCGGGCAAGCTGCGCAAGTACACCGAGGTCTTCGCCGATTCGGTCTACCTGATGGCCGACTGCTTCGACCTCGAACTCGACGAGGTGACCTTCAGCTACGAACTCGGTGCCTGCACCAAGGACGTGGACCTCGGTTGGTATCAGCTTCCGCAGGGTTCATTGGGCGGCAGCTACATCAAGTACCAGGGCATGATCGACGGCGTCGCCCGGGTCGAGTCGCACCTCGAATGGCAGATGACCCCGTACACCGATCCGTCGTGGGACATCAAGGGCTGCTACATCACCCACATCACCGGAGACCCGTCGGTCTACAGTAAACACATGATCTTCCCGAAAGCCGGTGTGGACCTGTCCAATCCGGATTCGTTCGCCTCGATCGGCATGACGGTGACCGGCCTGCCGGCATTGAACTCGATCAAGCAGGTCGTCGCCGCCCGGCCGGGGATCCTCACGAGCGCCGACATGCCGTTGCGCGGATTCGCCGGTCGTTTCAAGATCTGAATCGCAATTCGTAGTAATAATCCGCACCCAGCGCGGATTATTACTACGAAATCCGTTTGGCCCCGAGCGTAGGGTCGGATCATGGCCAGAACCGTTGCGACCGCGAACAAAGTGGACCGAGAAGCGCTCACCGAATTCCTGCGCCCTCGACACCGAATGATCCTCAGCACCGTCCGCTCCGACGGCACACCACAACTGTCTCCGGTCAGTGGTGGCGTGGATGAGCAGGGGCGCATCGTCATCGCGACGTATCCGGGACGCGCGAAGACGACCAATGTGCGGAACACGCCGGTGGTCAGCGTCTGTGTGCTCTCGGACGAGTGGAACGCCCCGTGGGTGCAGGTCGACGGTGACGCCGAAGTGCTCGACATGCCGGAGGCCGAAGACGCGCTCGTCGACTACTTCCGCAGCATCTCCGGCGAACATCCCGATTGGGACGAGTATCGGGCCGCCATGCGGACGCAGGGCAAGTCGCTCATCCGGATCACCCCGACGCGGTGGGGCCCGGTCGCCTCGGGCGGGTTCCCGGCCGAGGTCGCCGAGAGGCTGGACGCGGCTGACGGCTGATCTGTCAGCTCGTGCTTCAGCCCTCAGCGACGTCGGTCGGCAACCCGCCCGTGGCGACCGAGGCGCATCGGCCGATCAGACACGAGCCTTCGCGAACTCGGTGACGAGGGCTGCGTTGAAGGCTGGCAGGTCGTCAGGGTTGCGGCTGGTGATCAGGGTGCTGGGTCCGGAGCGGTCCACGACGACCTCCTCGTCGACCCAGGTGCCGCCGGCGTTGCGCACATCGGCGCGCACGCTGGGATACGAGGTCAGGGTGCGGCCGCGCACGACTTCGGCCTCGATGAGCGTCCAGGGGGCGTGACAGATCGCGGCGACCGGCTTGCCCGCCTCGAAGAATCCCTCGACGAAGGCGACCGCGGCATCGACGGTGCGCAGGTAGTCCGGGTTGGCGACGCCGCCGGGGAGCACCAGCGCGTCGAAGGAGTCGACCCGCGCATCGTCGAGGGTGATGTCGACGGGAAAAGTGTCGGCCCTGTCCAGATGGTTGAAGGCCTGCACGGTCCCGCTGTCGGTGGACACCAGCATCGGCTTCCCGCCGGTGGCCTCGACGCTCTTCCACGGCTCGGTGAGTTCGACTTGTTCGGTGCCCTCCGGTGCGACGAGGAAGGCGACGGTCAGACCGTTGAGTTCTTCTGGCATGGTTCGAGTCCTTTCGTCGAGTCGTCGGTCGGGTACCCGCGGCCCTGGTGCGGTAAACGGAGGTCGTCGATGGCCGGGATCTGCTCACCGGTCATCGCTCCACCGGCCGCCAGCGAAGGATCTCGAGCGCGGCGGCCACGTCGACGAGGTTGTCGGCGACCGGTTGTGGCAGCAGTTCGTCGGCGCGGGCGAGTCGTCGGATCACCGTGTTGCGATGTGTGTACAGGGCCTCGGCGGTGCGGGAGGTGTTGCACTGCAAGCTGATCCACGTCCGCAACGTGACGATCGTGTCGTGATCCGCGGTGCGCAGCATGCCGAGGGTGTCGGTGAGGAACTCCTCGGTCGCGGTGGGATCGGCGCTCAACAACGACACCAGCCGGATGTGCTCGTACCGGGCGATCTGCTGCGGAGAGGTCAACTGTGCCATCAGTCGCTGCGTGGACAGCGCCTGGAAGTGGCTGCGCCGGAACCCGTCGAGACCAAGGCCGGGGCGACCGAAGGCGACGCGGACCTGCGGATGGTCGGGGCTGTGCTCGATCGTCGGCACCACCGAGGTGGGCAGCCAGACCCACAACGTCGCGGCGCCCGCCACCACGGTGAGTCGCTGCCGGGCATCGGCGGATCGTCCGACGGCGTCGGCCACCGCTTCGAGTTCGCGGGTGGCCGAGCCTGCGCCGCTGCTCCAGATGACAGCGGCCAGCTGCGGGCCTGCGAGTCGGTAGCCGAGTTGCGTCTCGGCCCGTTCGGTGGGGATGGGCGCACCCTCGAGGAGCAGGGCGACCGCGTCCCGACGTTCGGCATGCGTGCCCCGCGTCAGGTCCGCTCGTTCGCCGGCCATCGCCGACGACATCGCCGCGACGGTGTCGTCGATGAACGTCGCGATCGAACGTGACGACACCTCGAGGAGTTCGTGCAACTCGTCGGCATCGTCGGTCAGGCCGAAGCAGACATCCATCCATCGCCGCCAGGCCACGTTCTGTGCCGTGCGAAAAGCATCGAGAGACGACTCGTCGAGGCCGCGTCGGACCAGGTCACGCGCGATGTCGAGGACCTCGCCGCCCAGCTCAACCCGTACCCGGCGACCAGGGTGGCGGACGTTGGACGCCGCCCAGTGCCGCATGTTGGCGAGGTTGGTACGACGCGTGCCCTCGGCCAGCACCGGGTCGTCGGCGATAGCGGCCATGCGGACGCCGCTCAACGACGCCGAATGCATTTCCTCGAGCCAGTCGTCGGGCGGATGTAGTGCTTGTTCGGCGCCGCGCCGCAACAATTCGCGCGTCCGCAGCGACGGGGTGAACCACTCCGACATCCGAACAGTATGCACCTCTGAAAGCGGTCATGTGTTGCACTCTGACCCTGGCATCGCGGCGGTTCGCTCAGCATGCTGGAAGCAGGACTTCTTCAGACCACAATCCACAACCGACAGGAGTAGCCGGTGACCTCTTCGACCGCCACGGAGACCGTCGACGTTCTCGTCATCGGTGCAGGGATCTCGGGTATCGGCGCGGCCCGGTACCTGAGCGTCGAACACCCCGACAAGACATTCGCCATCGTCGAGGCCCGCGCCGCCGCGGGCGGGACCTGGGATCTGTTTCGTTATCCCGGTATCCGGTCCGACTCGGATCTCTACACCTTCGGCTACGAGTTCAAGCCGTGGCGCGACAAGGAGGCGATCGCCGACGCCGATCGGATTCTCGCCTATCTGCACGAGACCATCGACGAGAACGGGCTCGCCGAACACATCCGCTATCAACACCGGGTGGTGTCGGCGGCCTGGTCATCCGACGACGCACGATGGAGCGTCGAGATCGATCGTGCCGACACCGGTGAGCGCGTCACGATCAAGGCGCACTGGATCTTCTGTGGTTCCGGCTACTACCGCTACGACGAGGGGTACACGCCGCAATTCGAAGGCCGCGAACGGTTTCGGGGTCAGATCGTGCATCCTCAGCACTGGCCTGCCGACCTCGACTACGAGGGCAAGCGGGTCGTCGTGATCGGCAGCGGGGCCACCGCGGTGACGTTGTTGCCTGCGCTGGCGGAGAAGGCCGCACACGTCACGATGCTGCAGCGCACGCCCACCTACATCATCCCGCTGCCCCGAGAGGACGCGATCGCCAACGCGCTCAAGCGGTTCCTCGGTGACGAGCGGGGCTATGCGTGGACACGGCAGAAGAACATCGCCCAGCAGCGCATCACATTCGAGTTCTGCCAACGGTTCCCGTCGTTGGCCCGACGAGTGATCCGCGGTGTCAACAAGTCTCAGTTGCCCGACGGGTACCCGGTCGACGAACACTTCCATCCGCCGTACAACCCCTGGGATCAGAGGTTGTGCGTGGTCCCCGACGCCGACCTGTACCGGACTCTCCGCAAGGGCACGACATCGGTGGTCACCGACCGCATCGACACGTTCACCGAGAACGGCATCAGGCTCGAGAGCGGCGCCGAACTCGACGCCGACATCATCGTGACGGCGACCGGGCTGAACATCCAGGTGTTCGGTGGTGTCGACATGAGTGTCGACGGTGAGCCGATCTCGTTGCCGGACACCGTGGTCTATCGCGGCATGATGCTGTCGGGTGTGCCGAACTTCGCGATGGCCATCGGGTACACGAATGCGTCGTGGACGCTCAAGGTCGGCCTGCTCTGCGAGTACTGGTGCAGGCTGATGGGGTACATGGACGCACACGGTCACGACACGGTGTGGGCCGAGGCCGATCCGGACATGCCGACGCGACCGCTGCTCGACTTCGGCGCGGGATATGTGCAGCGCGCGATCTCGACGCTGCCGAAACAAGGGCCGGAGGCTCCCTGGCTGATGTCCATGAGCTACTACCGGGACCGGAAGGTGCTACGGCACGGTGACGTCGCCGACGAGTTCCTGCACTTCGCCACGGCATCGGAGACGTCGCACCGGCCGTCGGAGAAGAAATCGGCCGTCGTCTGAGACCGATCGTCAGTGGCTGTGCGCGAGCACCTGAATCGCCAGCACGACGAAGGCGAGCAAGGCCAAGGTCACGAGCGCGGCGAGCTTCTGCCACCACGTGACCCGCGCCTTGCGCACCGCGAGCCAGGCGATGAGGACGAGCGTGCCGATGTAGATGTAGCCGGCCACCAGGAGAGCGGTGCGCAGGGTCAGCACGTCGAGCCACGCCAGCACGATCGAGATCAGCGGCGCCAGCATCGTCCCGAGGGCACCCGCGGCGGCCCGGAGAATGCCGACGAGGTCTGCACCGTGCGGAAACTCTCGGTGGACGGCGAGGTGCGCGATGCCGTCGGACGCGAGTCCGGCCAGAGTGATGGCGACGACACCGACGAGGAGTACCTCGAAGGCGTAGGCGGCATCATGACCGTCGGCGCTGTTGTACACGACGAGCACGATCGCCAAGCCGGTGAAGGCCGCGTACACACGCTCTTTGAGATACATCACCTGAGCATGTGTCGACGAGTCCGGATACTCGGGCGCGGAGGTGTCCTCTGCCTCGGTCATGGCTCTCATTGTGACCTCAGATCGGGGGCATAGTCTCGACTCCATGAGCATTGATTCGACAGTTCTGGTGTCTTCGGCCGGCCTCGTCGGCGGTTATGCGGCGGCGCGTTTCAGCGGGCGGCGTGAACTCGGAGGACTCGTACTGGCCGGAGCGGGCGCGTGGTGCACTCGGCAATGGGCGCGGCAGACCCCGGCGGCCGCGGCCGGGCTGCTCGCGGGCTACCTGGGCGCGTTCGGGTTGTCGCACCCGCTGGCGAAGAAGATCGGCGCATGGCCGTCGGTGCTGACCGTGACCGCGGCGACGGCGGGGGCTGCCCAGGCGGTGACGCGCAAGGCCTGACCGTCGTGGCCGGGGTCGAGGCGACGACACCCGCCATGACCAACACCGGCGGATCCGCAGGCACTTCTGGAACAATCGGAGCGGTGAGCCTGCGTGCGGATTCATCGACGGACCGGCGTCCCCATGTCGTGATCGTCGGCGGCGGTTTCGGCGGTCTCCATGCCGCGCGGCGGCTGAAACGGGCGGCCGTGCGGGTGACGGTGATCGACCGGGGCACCAGCCATCTGTTCCAGCCGCTGCTCTACCAGTGCGCGACCGGGCTGTTGTCGGAGGGGGCGATCTCCAGTCCGATCCGGCACCTGTTGCGCAGGCAACGCAATGCCGACGTGGTACTCGGCGAGGCATCCGACATCGATGCGGCGGCACGGACTCTCACTGTCGACCGTGTCGACGGTACGACCATGTCGATCACCTACGACCACCTCGTCGTCGCGGTGGGTATGCGCACGAGCTACCGGGGAGCAGAGCGACTCGCCGATTTCTCGGTGGGTATGAAGACGCTCGACGACGCACTCGCCATCCGGCGCAACATCATTGCTGCGTTCGAGATGGCGGAGTCGCTGCCCGACGCGGCGCAACGTCGTCCGTGGCTGACCTTCGCGGTGGCCGGTGGAGGCCCCACCGGTGTGGAACTCGCCGGGCAGATCCGTGAGGTCGCGACGATCGCGCTCGAGGACGAATTCCGGACCATCGACCCGGCCGAAGCCCGAGTTCTGTTGTTGCACGGCGGGGATCGGGTACTGCCCTCGTTCAGCCCGGGGCTCTCGTCGAGTGCACAGAAGACCTTGGACCGGCTCGGCGTGGAGACCCATCTCGGCGTGCACGTCACCGATGTGACGGCCGACGAGGTGGAGACGACGGACAAGCAAACACATGAGAAGGTCCGGTATCCGGTGAAGACGGTGCTGTGGACCACCGGCGTCGAGGCGGTGCCGTTCGCCGGCGCGGTGGCCCGCGCGCTCGGTGCGGAGCAGGGCCGTGGCGGTCGCATCCCGGTGGAGGCCGATCTGTCGGTGGCCGGTCATCCGGAGATCTGGATCGTCGGGGACGTCAGCTCGCGTGACGACCTACCCGGAGTCGCCGAAGTGGCCATGCAGGGTGGGCGACACGTCGGGGCGGTCATCGCGGGTTTGAGTGAGGGCCGCACCGAACGACCTCCGTTCCGCTACCGCGATCTCGGTAACGCCGCGTACATCGCACGTCGTCACGCGGTGGTGGAGTCCGGCCGACTGCGTCTGTCGGGTTATGTCGGCTGGCTGGCCTGGGGAGCGATCCACATCGCCTTCCTCGCCGGCATCCGCAATCGTCTGGGAACCGTGGTCAACTGGGGTACCACGTTGCTGACGGACTCGCGGCGCGAACGCGCGATCACCTACGGGGACCCGGAGACCGCTCGCCAACCGTACCGGTGAGCACGGGGTCTGGCGGGGCCTGACGGTCACGGAGTCTCGATACGGTGCCTCGGCTGGCGCCTCGGCGCCTACTCGACCAGCGGGGAGGTGGGCCTATGTCGGCTGGTCGAGTAGCGTCCGAGCGTAGCGAGGCCGGGTATCGAGATCTCGTGCGTGGGTGCCAACTTCGATAGGGTGCCTCGGCTGGTGCCTTGGCGCCTGCTCGACCGGCGGGGAGGTGGGCCTGTGTGTGCTGGTCGAGTAGCGTCCGAGCGTAGCGAGGCCGGGTATCGAGATCTCGTGCGTGGGTGCCAACTTCGATAGGGTGCCTCGGCTGGCGCTTTGAGCCTGCTCGGCCAGCGGGGAGGTGGGTCTATGTTTGCTGGTCGAGTAGCGTCCGAGCGTAGCGAGGCCGGGTATCGAGATCTCATGCGTGGGTGCCAACCTCGATACGGTGCCTCGCTGGCGCTCTGAGCCTGCCCGACCAACGGCGGGGCGGATTCTCGTCGGCCGGGCCCTACGTCGAGTTGTTTACCTGTCGGGTAGTGGATTTCGTGCAGATCCGCCTCGCACACTGGGGATACCACGCGAGCAAGGAGACGGACATGGAGATCCCCCGGATACGCGAATTCCCGGCGCCGACGAAGCCTCCGACGACGTCGAGCCCTCGGTGGCTGACGATCGTGATGCGTTGTGACCGTGCGGGTTCGGCCTGGTTCATCGGCGCCGGGTTCTTCTTCGCGCCGCTGTTACTGGTGCTCGCACCGTGGCGTGCGGCGGTGGTGGTCGCCTGGATTCTGATCTCGGTGTCGGGACTCTGGCTCGGGGTGCTGGGCATATTCATGGCGATCGGACTCGGCAAGGTGCTGCGGGCAGGTGACGAGATACCCGAACAGTACTGGTGGGCGTTGCTCGGCTGGAATCCCACGCGCGAGTCCGTAAGCGGGTCTGCTCAGGTCGTGAGCAGCCGCCACAACCCGATCAGCCCGACCACCACGATCACCGCCCGCAGTGCCGTGGGTGACAGACGGCGACCGTACCGGGCGCCCGCGAAGCCGCCGATCAACGAACCTGCGGCGATCAACAGCGCAGCGTCCCAATGGATTCGATCGAATGCGACGAGTGCGTAGGTCACCGCGGCGACCACGTTGACGACGAGGGCGAGCAAGTTCTTCGCCGCGTTCATCCGCTGCAGGTCGTCGGGGACGATGACGCCGAGCGCACCCATCAGCAGAATGCCCTGAGCGGCCGTGAAGTACCCGCCGTACACGCCGACGGCAAACGTTGCGGTGACCATCGCGGCGATCCGCGGTCCGCTCAACGTGGTGCGGTGATGACCGGGAACGCCGACGCGGTGTCCGACCCAGCGCGCAATCGCGGGTTGCGCCACCACCAGGACGAGGGCCGCGACGAGCAGGACCGGCACCACCGCCTCGAACACGGTCTCGGGTAGATGCAGGAGCAGCCAGCATCCGACGATGGCGCCGAGAAAGGACGCCGGAATCTGCCAGCGCAGCTGTGGCCATTGACCGGCCAGCTCCCGGCGATAGCCCCATGTCCCGGATACCCCTCCGGCCACCAGCCCGATCGCATTGGAGATCGTCGCGCTCACCGGCGGCACACCGAAGGCGACGAGCGTGGGGAAGGTGATCAACGTGCCGCTGCCGACCACGGCATTGATGGCCCCGGCCCCGATCCCGGCGGCGAAGACGGCGAGCAACTCCCAGGCGGTCACCCTGTCGAGGGTGCACGTCGGTCGGGGAAGGGCGCCGGGCGGGGTGGTTAAGCTCGAGAGCATGACCACAACCGACGAGGTCGTCGAACAGATCCTCAGCACGTACGACACCATCACCGTGGTGGGAGCCAGCGCCAATCCGGAGAAGGCGGCCAACGAGGTGCCCGCCTACATGCGCGAACAGGGCTGGCGGATCATCCCGATCAACCCGCATGCCGACGAGATCGTCGGTGAGAAGGTGTACCGGTCCCTCGCGGATGTCCCGGAGCAGATCGGATTGGTGGACGTGTTCCGGCCGTCCGCCGACGCGCCCGAGGTCGCCCGGCAAGCCGTTGCCGCGGGCGCGAGCGCACTCTGGCTGCAACTCGGGATCGCATCGCCCGAGGCGCGTGAGATCGCCGAACAGGCCGGCCTGCTCTACGTCGAAGACCGGTGCCTGATCATCGAGCAACGTCGGACCGGGCTGCAGCCGCCACGGGGCTGACTCACACGGCGACGGATCTGTCGTCGGTGCCGAACGACTCGCGGGCCCGGGTGAGAAACGCGGCGACCGCCGGTGCCTCCGGAAGACGCCACACGAACCCCAGCGACGTCGGCTCCTCGATGCCTCGGATCGGTCGACCGACCACGTGTGGACGATCAGCCACGATCGATTCGCTGAGTACTCCGATCCCCAGGCCTCCGGCGACGAGTTCGATGACGGCCTCCGGGGACGACGCCTCCATGCCGATGCGCAGGTCGCCGACGGCACGGTCGAACACGGATCGGATGCCCGCTCCCGGGGGCAGCCCCACCAGCGGTTGACCGCGGAGATCTTTCACCGACACAACCCGTCTCGCCGACAACGGGTGGCCGGTCGGCAAGACCGCGACGACCCGCTCCCGCACCACCGGCCAACGGCCGAGGCCATCTGGCAGATCGTCGGCGTAGCCGGCCAACGCGACATCGAGTTCACCGCGCACCACGCGTTCGACGAGCCGATCGGAGGCCGCTTCGGTGAGCGAGAGCTCGACGCCGGGATGGTGTTCGCGGAACAGGCCGAGCGTGGTGAACAGCGGCCGGACCGTGCATCCGTCGACCATGCCGACCGAGAGTGTCCCGCGCAGAACCTGATTGACGTCGGCGACGGCTTGTCGCACCGAGTCGGCCGCGGCGAGGGCATCTCGTGCGGCAGGCAGTGCGGCACGTCCCGCGCCGGTCAACGTGACGCGGCGTGCCGAGCGGTCGAACAGCGGGGCACCCAACTCGTTCTCGAGCGCGCGGATCTGCGCGCTGATGTTCGGTTGGGTGGTGTGCACCCGAGCGGCCGCCGCGGTGAATCCGCCCTCGGCAGCCACGGCGACGAAGTACTCGAGTTGCCGAAGATCCATAACTCTTGATGATAGTCCGCATCAAAACAATCAGTTGGAGTTCTGGCGCGTCCGAATGGACCCTGGATGTCGAAGGTTGACATCCGATACACCGAGGAGCGCACATGTCCGAGCACCCGATCCGTCCCGTCGCGACCTCGCCCGAAGACATCACCCGACTGTTCGTGGAGTTCTCGAACGCCGGCGATGCCGACGGCGTGGCGTCGCTGTACCACCCGGACGCGGTCATGGCCTATCCGCCGGGCCGGGTCACGCGCGGTCGTGACGCGATCCGGGACATGTGGGCGGGCGTATTGGCCCACCGCCCGACCTTCACGCCGGAAACTCCGCTGCCGACAATCTGTTTCGGTGCGGATCTGGCGCTCACGTCGACTCCGCCCGGAGACGGTGCGGGTGCTCGCGCGCAGGTCGTGCAGCGACAGGACGACGGGTCGTGGGTGCGGATCATCGACCAGCCCGAGTTCCAGACGCCGACGGACTGAATCGTTGCGGGCAGGTCTTCACAGGAGTGTTAGCGTCGAAGGAGGGGTGTCGATCGCCTGAAGGAGGCGGATCATGAACACTCTTGGAAAGCGCGCTCTACGACGAACCCTCTCGATCGTGACGGGTGTCCTGCTCGCGGCGGTACTCGCCCTCGGTTCCGGGACCGTGTCACATGCCCAGATCGACACCAAGCGCGGCGTGACCGGACAGGTGATGCTCGCCAAGCAGGCCGACTGCAAAATCGCACCCAACGGGCTGACCGCACGTGATGCGGCATTCACCGTGTTCTCACCGAACCGCGTGGGCGCCAACGTGCGGACCAAAGTGATGCGGCTGATCAACGGCAAGTCCAGTCCGATGCCCGGCGTCGCCTGGTCGGGCTGGCGTCGCGTCACACCGGTCCAGCCCGTGCAGTTCCCGGGTGGCGATGTGTGGACGATGAACACCCGGGTGCGGCTCGAGGTCGGCCACCTCGTCGAATTCTGGGGTCTGCGAGGCGGACTCCTCGGGTCGACGGCGGCGGTGCAGAACCGGTACCTGACGGTGCACAGCGGGGCTCCCGACTTCGGGTCGCTCGGCCCGTGGCTGCCGGTGCATCGTTTCTGTGACACACCACCGCTGACCGGGTCGGCGAGCGCGGGCGGCTAAAGTCGAGGCATGGCACTTCCGTCGCACGCCGGGGTGAGGTGGACAGCATGATCGCCGTCCTCGTCATCGTCGTCACGATCGTGGTCGCACTGGCCGTCCTCGGCGGCGCCGCCTGGTTCGCCTGGGATTCGGATCGGCGCGTGAAGAAGTTCGCGCGGTCCACCGATCTCGTCCCCGGACAACCCGGTCGTGCGCCGGGCGAGTGGACCACGGCGACATCGCGGGAAGCGTTGCTGCATCGTCGAATTCGCTATGCCATCGCCGACGTGCACGCCAACCCGGCGATACCGCACTATCCGGAGGCCCTCGCGGCCCGCGATCGTCTCGACGGTGCGGTGTTCGACCTCGACGACAAACTCATCGCTGCCTCTGAACTCGGCGACGACGAGGAGAAGACGGTGCGACTCGACGCAGCGGAGTCGGCGATCTCGGTGCTCGAGGAACTCCCCAAGAAGCTCTGGGAGGCTCCCACCGACACCCAGATCGCCGATATGGACAAGGTGGCCTCGACACTGCAAGGGGTTTGACCCCCGCTAGTGTCGGGCGGTGATGTCCGACGGCGAGAACAAGGCCCCGCTCCATGGGGATGCCGGCGTCGATGACGATCTGCTCACCGGGCGCACCTTGTGGATCATGCTCCTGCTCGCCCGGGGTGGCCGGTGCTGCCGCAGGTTTCGTCGGCGGTGGCTTCCGGTGGTTGCTGGAGCACATCGATGCCTGGCGGACCGACGTGGTCGACTGGTCGCACCTGCACGCGCCATGGGGATGGTTCATCCCGGTCGGGATGGCCGCCGCCGCTGCTGCGCTGGCCGCGGCGATCGCGCGGTGGCAGCCGTTGTCGGCAGGCAGCGGAATCCAACACGTCGAAGCAGTCGACCGAGGCGAGGCCGACCCGCCGCCGCTGTCTGTCGTCCCGGCACGGTTCGTCGGCGGCCTGTTGTCGGTCGGGGTGGCAGGCATGGTCCTCGGTCGTGAAGGACCCACGGTTCACATGGCCGCGGCGATCGGTGCGGCCGCCGGGCGCTGGGCGCGGCTCGCGCGAGACGAGGTCCGCCTGCTGCAGACGATCCTGTCCGGAACAGGGCTCGCCGTGGCCTTCAACGCACCGATCAGTGCGGTGTTCTTCATCTTCGAAGAGGTGACGAAGAAATTCCGACTGCGCGAGGCGGTCCTGACGATGGTGGCGGTGGCCATCGGCGTGGGGGTGAGTCGACTCGTGATCGGTGACCGCCCGGACTTCCTCCGCATCGGCGTCGTCACATCCCCACCCCTGTCCACGGTCCCGATCTTCGTCGTCTTCAGTCTGGTCATCGGCATTCTCGGAACCGTCTACAACCGGTTGATCCTGGCCAGTCTCGACATCGTCGACAAGATCCGGATCCCGATGGTCGTCAAGGCGGCGATCATCGGCGCGGTGGTCGGCATGCTGCTGTTGGGCAACGACCACCTCGCCGGCGGTGGAGACACGCTCGCCCAACTCATCCTCGCCGGCGGGCACATCGCATTTCCGGCCGCCGTCGTCTACGTGGCCGTGCGATTCCTGGCAGGACCGCTGTCCTATGCGGCCGGCACTCCCGGCGGTATCTTCGCGCCGATCCTCGGACTCGGGGCGCTGATGGGTCTGCTCGGCGGTCGGATCGTCGACGTGGTCGTTCCGGGGCTGCCGGGAGATCTCACCGTGGCGATGGCGATCGTCGGGATGTCCACGTTGTTCGCGTCGATCGTGCGTGCCCCGTTCACCGGTCTCGTGCTCGTCATCGAGATGACCGCCGTCACGTCGGTCACGATTCCGATGTTGATCTCGGGAGCGATGGCGGTGGTGATCGCCTCGCTGTTGCGATCCCCACCCATCTACGACGCGCTGCGGGTGCGCATGCTGCGCCGCGGCGGTGTGTCCGCCGATGCGCCACCACCGTGATGAACGGTCTTGGGCTGCAAGGGGTTCAGTCGCCGGCCAGGTCGATCAGCTTGCTGATCGTGGTGAGATTGCGCCCGGTGCCCTGCACCCCCAGGCCGCGGGCGATCGCGGTCGCCGAGAGTTTCGAGCGGCCCGCGCCATCCGGGTAACGGATGTGCAGGTCGCGACCGATGACCTGCAGTTGTTCACCGCCCCCGAAATCGCGCTCCACGAACGCCGTGACCCGATCCGCGGCGGGTCGGCCGGTCAGGCAGTAGACGTAGGAGAACTTTGGTTCGGCGACGGTGAACGGATGCGCCTCGAGGGCGGTGGCCAGGTCGTCGCGCGAGCGACTGATCACCTCACGTTCGTATCCGAAGCGTGCGGTGATGGCCGCCTCCAGGGCGCGGTCGAAATCCTCGGCGGCACCTGGTGGTTCGCACAGCAGATTGCCCGACGCGATGTAGGTGGACACTTCCGTTGCCCCGAGTTCGGTGGCCAGCGAGCGCAGATCGGCCATCGGCAACTTCGCGCCGCCCACGTTGATCGCGCGGATGAGTACGACACGCCGTGCCATCGGCCCCCCCGGAGGTCTCGTCGTCGGATCGGTGGACTCAGATGATAACCGGCCGGGGCGGCGGATCAGGTTCTGGTGGTCCGGGATTGGGCCCCGGATCGGGGATGGGTTCGGGTTCGGGGACCGGTATCGGCGGCTCGGGCGGCGGTTCCGGGATCGGTTCGGGCGCCGGCGTGGGCTCCGGAGGTGGGGGCGGTGGGGGGACTGGTTGGCCCATGTTTACTCCCTCGCTGGGTGCCGCGGGCCCAGTACGCAGGATGTCCGTGTCAGCCCGCTGATCCCGACGTTACGCCGCCGGATCGGCCCCGGCCACGTCCTCAGCGCAGCTTGGTGAGGTCGGTCCGGATCAGCATGACGTTGTAGTCGTCCCACCGCGACGCCACGAAGTACAGGTCGCTGCCGTTCGACCACGGATGGATGTACGGCGCGTAGAGCCCCTGCGTCTGGGCGGCGGACACGATCATCTTCTCCGGACTCCAGGGACCGACCGGCGTCGGCGAGGTGCGCAGCATGATGCTGCCCGAGTGCTCGGTGAGCATCACGTAGCGGCGCAGGTGAGCGTTGTAGGCCACCGACATCTCGCTCACCGGTCGACGCACGATCGGCACCGCGTCGACCGGGCGCGGCGACCACGCGCCACCTCCGCGGTAGTACTGATACCGATTCAGGTCGAGGAGGTCGCCGGGGCGGACCCGGGCGACGAACGCAGCGCCGTGCCTGCCGTTGGGCGTGCCGTACTGGTAGACCCAACCGCCCGCCCGGAGGAACGCGCCCATCTGGAATCGTCCGTGCCCCTGCTCGAGCTGGCTGACACCGGGCACCGAGACATCGAGGTTGGCGCGGATGGTGTTGTTGTCGGTGGTCCAGGTCTGACCGTTGTCACGGGACACGGCGATCGCCGAGTAGTTCGTGTCCCACTGCCCGGGTGCACCCCACCTGTGGATCGACATGTAGCTCAGGTATTGCACGCCGTTGATCGCGATACCGCCGGTGGGGATTCGGCCGACCTCGATGTTGCGGACCCCGACCGCGTTGAACATCGACTGCGCGAAGGTCGGGTGCTGTGGGGTCACCGACGCACCCGAGCGAATGGAGCCGGGCACCGCGTTCGGGAACGTGATCCCCTTGGCGAGGTCGCGATTCCCGTTGCTGCGCAGCATCGTGTTGTGGCGCCACACCATCTGGCCGGCGCACCGGCCCCAGGTGTCGCCGAAGGCCATCAGCACCTGTCCGGAACCGTTGTCCCAGGGCAGTCCGACGTCGGTGGACGTGATCGAGAATCGATCGTCGGTGTGGTTGATGCTGCGTGGCCCGGTCACCCAGGCCACCGCGGTGCTGGCGCCACGCAACTTGGGCAACGGTCCCTGCGGCTTCTTGCCGCCCGCGCGGTAGCTGCCGAAGTCAATGCTGCCCATCCCCAACCGGCTCGAGCCTGCGCTCCCGGTGCTGCCCACATCGCCGCCGTGAAAGCCCGTCGCGCTGCACACCGAAGCTTGTGCGGGCGAACTCGCCACCGCGGTCGCCGTGACGGCGAGCGCGACCGTCACGGCCCCGACCACGAGCCTGCGCCACCCGACCATGAACAACCCCCTGGCGGACCAACGACGGCGTGCGCGGCTGCGGACGTGGCGTCGCGGCTGCCCGTCGTGGTCCGGGCCGACCGGCAGGCGTGATCGCCACCGCCCGGTGACGCTACCCGGTCGAGACGTCGCGCTCAGGAGTTCCGATCAACGGGTGGGCGCCGGGCCGACATATCGGGCACGGGGTCGGATGATCTTGCGCGAGTGTGCCTGCTCGGCGATGTTGGCACACCATCCGACCACGCGACTGACCGCGAACGTCGGCGTGAACATCGACCGCGGGATTCCGCAGGCATCCATGACCACGCCGGCGTAGAACTCGACATTGGCGTAGCGCGGTTGGTCGGGGTGCGCTTCGCGTAGCACGTCGGTCACCTGTTGTTCCACCTCGACGGCCTGTTCGACGACCGGTCCGCCGAGGTCGACGGCGATCTCCCGGAGAAGCTCCGAACGTGGATCACGCGTGCGGTAGACGGCGTGGCCGAAACCCATGATGCGCCGGTGTGCGGCCAACTGTTCGCGTGCCCAGGCGACCGCATCGCCGTGACGTGCGATCTCGTCCAGGGAATCCAGGGCTCGGTCCGGGGCGCCGCCGTGCAGGGGTCCCGAGAACGCGCCGAGCGCTCCGCACACCGCGGCATAGACGTCGGCGCCGGTGGAGGCGATCACCCGCGCGGTGAATGTCGATGCGTTGAACCCGTGGTCGACGGTGGCGATCAGATACTGTTCGACGGCCCGCGCATGGCGGGGATCCGGACGATGACCGGTCAGCTGGTAGAGCCAGTTCGCTGCCACCGACAACTCGGGGTCGGGCGCGACGGGTTCGTCACCCGACCGGATGCGGTGCAGCGCAGCGAGAATCGTCGGCGTCAACGCGGCAACCCGCAACGTGTCGTGACGGATGGTCGCCTCATCGCTGTCCCAGAGCGGGATCGCGCCACTCGCCGGTCCGGCCGCCGACAACACCGTGCGTAGCCCGGCGAGGGCGTCGCGGTCGTCGCCGAGGAGCGAAACGGTGCGGAGCACGCCGCCGAGCTCGTCCGGAAGGCGATTCAAACCGGCTGTGGTGGAGTGGAATTCAGACAACTCCGAGGCGTCGGGAAGGCTCCCGTCGATGAACAGGTGCCAAACCTGCTCAAAGGTGTTGTGGCGGGCCAGGTCGACCGCCGAGTACTGACGGTAGTGGTAGAACCCCTCGTCGCCGCGCACGTCCCCGATCTCGGTGTCGGCGACGATCACGTTCGACAGTCCTTCCGATGCGATCAAGCCCTCCATCGTGACATCCCTTCGATCCGGTGATGAACAGAGCGACAGTGTTTTTCCGTACCTTCGTCGACAACGATGCGCGGTGTTGAGGAATTTGGTCAATGTTGATTTCATCAATATGTGGACCGCACTCACACGCGCCGATTTCCCACCCCGATCCGTCACGACGGACGTGACTACCTGACGACCGCTCAGGTTGCCCGGCTGCTCGGCGTCAAGGTCGCCACCGTGTACGCCTACGTGAGTCGGGGCCGCATGACGAGTATTCGCATCGATGGCATCGACGGAAGCGTGTTCGCGGTGGCCGAGGTCCAGGCGCTGTTGTCGGGCGGGCCCCGCCGGGCCCCCGCCGGTGTCGTCGAACGCATCCGCACACAGGTGACGTTGCTCGACGACGACCGGCTCTTCTATCGCGGACGTGACGTGTCCGAGTTGGCCCGCTCAGAGAGCTTCGAGACGATCGCCGAACTGTTGTGGGACAGTGAGATCGGCTGGCCGACGACGCCTGCGGATCGGTCGATGATCAGGTCGGTCCGCTCGGCGGGCGGGGTGGGAGCCCGTGGGCTGGACACGATCCGGCTCACCGTCGATGCGCTCGGTGCGCGGGATCGGCTGCGGCACCAGATCGAGGCGGCGGCGGTTGTCGATAAGGCTGCCGAGGTGATCTCGGCCTGCGTCGACGTGTTGGGCGCAGAACGGTCGGGAACGTTGGCGCACCGACTGTGGCCGTGCATCACCGACGAACCGCCCAGCACTCGAAAGACGTTGCTGCTCAACGCTGCACTCATTCTGTTGGCCGATCACGACCTGGCCGCCGGTACCGTGGCGGCACGGGTGGCGGCCAGCGCTCGCGGCAGTATCTACGCCGTCCTCGGGGCGGGGCTCGGCGCTTTCGACGGCCCCGTGCACGGTGGCGCGACAACCCTCGCCTACCGCTTCCTGCATTCCGCGCTCGACGATCCGGACGGTGCCGTCGACACCCAGCTCTACCTCGGCAACCCCATCCCGGGGACGGGGCATGTGGTGTATCGGAGGGCCGATCCGCGCGCGCAGACGCTGCTGGAGATGCTGTCACGCACTCCGGGTGGGGACCGTCGGGTGCTACCTGCCGTGGATCGGATAGCGCGGCATCTGCCCGACGGCTCGTTCGTCAACTCGGATCTGGCGCTCGCCGCCATGGCCCTTCGATTCCGTATGCGACCGGACGCTGCCGAGACCGTGTTCGCCCTGGCCCGGATGGTGGGCTGGACCGCGCATGCGCTCGAGGAGTACGGCGAACGACGGCTGCGGTTTCGACCCGAAGGGCTGTACACGGGCGTTCGTCCCGGCGCTCATTGAGGTCCGTCAGCGGCGAGTGGCCACCGCGAACGTGCGCCGGAACGGCAGCACCGTGCCAGAGGGGCCCGGGGGATACGCCTCGTGCAGGCGCGCCTTCAGCTCGGTGACGAACCGATCGCGCAACTCGCCGTCGAGCGCCTGTAGGTAGGGGCGGGCCACGGTGCCGGAGATCCAGTCGTACACCGGGTCGGCACCGTCGAGCACATGGAGATACGTCGTCGACCACGCATTGGTGTCGAAGTCGTGTGCGGTGAAGAACTCGAGGTACTGCTGTGCGTCGAGTGGCCCGACGCGCCGGACCTCCCCGAGCGGTTCTGCGAAAGGCGGCTCATCCGCGAGTTCCATCAGCGAGCGATGGGTCGGTGCGTCGGCATTGTCGGGCACCTGGAGGGCGAATGCGCCGACATCGGAGAGGTGACCGAGTAGGCGTTCGATCACGGCGAACTGGTCGGGGATCCACTGGAATACGGCATTGGAGAGGAACAGATCCACCGTCTGGTTGGGTGACCACGACGTGACGTCGGCGATGTCGTAGTTCGCCAGCGGATCGGTGTTGTCGCGGATCGCCTGGTCGACCATCTTGTCCGACGAGTCGATACCCAACACCTGTGTCTCAGGCCAGCGCGCGCGCAGATGACGAGTGAGATGGCCTGGACCGCAACCGAGGTCGACGATCATCGTCGGAGCGATGGGAATCTGGGCGATCAGGTCGAGGTATGGGCGCGCACGGTCGTCGGCGAATTGGAGGTAGCGGTCCGGGTCCCATATCGGCATGGCTACAGGGTAGTGCCCCGAGTCGTCCCGCAGGCGGGTTGAACACTGGCCGCGACGACCGGGTGGGTGCTCGGCGCAGGTGCAGTACCCTTCGTTGCGTGACCGACGCCCTGTTCGACGAAACCCCCACCGAAGGCGCAACCGGATCGTCCACGACCGACGTCGTGGAGATCTCCACCGACGGCGCCTGCCTGGGCAACCCTGGTCCCGGCGGTTGGGGAGCGGTGCTGCGCTACCGGGACCACGAAAAGCGGATCTCCGGTTCCGCACCGGATACGACGAACAACAAGATGGAGCTGACCGGCGCTATCGAGGGGCTCGCCGCACTGACGAAACCGTCGACGGTGATCCTGTACACCGATTCGAGCTACGTGCGTAACGGCATCATGAAATGGGTTGCCGGCTGGCAACGCAACGGCTGGAAGACGGCCGACAAGAAGCCGGTGAAGAACGCCGACCTGTGGCGCCGCCTCATCGAGGAGGAGAAGCGGCACTCGGTGACCTGGAAGTGGGTCAAGGGGCACGCCGGCGACCACTACAACGAGATCGCCGACGAGCTGGCCACGACGGCGGCCCGCGAGATCGCGGACGCGCGGCGATGACCTCGACGCTGCCGGTCGCCATCGAGCCCGACCACGACGAGCATCTCGTGGCCGCGGTGGAATCCGCGGGCGCTCAGGTGGTCGATCTCGACGAAGCGCGCGCCCTCGTCTGGATCGGGACGCCGTCCGAGTTCCCGGAATTGCCCGACCACGTCGAATGGGTCGCGCTCAAGACCGCAGGCATCGAGGATTTCGTCTCGGCGGGCGTCATCGACGATCGTCGGATCTGGACCAACGCATCTGGTTTCTATGCGGAGAACGTCGCCGAGCACGCACTCGCGCTGCTGCTGGCCGGACTGCGACAGATCAACACCGCGGTGTTGCGGCATTGGGACAAGGAGCCGATCGACACCTCCGTGCGATCGCTGCACGGGTCCACCGTCGCGATCATCGGGGCCGGTGGGATCGCCGCATCGCTCATCCCTCGACTGAATGCATCGGGCGCCCGGGTGATCGCCGTGAATCGATCGGGACGTGCCGTCGAGGGCGCGGCGCAGACTCTGCCGTCGACGCGGACGGGGGAGGTCTGGGCGCAGACCGATCACGTCGTGCTCGCGGCACCCGCGACCGCCGAGACCCGACACCTCGTCGACGCGGACATGCTGGCCGCACTGCCGTCGCACGCGTGGATCGTCAACGTGGCGCGGGGACCGCTCGTCGACCAGGACGCGCTGGTCACGGCGTTGCGTGACGGGCAGATCGCGGGAGCCGCGCTCGACGTCACCGACCCCGAACCGCCGGACCCCCACGATCCGCTGTGGTCGCTGCCGAATGTCATCATCACGCCCCACGTTGCGAACCCGTCGTCGGGGCTCACCCGCACGATGGCCCCGTTCCTCGGTGAGAACGTTCGACGATTCATCGCGGGGGAGACGTTGCTCTCGGTGATCGGGCCCGATCGGGACTACTGACCATTCGAAACCGTCGGGTGGCCCACAAACCGCCCGGAATCCGAGGTTGCCCGCAAGTGCGCCCTGGACAGGTGGCCGGGTGACGTTTCATGTCGACGGCTGTCTGCTGGTGGGCGGTTGTGCGGGCGGGTTGGTTCGCGGACTCGACCCCGGCATACGCCATCGCGCATTTCTAGAACATGTTCTTGTTTTGGTCGTCGGCGTGGCATCCTCGGTACGTGATCCTCGACAGATTCCGTATCGAAGACAAGGTCGCCATCGTGACCGGCGCAGGCCGTGGACTGGGGGCGGCCATCGCCGTCGCGTTCGCGGAGGCCGGTGCCGACGTGGTGATCTCCTCCCGCAGTGAGTCCGAACTCGACAAGGTTGCCGCCCAGGTGCGAGAGGCGGGAAGGCGCGCCCACGTGGTGGTGGCCGACCTGTCCGACCTCGACGCCGTCGCGGGACTCGCCCAGGCGGCGATCGACGAGTTCGGGCGCCTCGACATCGTCGTCAACAACGTCGGTGGTGCGATGCCGCGGCCGTTGCTCGACACCACACCGAAGCACCTGACCCAGGCATTCGACTTCAACGTCAGCAATGCGCATGCCCTGGTCGCAGCGGCGGTGCCGCACCTGCTCGCGAACTCCGACGGCGGCTCGATCATCAATGTGACATCTGCCGTGGGACGGCTGCCGGGTCGTGCCTACGCGGCGTACGGCACAGCCAAGGCGGCACTTGCGCACTACACCCGAATCGCCGCGATGGACCTCAACCCGCGGATTCGGGTCAACGGAATCGCGCCGGGCGCCATCCACACCTCGGCACTCGACATCGTCGCCGGCGACGAGGGGATGCGTTCGGAAGTGGAGACGTCCACACCGCTGCATCGTCTCGGTGATCCGGAGGACATCGCCGCCGCCGCGCTGTATCTGGCGTCGCCCGCGGGCGCATACGTGACCGGCAAGATCCTCGAGGTCGACGGCGGCATCATCTCACCGAACCTGGATCTGCCGATCCCGGATCTCTGATCGGGCCCGACGGCCCTGTGCGAGAACCTCGTTCACCGCGGCGCACGGCCATCGCCTGCATCGATGGCCGGGTGCTCCCGCCACAGCCCGTGGAGGATCAGGGGCGTTCGTTGCGGGCGGCATGCTCGACGATGGTCGCGATCCGCTTGGTCTTGGTCTCCGGCCTCTTGGCGAAAGCGATCTGACTGAGCGCGAACTTGCGGGCACTGGGTGGGAACGCATCCCAGTTCGTCCGGGCGGTCGGATTCGCATCGAGCGCGGCAGCGAGTTCCGCGGATTCCACCAGTGCTTCGGCGTCATCGAGCAGCGTCCACAGCCCGCGGGCCTTGGCATCGTCGATGACGGCCTGCCCTGCCGGTGTCATCCGCCCGGCCGCGATGAGGTCGGCCACCCGCGCTTTGTTCGTGGCGGCCCAGGCGCTGTTGCGACCGCGCCGGGTGAACCACATGCCGCGGCGGTCTTCGTCGATCTTGCGCGTGTGCCCGTCCACCCAGCCCCAGCACAACGCCTCTCGCACCACTTCGTCATAGTCCAACGGCGTATGTCCGGTTTCCTTGCGCCAGAAGACAAGCCAGATACCGCCGGACTTGTCGTGATTGTCCGTCAGCCACAGGTGCCACTGTTCGAGTGACTCGGGATGCAGGTACTCGGCGGAGGAGTCGGCCATGTGATCAGCCTAGGTCGTCGCGTCGCGCCGTCGGTACAGTTGAGGAGTGGGCGAGGTCCTGTCTTTCGTCGGCGACCACTGGTGGCTGATCTTTCCGATCGGCGGTGTCGTCGGTGGTTGGGCTGCGCGGGTGGCCGCGTACAACGAGAAGCGTCGTCGGGACAAGATCGAGCTGGCCCGGATCAAGGCGGACGCGAAGACCGAACATCTGCGGGTCACCCAGACGAGCCGATCTGCCATCGGGAAGGTGCTCGCGCGTCATGACGACGTCAATGCACGCTGGTTCGACTACGAACTCGACATCGCGACGCTCATCGAATATCCGATGATGACCGATCTGCGTGAGCCGCTGACACTCGCGTTCCATCGCGCCAAGGTGCACGCCGACGATCTGCGCCCGACGGAACCCGACGAACTCCTCGACCCGGCGGTGTTCGCCGAATACCGCGACGCCGTGGGTGAATACGCGACGTCTTTCGACGCCGCCGAGCGGGAGGCGCGCCGACGCAAGCAGGGTGACTTCTCGCCCGTCGAACGTGAACGCCTCGAACGCGCCCGGCGTCTGATCGCGATCGCCGTCGACGATGGCGCCACCCCCGCCGAGCGGCAGGCCGCCTACCGCCGGGCGCGGGCCGAGCTCGACGGTTTGATCGCGGTGCCGAAGGTTGCGGCGGGACAACTCGAGTCCCGTATCGCTGCGGCTCTGGAGCCGGGTCGGGACGGCTGAGCCCGAACGCAATTCACACACGCACGGGAAGCGCTGGGTGTTTCTGTCGGTTCCGCGTGTGTCGATGGTGGGCACCGATTACCGTTCGACGGTACGGGGGGTCACCGACCGATGAGGAACATCGATGCATCGCAGTGTCTTCGCCCGAATCGCCGTCATCGTCGCCGCTGTGGTGGCGGTGGCCTGTGCCGCCCCCGCCGCCACTGAGGCGTCACCCCTTCGCCCGGGTACCCACGAGGTCATCGGGATCGCGGAAGGCGTGCAACTCGCCGTCCAGGTGACCGGCAACGATCTCGCGTACACCGTCAGGGACGTGCCGCGGGTGCCACTTCCGTTTCCGCCTGGCGCGTCTCTGCCGGGCACATGCCAAATTGCGGCCATCGACGTGATCAAGGCGTTGCCGATCATCGGACCTGACCTCCTCGATCTGATACGCGGCGGCGAGAGCAACATCGACGTAGTCGAACTGCTGCAGCAACTGACCGAAGCCGATGCGATCGCCGCCGTGAACCTGACGGGTGTCGCCGATCGCCAGAACGTGGCTTCCAGTGAGTTCCAGGACCTCCCGAGGGGCGTCTACGCGGTACTCGCAGTGTGCAATGCCCTCGGTGCGATCGGCGGGAACACGCCGCCCTACGCCGTCACCGGGGCGATCGTGCTGGGCGGCGGATTCAGCTCGGGCTCATCCACCGATGAGGGATCGACGGGTTCGTCGTCCGGATCGGCATCCGGCTCGTCGGGGTCCTGACCGGGCGGCTTCCTGACCCGGTGGACAGCATCACCGTCAGCCTGCCTCGACCTCTTCTTCCACCGGCCCCACGAACTGGCTGTTGTAGAGCCGGCAGTAGGCACCCTGTGCGGCGAGCAGCTGATCGTGGTTGCCCTGCTCGACGATGTGTCCGTCTTCCATCACGACGATCACGTCGGCATCGCGCACCGTCGAGAGTCGGTGCGCGATCACGAAACTCGTGCGATCCGTGCGGAGGTTCGCCATCGCCTGCTGGATCAGCAGTTCGGTGCGGGTGTCGACGGAGCTCGTCGCCTCGTCGAGGATCAGGATCGTCGGCTTGGCCAGGAAGGCGCGGGCAATCGTGATGAGCTGTCGCTCACCGGCACTGACTCCGCCACCCTCGTCGTCGAGGACGGTGTCATAGCCGTTGGGCAACGCCCGCACGAAATGGTCGACGTGGCTGAGCTCGGCGGCCTCCATGACCTCCTTGCGGGATGCGGTCGGATCACCGTAGGCGATGTTCTCGTAGATCGTGCCACCGAACAGCCAGGAGTCCTGGAGCACCATGCCGGTCCGTTCCCGAAGGTCGTCGCGGGTCATCCGGCGTGAATCGACGCCGTCGACCCGGATGGTTCCGCTGTCGACGTCGTAGAACCGCATGATGAGGTTCACCAGGGTCGTCTTGCCGGCACCCGTCGGTCCCACGATGGCCACCATGTGACCGGGCTCGGCCACCAGGGACAGGTTCTCGATGAGCGGTTTGTCGGAGACGTAGCGGAACGACACGTCGTCGAACTCGATGAGTCCGTGATCGTCCGAAGGGCTCTCGGGGGTGGTCGGGTCCGGGATCTCTTCGTCGGCGTCGAGGATGTCGAAGATCCGCTCGGCCGACGCGACGCCGCTCTGCATCAGATTGAACATCGAACCGATCTGGGTGAGCGGCTGTGTGAACTGACGGGAATACTGGATGAACGCCTGCACCTCACCGAGACTCAACGCTCCCGACGCGACGCGCAGGCCGCCGACGACGGCAACCGCGACATAGTTCAGGTTCCCGAGGAACATGATGGTCGGCATGATGATGCCGGAGATGAACTGGGCTCGCCAACTGGATTGGTACAGCTTCTCGTTGCGGACGTCGAACTCGTCTTCGACCTCGCGTTGACGGCCGAACACCTTGACCAGTTCGTGTCCGGTGAAGGCCTCCTCGACCTGGGCGTTGAGCTTTCCGGTCGACGACCACTGGGCCATGAAGTGCGGCTTGGACTGTCGGGCGATGATGGCCGTTGCACCGAACGCCAACGGAACGGTGACGATCGCGATCACCGCGAGCAGCGGCGAGATCCAGATCATCATCGCCAGCAACGCGATCACGGTCAGCACCGAGTTCAGGAACTGAGAGATGGTCTGCTGCAGGCTCTGTGACAGATTGTCCAGGTCGTTGGTGACGCGGCTGAGCAGATCCCCGCGGGGGATCGTGTCGTAGTAGCGCAGCGGCAGGCGGTGGACCTTCTCCTCGACGTCGGCCCGTAGTCGGCGGATGGTGCCGACCACCACGATGTTCAGCAGGTACGCGCCCACCCAGGACAGCAACGCCGACCCGATGTAGAGCGCGAGGACGATCATCAGTACGCGCCCGACATCACCGAAGTCGATGCCGACCCCGGGCGTGACGTCCATCGACGACACCATGTCGGCGAACGTGTTCTGGCCCTGTTCACGCAGGCCGGCGACGGCCTCGTCCTTGCTGAGGCCACCCGGCAGCGTCCGACCGATGACACCATCGAAGATCAGGTCGGTGGCGTGACCGAGTATCCGCGGCGCGATCGCGGTGAGAATGACCGATGCGATCGTCGCGGTCAGGACGATCACGACGAATCCGCGGTAGGACAGCAGTAGTCGCAGCAGGCGCTTCACCGACGGGCCGAATGACCGGGCCTTCTGCCCCGGTGCACCCATCGCCCCGCCGGGGCCGCCCGGGCGCGTCATGCCTGCCCCTGGATGGAGAGCTGGGATTCGGCGATCTCGGTATAGGTCGGGCAGGTGCCGAGCAGCTCCTCATGGCGGCCCAGACCGACGATGCGTCCACGATCGAGGACGACGATCTGGTCGGCGTCGACGATCGTCGAGATACGTTGCGCCACGATGATCACGGCCGACGTGGCGATCTCCGGTCGGAGTGCGGCGCGTAGTCGGGCATCGGTGGCCAGGTCGAGAGCGGAGAACGCATCGTCGAACAGGTAGACCGACGGTCGTCGGATGAGAGCTCGTGCAATCGCGAGACGCTGACGTTGCCCGCCGGACACCGTGGTGCCTCCCTGGGCGATCGGCGTCTCGAGGCCCTCGGGCATGGCTCGGACGAAGTCCTCGGCCTGTGCGATGCGCAGCGCCTCCCAGATCTCCTCCTCGCTGGCGTCGGGTTTGCCGTGCCGGACGTTGGAGGCGATAGTCCCGGAGAACAGATAGGGGCGCTGCGGGACCAGCCCGATGACCGACCGCAGCATTTCGGGATCGAGTCGGCGGACGTCGGTGCCGCCGACCGAGACCGTTCCGTCGGTGGCGTCGATCAACCGTGGGACCAGTCCGAGAACAGTGGTCTTGCCCGAACCCGTAGACCCGACGATGGCAGTGGTCGTGCCCGGATCGACGCGGAAGGTGATGCCCTGCAGAACAGGGGTGTCGGCGCCGGGGTAGCGGAACTGTGCTGCCCGGAACTCGACGGTTGCCGGGTCGCCGGCGAAGCCCGCCGTCTCGTCCGGTGTCCGCACCGACGTCTCGGTGTCGAGGACGTCGCTGATCCGTTCGGCACACACGGCCGCGCGTGGGGCCATCATGGCCAGGAAGGACGCCATCATCACCGACATCATGATCTGCATGACGTAGGTGATCATCGCGGTCAGGGCGCCGATCTCGACGCTGCCGTCGGACACCATGTGCCCGCCCACCCAGATGATCCCGACGATCGTGACGTTCGTGATCCCCATGACCACCGGGAACATCAGGGCCATCATCCGGCCGACGCGCAGGCTCGCGTCTGCGAGGTCGTCGTTGGCCACCGAGAAGCGCTGGGTCTCATACCGTTCCCGGACGAATGCGCGTACCACGCGGATGCCGGTGATCTGCTCGCGGAGCACTCGGTTGACCTTGTCGAGGCGTTCCTGCATCGCGCGGAAACCCGGGATCATCTGCCGGATGATCAAGGCCATGGTGATCCCGAGTACCGGGACGGCCACGACCAGCACCCACGACAACCCGGGTGCCACCTGGACGCCCATGATGATGCCACCGACGCACATGATCGGGGCCATCACCAGGATCGCGGTGCTCATCACGATGAGCAGCTGAACCTGCTGGACGTCGTTGGTGGTGCGGGTGATGAGCGACGGCGCACCGAAGGTGCCGATCTCGCGTGCCGAGAAGGTGTTCACCCGGTGCAGCAGATCGTGGCGGATGTCCCGGCCGGCGCCCAGCGCGGCGCGCGCGCCGAAGTACTGGCCGATCACGGTGCAGATCACCTGGACGAATGCCACGGCGAGCATCCATCCGCCGATACGCAGGATGTAGTCGGTGTCGCCGAGCGCGACACCCTTGTCGATGATGTCGGCGTTCAGCGTCGGCAGGTAGAGCATGGCGCCGGTCGCGATCAGCTGGAGAACGACGACGGCGACGAGGAGACTGCGATATCCCGCCAGATAGGTGCGGATGAGCTGGGTCAGCATGACGTGATCACTCAGACGACGCTAGCAACTGACACCGACGGAGTGCGACGGGTTATGCGAACGGTGTTCGCCGACGAGATTCGTCGTCGGCGAACACCACGGCAGATCACCCGGCGAAGGTGAACGGCACCACGGCTTCCGGTGTGTAGGTCAGGTAGGTGAACGACTCCTGGAAGTACAACGTCACCGTCTCGGAGTCATGCGAGTCGTAGCCGATCGAGACGTCCTGACCGATGCTGAGCTCGAAGTCCCCGCCGCGCGTGCTGAGCAGGAACGCGCCGTCGATGGCGGGCGCCCAGACGATCTCGCCGCCGTCGGCGAGCAGACGCTGGACGTGATCGCGGATCGGTACACCGTGGTTCGACGTCTCGTTGATCAGCTGGTAGACGTCCTTGGAGACAGCCAGCGAGTAGGGGCCGTCGACGGAGGCCAGTCTGAGCGCGGTGGTGGCCTTGGTGACCGCCTCCGGCCAGTCCCGGACATCCTGCGGCAGGGCGATCGGGGTGGCCGACGAGATGCTGCGGATACCGGTGATACCCCCGGCCGCGTAGCCCTCGAACACGGCCCGGTCCTCGGCACGGGCCAGTTCCGCTGCGGCATCGAGCACCGGGTCCCAGTCGGAGTCCTGCGAGCCGCGCGCGACGTCGTCGATGGCCTCTCGACTGAGAGTGAACGGCACCTTCAGCTCGACCAGCGGCTGCGCGAGACGCTGGTGGGCGACGATCCCGTCGGCCGGGGCGTCGATCTTCGACCGGTGTCCCAGCGTCACCGACGCGGTGTCGACGCCGAGCGGACCGTTCACATCGACGAGGCGACGGGCGGCGCTGTTGCGTTTGAACGCGCGCGACGCCTCCTCCTCGATCTCTCCCCATGCGGCATCCGAGATCGGGGCGAGTTCGCGATGCAGGTTGTTCATTGCTGCCTCCTGGTGTGGGTCGGGCGCGGACATGGTCAGCGCAGGGATCCGATGCCCAGAGAGCCGTCGGATGAGAGGGTGCGGAGCTCGTCGTCGGACATGTCGGCTTCTGGGGACTCCGCGTCGGGCGGCGCGTCCGGCAGGTCCTCGAGGAAGTCGACGGTGGGGGTGAAGAACTGCGCGCCGGTCACCGCGGTGGTGAAGTCCAACAACCGGTCGTAGTTGCCCGGCGGGTCGCCGATGAACATCTTGCGCAGCATTTCCTCGGTGACGTCGGGGCCGGCCGAGTAGGCGATGTAGAACGTGCCGCACTCCTCGGAACCCGACGCCGACCCATAGGGCATGTTGTCGCGGACGACGTCGATCTCCTCGCCGTTCTCGTCCTCGACGACGTTCAGGGCAATGTGCGAGTTGGTCGGCTTGACGTCGTCGTCCATCTCCACGTTGTCCAGCTTGGTACGCCCGATGGCATCTTCTTGCTCGGGCACCGACAGCGCATTCCAGGCCGCCAGGTCGGTCACATATCGCTGGATGGCCACATAGCTGCCGCCGGTGAAATCAGGGTCCTCGTCGCCGACGGTGATCGCATCGGTCGCCTCCTGCCCGACGGGATTCTCGGTGCCGTCGACGAAACCGATCAGATCGCGCAGGTCGAAGTAGCGGAAGCCGTGCACTTCGTCGACGACGGTGACCGAGTCGCCGAGAGCCGTGGTGATCAGGCGTCCGACCTCGAAACAGAGATCCATCTGATCGGCCTTGATGTGCAGTAGCAGATCGCCGGGGGTCGCCGGGGCGGTGTGCACGTCGCCCTCGTAGGTCACGAAGGGCCGCAGCGAGCGTGGACGTGGTCCGTCGAACAGACGGTCCCACGCCTGCGAGCCGATCGACGTGATGGCGGCGAGCGCGGCCTCCGGAGCGCGCGACGAGACGGCCCGGGTCAGTGAGGGGATGTCGGACAGCACGTCTCGGACGGTGTCCTCGCCGCCCTCGTCGATGGTGAGGACAAGGAACACAGCCGTCTTCGTCTTGCGCGTGAGGATCGTCTGAGGAACCGGCACCACGCCACTCTATCGGACCGTCGAGGACCCCAGTCGCATCCTCGGCGAGACTTCAGACACCAGAACGCACTTCGGCCCGGGGGTCGAGTCGTCAGGCCGCGCGTTGATGTCGGTCGAGGCTTGGCCTCGATACGGCTCCTCGGCTGGCGCCTCGGTGCCTACTCGGCCGGCGGGAGGACTATTCGGCCGGCGGGGGACTGCTTTGCTGGCGGGGGACTGCTCGGTTGGTGGGGGTCTGATTGGCCGGCGGGGGACTGCTTGGTTGGTGGGGGACTGCTTGGCCGCCGGGAGGACTGCTCGGTTGGTGGGGGTCTACTTGGCTGGCGGGGGACTGCTCGGGCGGGTCTTGGCTGCTCGGCTGGCGGGGCTGCTCGGTCGGGTGGTGCTAGGCGCGCGAGACGGCCAGACCGGCTGCGCGGCCGGAGAAGATGCAGCCACCGAGGAACGTGCCCTCCAGTGCGTTGTAGCCGTGCACCCCACCGCCGCCGAAGCCTGCGACCTCGCCTGCGGCGAACAGCCCGTCGAACGCCGTGCCGTCGGGCCGCATGACCTGCGAATCGAGATTGGTCTCCAAGCCGCCCAAGGTCTTTCGGGTGAGAATGTTGAGTCGGACGGCGATCAGCGGGCCGTGTGCGGGATCGAGCAGCCGATGCGGTTTGGCCACCCGCACGATCTTGTCGCCCAGGTATTGACGGGCGTTGGTGATCGCCATGAGCTGTGCGTCCTTGGAGAACTTGTTGTCGATCTCGGCGTCGCGTGCGGAGATGATGCGTTCGATCTCCTGCAGATCGAGCTTCGGTCCGCGTGCGATCTCGTTCATCCCGGCCACGAGCTCGGGCAGGTTGTCGCGGACGACGAAGTCGATGCCGTGCTTGGTGAACGCATCGACCGGGCCGGGCGCCCCCTTGGCCAGGCGACTCTTGGCCGCGAACTTGAGGTCCTTGCTGGTGATGTCGGGATTCTGCTCGGATCCCGACAGGGCGAACTCCTTCTCGATGATGCTCTGGGTCAGGATGAACCACGAGTAGTCGTGGCCGGTCGACAAGATGGCCTTCATCGTGGAGTTGGTGTCGAACCCGGGGAAATTGGGTGGTGCCAAACGGTTTCCCGCGGCGTCGAGCCACAGCGACGACGGCCCGGGGATGATCCGGATGGCGTGGTCGGGCCAGATGGGATCCCAGTTGTGGATGCCTTCGGTGTAGTGCCACATGCGGTCTCGGTTGACGAGGCTCGCGCCCGCGGACTCGGCGATGTCCAGCATGCGGCCGTCGACGTACGCGGGAACACCCGAGATCATCGTCGTCGGAGCGGGGCCGAGCCGTTCGGTCGGCCAGTTCTTGCGGATGAGGTCGTGGTTGTGTCCGATACCGCCGGTGGTGACGATGACGGCTCCGCCTCGGATCTCGAAGTCGCCGACGACATCCCGTGACGACGCGACACCGCGTTCGAGATCGCTGGGTGCCAGGACAGCGCCGCGGACGCCCACCGCCGCATCACCTTCGATGACGAGTTCGTCGACACGGTGCCGGAACCGGAACTCGACGAGGCCGCGCTTCTCTGCCTCCAACACAGGCTCGGCGAATATCCGGACCACCTCGGGGCCGGTGCCCCAGGTGAGGTGGAAGCGGGGCACCGAGTTCCCGTGGCCGTCGGCGAAGCCGCCGCCACGCTCGGCCCATCCGACGACGGGGGTGATCCGCAAGCCGAGGTCGTGGAGGTACTGGCGCTTGGTGGTGGAGGCGAACTCCACGTACGCGCGCGCCCACTGGCGCGGCCAGAAGTCCTCGTCGTCACGATCGAAGCCTGCCGAGCCCATCCAGTCCTGCAGCGCCAGTTCGGCAGAGTCCTTGATGCCCAGACGGCGTTGCTCGGGGGTGTCGACGAGGAACAGGCCACCCAGCGACCAGAACGCCTGCCCGCCGAGGTTGTCGCGGTTCTCCTGGTCGACGACGATCACCTTGCGACCCGCGCGGGTGAGCTCATAGGTCGCGACCAGGCCGGCCAATCCCGATCCGACCACCACGGCGTCGGCTTGCTGCTCGGTCACACGCCCCTCCTCGTGTCGATTGATGTCGACCTTAGTCGTCGCGCGAGTCCAGACGAAGTGTCGATGGTCCTGCCGACTACACCGCGGTGTCGGCGTACCGGTGCACCCATGGCGCGGCCTGTTCGAGCTGGGCGGCGAGGGCGAGCAGATCGCCGTCGGTGCCGAGGCGCCCGACGAACTGGACACCGAGGGGCAGACCCGACTCGGTCCAGTGCAAGGGCACACTGATCGCCGGGCGGCCGGTGAGGTTCGCCAGCTGGGTGTAGGGCACCCACCCCAGACTCTCCTCGATGAGGTCGTCGAGGATTCCGGTGCGCGACAACAGGCTTCCCGCCCGGGCCTTGGAGATGACCCGGGAGGCCCGCTGCAGCAGGGGCGGGGTGTCGGTGGCGCCGATCCGCAAGGGTGGGGTCGCCAGTGTCGGGGTGAGGAAGTAGTCGTACGACCGGTGAAACCGTTCCAGGGACAGTACGTACTCGTTCACCTTGTTCAGCGCGGCGAAGGCTGCCACCACTCCGGTCGATCGCCCGATCTCGGCGAGGGCGAGGGTGTCCGCCTCGAAATCGCGGTCGGTGGCGCCGGTGAGCTTGCGTGCCTCGTCGACCTCCGTGGCCAGGACCGCGAACCAGATCGTGAGGAAGTCCCGAGACAGCGCGCCGTCGTCGTAGGGAGGCGAGACCTCTTCCACGTGGTGACCGAGCCCTTCGAGGATCGTCGCCGCGTGCTCGACGGCGGCGATGGCCTCCGGATCCGGCTTCGGGTTGATCGCCGACGACGCCGAGTAACCGATGCGCAGCGCGGTCGGCGCCGTGGTGATCCGGTCGGCGAACGACGTCGTCGGTGTCGGCGTCGGATACACCGAGCCGTCGGTGGGGCCGACGATCGCGTCGTAGAGCCCGGCGGCGTCGCGGACCGTCCGTGACACCACACCCTGAACGGCCATGCCGAACATCGACTCCCCGGTCGCCGGGCCGAAGGGCGAGAGTCCGCGGGTGGGTTTGAGTCCCACGAGCCCGTTGCAGGCAGCCGGGATGCGGATCGAACCGCCACCGTCGTTGGCCCCTGCGGCCGGCACGATCCCGGCCGCCACCGCCGCACCCGAGCCCCCGGACGAGCCGCCGGGCGTGTGGTCGGTGTTCCACGGGTTACGCGCCGCGCCCCACAACTCGGGTTCGGTGATGCCCTTGGCGCCGAACTCGGGTGTGTTGGTCTTGCCGAAGATGACCAGCCCGGCATCGAGGAAGCGGCCGACGATGTTCGAGTGCTCCGGCGCGACGTAACGCGCGAGCGATCGCGAACCGCAGGACGTCGGGAAGCCCCGGTACTCCTGCGCGAGGTCCTTGATGAGGAACGGGACACCTGCGAAGGGCCCGGACAGCTCACCGGAAGCGCGTGCGTCAGCAGTTTCGTCCATGCGGCGTACGACCGCGTTCAGCTGGGAGTTGACCGCGTCGGCCCGTGCTCTCGCCAGGGCGAGGAGCTCGGCGGGGGTGACCTCACCACCGGCGACGAGGCGGGCGAGGTCGGTGGCGTCGAGGCGGAGATACTCGCTGAGGTTCACGATTGTCAGCCTACGTCGCGTCCGAGCGATGACGGCGTGGCTTTCCGGGGCCGAGATCGGCGACTGATGCGACCGTGCGCACCCGCAGTGGCTGGTGCAGTAGCGCACCTAGGGTGGCCTCGACGAGCGTTGCGTCCGAGCCCACGACGACGACATCGAGTGAACCGTCCTGTTCCTGATGGACGGTCCACCCACGGGCGCCGCTGCGCTGTAGCTGCTGGGTGAGGTCGACGTTCGGCACGATGCGACCGTCGGACGCCAGGAACCTGGTGTCCTCGCGAGCTTCGAGATCGGTGATCGCGCGTCGACCGCCGATCGTGATGAGCCGACCGAAGTCGCCGGTTCGGTAACGGACCAGCGGCAACAGTGGATTCTCGCCCGCTGTCACCAGGATCTCCCCGTACACGCCGTCGTCGGTGGTCGGTCCGTGATCGGTGAGCACCTCCACGAACACCTTGCGGTCGACGACGGTGAACGGTCCACCGTCGGTGCTGATCGCGATGGGCCGGGTCTCGTGCAGCGAGTAGACGTCGATCACCGGGACCCCGAACGCCGCCTCGAGGTCGGCCCGCAGGCCGGGTGCGAGTTCGGTGGCACCGGAGAACAGGGCCAGCGGGCGCAGCCCGTCGACGAGCCGCGGCGACAGCAGGGCTTCCAAAGCGGCGGGCGTGCCGCTGAAGACCTGGGGGCTGACGTCGAGCAGGAAATCGTCGCGATCCGGCCACGACCGGGGTTCGAGGTTGATCCGTGCCATCGTCATCTGGTCGAACGTGCTGATGACCGATGCATAGGTGAAGGCCTGCCGTTGGAAGACTATGTGTGCGAGGGCCATTCGAGCGGGATCAGGTTGCCAGTCGATGCCGAGGGCGCGTACCCGCATGAGCATGAACCAGAAGGTGCGGGCCGTGTCCTCGATGTCGTCGGGCAGCGCGAGCGCGTGACCGGTGGAGCCCGAACTGCTGCCGTGGATCATCTGCTCCAGGTCGGCGTCATAGGGGACGAAGGCCGCGATGTCGGCCATCAGATCGGTGCGGTCGACGGCGGGGAAATCGTCGAGGGTGCGTAATCGTCGGCGGATCGATCGATAGACGGGCAGTCCTCGTGCGGTGACGAGATGGTCGGCAAGCCAGTGCTCGTCGGGTGGCGCGGCCGAGTTCTGGACGCGGGCTACGGCTTCGGCGGTGAGCCGGTCGCCTGCGCGATGTGTCCACGTCGGTCCGTGCGGGTGGGTGCGCAGTGCGTCGAGCCGCCGCCGACCGGTATCGGTCAACGTGGGCCAGCGTTGCGCGTCGGTGAGGACCACCGAGGACCCTGCGTCGTACTCAGGGATGGCGAGAGTTCCGGAGTCCTGCTCGCGCGCTGGATCATTCGGACCCATAGCGGCTCGCCGCCTCCCGTGCACGCGCCGCGGCCAGTTGTCTGCTCACCTCGAGGCGATGCTGGTGTCGGGCCAGCGCCTCGGCGAAAAAAGCGTTCCGCGCAAGCGAGTCCCGCGCGTCGAGCAGTGATCGCGCCCCAATCGGATCCTCGTTCTCGGGACGTTGACCCGACCACAGCAGGAAGGTTCGAGCGGCTTCCTCTCGTCGATCGGCGACGCCGATCAGATCACGCAGCGGAACGGTCGCGGCGAGTCGGAACGCGAACGTCGCCAGGACTCGATGCGCCCGACCCTTCCGGAGCGGGCGACTGTACGGGCCGATCACGTCCTGGCTGGCCCACAGCCACAGGGCCAACCCGGCTGCGGTGCGGGCCTCATCGACATCCAGATCGTCGATGAGCGCAGCCACCCGGTTCGTCTCACGATGCGCCGCCCCATCGCCGAGCACATCACCGGCCAGGGGGCGCACACGAAGGGGATCGGTGAGAAACCAACCCGGGACGGTGGCCAGACGCGCCGTCAGTTCGCCCACATGCGGACCGGCGGTGAGATCGTCGTCGACCTCGAGTTCGTGCCACGCCTGCTCGACGTCGAGTTCACATTCGGCCCACGACCGCAGAAGTATTTCCGTGGTGGGGTTTTCCGGCGCCTCGGGCGGGTCGGTGGCCTCATCGGACATCGGCGGCCTCCGTGCCGGTGATGCGTCGGGCCAGCCGGGTGCACACGGCAGGTGTGTCCTCCGGTGCGGAAACGTGTTCGACGGTGTACCCGGCTTCGGTGGCGGTGCTGTCGACCGAAGACCGCGCGCCGATGAGAACGAGCGTCGCGGTGGCCAGCAGCGGCCGCACCCGGGCCGCGACCCCGGCGTAGACCTGTTGCCCGGCGCCGAACATGGATGCGAGCCCGTCGTCGGAGAGCACCAACAGGTGTGTGCTGCGGGCGCCCGTGACGGGTGCGCCGGGGAAGCGTCGGGACAGCAGGTCCAACGGGAAGACCGTGCCGCCGCCGTGGAACGTGGTCAGCCCCGCCATCACCGAGGCGCGATGGCGCGTGAAACCATCAGTGCCCGAGACCATTCCGGAATCGGAGAACGAGGTGACCCGCACGTGCCCGCCCGCCGCGAGAACCGACAACGCGGTGATCGTGCCCGCGAGCACCGCCGGCGAGTCACGTTCGGGATGTCGCATCGAGCCGGAGGAGTCCAGGTACAGGTCGAGTTCTACGCTGCGTGGCCGGATCGTGGGGTCGTCGGGCAGGTGGCTACGTGTTCGCGTGGTGACCCCGGGGATCACCAGCGGGTTCGCAGAAAGGGTTCCGGCCCAGTCGATGTCGGCGACGTCGTCACCGAGTTCCCACGTCTCGAGGGGGCCAGGGATGGATGCGGTCGTCTCGGGAACGGGGACAAGTTCACGCAGTGGTCGGATGTGTTGCCTTGCCCGGCTCTGATACCAGGCCGAGAGGACGGCGTCCTGATCGGATGTCCGGTAGAGCGCCAATGTCTCTGCCAGGCCATAGGTTTGGCCGAGCGAATCGGCCGTCGAGAGCACACCGGATGCGGCAGTCGTCCCTCGCCGGCGCGGTGCCTCGCTCATCCTCCGGTCGCCGAGAACCTCCTCGAGTTCGGCCGCCGATGCGGCCGGCGCATCGGGCTGTCCGGCGCATCCCGCAGACATCGTGGTGTTGACGCGACTACCCTTGCCGCCCAGGAAATACGGTGCGATGAGGGTGGCGAACGGCAATGCGCCGCCCACCGGGTCGGTGGCGTAGCTGCGCGCGAGCTCGGCGAGTAGATGTGCGTCCACCTCCGGATGCGTGGTGGTCAACTGGGTGAGTTGTCGGGTCAGGTCCACGATCGTGGGCACTGGCCCGGGCTCGGCGTCGGTGGTCTCGGCCGAATCGCCCCCGTCCGAATCGCCCTCGTCCGATGCGGGTTTCGAGGGCGAGTCCGGCGGGCACAACCTGCCGGCGGGTAACGACCACAGCAGCTCGTAACCTCGCATGACGACCACCAATACGATCCGAGCCGTGGTGCGCTGCCCTCACGGGACAGGGTGCGCCACATCGCGACCATCTCCGGTCGACCGCCCCTGCGTTGGATCTCTGCGATCCGGTTGTTGATCAGGATGTCGCACCACACGTTGGACAGCAGCGCCGGGTAGCCGCTGAGTGCGTCATGGCCGAGGCCGGCGGCGGTGAGTCCGCGAGCCATCTGATGGGTGATCTTGAGCGAGTCGATGCGGGTGCTCGGCGCCAACACATGGTGTCCGATCTCGTGTGCGAACACCGTCTCGAGGAATCCCGCAACTCCTTCGTCTCGGGCGAGATCCAGATCGATCGACACCTCCGGTGGGAACGAGAACCATGCGAAACTGCCCACCGTTGCGCCGAGTCCGTTCCGGATCTGCGGCGGACGCAGACGAACACGCCATAAACGCAGGGCGCGCTGCCACGCCGTGTCGACGCCGTCGCGCC
Source organism: Gordonia sp. CPCC 206044 (assembly GCF_048537895.1). Classification (NCBI taxonomy): domain Bacteria; kingdom Bacillati; phylum Actinomycetota; class Actinomycetes; order Mycobacteriales; family Gordoniaceae; genus Gordonia; species Gordonia sp. CPCC 206044. The sequence continues at coordinate 120,116 of NZ_JBCLVL010000001.1, forward strand.
GACGGGACGAGGCCGTCACCGGGCGGTCCTGTCCTGCAACCAGATCAGATAGGAGGTCGGAAAGACCTCTGCTTGCACGGTGGCGGACAACATGATCCGGGTCGACCAGGTGCACTCCTCGGGAGGTGTGCACGGAGCCAGGGTCGCCCCGAAGATGTCGCTGCGCACCTGCCAGTGCTCGGATTCGCAACGCACGAACCAGTGGGTTCCCCATGCTCGGGCGAGCGCGACGGGCGGCGAACTGAAACGTCCGCCCACACCTCGGAAGCCGCCGATCGCCGCGACCACCGACAACCGAGGGTGCCAGCCGTATTCGTCCGTGGCCTGTGCAGTCCGAAACGCCTCGAGATCGGCGGCCTCGATACCGAGAGCGGCCGCGAACACCGCGTGACGATCCGGGATCTCGCCGATCGAGCGGTCGAGACGTCCCACCGCATCGGTTCGGATGTGTGGCACCCCCGACCGCCATGCCGCAACGGCGGCGACGTCGAGGCGATCGACGGGCACGTGCAGCGATGCCGCAGTCCGGATCCCGGCGTCCAACGACGAGAGGTACCGCTGCGCGTCACCGCCCCAGGCGGCGACGCGTCGGCTCGAGTCGATGAGGTCGTCGTCGGTGCTCGGTGTCGACGACGGTTCATCGGGTGGGTTGACGAAGAATCGGGCGCGGCGGATGGTCACACCGCCGATCCGGAGTCGGACAGCCAGCGCAGGTAGTTGGTGTAGCGCTGGTGAAGGTATTTGAGTGTCAGGAGGTCGTCGAAGTCCCGACCATAGGCTTTTCCGGTCCGCGAGATCTCGTCGATACGGATCTGGATCTCGGTGATCCGTCGGGTGACCTCGAGTGCGGTGAGGTCATCGATTCCCTCGCCGAGTTGGGACAACAAGTCGCCCACCGGATCCCGGTCGGCGAGCCCGAGCGCGTCGTACTCGCGGTTCGATTGCTCGAACAGATCGGCGAGCCAACTCAGCTGATCGGTGGCCAACCCGCTGTCCTCGGCACGATCGAAGCGGGGATGGCGATGATTCGGAAACAATTTGCCGCGCAACACGAAGGGGAGGATCGAGGCACAGTCCGCGAGCCCGACCTCCGGTTCGCCGCGGAAGTAGGCCATCGCCTTGGCGTAGGAGATGAGCGATTTCAGTGCGCGCACCGACACCCCGTTGAGTGTCTGGGAGCCGATGTCGCTGTCCACGTCGGCGCCGGTGTTGGCGTCGATCGTCTCACTCACCGACCCGCCTCCGGTCATCACGGTGTCCTTGGTGCGGTATTCGAATCGACGCCCGCCGTGCTGCGCGAACTCGAAGTGGCCGACGAAGAACTCGAGGCGGCGGCGGACGTCCACCGGCAGTGGCACCGCGAGGATCGCCGCGCGCAACTCCTCCTGCTCGGTGGGAGGGAAGACGAGTTCCTGCGGTACATGGGTTTCGGGGTTCTCGTCGGCCTCGACCCGGGCGACGAGTTCACCGAAGAACCGGGAGTTGAATCCGAGCGCGCTCACGGTGATGTCCATGCGGTCGCGCAGCGCTGCGATCACGGCGAAGGTTCCGCCCCCGGAGTCGTCATTGGCGGTGAAGAACCAGCTCTCCACGCCGGAATCCGGTGCGGTGTACATCATCTGATCGTGGGATTCCACATAGCCCTCGGCGACCATCGTCAACAATGCCGACTGCGTCTTGGTGGGAATCCGGTTGTACTCGTCGATGATCTTGACCGGCCGACGTAGCCATCCGCGCCACGCGATCGTGATCTCGGCCAGGCTTCCCGCGTTCACCAGATCGCGGGGCAGAGGTGTGCCCACGAGATCGCTGACGGTCAATTGCGGCTGGCCCTGCTGGATGCCGCGCCGCACGTCGTCGGGACGCCTGCCCGCCAGGACCCCCATGAGCACCGCCAAGGTCGTCTTGCCCCGGCCCGGTCCGCCGATGAGGAGACATTTGCCGCCGACGGCAAACGTCAGAAGCGGCAACAGGACTGCCGACGAATAGGACGGTGACGTCGGGAGCGTGAGGACGGCGCCGGCGTCGCCGATCGGGAAGCTCGGCGCTGTCGCGTCGTCGTCGAATTCGATGTCGTAGTAGGGGGAGATGACGGCGCGATTGACCAGCCAGAAGTAACTGCGCCGCAGCTTCTCATCGAGGTCGTCGGGTTCGACGTCCGGAGACGCGAACAGGTCGGTGGCAGACAGATCCTCGGTCGGCGAGACGTGACGCGGGACGGTCGGTGAAGTGGGGATGTGTTGCCAGCGGTCCTCTGTCATCGTGTTCCCCTGCTCGACGGCGACTGCTTCTCCAAGGGTGGTGCGAAGCGAAGTGAGTCCTCGATCGCGCGTTGCACGGCCGGGAGCGCGCAGGCGACGCGCTCGGAGACGCTGCCGCGCACCTCCATCCACGGAACCGTCTGGGCCTCGAGGGTTTCCCGGAACCGTCGATGCATGTCGTGTCGGATATGCTCGCCGTCGCGCATCCCGTCGTCGACGAAGTCGATCTCGTCGCCGGTGAGGATGTAGAGAAGGGGACGGTGTTGTGCGGCGGCCGCGGTGACGGTCGGCGACGACCGGCCCACGTACCGTTCATGCCACACGGCGGTGGCCAGCACGTCGGTGTCGCAGATCAGGGTCGGCGTCGGGCACCGGCGCGCCGCAGACCGTTCCGCATGACGCTGTCGCTCCACGATCAGGTCGAATTCGTCTGTGCGCCACGGAGCGAACGGGCCGCCGGGTCGGATCGCGCTGTATTCGCGGCCGTATTCGGGGACCCAGAGGGTGCCGAGCGAGTCGGCGAGCGCCTGCGCGAGAGTGGTGGTGCCGGTGGATTCGGCGCCCACGATCACCACGCGTCGGATCAGACCTTCCCGCACCGGGGTCGCGAGCATCGACCAGTGACCGGCGAGGTCGTCGCGCACCGCGGTCCCCGAGACCGGGTTGACGGTGCGGTCCGGGTCGACCCGGACCCAGGTCGCGTCGAGACGTCGCGCGAGTTCGGCACCGTAGGCGTCGCTGGTGAACACGGCGTCGACTGGTTCGTCGAGCAGTCCGGTGATCGTGAGCATGTGCGCGTCCCACGCGGCCGCGGAGTCGAAATCGATCGGGGTGTCGTCGACGGTTGCGGCAACACGCACGACGGGGTGGATCTCTCGCATCCACGCCGCGCGGTCGGCGACCGAGATCGTCTCGACCGACGAACCGATCACCTCGACGGTGACCGACCGGCAGTGCTGTTCCGCCGTTCGGATCAGGTGATGGTGGCCGCTATGTGGTGGGTAGAACTTGCCCAACACCAGGCCGTGGCCGAACCGCGGGGCGGCGCCGTTGCCGTCAGACAACCGAACTCCTCGGCTCGCGCTCGGTGCCGGCCCGGGCGGAACCGCGCCACCCCAGATACCCGAGGACACACATGACGATGAAGAGCATGTAGAGGGCGGCGGTCACCGGCAGGCCCGTGATCGCGTACATCCCCACGTACACCACGTCCACGGCGATCCAGACGAACCAGTTCTGCAACCAGCGTCGGTTCAACATGTACTGCGCCACGAGGCTCGCGGAGGTGGTGACGGCGTCATAGAACGGGATCGTCGAATCGGTGTGCCGATCGAGCACCCACCAGAGGATCCCGGCGGCGGCCACCGCGGTCACGACGAGCAGCGGGACGACCCGACGGGGAGTCTGCAGGACGAATGTCGGTTCGGACCGCGATGCGAGCCAGTTGCGCCATCCGTGGATGCCGAGCAGGAGATAGACGACCTGCAACCCGACGTTGGCGTAGATGCCGTTGGCGGTGAACAAACCGATGAAGACGATGTTGTTGGCGATGCCGAGGGGGAATGTCCAGACGTTGCGTCGGGCGGCGAGGAGGACACAGCCTGCGCCCGTGACGAAACCGAGGATCTCGGCCCAGTGGGCGGCCAACCAGGTCAGCACTCCGTGAGTCTAGGAGATCGTGCCGGAATCGGTGCTGTGCGGGCGCGGGCCGACGAGACTCGGACGTCACCGTTGAGACAGCAAAGCGATAACGACGCGGTCGCAGCCGACGTCGATCGCATGGATACACGATGGCGCAATCTCCTGCGGCGACAGGTTTACGCAGGTAGGCATGGGAAGCCAGGGCGATTTGTCGTGTCCGTGCCGATCAACGGCGCTGTCGCTGGCTTTGCCGGAGTGTTATAGAGCCGTTACACTGCCTCACGACGGGTGGAAGCCGGGCCGTCGAGCCATAGAATCCCGTGAGAGTGACCGTTGGCCGTCGTGGTCAAGATCGTAAGGACATCTGAATGCTGACTCGTGCCCGTAAGCGCCTTGTCGCCGGCCTCGTTGCCCTCGTGGCGGCCACCGGTGCCGGCCTGGTGGCTGCTCCGACCGCTCAGGCGGCCGGCTCCACCGAGTACGTCTACTCCGCGGCCATGCACCGGAACATCCCCGTGCGCATCGTCGACGGCGGCGGTGGCGGCCCCAAGCCGACGCTGTACCTTCTCGACGGCCTGCGCGCCCCGAACAATGACAGCGGTTGGTTGATCAACACCGACGTCGACCGGTTCATGGTCGGCAAGGGCACCAACGTCGCGATGCCGTTCGGTGGCGCCGGTAGCTTCTACACCGATTGGGAGCGCAACGATCCCAAGCTCGGCGTGAACAAGTGGGAGACCTTCCTGACCCGCGAGCTGCCCGCCTACATGGCTCGTAAGCACAACAGCGACAACCGCCGCAACGGCATCGCCGGTCTGTCGATGTCGGGCACCTCGGCGCTGAACCTGGCTTCGCGTCACCCCGGCTTCTACGACGCGGTCGCGTCCTACAGCGGCTACCCGACGGTCACCTTCCCGGGCTTCACCCAGGGCATTCAGGTCGCCGTGGCACAGACCGGTGGTAACGCCAACAACATGTGGGGCGTCTACCCGCTGGGCCAGTGGTTCCAGAACGACCCGTTCCTGAGCGCGAACGCTCTGGCCGGCAAGCACGTGTACCTGTCGTCGGGCAGCGGCCTGGGCAGCAAGTACGACAGCTCGGTGAACCCGAACAGCCCGAACTTCAACCCGGTGAAGTTCTCCCAGATGGTGCCGCTGGAGACTGCGGCGTCGGTGAGCACCTCGCTCTACATCCCGCGTGTCGCAGTGGTTCCCGGCGTCAAGCTGACCACCCACGTGACCGCCGACGGTGTCCACTGGTGGGACTACTGGCAGAACGACTTCAAGCAGTCGTGGGCCAGCACCTTCCGCCCGGCGTTCTTCTGATCGTCCGGACCTGAGCCGACACAAACGGCCGGTGACCTTCGGGTCGCCGGCCGTTTGTCGTCGGTGGGCCATCTTGTCGTCGGCGGGGGCTATCCGGGGCTATCCGGTCGTACCCGCGAAACCTGCTGGCAAATCTGTGTGGTGCTACGTCCGCGTTTGCGTGGAGGGTCCGCGTGAGCGGTCGGTGGAAGGCCGAGAGCGAGGGTGTTCGGTACCGCTCACCAAGCGGTGCCGAGGGCTGAACCCCGTGGTCGGTCGTCATCGCTGCCGTCCGTCTCGTGGAGCTCTTCGTAGTACACCTCGTCAGCCGTGTCGGCGGGGGAGTCTTCGAGCTCCTCGTAGAACTCGGCGCCGGAACTGTCGTCACCAGCACTGTCCTCGAGTTCTTCGTAGAACTCCCCGGAATCGTCGCCGGACAGCGGAGACGAGGATTGCTCGGTCATCGCTGCGGCATACTCGGCTTCGATCTGTGCGTGCGCTTGTTGTGCGAGGGATTCGCGTTCGGCGTCACTGATCTGCGGTGCATCTGCGACGGCAGACTCGACCATCGGTGCGATGGTCCTCGTGAATGTCGTCGAATCGACCACATCGCGCAACGAGGATTTTCCGCCGAGGACGTCGGCGACCATCGCCTTGAAGTCGGGATCCGGAGAGAATTCGGCCAGCGTCCGCAGCGACTTCCGCAGATGCCAGTCGTCGGCAGGATGGCCTTCGAGGGACGGCAGTAGTGGTTTCTCGTCGGTCATGTCAGGCGTCCGGATTGTCGTAAGCGCGACCGGGGAGCTCGGGGATCTGGATCTCCTTCAGATCGGCGACGTGGCCGATAATCTCGCCGGCGATGGTCTGCGATGCTTGGAGTGCGAGATTCACCGCAGTAATTGCGTCGCTGACTTTGTCCGCAACCTGTAGCGCCGTCATGGTGGCCGAGGCCCATGACGAGGCCGCGACGGCTGCTCCGATGCCGGTCGCTGCGAGTGACGAAGCTGCGAAGGCCGCCGCGATCTTTATTGCCAGCATGATGACCAGATCGGTGATGGTCGCGGCTATCCCTTTAAATGCCTGCGATGCTTCGTACATGCCGAACGCAAGCGAATCCAGCTGTTTGCCCAGTTGATTGATAGCGGACTGCTGACGGCGGATTGCTTGGGCGAAGTCGGCGAAGTACTTGTCCGCAGCACTTGCGGCGTCTCCGTCCCACATCTCGGATGCCGCGGTTGACGCTGCGGTGATTGCTTCGGACAGCAGTTTGTTGAAGTCGCCCAGAGACTGGACGGCCTGCCCTGCCTCTTGAACCCGCGTCCAGTCACCGGTGAACCATTCGGCTGCCATGTCGATCGGGTTCTGTTCGACACCGGCAAATGACAGAGCTTGCATCACAGGGCCGGTTAGCCAGTATGACGGGCTCACATACGAGCCGCTCATGGCGTTCTCGAGAACATCAGGGATCGGATCACGGGCGACGGGGGAAGTGAGAGCTGCGGCGGGTTCTTTAGCCATCTGATGTCCTCGGGTCGAACTCCGGCTATCGAGGCTTGGAGTTCGCGGCGGTGTTCGTCTGCTCGGTCAAACGGTAATGATTGGCGGCCCGTGTCATCTCGTCTCCGGATGCAGTCGCAAGCTGCTGGAGTTTGTCGATGTTCTCTGAGAGCGCTGCACGGGTTTCAGCGACGGTCGACTCGATACCCACGAAGAGGATGCCGTCACCGGAGATACCGCTGAGGTGTTTTTCCACGTACGCGGAAGCGTCCCCGACTTGCGAAGCGAGCTCCTTGAGACGCTTGGCGAACTTGTCCAGATCTTCTGGTTCGACGTCCATGAGAGCTCTCTGTTCGCGGTCATGTTCCCGGGCGGCCACCCGATTTGTGAAACGTAACAGACCGATTCCACCTGCTTATCTCTGGCTGAGGCCGTATGTCGGTTTTCATTCATCCGGCGGACAGTGATTGCCAGACCTGGCGCTCTGGGGCGTTTGCCACAGCTGCTGCCGAACCGACATCATCGAGGTCGTGGCGTCTGGCGTGGAGACCGAGGAACAGGTGGTGTTCCCCTTACGCAGACCCCGGGTCGCCGAGTTGGGAGGGCCGGGATTCGGGAGGGCACAGCGCGAACTCCTGCGTCACCTGTCGGTGCCGCTGCCCGAACTGTGTGTCCCGCACGGACGCTCGGGGGGATTGGCGCGGGTGTACACCTATTGGGCCCGTGGATGGCACTTCAGCAGACCGATGTGGAAGCGCGTCCTACTCCTGTGCATTCCCTTCTACACGCTCTCGGTCAGGTTGCACGAGCGGCGGTACGGGGAGCCACGCGTGCGATTCCGCATGGTGGGTTGCTCCCAATGCCGACGCACCCTGAATCGATACCGGCTGCGCACTGTGCTGATCGTCGTGCTCGCTTTGTCGATGTTCTTCGTGGTGCCGCGGTTCGTATGGTCTGACAACGAGACTCTCGGTGCTTTCCTGGTCATCTTCGGCTGGACCGTGCCCGTGATGGTGAATCTTGTTGTACTCAAGCGCTTCCCCGAGTACTTCACCCGTGCATTCGTGAGCGACGACGGTCGGGAACTGATCATCAGCCGTCCGCATCCCGACTATGCGCGTGCCGCGGTCGAGGCCGGCGCCGAGTATCGCGCGGACGGGCCGAAGGTCCCGCGGGACAATTGGTTCTTCTAGGCGCCTGCGCCGTGCCCGGCGTCACGCCCCGTGCCGCTCCCGACCGATCCGCGGAACCTGCCGGCAAAACTGTGTGAAGCTACGTCCGCGTTTGGTTGGAGGGTCCGCGTGAGCGGCCGAAGAGCGCGACGGACCGCGCGAACCGACATCGCACGGCCGACATCGCATGGCCACAGCGCACGGCCGACAACGCGAACGGGCCCCGACGGCGACTCACCGGGAGGCGAGTGGCGTCGGGGCCCGAACGCTGGTGCTGTGTGGTGACCTATTCGCCCGGCGGACGACGGAACTGCTGGGTTTCGTCGTCGGCCGGCGACCACTCGCTGTGATCGTCGTGCGGCTCGGACGAGAGCTCGCCCTCGTCGCCGGACTCCGAGAACGGCCGGGTGGCCTGATCGTCGGCCGAGTACGCCTGGGTGGCGGTGTCGTCCGGGGAGTCGCGCACCACCGGGATCTGCTCGGTCGGTCTATCCCACGGATCGGCGGCCGACGATGCCGCGGCGGCCCCACCGACCACGGGTGCCGTGGACTGGGCGGTCGGACTCTCGTCATGCGGCTGCTCGAGCCAGCTGGTCGGGGTGGCGGATTCGGCTGTCGTGTCGTCGCCGCCGGACCCACGACGGGACCGCCAGAACAGCAGGCCCCACAGGGCGAGCAGCAGGACGCCGACGATACCGAGGATCAGCGGCAGCCAGAACGAGCCCATCTTCAGCAGACCGACGTAGTGGTCGGCCTTGCCTGCCTGGTTGGAGACGGTCTCGTCGGACCACTTGAAGCGACCCTTCAGCACGTCCATCTGGAAGTCGCGCACCGGTGCCGGGGTGTCTTGGCTCTGGTCGGGCGACCGGAAGTACTGGTGCTGATCCTCGAGCCCGTCGACGATGGTCCCGGTCTGCGGTTCCACCCACACGTGTCGGGTCGCGGTCGCATACCGGTGCATGGTGATCTTGTCGTTGGCGCGCACGCCGCGGCCCGAGATGCCCCACCAGCTCGCCGGCATCGTCAACATGGTGCCGAGCGCGGCCTCACCCTGCGCGTTCGGCAGGCTCGACACGTCGGTCTCAGGAACATCGCCGGCGAACTCGTAGGTCTTGATGCCGTCGATCGTCTTCTCGCCGACGAACTTGACCTCGATGTCCTGGCGGGTGTTGGTGTCGTAATAGAGGTAGGAGCGCTTCTTGACGTCGAAGCCGAACTTGTACTGGAACCCGCGACGGTTGGGCAGGTCGACGGAGACGTCCTTCGGATTGACACCCTCGGGTGCGGCCTCGAGTTGCAGCGAGCTCACCGTGCCGTTGGGCACCGACGACTTGCGGTTGACCGAGACGCGGTCGATGTTCGCGGTCAGCAGCCCGTCGTCACATTTGCGCTCGGTGTCGGCGGCCGCCATCGGTGGTTCGGTTTCGTTGCCCTCGGCGTCCCGGTAGCGGTCGATCTGCACGGTCTGCGCCGACTGCAGGGTCGCCTGACGTCGGTCGGACGGGTCCACGATGACCGAACGGCGCTGCTGGGTGAGGTGCGCGTCGACGACACGGGCCTTGCGCTCACTGACCGAGCAGCGATCGAAGATCTCGGCGGGGAAGCGGTCACCGGTCGACCCGTCCTCGGGCACGGTCGTGGCCACCGACGTGATGTCCAGGTCGAGCGGTACCACCCGCAGCTGCGGGACGAGGAACAGCGGTACGGCGATGGCGGCGGCAATGAACGCGGCGCCGAGGAACGCCGGCAGCGCCAGCCAAACTCGTCTCATTCTCCACTCCTGGTATGCGGACTCAACGCCCCAACACTAGTGGTCGGCCGTCACGAGCTGTCGAAGGTCACCGACATTTCGGGCGACGACGTGCGAATGCAGATCGGTGAACAGGTTCTGCAACGCTCAGCCAGAACGGGTGCGCTCGGAGCGCCGGTCCCGTTCGGCCTCCTTCAGGATCCCGGCCATGTAGCCGTAGATCTCCCTGTCCGACATGGCTTTCCAGCGGGGTGCGAGGAGTTTCATGTACTTCTCGACGTACAGCAGTTGCTTGCCCACGAGGACCAGCTCCCGCGGCAGACGAGCGTCGTGGGCCTTGGCCACCGCGGCCAGCTGCCGTCCCAGATCGGTGTACGACATCGACGCCAGGTCGGCCGACGACAACGGTGCGGTGACCTTCTTGATGTCCTCGGCGCCCTTCGCGGTCGATCCCGGCCGGTGCACGGCGCCGAGCAGGAATATCGCGCGGCCGGCCGACTCGTGGTCGCCGCGCACGATGAGATCGACGACGAGCTGCCGCAGAATGCGGCGGGTGCGTTTGGTGAACCGCCCGACGATGCCGAAATCGAGCAACACGAGCTTGCCCTCGGCGTCGACGAGCACGTTGCCGGCATGGAGATCGCCGTGGAACAGACCGCCGTGGAATGCGGACTCCAGCAGGGACAGAAGTAGATTGCGACAGAGCGCGACGCCGTCGTGACCTGCGGCGCGTACGGCTTCGGCGTCGTCGATGCGGATCGCGTAGATCCGTTCCATGGTCAGTACTCGTGACGTGGTGAGCTCGTCGTACACGGTGGGGACTCGGATCCGGTCGCCGAACGGCCCCGGGCGCAGACACTCGTACCACTCACGCATCGTCGCGGCCTCGTTGCGGAAGTCGAGTTCCGCGGAGAGCCCGTCGGCGAAATCCTCGACGACGTGACGTGCACTGAGCATGCGGCCGTACTCGGAGATCTCGGCGAGTCCGGCGAAGCGTTCCAGCAGGGCGACATCCGGGGCTAGTCGTGTGGTGATCCCGGGTCGTTGGATCTTGACGACGACCTCTTCGCCGTCGTGCAGCGTCGCGGTGTGTACCTGCGCGATCGACGCCGACGCGATGGGTTGCGTGTCGAAGGAGGTGAAGACCTCCTCGGGCGGACGACCGAGCTCCTCGATGAACAGTCGGCGGATCTCTCCGGGATCGGCCGGTGGCACCCGGTCGAGGAGGGACTCGAACTCGGTCGACAGCGTCTCGGTGAACACACCGGGGCTCGACGCGATCAGTTGACCGAGCTTCACGTAGGTCGGGCCCAGGTGCTCGAACGTGGTGCGAACCTCATGGGCGACGCGCTGGCCGGTGGGCGCCTGTCCGTGGAGAGCATCACCGATCGTGTGCAGGACAAAGCGCCCGACGCCCGCGGCCGCATGGGCGGTCGCCGTGCCGAAACGGGTGATCTCGGCGAGGGGCGACACCCTGGGCAGCGAGAGGCGCAGGTCTGGGTCGTCGTGATTCTGCGTGGTCACCATCGGTCAGTGTAACGACGCTGCGGGTCCGATGGCCGAACGCGGCGGTCGCGGGTCGTCCCGACGTGGCCGGGTGACCGAGGTCCGGGCCGTGTGATCGCCCCAACTGTGATCGATGTGACGTATGCCCGAACGGCGATATGACCGCGGAGTCGGCCAGACTGGGGTGGCGGCGTCATGCGAGCCGGTGGTCGACAGCCCGGCCGTCGCGGACGCCGATCACGTGCCGCCATCAGCAGAGGAGTATTGATGTCCACCACGGTCAACGCCTACAGCGCTGCCGCCGCCGACCGTCCGCTGGCACCGACGACCATCGAGCGACGCGACCCCGGTCCCCACGACGTCGTCATCGACATCGCCTACGCGGGGATCTGTCACTCCGACATCCACACGGCTCGCGGCGAGTGGGGGCGGACCTCCTATCCGGTGGTGCCCGGCCACGAGATCGCCGGCACCGTCGCCGCGGTCGGCTCCGACGTCTCCCGGTACGCCGTCGGTGACCGGGTCGGAGTCGGATGTTTCGTCGATTCGTGCCGCGAATGCGACGCCTGTCGGCAGGGGCTCGAACAGTATTGCGAGCGCGGCATGATCGGCACATACAACGCAGTCGGTCGTGACGGGCTGCCCACCCAGGGCGGCTACAGCACCGCCATCGTCGTCGACGAGAACTACGTGTGCGGTATCCCCGACGGTCTGGCGCTCGACGTCGCGGCACCGCTGCTGTGCGCCGGGATCACGCTGTACTCCCCGTTGCGCCACTGGCGTGCCGGGCCGGGTACCAAGGTCGCCGTCGTCGGGTTGGGCGGCCTCGGACACGTGGGTGTCAAGATCGCTCACGCGATGGGGGCCGAGGTCACGGTCTTGTCGCAGTCGTTGAAGAAGATGGAAGACGGTCTGCGCCTCGGCGCCGATCATTACTTCGCGACCAGCGACCCCGACACGTTCCGTGCGCTGCGCAAGAACTTCGACCTCATCCTCAACACGGTGTCGGCGAATCTGGACATGGCCAAGTATCTCGGCATGCTGAAACTCGACGGCACTCTCGTCGAACTCGGCCTGCCGGAACGTCCGATCGAGGTTCCCGCGTTCGCGGTGACCGCTGCCCGCCGCAGCCTGGCCGGATCCAACATCGGCGGGATCGCCGAGACCCAGGAGATGCTGGATTTCTGTGCGGAACACGGCATCGGCGCAGAGATCGAGGTCATCTCCGCGGACCAGATCAACGAGGCTTACGAGCGCGTGGTCGCCAGCGACGTGCGCTACCGCTTCGTCATCGACGCCTCGACGTTCTGACCGGACGCCGCTGACGTGGCCGCGCCGGGGTCGACATGACACCTGCTTTTCGCTTGGCCGAGGTGCGTGGCGCCCGCCTGGCCTGGAATCAGACCGGCCGCGGGGGAGCGGTGATCTGGGCGCACGGCATGAGTTCGAGTGCCTATGGTCAGGAGTCGGCCGGGCAGTTCGACTGGCGGCCGGTCAGCGCGGGCCATCGTTTGATCCGGTACGACGCACGCGGGCACGGTCGCTCGACAGGTGGGAAGACGGCCGAGGAGTACACCTGGCCGGAGTTGGGGCGCGACCTGTTGGCGTTGCTGGATGTCGTCGCGCCCGACGAACCGGTGGCGGCGATCGGCGCGTCGATGGGTACCGCGACCATCCTGTATGCCGCTGCGGCGCAACCGGATCGGTTCACCCGGTTGGTTCTCACCCAGGCGCCGACGATCTGGGGGACCCGCCGGGCGCAGGTGCCGATCCGCCAGGCCTCGGCCGACCTGGTCGAGCGAGACGGTCTGGCCGCGCTGGAACGGCTCACCACCGATGCCCCGGCTTCGCCTGCCCTGGCTCAGGCGCGGCGGTTCGTCTCGCCGATCGCGGTCCGATCCGTGATCTATCCGTGGGTCCTGCGTGGTTCGGCGATCACGGATCTGCCTGCCGCCGAGGAAGTCTCACGTCTGGATCGGCCGGCATTGGTGTTGAGCTGGACCGGCGACGACGGTCATCCGGTCAGTAGCGGTCAGTTACTCGCCGACGCCCTCCCCGATGCGCGGCTGGTCGTGGCTTCGACGCCTGACCAACTGCATGCCTGGCCGGGGCTGGTGGCCGAGTTCCTCTCCTGACCCTCGGTCGGCACATTGTCTCGGAGGGCGCGCATCGGGTCGGCGGTGTCGCCGACGAGCTGCGAGGCTGCCCACGTCTGTACAGCTGGGGTAAGGTTTTCGACTGGGAATCGAAAACGTGTCCCGGGAGGTGCGAGATGGTCCGACGCGAACGTGACCGGACAGCGGATGAACTGCGCGCCGACTTCGTGGTGGTCGGTGCCGGTGTCGCCGGTCTCACCGCGGCCGTGTGCGCCGCCGAGGCCGGCCTACGTGTCGTGGTGCTGAACAAGGGGCCCACCTGGCGCCCCGATCGCGCCGAGCAATCGACCGCCACCCATTACGCCCAGGGGGGTATCGCCGTCGTCGAGCCCGCCAACCGCGAGGACTCGGTCGACCTCCATGTCGCCGACACGGTCGCGGCGGGTGCCGGGTTGACCGATCCGTCGGCGACGCGCCCGATCCTGGCGGACGGATGGTCGGCGGTGTCGGCGCTGATCGGATGGGGCGCTGAGTTCGACCGCAGGCCGGACGGCGCTCTCGCCCGCACCCGCGAGGGTGGTCATTCGGTGCGACGCATCATCCATGCCGGCGGCGACGCAACCGGTGCGCAGGTACAGCGGACGCTGGGTCGCCGACTGGCCTCCGCGGCGGCGTACCTTGACCTGACCTGCGTGGACGACTCGTCGGCCACAGCGATCCTGCGGGCCGACGGGCACACCGTCGGGGTCGCGTTCCGCACGCGTGGTCACGACCGCCTCGTGCACGCCCCGACGGTTCTGCTCGCCACCGGCGGGAGCGGGCACCTGTACGCGGCGACCACCAATCCGGTGGGCGCCACGGCCGACGGCATCGCGCTGGCGCTGCGGGCGGGCGCGGTGGTCGCCGACATGGAGTTCATCCAATTCCATCCGACAATGCTCTACGTTCCCGGCGCGCGGGGGCGACGGACACTGATCAGCGAGGCCGTTCGCGGCGAGGGCGGGCGGCTGGTCGACGCCGACGGTCGGACGGTGACCGACGGCGTGCACCCGATGGGCGATCTCGCGCCCCGGGACGTGGTGGCCAACGCGATCGAAGCCCGATTGGCGACGACCGGCGCACCGTGCGTGTACCTCGATGTGCGCACCATCGCGGATTTCCGTTCCCGGTTCCCGACGGTGACCGCCGGCGTCGCCGACGCCGGACTCGACGTCGAGACGGGTCTGATCCCCGTTGTTCCGGGCGCTCACTATCAGTGTGGGGGAGTGCTGACCGACGTGGACGGCCGCACCGCGGTCCCCGGCCTCCTCGCGGCCGGGGAGGTGGCCCGCACCGGATTGCACGGCGGCAACCGGTTGGCCTCCAACAGCCTGCTCGAAGGTCTGGTGATGGGTCGACGTGCCGCCGCCGTCGCGGTGTCCCGACGCGATCGCCGTGTCGTCGATGCGAGCGGAGCCTCGATCGCCGAACTGCCTGCTCTGTCTCGAGAAGGGTTGCAGGACAATATGTCCGGGGCTGTGGCACTACGAAGGGGTGCCGACGGTCTGCAGCGGGTCGCGTCGCGGCTGCAGTCGGCCGGCAGGCGTCCGATGGTCACGGATGTCGATGTCGAAGACGCCGCGCTCACCCTCACCGCACGCGTGGTGGTGGCGGCGGCGCAGGCTCGCGCCGAATCGCGCGGATGCCATGCACGCACCGATCACCCACGCACCGATCCGGATGCGCGGTCGCGCTGCTTCGGCTGGATCGACGGGGACATCACCGAATGCGACCGTGCGGACGCGTTGATCGCGACCGAGGCGCTCGTCTCGTGAGTCGGCTCGTCCCCCGGTGCAGGGTCCGCCGGTAACGTCGCGCCCATGACCTCGCCCGAACGGATCGTCGTCGACCTCGGACATCTTCGTCTGGCAGCGCTCACCTGGGGAGCGGCCGACGGGCCGCTGGCGGTCTGCCTGCACGGCTTCCCCGACTCCGCCTGGACATGGCGTCATCTGGGCCCGGCGCTCGCCGCAGAGGGATACCGCGTCGTCGCACCGTTCACCCGCGGATACGCGCCGTCGGAGATCCCGGCCGACCACGACTACCACGTCGCCGCACTGACCTACGACGCGTTGGCGCTGCACCGTGCGCTCGACGGTGATGATAGAGCGGTGCTCATCGGCCATGACTGGGGTGCCCTGACCGTGCACGGGGTGGCCGCTCGCTCCGACGGACCGTACCGGCGGGTGGTCGCCATGGCAGTCCCGCCGATCGCCGCTCTGCGGTCCGGTCCGGCCGCGCCGCGCCTACGGCTGTTGCCCAGACAGGCCGTGATGAGCTGGTATATCGCATTCAACCAGCTGCCGTACCTGCCGGAACGTGCACTCGATCGGCTGATCCCGGCCCTGTGGCGACGGTGGGGTCCGGCGCCGAATCCCACCGATGTCGACAACGCACTCGCCGCGGTGGCGACCACGCCACGCCGGTCGGCGGCACTCGGCTATTACCGCGCGATGCTGCGGCCTCGCATCGATCGGCGCTACGCCGACCACGCGACCGGTTGGCTGCAGCCGACAGCAATGGAGATGCTCTATCTCCACGGCGTCGACGACGGCTGCATGCACGTCGACTTCACCGACGGCCTCGAGAACCTGCTGCCGTCAGGGAGTGCCGTCGGCCGCGTCGCGGGTGCAGGACACTTCCTCCACCTCGACGAACCGGAGGAGACACGCCGAAGAATCGTCGAATTCCTCGCGGGCTGAGGTGTTCTGAGACTTTTACCGCAGGCTATGGCGGGTCTGGTGTCAAAGTTCGTACACTGACCGCCGGGGGACGTCGAGATCGTTGTGACCGCGTGCTGCGCGCGTCCCGGCAGTCGCGGCGCGATCGAATCCGCGCACGGAGGACACCAGGCGCGACAACGAACGAATGCCAGACAGCGCGTGATGCGCGAAGGAGAGGCCGGATGAACGGCGAAGGTTGCTGGTCGACGGTCGTATGCACTCCCGCGGAGCGGACCGCCCTGGGGCTGACCGGCCAGTCGGAATGGCTGCTGCACTGTCGACTCACCGTCGGACACAGCGGCAACCACGCAACCGACGCCAGCGACCGTCCGCGCGGTGATCGACGACTGTGGTTGGAATGGAACGACTTCGACGACCACGCACAGTCCCTGATCGAGCGCAACCCGTGCTCGGTGCACGCCCAGAACGGCGCACCGTGCGTGTACTTCGAGGGGCACGGCGGCGCGCATTTCTTCGCACCGTCGAACGGTCATGCACCGACCGCCGTCGCAGCTCCGCCGCGGCCGGCTCCTGGTCCCCCGCCTCCGTCTGCACAGCCTCCGGCCGCGCCGCCTCCGCCGCCGGGACCCGTCCAACCCGGTCCGCCACCGCAGATGGGCCCGCCGCAGTCAGGCCCGCCTCCGCAGATGAGTCCTGCGCCACCACCAGGGGCGCCCCGACCGGGTTCGCCGCAGCAGGGTTCGCCGCAGCAGGGTTCGCCGCAGCAGGGTTCGCCGCAGCAGGGATCACCACAGCAGGGATCACCGCAGCCCGGAGCGCCCCGGCCGGCACCGCCGCAACACCCGGGACAGCCCCCTGCGCCGAGCCAGGCCGGACCGGCCGCCCGGCCGGGGCCGCCGCAGCCCGGCTCCGAGACCGAGCAAACGCCCCTATCCGGACCGCAGTCGGGGGCCCTGCCGCGATCCGGACCGGCTTCCTCGTCGTCACCTGCGACGACGCGCGCGCACAGCCAGAACGGGGTCGCCCAGCAGGAGCGATCCCAGGGGGCGCGCCGACATCGCGCCGGTTCGGCGGAGATGCCGCCGCGCGTCACGTCGGCCACGACGACCACCGATGCTCCCTCGTCGTCACCTGCCGAGTCCCGGCCGCCGCAACCGCAGACGTCGCCCGGTGACGACGGCGGCTACCGCGGCGGACGCCGATCCACCGGTGCCGAGCCGCCGACGGGGGCCACCCCGGCGCGGAGCAGGCACGGCATGCCCGATGATCCGACGGAGTCCGGCCCGATCCCGTCCGGAGCGTCTGCTGCCGCGCCGGTTACGCCCTCTGCTCCCGGTCCCTACCGCCCGGAGGTCGCCGACGCGCTGAGCGACGTCGCCGCAGCGTTGGAGCGACTGGCGGCCGCACTGCGTTCGCCACGTTCTTCCTGATCGACCCCGCTCCACGCGTGCGGGGGCGTCGGTGACATATACCCCTAGGGGGTAGCCGTATAGAACGATTGTTGGTATACCTGTTGGGGGTATGGAGTGCCACCATCGAGGACGGGATCGAAGTCATGACCGAACCGCAACAGGTCGACCACGCACAGCACGGGTACATCGGACACAAGGACGATTACCTTCGCCGACTGCGGCGCATCGAGGGTCAGGCAAGAGGGCTGCAGCGCATGGTCTCCGAGGAGGCCTACTGCATCGACATCCTCACGCAGGTCTCGGCGATGACCAAGGCGCTGCAGGCCGTGAGTCTCGGTCTCCTCGAAGAGCACATGAACCACTGTGTGGTGAATGCCGCGCAGGAGAGCGATGACGCAGGCAAGGAGAAGGTCGACGAGGCGATGCAGGCGATCGCTCGTCTGGTCAAGTCCTGAGATCACCGGCGCTTCAGCTCGCAGACTTCGACGAGACCCGAACAAACCATGACCAGCCACCACGGCAAGGAGATCACCATGACCGTCAGCACCTACACCGTCACCGGAATGACCTGCGGGCACTGCGTTTCGTCGGTCACCGAGGAGATCGGTGAGATCAGCGGCGTGCAGCATGTCGACGTGTCCCTGGACACCGGTGTCGTCGAGGTGACCAGCGACCGTGAGATCGGCCGCCCCGAGATCGAGGCGGCCGTCACCGAGGCCGGGTATCAACTGTCATGACCGCCATGACCCAGAATGCGGCGGTTCGAATCGCGGCGTTCGTCGTCGCGCTGGCAGTCGCCTTCGGTCTCGCCTTCGGGATCGGCCGCGTCGTGGACCCGTGGGGTGACGACGCGCCCGCGCCCCAACCGGGCACCCATCAGCACTCGGAGTGAGGACATGTCGATCACCACTGAGCAGGTCGACCTCGATATCGAGGGCATGACCTGTGCGTCGTGCGCCAACCGGATCGAACGCAAACTCAACAAACTCGACGGGGTCAGTGCATCGGTCAACTATGCGACCGAGCAGGCCCACGTCGAATTCCCGGCTGCATTGGACACCGCGGATCTGATCACGGTGGTTCGTGACGCGGGCTACCAGGCATCGCCGGTGGTCACGGTCGGCTCCGTCGCCGACGACGAGACAGGATCGACCCGGGACGAGAGGCCCGATCGCGAACTCGACGGCCTCCGGCAACGATTGATCGTGTCGGCGATCCTGACGGTGCCCGTCGTGGTACTCGCGATGATCCCGGCCTGGCAGTTCACCTACTGGCAGTGGGCATCGCTGACATTGGCCGCCCCGGTGGTGGTCTGGGGTGCGTACCCCTTCCACCGGGCCGCCTGGATCAACCTGCGGCACGGGTCGACGACGATGGACACGTTGGTGTCGATGGGCACGTCCGCCGCGTTCTTGTGGTCGCTGTACGCGTTGTTCTTCGGGACGGCGGGCGAACCAGGGATGCGTCACGGCTTCGACCTCATCGCCTCGCGCGGCGACGGTGCCGCGAACATCTACCTCGAGGCCGCCGCGGGCGTCACCACATTCCTGCTCGCCGGTCGCTATTTCGAGAAGCGCAGCAAACGCAGGGCCGGTGATGCGTTGCGCGCGTTGCTCGATCTGGGCGCCAAGGACGTGGCCATCCTCCGGGGCCAGTCCGAGACTCGAATCCCCCTGTCGCAGTTGGTGGTCGGCGACGAGTTCGTGGTTCGTCCGGGCGAGAAGATCGCCACCGACGGCATCGTGGTGCACGGGGCATCGGCCGTGGACGCGTCCATGATCACCGGGGAATCGGTACCGGTCGAGGTCACCGAGGGCGATCAGGTGATCGGCGCGACTGTCAACGCGAGCGGCCGCCTCGTGGTGCGGGCGACGCGCGTCGGAGCAGACACCGCGCTCGCGCAGATGGCGAAGATGGTGGCCGATGCGCAGGCCGGCAAGGCCGACGCGCAACGACTCGCCGATCGCATCTCCGCCTACTTCGTCCCCGCGGTCATGGTGATCGCGGTGGGGGCGTTGGGATTCTGGTTCGGCGCCGGGAGCGTAGCGAGCGGGCCGGGTCTACTCGGCGCCGGGAGCGTGGCGAGCGACTCGGGCTGGGTGACCTTCGCGTTCACCGCGGCGGTGTCGGTACTGATCATCGCGTGTCCGTGCGCACTGGGGTTGGCCACACCGACCGCGTTGATGGTCGGAACCGGTCGCGGTGCCCAGCTCGGTGTGCTCCTCAAGGGGCCCGAGGTACTCGAGACCACACGGCGTGTGGACACGATCGTCTTGGACAAGACCGGAACGGTCACCACCGGCGAGATGACGCTGCAGTCGGTTGTCGTGGTGGATTCCGCCGACGCCGACGACGTGTTGACACGTGCTGCTGCGGTAGAGGCCGGTTCCGAGCATCCCATCGGTGCGGCGATCGTCGCCGGGGCCACGCGGACCGACGCCGCCGTGTCCGGGGCGGTGACCGACTTCCGGGCGACCGAGGGTTCCGGGGTGGTGGGCGTCATCGACGGTGTGCGCGTGACGATTTCGAGTCCCGTCGGTCGAGCGCTGCCAGACGAACTCGCGCAGGCGGTCGCGTCCGGCGAGGCCGAAGGCGCCACGGCCGTCGTGGTGTCCTTCGACGACGAGCCGGTCGGCGTGATCGTGATCGGGGATGAGATCAAACCGACATCGGCGGCCGCGATCGCCGAACTCCGTCGGATGGGGCTGACCCCCGTATTGCTCACCGGTGACAACGCCGGTGCCGCCGAGCATGTCGCCCGACAGGTCGGCATCGACACCATCATCGCCGGGGTGACCCCGCAGGGCAAGGTGTCGTCGGTCGCAGAGCTGCAGGCACAAGGGCATTCGGTCGCGATGGCCGGTGACGGTGTCAACGACGCCGGTGCTCTGGCGCAGGCCGACCTCGGTCTCGCGATGGGCACCGGAACCGACGTCGCGATGCAGGCGAGTGATCTCACCGTCGTGAGCGGAGACCTGTGGGCGGTGGTCGATGCGATCCGGCTGGCGCGCCGCACCCTGGGCACCATCAAGGGCAACCTCTTCTGGGCGTTCGCCTACAACGTGGCGGCGATCCCGGTTGCCGCGCTCGGGTTGCTCAACCCGATGCTGGCCGGGGCGGCGATGGCTGTGTCGTCGGTGTTCGTGGTGGCCAACAGCCTGCGATTGCGGCGGTTCCGGCCACATCCGCGCTGAGTCGGTCACGAACCCGGACCGGAACTAGAACATGTTCTAGTCGATCGTCTACCCTGTGGGCATGGCAGGTTCTGAGATCCCTGAAACCATCGCCCTCGATGCGGTGGAGTCCTTCACCGACGACGTCGACGTGCTGGTGATCGGGTGTGGTGTCGCCGGCGGAAGTGCGGCCGTGGAGGCCGCCTCGTCGGGTGCCAAGGTGCTCGTGCTGGAACGCGCGGCCGCGGCAGGC
Organism: Gordonia sp. CPCC 206044; assembly: GCF_048537895.1. Lineage (NCBI taxonomy): Bacteria > Bacillati > Actinomycetota > Actinomycetes > Mycobacteriales > Gordoniaceae > Gordonia > Gordonia sp. CPCC 206044. Next base: position 140,904 of record NZ_JBCLVL010000001.1, read on the forward strand.
GGGACGAGCTGCATGGCAGGCGGGCATTTCTACCTCGGTGGCGGCACGGCGGTGCAGCAGGCGACCGGCCACGAGGACAGTCCGGAGGAGATGGAGAAGTACCTGACCGCGGTGTCCCGCGAGCCGGAGCCGGAGAAGATCCACGCGTACTGCGTCGACAGTGTCGATCACTTCAACTGGCTCGAGGGTCTCGGGTTCGCGTTCGAGCGCAGCTTCTATCCGGAGAAGGCGGTCATCCAGCCGCAGACGCAGGGGCTGATGTTCACGGGTAACGAAAAGGTGTGGCCCTTCAAGAACATCGCGAAGCCTGCGCCTCGCGGCCACAAGGTACCGGTGCCCGGTGACACCGGGGGTGCGTCGATGGTGGTGGACCTGTTGGTCAAACGCCTCGCCGAACTCGGCACCGAGGTCCGCTACGAGACCGGCGCTCGGCAGCTCGTCGTCGACGCGGACGGAGCGGTGGCCGGCGTGCGGTGGCAGCGGCCGGGTGCCGATGGCTACATCCGGGCCCGGTCGGTGATCATCGCCGCCGGTGGGTTCGTCATGAACGAGGAGATGGTCGCCAGCCACGTGCCGCATGTCGCGGAGAAACCGTTCACCCTGGGCAGCACCTACGACGACGGACTCGGCATCCGGCTCGGCGAATCGGTCGGCGCGGCGCTCAAACACATGGACCAGGCGTTCGTCACCGCGCCGATCTATCCGCCGAGCATCCTGCTCACCGGCATCGTGGTGAACAAGAACGGCGATCGGTTCGTCGCCGAGGACTCCTACCACTCGCGGACCGCCGGATTCGTGATGGACCAACCTGATTCGGCCGCATACCTGATCGTCGACGAGGCGCACATGCAGCGGCCCGAGGTGCCGCTGATCAAGTTCATCGACGGCTGGGAGACCGTCGCCGAGATGGAATCCGATCTGGGGATTCCCGAGGGGCGGCTGCAGAAGACGCTGTCGGACTACAACGAGCACGCGGCGAACGGTGAGGATCCCGAGTTCCACAAGGCTGCCGAGTTCTTGGCGCCACAGGATCACGGGCCCTGGGCGGCGTTCGATCTCAGCTTGGGCCAGGCCATCTACTCGTGCTTCACCATCGGCGGCATGGCGACGACGGTCGACGCCGAGGTGCTCGACACATCCGGCACACCGATCGCGGGCCTGTACGCCGCCGGTGCCTGCGCCGCCAATCTCGCTCAGGACGGCAAGGGCTACGCCAGTGGCACGCAACTCGGCGAGGGATCGTACTTCGGTCGGCGAGCAGGCCGACACGCGGCGGCGCACCGGGTCAACGCCTGAGCGGGGCGCCGCTCGATCGGAGTTCGGCGAAGGGGCCGGCCACGTCGTGCCCGCGGGCTCTCCGACCGGGAGATCGTCCTCGCGGGTGGCACTCGGACGTCGCGCGCGCTATCAAGGGATGTGACCTCCACCTCGCGTGAGCACGGCCGCCTGGGGGCGGCCGCGGGCGCCGGTGTGGTCGCGGTGGGTGCCGCAGTCGCGACGGGCGAACTGTTCGCCGTCATGGTCGACCCGGGCTCCTCCCCGTACTTCGCAGTAGGTTCTTCCGTCGTCGACCACAGCCCGACCGGGATCCGCGAATGGGCGATCTCGACCTTCGGCACCGGTGACAAGGTCGCACTGTTCGTCGGACTGGGCATCGTCATCGCCGTCATCGCCGCCGGGTGCGGTGTGGCCGAACGGCTTCGGCCACCCACCGGAACGGTCGTGATCGGACTGTTCGGCGTGGTCGGGGTGCTCGCCGCGCTGGGCCGTCCGACTGCCCGGTGGACCTACGCCGTGCCTTCGGTCGCGGCAGGGATCGTCGGGATCATCGTGCTGCGGGTGCTGATCGGCATCCTTCGATCGGACGCGCGATTGCAACCCGGCACCGACGGATCAGCCCGCGTCGATCGACGTTTCGTGCTGACCGCTGGTGGTGTCGCAGTGCTCGCGGTCGCGGTGGGGGCACTGGGACGGCGGATGCTCGCCGACACCGCCCACACCCTCGCCGATCGCGGACGCGTTCTCCTGCCGACTCCTCGCTCACCCGCGCCGCCGGTGCCCGCCGCCGTCGGATTCGATGTCGCCGGAGCGACACCGTTCGTCACCGGTAACGACGATTTCTATCGGATCGACACCGCTCTGCAGGTGCCGAATCTGACCACAGCGGACTGGCACCTGCGCATCCACGGCATGGTCGACGAGGAGATCCGCATCGGATGGGACGAACTCCTGGCGCTGCCGATGACCGAACGATTCGTCACCCTCACCTGTGTCTCCAACGAGATAGGCGGAGATCTCATAGGCAACGCGCGGTGGCTCGGCGTGCCGATGAAGACGCTCCTCGACCGGGCAGGCGCCCGGCCGGGTGCGGACATGCTTCTCTCTCGCAGTGCTGACGGATGGACCAGTGGCACACCGATTTCCGCGATCACCGACGGTCGTGACGCGCTCCTGGCGATCGGGATGAACGGCGAGCCGCTCCCGGTCGAACACGGCTATCCGGTCCGGCAGGTCATCCCCGGGCTGTACGGCTACGTGTCGGCCACCAAATGGGTCGTCGACTGGAAGATCACCCGGTTCGGCGACGAACAGGCGTACTGGACGTCGCGCGGATGGTCGGCACTCGGGCCCATCAAACTGTGCTCGCGTATCGATCGACCGCGTTCGCGTTCGTCGCATCCACAGGGCGAAGTGGTGATCGCCGGGACCGCGTGGGCCCAGCACACGGGGATCGCGGCGGTGGAGGTTCGCATCGACGACGGGGACTGGGAGCCCGCCGAACTCGCCACCGAGTACTCGCTCGACACCTGGCGGCCATGGCTGTTCCGGTGGACGGCGACCCCGGGCGAACACCGGGTGCGTTGTCGCGCGATCGACAAGGAGGGACGCCGACAGATCGAGACCTACGCTTCGCCGATCCCCGACGGTGCGACCGGCCTTGACGCACGCAGCTACACGATCACGTGACACGCGCATCGTCGCAGGTAGACGATTAATCGGGTTTCGCACACTCTCCGTCGGTGTGATCCGTTACACTCTGCTCACTCATCGGCACACTCAGGGGAAACGAGGAGACAGTGCGCCGGATCCTGCTGGCGCTGACGGTTTTTCTGACCGTCGGCGCATTCCTCCAATCGGGTCATCAGCCCGGGTCGGCCGGTGCTCTCACCATCGGTCCGTTCACCGTGCCCGCTGCCCGCGAACCGGTGGCCGCCGAGCTGTCCGATCCGGTGATCGTCGCCAAGCCTGCGTGGATGCCGCCCCTGGGTCCCGACGACACCGTGGTGCTGGTGCCCGGTACGACGGACTACGACGGCGCCGACCAGCTCGAACGTACTCGCGCCATCGGACTGTTCGGCGTGGAGCCGACACAGCGCCCGTCGGTGCAGGTGGTGAACTACCCGGCCGCATTCGGGTTCACCATCGGCGGCATCCCGATAGGTCTCGCAGGGACGGGCACATTCAACGAATCGGTGCGGATCGGCACGGCCAAGGGCGTCGCCGCGGCAGAAGCCGCCTTCGCCGACCGTCCGGACACCACGGTCGTTGTGAACGGCTACAGCCAGAGCTCACCGGTCGCGATGAACGTGGCTTACATGCTGCTGCAACGGGATTCGATACCCGAGGGCGGACGGCTGATCGTGGTGGTGGGGGCCGACTCGCGATTTCCGAACACCGGTGTGGAGAACGTGGTCCCGAGTTTTCTGCCCGGTCTGTACACCAACGGCGACCGAGACACCCGTGCTACCGGTGACATCGAGATCCGGTCGTATTGCGTCCGGGGCGACGCCACCTGCGGGGTCGGAAATCCGTTCGCTGATCCCGTGTCGACGTTCTTCTACCTGATCCCTGGTTTCTACGTGCACGCCTTCTTGAACCACCGGATCAACGAATACGAGGTCGCCGACACGTGGACCGACGGCAGCACCACCTACATCGTCTACGACGGTGGCAATCCGTGGGGCATGATGCTGCGAGACGTGGGCATTCCGGTGCCCCGCGAGATCGACGACGTCATCGGTGCGGTGGTACGCGTACCGATGCCGGGTGAGCAGGCGACACGAGCGGGTCACGCCGTCCCGACACCTCGGGAACTCCAGGAGTTCGTCTACGAGAGGCTCGGCCGTACCGTCCCGGTCACCGATCCGGATGTGAACGGCGAGATCCGGGATGCGTTGACCGGCGACACCACTGCCGATGATTCGTCGACGGCATCCGAGGTGTTCTCGGCGCCGACGAAGACCGAACGGTCCATGGTCGGAATCGCCACCGCCCCGGACGAATCGGGCGTACCGTCGGGTCCACCGGTGGTGTCCGACCCGACGGGGAACGGCTCCGACGACGCCGGCTTCGGCAGCGGTGAGCGGTCGATCATCACCGGTGGGGCGATCGATCCCGGATCGTCCGATGAGTCCGACGGCGCCGACAGCCATCGCCCCGGTAACAGCGACAGCCCCGACACCGATGTCGAGGCAGTCGATCACGACAGCCCGGATCCCATCTCTTCGACCACCGAGTCATCGCCGGGCCCGTCGTCCACCGGGTCCTCGGACTGATCACGAAGCAATCCGTCAGCTCTGCCCATCGTCCGGAGGAATGAGGTTCGAAGTGCGTCGAATCCTGTTGCCGCTCATCATTGTCGGCGCGATCTCGCTGATCGTGTCGCCACCGACCGGTCACGCCGCACGCTTCGCGCCGGTCGTCGCCGACCCGGCGTCGGCGGCCGCATCGTCGATCGATCTCGGCGACCCGCTCACCTGGGCGCCCGTACCCGTGCGTGCCAAGCCGGCGTGGCTTCCGGCCGGCCTCGGTGCGGACACCACCGTGATCCTCGTGCCGGGCAGCGGAGATCGTGACGGTGTCGGCCAGGACTGGCGCACCGCCGGGATCGGTTTCTACGACGACCCGACCACCGGCGACTCGTTCGGCCCGACCATGCACCTGGTCTCCTATCCGGCGGCAATCGGGTTCGACCTGTTCGGTCGCGTCGTGTCGGCGAACAACACGGGCACCACCTACAACGACTCGGTCCGGGCCGGCTCCGAGATCGGGCTCGCCGACGCGCACGAAGCGTGGGATGCCCGCGGTCACGAGGGAACGATCCTCATCAACGGCTATTCGCAGAGCGGTCCGGTGGCGATGAACATCGCCTATCAGCTGCACAAGGAATATGCCGCCGGAGATCCGGATGCCATTCCAGACGAGAACGTGATGGTCGTGATCGGCGGGGACACACGCTTTCCCAACACCGGCATCGAGACCGTGGTGCCGAGCTTCATCAGCGGTCTCTACACCAATGGTCAGCGAGATCCCGCCCACACCGGCGACATCGAGATCATCTCGTACTGTGTGCGCGGCGATTACGTGTGCGGTCTGGGTAATCCGCTGATCCACCCGTTCGAGACCGTCTTCTACATCGTGCCCGGCAGCATCATCCATGCGGTTCTCGGCGATCGGGTCAACCAGTTCGCCGTGGCAGACACGTGGGACGAGGGCAACACCACCTACGTGGTGCTCGACGGAGGCAATCCGTGGGGAGTTGCGCTGCGCGCGTTGGGGGTTCCGGTACCCGACGAGGTCGACGACGTGCTCGACCGACTCGTCCCGGTGCCGATGCCCGGTAAGCGGAGCACCGTCGCGGGAATCGGGGTCCCGACGCCGCGCGAGTTGCAGCAGCAGATCTTCGATGTGCTCGGCATGACCGTTCCCGCCACCGACCCCGACGTTCTGGACAAGCGCACCGACCGTGCCACATCGGTGCGGCTGACGATGGACTTCTTCGATCTGTTGGACGGACTCCGCTCGTCGGTGGGAACGACCGACGATGAGAACTCGCCGAACGCCGAGTCCGAGCCGCCGAATCCGGAGTCGGCGGATTCGGAAGGCACCTCGCCGCTCGCGAACGCGGCTGCACGGTTGGACGAGCTGATCTCCTCGAGCGACGATGCCGACGCCCGCATGGACGCGTCGTCGGGTACCCCGACCACCGGATCGACCCCCGGTACCGAATCGACCCCCAGTACTGAATCGACCCCCAGTACTGAATTGACCCCCAGTGCTGGATCGACCCCGAGTGCTGAACCGACTCCGGGCGGCGAACCGACTCCGGAGGACGCTGACGATGCGTCGTCGACGACGACGCCGCGCGCCGAGCCGACCACATCGGGAGGGGCCGACGAGACGGTGACGGAAGGTGCCGGAGCGGAGGACCACGCATCGGTTCACGAGACTCGGTCGTCGACCGATTCGTCGGGCACGTCGGACTCGGCTACCGGTGACGACGCGGGCGATGGCGCAGACACGGGAAACGGCGAAGCGAACGGGGACACCTCCTCGGCGGACCAGTGACGACCAGCGTATCTGGACAAGAGACTAGACAACTGTCCATTTGTGGTAGAACATGTTCCGTCAAGGGCTGAGTGACCAATCTGACTGCATCGCTCCAGGTTGGTGAGGTCATGCTATGTTCGTCGCACGTTTTTGTGAGCCGGGCGACAATGCACTGCTCCCCGGGTCGATTCGACCTGTGATGACCGGGACGTGTGCAGCGATCGCGGGGGCGTCCGGTGTGCCGTGAAATCAGACAAGGTGAGAACTATGAGCGTGGGTGTCGTGCGCGAGTCGGCTGCCGACGAACGCCGGGTGGCGTTGGTTCCCAAGGTGGTTGGTTCGTTGGTGGGCAAGGGTGTCCCGGTGATCGTGGAGTCGGGTGCCGGTGTGGGGGCATTGATCCCCGATGACCTGTATGTGGATGCGGGTGCGTCGATCGGTGATCCGTATTCGGCTGATGTGGTGGTGCGGGTCGCGCCGCCGAGTGATGCGGACATCGGCAAGCTGCGTGATGGTCAGCGGTTGATCGGGTTCTTGGCGCCGCGTAATGCCGACAACAAGATCGGTGCGCTCAAAGCCGCGGGTGTCGAGGCGTACGCGGTGGAGGCGATCCCGCGTATTTCTCGTGCCCAGGTGATGGATGCGTTGAGTTCTCAGGCCAACGTGTCGGGCTACAAGTCGGTGATCGTGGCCGCGGATCTGTCGACGCGGTATTTCCCGATGATGACCACTGCTGCGGGCACGGTGAAGCCGGCGACGGTGTTGGTGCTCGGAGTCGGTGTGGCGGGTTTGCAGGCGTTGGCAACCGCGAAGCGTCTCGGTGGACGCACGACGGGTTACGACGTGCGGCCCGAGGTGGCCGAGCAGGTGCGGTCGGTGGGTGCCCAGTGGTTGGACCTGGGTATCGATGCTGCGGGTGAGGGCGGTTATGCGCGTGAGCTCACCGATGACGAGCGGGCGCGTCAGCAGCAGGCGCTCGAGGATGCGATCAAGGGTTTCGACGTGGTGATCACCACGGCGTTGGTGCCGGGCCGTCCTGCGCCGCGGTTGGTGACCGCGGCCGCGGTGGAGGGTATGAAGGCCGGCAGTGTCGTGGTGGATCTGGCCGGCGAGACCGGTGGTAACTGCGAGTTGACCGAGCCGGGGCAGACCGTGGTCAAACATGATGTGACGATCGCGTCTCCGTTGAATCTGCCTGCGACGATGCCTGAGCATGCCAGTGAGTTGTATTCGAAGAATCTGTTGGCGCTGATCGAGTTGATGCTCGACGACAATGGCGGGTTTGCACCGGATTTCGATGACGAGGTCATCGCGGCTGCGTGTGTCACTCGTGTCACCGAGGAGGCGAAGGCCTGATGTACAACGAATTGTTGGCGAACGTCGCGATCCTGGTGTTGGCCGGGTTCGTGGGTTTCGCGGTGATCTCCAAGGTGCCCAACACGTTGCACACGCCGTTGATGTCGGGCACCAATGCCATTCACGGCATCGTGGTGCTCGGCGCGTTGGTGGTATTGGGTTCGTTGCCCTCGGATGCGTCGTGGGGTGTGCGGATCATCGGGTTGGTGGCATTGGTGTTCGGAACGCTCAACGTGGTGGGTGGATTCTTGGTGACCGATCGCATGTTGGGAATGTTCAAGGGTAAGAAGGAGTCCGCCAAGTGAGCGCCGCTGTGTGGAATGTGGCTGCAGAGTCCTCGGGTCAGGTGTCTGAAGGTCTCGGGTACGGGGTGACCGTCCTGTACATCGTGGCGTTCTCGTTGTTCATCTACGGTCTGATGGGATTGACCGGGCCGAAGACCGCGGTGCGGGGCAACTGGATCGCTGCGACCGGTATGGGTATCGCGGTGATCGCGACGCTGCTGGGTGTTTACAACAATGCCGGTGACGCCGGGGTGCCGTCGATCAACTGGGTGTTGATCGTGGTGGGTCTGGCTGTTGGTGTGGCGCTGGGTATTCCGCCGGCGCTGAAGACCAAGATGACGGCGATGCCGCAGTTGGTGGCGTTGTTCAACGGTGTCGGTGGCGGCACCGTGGCGCTGATCGCGTGGGCGGAGTTCATCGAGTCCGATGGGTTCACCGCGGTTGCCGAGACCCCCGATGTGCATGTGATAGTCGGGTCGTTGTTCGCGGCGATCGTCGGATCGGTGTCGTTCTGGGGTTCGTTGGTCGCGTTCGCCAAGTTGCAGGAACTGCTGAACAAGGACCTCGAGAAGAAGTTGGTGGCTGCGGCCAAGGGTTTCCAGTTCGCCAACATCGTGCTCGCGATCGCGGCGATCGCCATCGCGGTCTACATCGGGTTGTCGGCGGATTCCGCGGATGCGACTCCGTGGTTCTGGATCGTGCTGCTGCTCGTGGTGGCCGGTGTGATGGGCCTGTTCGTGGTGTTCCCGATCGGTGGGGCGGACATGCCGGTGGTCATCTCGTTGCTCAATGCGTTGACCGGTCTGTCGGCTGCAGCTGCGGGTCTGGCGCTGAACAATCAGGCGATGATCGTGGCGGGCATGATCGTGGGCGCGTCGGGTTCGATCTTGACCAACTTGATGGCCAAGGCGATGAATCGATCCATCCCGGCGATCGTGTTCGGGTCCTTCGGTGGTGGTGACGACGCCGGTGCCGGAGCTGTGGGTGCCGGCGGTGGCACGGTCAAGGCGACCTCGGCCGCCGACGCTGCGATCCAGATGGCGTATGCCAATCAGGTGATCGTGGTTCCCGGTTACGGTCTGGCCGTGGCCCAGGCCCAGCATGCGGTCAAGGAGATGGCGGCGTTGCTCGAGGACAAGGGCGTCGAGGTCAAGTACGCCATCCATCCGGTTGCCGGCCGGATGCCCGGACACATGAACGTGTTGTTGGCCGAGGCCGATGTGGCCTATGACGCGATGAAGGAGATGGACGACATCAACGGCGAGTTCAATCGCACCGATGTCGCGATCGTGATCGGCGCCAACGACGTGACCAACCCGGCGGCTCGCAACGATCCGAGTTCACCGATCCACGGTATGCCCATCCTCAACGTCGATGAGGCGCGGAGCGTGATCGTGCTCAAGCGGTCGATGAGTTCGGGCTACGCCGGTATCGAGAACCCGCTGTTCTTCGCCGATCAGACCTCGATGCTGTTCGGCGACGCGAAGAAGTCGGTCGACAGCGTGGTCGAAGAACTCAAGGCGCTGTAACCGTACGGTTCCGACGAATCTGCCCCCGGGCCCCAGAAAGCGCCGAAAACGCTGTGCGGGACCGGGGGCAGATCTGTCTCTGCGGATCGGAGCGCGATGAGTTTCTCGGCCACCCGATGTCTGTCCCGGCAGAACCATTCGCCACACACCGGAGGACATCATGACCGCAACACTCGCCGACGACCGACAGAGCGCCACGATCGGGATTCGGAACTGGCGTCGCACAACGGGAATCGTCATCAGCGTGCTCATCGGGGCGTTTCTCGTCTTCGATGTGATCGGAAAACTGACCCGTCCCGACGCCGTCATCGAGGGTACGAGAGATCTGGGCTTTCCGATCGACCAGGCCTATGTGATGGGCGTGGTGCTGTTGGTGTGCCTGGTTGTGTACGCGATTCCGCGCACCGCGGTGCTCGGCGCCGTGGGGATCACCGCGTATCTGGGTGGCGCCGTCACCGCCAACATGCGCATCGAGTCGCCGGTGTTCAGCACGACGTTGTTCGCGGTCTACCTCGGCGTGCTGCTCTGGATCGGGCTCGTGCTGCGGCGTCCGGAACTGCTCAAGGTGGCCGGGCTGCGTCGTTGAGCCCAGCCTCGACGCCGGACTCCCTTCACTCCGATGATCTCCGGAGTGAGGGGAAGTCTTGTGGGCAGGGAAGTCCCGTGCGCGCCGTTACCGACTTGGGATCAGAAGGGTGCGTCCGCGTGAGCATGGCACCTTACTGTTACCTGAGTGACTCGTGTGGCAAAAGTAAACCGCATGAAGGCGGCGACGATGGCGATCGTGGCGAGCGCCGCCGTCGGCGGCCTGATCGCCGGCACCATGCCCGTCGACCGAGTCGACGGTGTGGGCGTACGAAACCTCGCAACCTCCACCGACCCTGTGAGCCTGTACAACTCGGCCCAGCAGAAGTTCGCGGCAGGCGACATCCCGGGTGGCCTAGACGCTCTCGAACAAGTGCTCACACTCTCGCCGGTCGATGGTGAAGCACTTGCGCTGCAGGCGATCTGGTCCGATCAGCTCGATGATGCGACGACCCGTGCCGCTGCGTTGCGACGCCTAGGAGGTGTCAATCCGAGGCTGGCGGCCACGGCGCGCAACATCATCGACGGTGTCGATGCCGCTGCCCAGATCGTCCCGGACCCTGCGCCGAAAATGGTGTCCGGGCGCGTGGCCATCGTCATTCTCGGTTTCGGGTTGACCGCCGGCGGCAAGATGGCGCCGGAACTCGTGCGACGTGTCACGGCGGGCAAGGCGCAAGCCGAGGCGACCTCGACAGCGCCCATCGTGGTGAGCGGCGGTGCGCCGAAGGCCGGTGTCACCGAGGCCTCGGCGATGAGGAAGTGGCTGATCTCGAACGGGGTGGACGGATCGCGCATCACCGAGGAGGGGCGGTCGGGTTCGACGCCCGCCAATGCGCAGAACACCGCTGCGGTCCTGGCGTCACAGGGTGTCCGGGACATCATCCTGGTGACCTCACCCAATCACATCCGGCGTGCTGCTGCCGATTTCGCGGCGACCGGGTTGAAGGTGGTCGGCGCGGTGACGACGCAGACAGGCCTCGCCAAGTATGCGAAACCGCTTGCGCGTGAGCAGCAGAAGGGCATCCGCCTCGAGGCCACCCGCACGGCGAAGATCCCGGCATCCCGTCAGGTCGGTGTGCCGCTTCCGGACAACTTGCCGGACACGGGTCCCGGCCTCATCGTGGAGTACGGCGGCAAGCTGCTCGACACCGTGCTGAACAGTGGGTCGGCGACGGCGAACTGAGTCCTGCGACCACAACCGCCGCGAAAACCCTTGTGGTCATGAAGAGTTCATCTCGATGTCACTTGGTCGGGTGCAATAGGTCACAGTGAGTGTCCGTAATGTCCGGTTTCACAGAAAGTCGGTGCCGCTGACGGAGGCGGGGGTGGCTCGAGTGCCGGTACGTTCGGGCCCATGCGAAATTCTTCGGGGGAAGTCGTAAACAGTCGCTGGTCAAATCTCAGATATGACCTTCCTGCATCACTCGTCGTGTTCCTGGTGGCTCTACCGTTGTCCTTGGGCATCGCCATAGCGTCGGATGCTCCGGTCATGGCGGGGCTCATCGCCGCCGTGGTGGGCGGCATCGTCGCCGGCCTGGTGGGCGGTAGTCCGCTCCAGGTGTCGGGACCGGCCGCGGGGCTGACGGTAGTGGTGGCCGAGTTGGTGGCCAACTTCGGTTGGAAGGTCACATGTTTCATCACCGTGGCAGCCGGTGTGCTGCAGATCGTGTTCGGGCTCAGCAGGATTGCCGGTGCCGCGCTCGCGATTGCTCCGGTGGTGGTTCACGCCATGCTCGCGGGCATCGGCATCACCATTGCGTTGCAGCAGGTTCACGTTCTCCTCGGCGGTGAGTCGGAGAGCAGCGCGTGGGAGAACGTGACGGCGCTGCCTTCCCAGATTGCATCCGTGCGGTGGTCCGACGCTCTGATCGGCGCGCTCGTGGTGGTCATCATGCTGGGTTGGTCGTCCATGCCCGCCCGCGTCCGCAAGGTCCCCGGGCCGCTCGTGGCGATCGTCGTCGCCACCGTCGCGGCGATCGGTCTCGGCCTCGATGTGGAACGAATCAGCTTGGACGGCAACTTCTTCGATGCGATCGCACTTCCCGAGTTGCCGACCGGCAACTGGGGTGCAGTGATTCTGGGTGTCCTCACCGTCGCGCTGATCGCCAGTGTGGAGTCGTTGCTGTCCGCCGTGGCCGTCGACAAGATGCACTCGGGCCCGCGCAGTGATTTCAATCGTGAACTCCTCGGGCAGGGTACCGCCAACATGACCTCGGGCCTGCTCGGTGGTCTGCCGGTGACCGGTGTGATCGTGCGGAGTTCGACGAACGTCGCCACCGGGGCGCGCACACGTGCCTCCGCGGTGCTGCACGGCGTGTGGGTGTTGCTCTTCGCGGTGGTGCTCACCGGACTCGTCGAACAGATCCCCACGGCTGCGCTCGCCGGCCTGTTGATCGTCATCGGCATCCAACTCGTCAAGCTCGCGCACATGAAAACCGCTCTGCGGACAGGCGATCTGTGGGTCTACGCGGTGACCGTGCTGAGTGTGGTGTTCCTCAATCTGCTCGAGGGTGTCGGTATCGGACTCGCGCTCGCAGTCGCCATCGTGGTCTGGCGCGTGGTGCGGGCGGAGTTCGTGTCGGCGCCGTTCGGCACCGAGGGTGCCCGGCAATGGTTGGTCTCGATCCGCGGTTCGCTGAGCTTCCTGTCGTTGCCGAAGCTCAACAAGGCACTGGGCGCGGTGCCGTCCGGGGCGCACGTCACGCTCGACCTGGACACCGACTTCCTCGACCACGCGGCTTCCGAGATGATCGGAGACTGGCGTCGCGCACACGAGGCATCGGGTGGAACCGTCTTGTTGGTGGAGAAGGGCAAGGCCCGGCTGGCTGATGCGCACCACCGGCCGCCGCGTCGCCACCACACCGGTTTCGCCGGACTGACACCGTGGCGGATTCGGGCAGGCAACCAGGCGGAGAATCCCGCCGACACGACGCCGGCGGCCCTGCGGTCGATCATGGGTGGCGTCGGTGACTATCACCGCGATCACGCAGATGCGCTGCGGGCCACGATGTCCGACGTCGTCGATCGTCAGGACCCGGATACGGTCTTCCTCACCTGTGCTGACTCGCGCCTGTTGCCCAACGTCATCACCTCGAGTGGGCCGGGCGACCTGTTCACCGTTCGTAACGTCGGCAATCTGGTCCCGTCCGGTGACTCCGCGGATCTCTCCGTGGAAGCGGCCCTCGAGTTCGCGATCGACGAGCTCGAGGTGACATCGGTTGTGGTGTGCGGGCATTCGTCGTGCGGTGCGATGCGCGCGGCATTGGATCTGGAGTCGGCCCCGTCCGATCCCGACAGCCCGACCCATCAGTGGCTCCGTCATGTGGTGCCGAGCTTGGTGGCGCTGCGGCTCGATCACCCGGCAGGCCGTGCGGCCCAGGCGCTGGGATTCAGCGAGGTGGATCAGCTCGCCATCGTGAACGTGGCCAAGCAGGTCGAGGTGCTGGGCAGGCATCCGCTGGTGGGACGCGCGGCGGCGGAGTCGCAGTTGCGGATCGTGGGTCTGTTCTTCGACATCGCCACCGCCCGTGTCTACGAGGTGACGGCCACCGATGTCCGGCCGACGGGAGTTGACGCGGAGAGCGAGACGGCTGTGACCGACACCGCGGAGGTCAACGCCGTCGACTCTTTGTGAGAGCCACGGGGTCCAGATCGGTGACCGACCATTCGGCGGCCATCGCCAGGCTCGTCGCGCGACCCGAGTGCACGTGGTGGAACGCCGATTCCGCCGCGCGCTCGGCGTCGTGTGCGGTGATGGCCGCCAGCAGGTCCTCGTGCTCACGGCACTGGGTACCCGGATCACGGTTCTTGGTCAGGTGGAACAACCATTGCGTACGAGCCTCGAGTGGGCGTAAGAGGTTCTCCAACAATGGGTTTGCGGCCAGGTCGACGATGATGGTGTGAAATCGGGCGTTTGCTGCGGCGATCCCGGGTTTGTCGTCGCGCGCGGTTGCGGTGCGGGCGACCTCCAGCGCGGCGGCCAGGGCCTCGAGACCTGCGCGGTCTGCCCGCTCGGCCGCCAGACGGGCGGCGAGTACCTCGAGGCTTTCGCGCACATCGAACAGATCCCGAACGTCGTCCACGGTGAACGGCGCGACCACGGCCCCCTGTCGTGGGACCATCACGACGAGGCCCTCTTGCTGTAACTGTTGCAGTGCTTCGCGTAGCGGGATACGCGAGACGTCGAGTTCGACAGCGAGATCCCGCTCGATCAATCGGTCCCCGGGGGCGAGGTCGAGGCCGACGATGCGCGCACGGATCTCGTCATAGGCGTGCTCGCGCAGGGATTTCCGGGGCTCGGTACCCGTCGTGGAACCGTCGTCGGCCGTGGTCACGGTGCCTCACCCCTTCTCGTGGTCGCCGTCAGCATAGCGCGCCGGGACTTTGCGGTATACCAGTAACCGGTCCCTTACGGCCGCGTAACGAGACGGCAATGAACCGCGCCCACTCTCGATCCGTAACGGTATACCGCTAAGGGGTTGCCGCAGGATCAGGAGACTCCATGAAACGCACTCTTCCCATCGCAGTGATCGCGGCCGGGGCGCTTGCCTTCGGCCTGACAGCATGTGGATCGTCGGATGGTGATGGACCGGGAGCCGGGGACACGTTGTCGGTCGGCGTCTTCCTGCCCGGATCCGTCAACGACACCGGCTTCATGCAATCGGCCTACGCCGGCTACAACCGGGTGAAGGAGTCACTCGGCGACAAGGTGGACGCCAGCCACGTCGAACAGGTCGCCGCCGCCGACTACCAGCAGGCGTTGCAGCGCTTCGCATCCGAGAACGACTTGGTCATCGCGGTCGGCGGTCAGACCGACGCCGACCTGCGGAAGGTTGCGCCACAGTTCCCCGAGGTGAAGTTCGTCGAGATCGGCGGACCGGCCGATGCGGAACCGCTGCCGAATCTGGCCTACTACGACCCACAGCAGGCCGAGGCCGAGTTCGTGGCCGGTGCTGCCGCAGCGGCGTCGTCGAAGGCCGGTGTCGTCGGGTTCGTCGGGGGCGTCGAGCTTCCCGCGATCGTCAACTCGGCCAAGGCCTTCGCCAACGGTGCCACCTTCACCAAGTCCGACGTCAAGGTCCTCGCCCCGCAGTACGTCGGAGACTTCAACGATCCCGCGAAGGCCAAGCAGGCGGCCGGGACCGCCTATGCGAGTGGCGCCGATGTGTTGAGTCAGATCGTGAACCTCGGCAAACAGGGGATGGAGCAGGCTGCGAAGGAGACCGGAAACCGGTTGAGCGGCGGCCCGATTCCCGGTGACTGCGCCAACACGGTGTACAGCGGATACGTGCGAACCGACATCGGCACCGAGGTCGAGTACGCTGTGAACTCGGTCCTCGACGGGACGTGGCAGGCAGAGCAGGTCCCGTTCGGTTTGACCAGCGACAAACGTGGCACCGACTACGTGGTGTGCTCCGACGATCCGGCCGTCGCGTCGGCGGTGGACCGGGCCAAGACGGCCATCGCGGACCGTACCGTGCAACCGTACTGACGGTCGAGACCATGACCAGCACAGTGGAGAAGACGCGGGCCGCAGAGCCTGCGGTGCTCACCCTGGAGGGGATCGGCAAGTCATTCGGTTTGGTTCGTGCGCTCGAAGGCGTGGACCTCACCGTCGCGCCACGGACTGTGCACTGCATTCTGGGTGAGAACGGTGCGGGCAAATCGACGTTGTGCAACAGCATATTCGGCACCGTGGTGCCCGATGTCGGGACGATGACCCTCGGCGGGCAGCAGTATCGACCGAGGGACCCGGCCGATGCGTTGCAGTCCGGGGTGGCGATGGTGCACCAGCATTTCTCCCTGATCCCGACGATGACGGTTGCCGACAACCTGCTCCTCGGCCAGGGCGGGTTCCGCCCGCCCCGGCGCACTCTCGCGACCGAGCTCGACCGGATCGGCGATGCGTTCGGACTGCGGATCGACACGTCGGCGACGGTCGGTGAACTGAGTGTCGGTGCACGGCAACGCGTGGAGATCGTCAAGGCGCTCCTGCGCAACCCGCGGCTCATCCTCCTGGACGAACCGACCGCGGTGCTCGACCCGGCGGAGATCGATGCGCTGATGGACACATGCGCGGCGCTCACCGATGACGGGCGGTCGGTCGTGTTGATCACTCACAAACTGGGTGAGGTCGCACGGGCCGCCGACGACATCACCGTGCTGCGCGGCGGCCGGGTGGTCGGCGGGGGTCCACCGGCTCAGGTGCCGCTTCCGGAGCTGCTCGAGATGATGCTCGGAGACAGCGCTCCGATGGAGTCCGCCCGGCCACCGCGATCGACCTCCCGTATCGAGGGGCCGATCTGCCTGCAGATCGACGACATCGGTCTCACGCGCGACGACGGGCATCGAGTGCTGGCGGGTGTCGACCTCACGGTCCGCAGCGGAGAGATCGTCGGCATCGCCGGTGTGGAGGGCAACGGACAGTCCGAACTGACCGCCGTCCTGTCGGGTGCCATCCGGCCCGACAGTGGGCGCATCATCGTGGCAGGCGAGGACCTCACGCGGGCTTCGCCCGCGCGGCGCACGCGGAGTGGTCTCGCCGTCATCCCGGAGGACCGGCACGCCGAGGGGATGATCGGGGATCTGTCTCTCGCGGAGAACCTCACCCTGCCGCGATTGCGTGACTACCGGCGCTGGGGTTTGCTCGACCGGTCCCGGATGCGGTCGGACGCCGCAGATGCGATCACCGACTATGCCATCCGGGCACCTGGTCCGGACACACCGGTGGGCCGGCTGTCCGGTGGAAATCAGCAGAAGGTGGTGCTGGCGCGAGAGCTGTCGACGCCTGGGCTGCAGGTGGTGGTGGCGGCACAACCCACGCGCGGACTCGACGTCGGGGCGGTCGCTTTCGTCCTGGATCGGCTGCGTGATGCCGCGGACGACGGGGCCGCCGTACTGATCACCTCCACCGAGATCGACGAACTCCTGGCCGTCTGCGACCGCATCGTCGTCGCGTATCGAGGCAGCCTGGTCGGTTCCGTCGATGCCGAATCACCCGATGCCGCACAAGAAATCGGAACGCTTCTGACAGGGGTCACCGCATGAACGACAACCGGCCCCCGGTGATCAGCCTGCCGGGCTTCAACCCGAGGCATCCGATCGTCATCGCGGTCGGAGCGCTCATCGTGTCGGCGTTGGTCGGGTTGGGTTTGGCCGCTGCTGCCGGTGCGGACCCGGCCACCGTGGTCGACGCACTCGTGGACGGCACCCTCGGCTCACCGTTCGCCTTCGGTACGTCTCTCAACAACGCCGCCGTCCTGATGCTGGTGGCGATCGGGTTCACGATCGCCTATCGGGCCGGGTTGGTGAATGTCGGTGGGGAGGGACAACTCTGCCTCGGCGGGGTCGCCGCGACGGCGGTCGGGGTGTCACTGCCGGAGTCCGCGCCGGTCTGGCTCGGCGTACCGCTCGCGCTGATCGCCGCGGTCCTGGCCGGTGCGGCGTGGGCGTCGATTGCCGCGTGGTTGCGAGTTCGGCGTGGCACCAGCGAGATCATCACCACGCTGCTGCTGAACTTCGTCGGCCTGGCTCTGGTGGTCCTGATGGTGCACGAGACCTGGCTGCTGCGGCAGCCCGTGACGTCATCGGAGACCTTGCCCCAGTCCGAGACCTTGTCGTCGGGCGCGCACCTTCCGTTGCTCGGCATTCACAAGAGCCCCGCCACCATCGCGATCGCGGTCGCGGCCATCGCTGCGATCATCGTGGGAATCATCTTGCGACACAGCGCGATGGGAGTGCGTCTCCGTTCGGTCGGGTTGTCTGCCACGGCATCTGCGCGGCTGGGTGCCCCGGTCGGCTCGACGATGTTCGCCGGTCTCTCGGCGGCGGGCGGCTTTGCGGGTCTGGCCGGTGGGCTGATCGTCACGACGGCACCATTCGTGCTCGCCGATGGTTTCACGTCCGGCTTCGGATTCAGCGGCCTCGTCGTCGGGTTGTTGGCACGTGGCTCGATGACCGCGGTTGCGGGTGTCTCGCTGCTGTTCGGCTTCCTGGTGTCCGGCGGCATCAATCTCCAGTTGGAGGCCGGCGTCCCGTCGTCGACCATCACGGTCGTCCAGAGCATCCTGATCATCCTCATCGCCGGATCCGCCTGGTGGGCCTCGACGGCGCGCGCCCGGCCGCGTAGAACCACGGCGCAGGTCGACCCGCGCCCGACCGCCCAGGAGGTGTCGGCATGAGCACGTCGATGATCACGGAGATCATCGCCAGTGGAGTCGCTTTCGCCATTCCGCTACTGCTGGCGGCGACCGGCGAATCGATCAGTGAACGTGCCGGTGTGCTCAACCTGAGCATGGAGGGCATGATGCTCTGCGGTGCGTTCGCGAGCGTCCTCGCCGCCGTCGAATCGGGGTCCGCGGCCGTCGGCGTGGTGGCCGGTGTGCTCGCCGGATTGGTGTTCGGCGCCATGAATGCCCTCCTGTGCGTGCGGTTGCGTGCCGACCAGATCGTCATCGGCATCGCGGCCAACGCTCTCGCGCTCGGTCTGACCACGTTCGGTGCGCGGATTCTGTTGGCCGATGGCAAGGGCAACGGTGCACCGGCATTCGGAGATCTACGGGTTCCGGTGCTCAGCGACATGCCTGTCATCGGGCCGGCGCTGTTCGGTCAGACTGTCCTGGGTTACCTGTGCATCCTCGTCGTCATCGTCCTGGCCGTGATCTTCTCCGGACGTACGATGATCGGCATCCGCTGTGACGCCGTCGGCGAGGATGCCGTCAGCTCTGGGTGGACTGGTTTGTCGGTCAACAGGATTCGTGTCCTCGGTGTTCTGGTCGCGGGTGGCGCTGGCGGCCTCGCGGGAGCGCAACTCGCGCTGTCCGAAGTTCGTGCGTTCAGTGAGAACATGACGGCGGGGATGGGCTACCTCGCCGTCGTGGCCGTCATCGCGGGGCGCTGGCGTGTGACCGGCATCCTCGTCGCCACTGTCTTCTTCGGCATCGCCCGCGCGCTGCAGTTCGCACTGCCCGCAGTGGGTGTGGACGTTCCGTATGCGTTGCTGGTGATGTTGCCGTATGTCATCGCGATCGTCGCCGTCGCCGGTCTGGTGGGTGGCCGAAAAGCGCCGTCGTGCTTGACCGTTCCCTACGTCGGCCGCGTCTGACGATCCGTTTCGAGAAAGGGCCTGAACATGGCTGTCATCCTCTCCCATTCTGATGTCGAGCGATTGATGGATCGCGCTGCGGTGTACGACGCGGTGGAGCGGGCTCATGCCGATCTCTGCGCCGGTACAGCGGTGAATCCGGCACCGCCGGTGCTGTCCGTCGGTGATGGATCGGTGCTGCCGATGGTCGCGGCTGCCACGCGACAGCGATCCAGTTCGGTGAAGATGTTGTCGGACATGCCATCCAATCGTGACCGTGGCCTTCCCGCCCAGCGTTCGACGATCATGTTGCTGTCCACCGACACCGGAGAGTGTGAGGCCGTGCTCGACGGGCGTCTGATCACCGCCGTGCGTACCGCGGCGGCCAGTGCCGTTGCCACAGCGCATCTGTCGCGTCCGTCGAGTGCGTCGCTCGGACTGGTCGGTGCGGGGACGCTGGCCGTCGAGCATGTCCGAGCCGTCGTCGGGGTGCGGCCGATCGAGAAGGTGTTCGTGTGGTCGCGCAGTGCGGACACGATCACCCGGTTCCGTGACCAGGTCGCCGAACTCGACGTCGACGTCGAGTCGGCAGAGTCGCCTCGTCAGGTGCTCTCGGCCGCCGACGTCGTCTGCACACTGACGCCCTCTCGCGACCCGATCGTCGACGGGGCGTGGTTTCGCCCAGGCCAGCACATCAATGCCGTGGGTGCACCGCCCCGCGCCGACCATCGAGAGATCAACGGCGCGGGAATGGGTTCCGCGCGTCTGGTGGTGGACAGTCGCGACACCGCACTGGCAAAGTCGGGCGATGTGTTGTCGGCGATCGCGGAGGGGTGTCTGGGCATCGACGACGTGAACTGCGAACTCGGTGACGTGATCCTCGACCCGTCCCGTGGGCGACGCTCCGACGATGACGTCACATTGTTCAACTCGGTCGGCATAGGCTTGCAGGATCTGGTGTGCGCGCGCATCCTGGTCGATGCAGCGCGTGTGGCCGGGATCGGGACGACAGTGGAGATGACATGACTTTCGACCGGGACAACGAGCGCGAGTTCCTCCTCCGCGCCATCGAGTTGGCAGGCCATTCCGGTCGGGCGGGCAACCGGCCCTTCGGCGCGGTGGTGACGGCGGCCGACGGCGACATGCTCGCCGAGGGCGAGAATGCCGTGGCGTCCACGGGGGACATCACGGCTCACGCAGAACTCGACGCGTTACGACGGGCCATCGACGCGGGTCACGGGGAGCGGCTGCGCGGTGCAACGGTCTATGCGAG
The DNA here is from genome assembly GCF_048537895.1 of Gordonia sp. CPCC 206044. NCBI lineage: Bacteria > Bacillati > Actinomycetota > Actinomycetes > Mycobacteriales > Gordoniaceae > Gordonia > Gordonia sp. CPCC 206044. The sequence goes on from NZ_JBCLVL010000001.1 coordinate 161,343, forward strand.
TGGGGAACCGTGCCCGATGTGTTCGGCGGCCTGTGTGTGGGCGGGGATCGCGCGGATCGTGTTCGCCGCGTCCGCCGCAGCGTTCGCCGAGATCCTGCCCGACGGCCCGCGCTTCGGGCTGTCCTGTGCAGACGTGGTCGCCGATGCGAACGTCGGCATAGAGGTGGAGGGTCGCGTGTACGAGTCCGAGGCGTTGGCGGTCATGCGCGACTTCGGAAGCGATGGCGTGGCCGACTCCTGACTGCTGTGCCATCGGTACCGGCCACTTGTGCCAAGAAGGTTGTCGGTGGGGTGGGTTAGTTTGTATTCAGCACAGTGATTGAGTGACGACGGTTTGTGACACAGGGCCTTTCGGGTCGGATGACGAGTGGTGCGGGTTTCTCGCGTGCACTGTGGAGTTTGTTCGTGACCGGTCGGAAGGCGTGTCGTGTCGTCGTCGTTGCTGGGTTCGCCCTCACCCTGGCCCGGGTTGCCGCTCGGGTTCCTCGGCGAGGTCGATCCGGTGTACCCGGATGAGGCGGAGTTGAACGACCTGCTTTCGGGGATGGTTGAGCTTGGGCGTGGGAAGTCGTTTTTGGCGTGGGCTGAATACCAGTCGGTGGCAGTGTTGTTCGATCGGTTGGTTGCTGCCCGTGAGTCTGCGGATGGGTTGATTGTGGATGGGTTCGCCGACTGTGCGGCCCGGATCGCGCGGACGCAGGCGATCTCCCAGCATGCTGCGGAGGCGTTGGTGAATGAGGCGATCGCGTTGCGGGATCGGTTGCCGGAGGTGTTCGCGTGTTTGCGTGACGGGGTCATTTCGCCGAAGCAGGCGTTGTTGGTCGTCTCGCGGACCGATCTGCTCGACGGGTTGTCGGCGGCGGTCGATGTGGACGCCGAGATCGCGCATCTTCTTCGCACGCGGCGGGGGTCGTGGTCGCGGAAGCGGTTGCGTGACATGTGTGATCGCATCGTGTTCCGCCACGACCCCGATGCGGTGCGCGAACGCCGTCAGGCGGCGCTCGACGGGCGTGGTGTGTGGACTGACCCGCGTGATGACGGTACGGCGATGATCACCGGCCTGATGGCCGCGGAAAACGTGCGCATCGCGGCCGCCGCGGTCACCGCGCTGGCCGATGCCGTGTGTGAGCATGATGGTCGCACGAAGCCGCAGCGTGCCTCGGATGCGATGTTCGCGTTGTTGTCGGGCACCCGGTTTGAGTGTCTGTGTGGCCATGATGAGTGCACCGCACACATCCCGGAGCCGGGCACGATCCCGCCGGTCGACAGTACGGCGGTCATTCATGTCGTGTGTGATGAATCGACTCTGGCGGGTGCGGCGGATCATCCGGCGTACATGGATGGGCACGGTGTCATCTCCGCCGAACACGTGCGCGATATTGCGGGCCGACAGGACAGCGTGACGAAACCGCTCATCCCGTCGGGCATTCCAGCAAGCGCCGACGATACCTACACCCTCCCGGCGCACCTGCCGTCGAACCCGTATCGACCCTCCACGGCCCTGGATACTTTCCTGCGTATCCGTGACGGTGTGTGCGTCGAACCGGGCTGTGAGACCTCGGCCTGGCGATCGGATGCCGATCACGTCACCGAGTTCGACCACGACGATCCGGCGCGGGGCGGCCAGACGACTGCGGAGGTCATGAATATCAAGTGTCGGTTCGATCATGGTCGAAAGACGTTCGGTGACTGGCTCGATGACCAATACCGCGACCTGGAGGGTCGCCTGCACACTGAGTTCACCACCCCGGAGGGCCTGACGATCCCCGGGGAGGCCGAAACCAACGAGGACCTGTTCCCGGGCTTACGGCGTATCCGTTTTCAGGCACCGACGCATGCACCGCCGCATCGGCCACGCATCCTCGACACCGACCAGCCCACCCGGGCTCGTACCCGGGTGGCGAACAAACATGCCCGACGCCGGGCCGAGAGGAGCCGCAACCGTCGACGGCATCACATCGACGGACCACCACCGTTCTGATCGGCTACCCGCCTGGGCCGATGCTGTGCCCCGGATGGGGATCCCGACACCCGGGGGCACGCACGGCCAGACCTGACCCGTCAGACCATCACGGATCGGAAATGCGTGATCAGCCGATCGCCGTCGAGCATGTGGAACGCGATGCCCGGCGGCTGGCCGCGATTGACGATCTCCTCGCCCTCGAAGGGCAGGTTCAGGGTGGAGGCCACGCCTGGGGCCACGGCCAGTGGACGTCCGGCGAAGGTGGTCACGGCAGGCGTGTGGGCGTGCCCGCAGACAAATCCGACGATGTTGGGGTGGCGATCGACCAGCGAAGCCAACCGGTCTTCGCCGTTCTGTCGAATGGTGTCCATGAACGTCATCTGCAAGGTGACCGGTGGGTGGTGGAAGGCGATGATCACCCGTGTCGTCGGGTCGGCGGATTCGATCTCGGTGACCATCCAGGCCAGCGTGTCGTTGTCGATGTACCCGTCGTTCCGTCCGGGGATCGAGCTGTCCACGACGAGGAACAGAACGCCGTCGATGACGACTGCGTGATTGACGGGTTCGTCGGTGTCCCGCTGCAACAGACCACGGTTGAAATTGCGTCGTTCGTCGTGGTTGCCCGCGGTGATGATCATCGGCAGCGGGCTCTCGAGGACGTCGTAGGCCTCTCGGTACTCTGATTCACTGCCCTCGTCGGTGATGTCGCCGGTCACGAGCAGGGCACCGAGGCCGTCGGCGCGTGCGTTGATGTAGCTCAGCGTCGCCTCGATCCGGCTGCGGTTGAACCGCGTGCCGTTGCAATGCAGGTCGCTGATGTGTGCGACGACGAACACTCACGCTCCTTGTTCACGGGTGGCCGGACGTTCGCGGCCCCTCGGCGTCGGTGACGACGATATTGACAGTAGTTCCTACCCGGTGTCACGGTCTGCTGATGAGGCGACGTGTGAGGTCCGTGCCGGGTGGTTTCGCAGGGAAGACCGCAGTGGTGACGGGAGGTGGGTCGGGGATCGGGGCGGCGCTGACACGAGCGCTGGCAGCGGCGGGAGCCGACGTGACGTGCACAGATCTGGACCTCGCCGCCGCCGAACGCGTCGCCGACGGTACGTCGCACCTGCCCGGTTCGGTGCGGGCACAGCAGCTCGACGTGACCGACGGCACGTCGGTGGGAGACGTCGTCGACGACGTGGTCGCGACAACCGGACACCTCGACCTCATGTTCAACAACGCCGGGATCGCGCTCGGCGGGAACACCGAGCTCCTTGCTCTCGAGCAGTGGAACGCGATCATCGACGTCAACATCCGGGGCGTCGTGCACGGTGTGGCGGCGGCATATCCGCACATGATCCGACAACGGTCCGGCCACATCGTCAACACCGCGTCTATGGCCGGACTCACCGCCGCCGGACTGCTCACGAGCTACGTGATGACCAAACACGCCGTTGTCGGACTGTCCCTGGCGTTGCGCAGCGAGGCGGCCGCGCACGGGGTCGGGGTTCTCGCACTGTGTCCGGCCGCGGTGGAGACCCCGCTGCTCGACGCCGACGGTGTCGGCGGGTTCAGCGGTCGCACCTATTACCTGTCCGGGCAGGGCGTCCGGAAGGCCTACGACGCGGACCGGTTCGCCGGTGATGCTCTCGCCGCCGTCGAGTCCGGGCAGCCGCTACTGGTGGTGCCGATCCAGGCGCGCCTGGCGTGGCGATTCGCTCGCGTCGCCCCGGGGCTGATGCAGCGGGCCGCGGCCGGTTTCGTGTCCAGGCAGCGCCAGGAACAGCGCCTCTGAAGCTCCGGATGAGGCTGGATCGGCGCCGATCCACCGTCACCCCGTCGGCAGCGTGTTCGCGAAGAGTTTCTGCAATTCGTCGAAGTGGTACTCGGCGGCGTCGGGATGATAGGCGGCGGTATCGGCCATCGTGTATCCGTGCACCGCACCGGGATACACGGATGCGGCGTGCGCGACACCGGCGGCGGTGAGTGCCTCCTCGAAGGCCTGCACCGCCTCGGGAGGCAGCGACCGATCATTGTCGGCGTGCACGGCCAGCACGGTGGCACGTATCTCGGCGAGGCGGCGATGCGGGCTGTCGGCCTCGTCGGTCACCAGCCCGCCGGTGTGGAACATGCCGATGGCCGCGACATCGGCGGGCCGCTCGGCGGCCGCCAGCAACGCGAGGCGACCGCCCATGCAGTACCCGCTGGCACCGATCGGCCCGTCCGATACGCCGTCGAGACCGTGGAGGACGTCGATGTAGGCGGACAGATCGGCTGTCGCCAGATCATCGGTGAGTGCGTGCACCAGAGGCATCACGGTCTTCATGAACTCGCCGCGGCTCTCCGGGTTGTCGAGGTCGACCTTCGGTGCGATGTCCGCAGCCGACCCCCATCGGTAGAACACGTTGGGCGCCAACACCACATGGCCCCATGAAGCGATTCGATCGGCCATCTTCTCGATCTGCGGGCGCAGACCGATCGCGTCCATACACAGCAGTACACCGGGGTGCGGGCCCGGGCCGTCAGGTCGGGCGACGTATGCTTCCGCGGTTCCGGCGGCGGCGTCGATGGTGATCAGCTCGTTGGGCAACGGTGACATCCTTTCCGTTTCTTCAGAGATCGCCGGGCAACTTGTCGCGGCGAATGCCTCGCCAACTCGGATGGCGGAGGTGGCCGGTGGTGGTCCAGTCCATGAATCGGACCTCACCGACGATCTTCGGCAGAACCCACACTGCACTCGACGCGACCGGGCGATCCAGCTTGTCGACGAACGGGCAGGTCTTGATCCGAAGAGGCTCGAGTTCTTCGGCCAGGGAACGCAGTTGGGCATCGGTGAAACCGGTGCCCACGCGCCCGACGTAGCGCAGCCCGGTGTCCTCTGGCAGTCCGAGCAGCAGCGACCCGATGGTGTCCGAACGGTTCCCCCGGCCCGGCCGATACCCGCCGATCACCACTTCGATGTCGTTCCAGTTCTTGTGTTTGAGCCACGTGGTGCTGCGGCGGCCCTGCTGATAGGTCGAGGATCGACGCTTGGCGACGACTCCTTCATATCCCCGCTCTCGGCTGTGCTCCAACGCCACTCGGCCGGGGCCCGGCAACAATTCGGGTACCTCGGCGTATGCGGAACCCCGCAACATCGGTGCCAGCGTCTCCAGCAATTCCCGCCGGCGTGACCACGGTTGGCGCAGCAGCGATGTCCCGTTCAGGTAGAGGATGTCGAACAGATACAGCTTGAGGACGAGATCGTCGTCGGTGGATTTGCGGGCGGCCAGGAGTGTGAAATTGGTCCGGCCGTTGGCATCCAGGGCGACGACCTCGCCGTCGAGTACGACGTCGATGAGTCCGAGATCGTCGGCGATGGAGCGGAAACCGGGGAAATCTGCCGTCATGTCGATACCCGAGCGTGAGGTCAGGCGGAAGTCACCACCGATGGAGCGCAACAGAATTCGATAGCCGTCCCATTTTCCCTCGAACGCCCAGTCGCGGCCGTCGAGGTTCTCGATCGATTCGTCGGTGGCCAGCATGGGTCGCGGCTCGCGGAGGCTGTCGGGCACGATCGGCCGCGGTTCGTCGCTCATCAGATGTGCGAGCCAGTTCTTGTCGCCGGTATGGATGAGGGCGTAACGGCCCTGTAAGCGTTCGCCGTGTAGGCGCACGATGACCTCGTCGTCGCGCCACTTCTCGGTCTCGTAGGTGCCGCGATCCCAGATCTCGACGTGTCCGCCGCCGTATTCGCCCGCCGGGATGTCGCCGGCGAAATCGGCATAGTCCATCGGGTGGTCTTCGGTGTGTACCGCGAGACGGTTCTGCCCGGGATCGTCCGGGAGATTCTTCGGGATGGCCCACGACACCAGCACGCCATCCCGCTCGAGTCGGAAGTCGTAGTGCAGGCGGCGTGCGTGATGTTCCTGGATCACGAAGATCGGGCCCGACGAATCGTCGGACTGATCGCGGTGTGCATTGTCGCCGAAGGGTTCCGGGGTCTTGGAGGAGTCACGCTTACGCCGGTATTCGCCCAGACTCACAACGGGATTCGACGTCGGAGGTGGTTCCGAGGATGCGGGTGGTGCTGCCGCCGCGTCCGGCGAGTCGAGGTCGGCGAGCAGGTCTCCGTCGGCGGCGACCCGTTCGAGTACCTCGCCGAACAACAGCTGGCCGATGTCGGGGTCGGTCAGTTCGTCCCAGGCGCGTGGCGCGGCCACCCACGGTTGTTCCCGTCCCCGCAGTGAGTACGGGGCCAGCGTGGTCTTGGAACCGCTGTTCTGGCTCCAGTCGATGAAGACCTTGCGCGGCCGGATCGCCTTGGCCATCGATGCGGTGATCTCGTCGGGATGGGCGTCGGCGAGGCTGGTGGCGATCTGTTTGGCGACGGTGCGCGCGGAGTCGGGGGCCACCGGGCGATCGAAGCGGGCGTACACGTGGAGCCCCTTGCCGCCGCTGGTGACCGGGTAGGCGGTGAGTCCGGCGGCGGCAAGCATGTCCCGGATCATCAGTGCGACCTCGGCGCACTGCGACAGGGGTACATCGGGGCCTGGATCGAGGTCGAGAACCAGCCGGTCGGCCTTGGGAGCACCGTCGTCGTCGGGGACTCGCCATTGCGGTGTGTGCAGTTCGAGGGCGGCCATCTGTCCGAACCACACCAGGTCGGCGCGGCCGGTGGCGAGTGGATAGGTGATGACCCGGCGGCTGTGTTGCTCGTCGAAACGGTCCAGCCAGTCGGGTGCCGAGTCGGGGAGGTCTTTTTCGAAGAACGGGTTCGACTCGACGCCGTTCGGCCAGCGTTTACGGGTGATCGGCCTGCCGGCCAGATGCGGCAGCATCACCTCGGCGATGCGCGAGTAGTAATCGATGACCTCGAACTTCCGGGTGCCTGTCTGCGGATACAGCACCTTGTCGAGGTTGGTGACGGGGATACGCCGACCGTCGACGTCGAGATCGTCACCAGCCATGCCGACCATTGTCCACGACTTCGCCCGTCCGCACCGTCCTGATGTCCGGGAGAACGCGGTCGACGCAGGTCCGGCCGTCGCATCCGCTTGTCTGGACGGCGTCGCTTTTCGCCGGGCGGATGGCACAATGGGGGCCATGCGCTCGATCTGGAAGGGCGATCTGAGCTTTGGCCTGGTCAACGTGCCGGTCAAGGTCTATTCGGCCACGGAAAGCCACGACCGGAAGTCCTATCAGGTCGACTCCAAGGACGGAACACGCATCCGGTATCGACGTGTCCGTGAGGGGACCGATACCGAGGTCGAGTACGCCGACATCGCGAACGCCTACGAAACGGACTCCGGCGAGACGGTGATCCTCACCAAGGAAGACCTCGCTTCACTACCCGTGCAGAAGAGTCCCGAGATCTCCATCCTCGAGTTCGTGCCCACCGAGCAGGTCGACCCGATCTACTTCGACAAGCCCTACTACCTCGAGCCGTCGTCGAAATCGCCGAAAGCCTATGTGCTGCTCGCCCGAGCGCTGGAGAAGACCGACCGACTCGCGATCGCCAACTTCACGCTGCGCAACCGCACGCGGCTGGCCGCGCTCCGGGTCGTCGACGGCGTGATGACGTTGCAGACCCTGCTCTGGCCGGACGAGGTGCGCGCCGCCGATTTCGGTTTCCTGGACGAGGACACCGAGATCCGGCCGCAGGAGTTGGAGATGGCGGCCTCCCTCATCGAGACGATGGCTTCCGACTTCGACCCGTCCGAGTTCGAGGACACCTATCAGGACGAGCTGTCCAAGCTGGTTTCCGCAAAGGCCGAGGGCTCCGAGGCATTCCCGGAACCGGACGCTGAGGACACCGGTGACGAAGACTCCGAGGTCGCGGATCTCCTTGCGGCGCTGCGAGCTTCGGTGAAGGACCGGGGCGGGTCCGAGAGCTCGGACGCCGAGAAGAGCACCGAGACGAAGTCGACGGCCAAGAAGGCCCCGGCCACGAAGGCTGCTGCCAAGAAGGCGCCCGCGAAGAAGTCCGCTGCGAAGAAGTCGACTGCCAAGAAGGCGCCGGCAAAGAAGTCCGCGGCCAAGAAGTCTGCCTGAACCAGGCTCGTCCGGTCGTCGGGCGTTCGCGGACGGCCGGGCAAAAATCACTGGCCGACGCCACGTTGGGTGCGGCACCCTGTATGGGTGAGCTCGACGGCCGACACCCGCCTGCCCGCGGCGCTGAAGCCGTTCGCGCTGCGGCAGTACCGGTTGCTCGCCCTCGGCTTGGTGCTGGCGATGTTCGCCGACGGGGTGTGGACCGTCGGCGTCGTCTGGCAAGTGATCGAGATGGACGGTGGGCCCGGACAGGTTGCCGTCGTCACCGGTGTGGCCGCTGCGGGCATGGTGATCTCGACGCTGGCCGGAGGGGTGCTCGCCGACCGGGTCTCGCAGCGACTCATCATGATCGGGCTCGAGATCGCCAAACTCGTGGCGTTCGCGGTCGTCGGTGTTGCCGCGATGACCGGACACCTCAACCATCCCACGCTGATCGCGGCCGCCCTTCTCGGCGGGATCACGACAGGCATGTACTACCCGGCGTATTCGGCGCTGCTGCCGAGTGTCGTCGAGGCGGCACAACTGCAGGCCGCCAACGGAATAGAGGGATTCCTGCGGCCGGTGGTCTTCCAGGCTGTCGGGCCGATGGTGGCCGGTGGTGTCATCTCGATCGCGTCCCCCGCGGTGGCGATCGTGCTGGCCGGGTTGGCGAGCGCGTCGTCGGCGCTGTGCTACGTCGCCATGCGTCCGGTGACGATCCGGCGCGACCTGACGGCTGTGTCGAAACATCCGGTGCAGTCGGTGATCTCGGATCTCGCCGAGGGTTTCGTCTACATGTGGCGTACCCCGTGGCTGTGGGCCACCCTGTTCTTCGCGTGCATTCTGGTCCTCGCGACGATGGGACCGATCGAGGTGCTCGTACCGTTCGCCCTGCGTGAGCGGGTGCACGGTGGTGCAGGCGATCACGCTCTGGTCCTCGCGGCCTTCGGGGCGGGTGCGGCGTCGGCATCGTTGGTGTTCGCGTCGATCCCGATGCCACGTCGGTATCTCACGGTCATGTTCGGGATCTGGGGTTTCTCCAGCCTGCCGCTGGTTCTCATGGGCCTGGCCGACCAGACGTGGATGTTCGTGGTGGCCGGGTTCGTGATGGGCGTCCTGTTCGACGGGCCGATGGTGCTGTGGGGGACGCTGCTGCAGCGTCGAGTACCGCCGGCGCTGCTCGGACGTGTGGCGAGCCTCGACTTCTTCGTCTCCGTGGCGCTGATGCCCGTGTCGATGGCGATCGCCGCTCCGGTGAGCGAGGCAATCGGACTCACCTGGACCTTCGTCCTCGGCGGTGTGCTCCCGGTGCCGATCGCGTTCGCGTTCTACCTGGCGGCGCGACTGTGGCGCGACGAGATCGACAACCCCCTACGGGTTGTCGTCACCGACGTCGACGAGCGGGCCCTCACCTGATCAGCGCCTCGGCCGCGTTGTCTCGCTGCGCGGCCGAGGCCGCCGCTACGCGGTGACGGGTTCCTTCACCTCGGCGTCGTCGATCGGGATCTTGCGGATCGACGTTCCCTCCACGTCGACATTCGGCAGGATGCGGTCGAGCCAGCGTGGCAACTTCCACGCGGCGTCACCGAGCAAGGTGATCACAGCGGGCACCACCATCATCCGGATGATGAAGGCGTCGAAGAAGACCGCGGCGGCGAGGGCGAAGCCCATCATCTTGGCGATGGTGTCCGGGGCGAGCATGAACGCCGCGAACACCGAGATCATGATGACCGCCGCGGACGCGACGACCCGCGCACCGTGCTGGTACCCGATGATGACCGAATCCTTGGCCCCGACATCGTGCACGTACTCCTCGCGCATTCGGGTCACCAGGAACACCTGATAGTCCATCGCCAACCCGAAGACCACGCCCACCAGGAAGATCGGCAGGAACGAGATGATCGGTTTGGTGTGTTCGATCAGGCCCAGGTGGCCCAGCTGGAAGATCGCGACCGTCGCGCCGAAGGTGGCGCAGACCGAGAACAGGAACCCGACCGTGGCGATCAGCGGCACCAGGATCGATCGGAACACGATCATCAGGATGATGAACGCCAGTCCCACCACGACCACGAGGAACGGGATCAGCGCCGAACTGAGCTTGGCGGAGATGTCCGACATGATCGCCGTCTGCCCACCGACGTTGATCGTCGTGCCGTCGGGTGCGCGGGCGGCGTAGTCGCGGATCTGCTCCATCAGGCGATGGGTCTCGGGGCCACTCGGCGACAGTTCCGGCGTGACCGAGATCAGCGCGGCATCGGCGCCCGCCTGTGGGTTCGCCGGGTCCGACCCGTTGCCGATCCAGACGATCTGGTTCGGGTTCGCGATGTTGTCGAGGGTCTTGACGTAGGTCACCACATCATTCGCGGCCCCCGACACGTCACCGCCGTCCGGTGCCTTGACGGTGACGAGCAACTGCCCGTTCACGCCCTCACCGAATCCGCGCTGCAGCAATTCGGTGGCGGCGTACTCGCTGTCGGTCGTCGAGGTCATGCCGAGTTCCATCTTGGTCATCGGAATGGCGACGACGGCGAGTACGGCCAGACCGACGATGGCGACGGGCAGTGGGTAGCGGGTCACGAAGCGGGCGAACCGCAAACCGTTGGACGGCTTGGTGTCCGGCTCGTCGCCATGCCGGATCCCGGGGACCCGCGGTTTGAACGCGAACCGGCCGAATGCACCCAACAGGGCGGGGATGAGCGTGATGGCGCCGAGCACGGCGATCAACACGGCCACTGCGGCCGCGACGCCCATCTGGGTGACGAACGGGATACCGACGACGGCCAGTGCCGCGACGGCGATCATCACCGTGAGGCCGGCGAACACGACGGCCGAACCTGCCGTCCCGACCGCGCGCCCGGCGGCCGCTTCGCGACTGCCGCCGAGATTCAATTCGGATCGGTATCGGGACACGATGAACAGGGCGTAGTCGATGGACACTGCGATGCCGAGCATCGTGATGATCGTCGTGGCGCTTTGTTGGACGTCGATGATCTTGGCGCTCAACGTGACCAGCAGCATGGTGATGCCGACGCCGAGGATGCCGGTGATGATCGGGATGAAGGCGGCGATCAGCGCGCCGAACGCCACGATCATGATGATGAAGGCGACCGCGAAGCCCAACAGTTCGGACACGCCACCCTGCTCGAACACCTGCATGAGCGATCCGGTGCCCTCGACCTGCAGGCCGTTGCCACGGAAATCGGCCATCAGGTCCTTGAACTGCTGCATGTCCTCGGCGCTGAGGTCCTGCACCGGGATCTGCTGATGGATCTGGATCAGGCCGACCTTGCCGTCGTCGCCGAGCACGGCAGCGGCCTTGTCGGGGTAGGCCTGCGCCGCGGTGACCGGGTTGGCGATCGTCTGCGGATCGATGACCTCGGGCAGCGTCCGTGCCTTCGCCACCAGGCCGTCGATCTGCTGCATGTGATTGGCGAGCCCGTCGTCGGCGGCCACCAGGATGCTCGTCGACGCCTCGAGCTGCTGCTCGTTGATCGCACTGAAGTCGGTCTTCATCACCGACATCGCACGATCGGAATCGGTGCCGGGCAGCTCGAAGTCGGTCGCGAACTTCGGGGCCAGCGCGCTCGTCAACACCCCGAGGACGATCAGGATGCCGAGCCACAGACTGATGAACCACCACTTGTGTCGGAACGTGAATCGGCCGAGCCGGTACAACCAGAGCGCCACGGTGGACCCTTCCTTCGCGATGTGAGTCAGCGTATCGGCGACAACAGACAGCAGGAGTGTGACGCCGGACACGAACGCCACCGGTCGAACCCTATGATGTGCTCCATGATCGTCGCGACGACCGTGGATTGCAGACCGTGACCGGGCCGGACGAACCCGTGTCACCGGGTGCCGGCCGGGCCCGGCAGAACGAGATCTACACACAGGGTATCCACGGTCGCCGACCGCGTGTGCCCACCGACCATGCCGAGCTGGAACGCCGGGCCCGCCGGGCGATGTCGGAGCGTGCCTGGGCCTACATCGCCGGAGGTGCAGGCGAAGGGCAGACCATGTCGGCCAACCGTGCCGCGCTCGATCGATGGGCGATCGTGCCGCGAGTGCTTCGCGACGTGTCGTCGCGGTCGCTGGAGGTCGAGCTGTTCGGCAGGAGACTCCCGGCGCCCGTTCTCTTTTCGCCGGTCGGGGCCGGGGCGCTGGCGGCGCGCCGCGCGGACGTGTTGATCGGTCGGGCCGCCGCCGAGCTCGGAGTCCCGTACATCTTCTCCAACCAGGGCAGCGCGCCGATGGAAGACGTTGCAGCAGAAATGGATCGGACGCGCCCCGGCGCGCCGCGCTGGTTCCAGCTCTACTGGTCGACCGACGACGACCTCGTCGACAGTCTCCTCGGGCGTGCCGAGGCGATGGGCGCGGATGCGGTCGCGGTCACCCTGGACACCACGATGCTGGGTTGGCGTCCACAGGATCTGAACCTGGGATCGCTGCCGTTCGCCCGTGGGGAAGGGATCGACCAGTACACCTCGGATCCGCGGTTCGTCGAGATCGTCGCCGAACGGGTACGTGCGGTCGCGGGCGATCGTCCGGAGATCTCGCTCGGCGCGATCCGCACGCTGTTCTCGATCGCCCGGAACGCACCGGGGCATCTGCTCCGGAATCTGGTGGCACCCGAACCGCGCACCGCGGTGCAGACATTCCTGGACATCTATTCGCGGCCGTCGTTGAACTGGGACGACATCGCGGGGCTGCGTGAACGCACGTCGCTGCCGATCGTGCTCAAGGGCGTACTGCACCCCGACGATGCGCGCCGAGCGGTCGACGTCGGGGTGGACGGCATCATCGTGTCCAACCACGGCGGACGTCAGGTCGACGGTGCCATCGCCTCGATCGATGCGCTGGCCGCGATCGCGCCCGTCGTCGACGGCCGGATGAAGGTCCTCGTGGACTCAGGACTGCACACCGGTGCCGACGTCTTCAAGGCGTTGGCCCTCGGCGCCGACGCCGCGTGTATCGGACGCCCGCACATGTACGGCCTGGCCCTCGCCGGTGCCGACGGTGCCCGCGACGTCGTCGCGAACATCATCGCCGAACTCGACCTCACCCTGGGGCTGGCCGGCCACACCCGAGTCGAGGACCTGGATCGCGACGCTCTGCAGCGCATCTGAGATGTGTGCGGATCTCGATACGCCCTCGGCCTTGCGCCTCGGGCTACTCGATCGGCAGTTGGGTGTCGCGGGGTTTCCGGTCGGGTACGCGAGGTCGGCAGTTGGGTGTCGCCGGGTTTCCGGTCGGGTAGGCGGGGTCGGCGACGAGACCTCTGTACGGGTGGGATCTCGACAAGCCTGACGGGTGTGGTCGTCAGACCAACGGTCGGCCGGTCCGGATACGCCAGCGGGTATCGGCGAGTAGCAGGTTGAAGGGGAACTCGCGCAAGGGTTTCGGCAGCCGGACCAGGATCGCGCGAGCGACCTTGTTGTGCGTGTCGAACACGCGCCGCTGCCACGGCTTGAACTCCAGCCCCATCTTGTCGCGGAAGTTCTCCGGCAGGAATCCGATGGTGAGCAGTTCGAACCACCAACCGACCGCGAGACTGAACCAGCGCGGCATGAACTCGGCACGCACGATGCTCATCAGGTGCTCACGGATGATCGGGTCGATCTCGAGTGACTCGACGGTCTCGTTCCAGTAGGTCTCGAAGTCCGCGCGGGTCGCAGGCCACATCTCGCGGGGCACCTGCAGTGTGGTGCCCAGGACCGCGCCGTGCTGGTAGGCCTCTTCGGTGATGTCGGCAGGGTCGCCGTAGATCCGCTGCATGTCCTCCCACCCCTTGTAGAGGCACGCAGCGACCCAGAGCTGCAGCTTGGGGTCGAACGCGTTGTACTTCACCGGGCTCGACTCGGTGGACCGGACCTTGGCGTGCGCCTTGCCGACCGCCTTGCGATAGGCCTTCCGGTCCTTGGGGGTGCCCATCGTCGCCACCGAGAGGTACGCGAGGGTGGTGCGGGTGCGTTTGATCGGATGCTTGAACAGGTTGCCGCTGTCGACCGTGCTCTCGTAGACGCCGTAGCCGACCGCGGGCAGCGCGAGCTGCATGATCACGTTCGCCGGACCGGCGAGCGCCGAGATGCCCTTCATCTCGTTCACCCGGCTGGGCAGGGCGTCGAGCTCGCCGCGGGTCATCCGCGCGACCTTCGGCAGGTACTCGGTGTCCGGCGCCGTTTTGGCGATGGCCCGCTCGAGTTCGTCGATCCCGTCGGGTTCGATGATCGGTTCGGTGCTCACGTGCGCCCCCTGGTCGTGAATCGGCGTCAAATCTGACAACGTGCGTTTCCGCTTACATTGAACGTTGGCACGGTAAGGGATGTCAAGTGGTCGAGCCGGGGCGGGTCGGTGCCAAGATGGACACGTGGCAGGAGCATCGGGTGACACCAGGGCGGGCGGGTCCGCCGGCGACGGTCTGCGGGCCTACGGCGGCGAAGACGGCGACATCCGTGTGGCCAGACGCCGGGCCACGCTCGTCGATGCCGCACTCGAGTTGCTCGGGGCGTCCGACGGTGGATCGGTGACGGTCCGTGGGGTGTGCCGCGAAGCCGGTCTGACAACACGCTATTTCTACGAGAGTTTCGACTCGATCGAAGCCCTCGTCAGCGCGACGTTCGACGAGGTGATCGCCGAGATCTCCGAGGACGCACTGGTCGCCTTCGCCGACGGTGACGACGTGGAGGCCAAGGTGACCGGGGCCATCCGCGCCATTGTCGGCGTCATCGACGAGGATCGACGCAAGGGTCGGCTGCTGTTCTCGCAGTCGCTGCTCAGCCCCACCATCGCGGCGAAACGGACGGAGTCGACCGATCTGTTCGCCGGACTCACGCTGCAGACAGCATCGGGTGTCATCGACGTGCAGAACCGTCCCAACGCCCTCGCGGCTGCCAACTTCCAGGTCGGCGGCTTGGCGCGGGTGCTGGCCGCCTGGCTCGACGGGCACCTCGAGCTCGATCGGGACGGGGTGGTCGAGGTCAGTGTCGGCCTGATGATGGCACTCGCCGACGGCGTGGCTCGATTCGACGTGTGAGAGGTCGCAGCCCCGCGTGAACGACAGGTCGGCCCCGCTTGAACGATCGGTCGGGACGGTGCGGCTATGTTGGAACCCATGAGCAGCGGGACCGACGAGGCGGATGTGCGCCCTGACTCCATCGGTCAATGGCGCGACTACGGGGCGTCGGAGTTGCCGGTGCCCCTCGCTGCGGCGCTGGCCGCATTTGCCGAGCATGGCTATCACGGGACGTCGGTGCGCGAGATCGCCGCGCGGGCCAACCTGTCGGTTCCCGGGCTGTATCACCACTATCCGTCCAAGCAGTCTCTGCTGCAGGGGCTGCTCGAACGGACGATGACCGATCTGCTGCATCGCTCCGAGCTTGCCATCGCCGAGGCGGGCGAGAAGCCTGTCGACCAGTTCGACGCGGTCGTGGAGTCGCTGCTGCGGTTCCACATGTACAGGCGTGAGCAGGCCTTTGTGGGCTCGACCGAGATCCGCAGCCTCGACGACACCTACAAGCAGACCTACGTCGGTCACCGGGACCGACAGCAACACATGGTCGACGAGATCGTCTTCGCCGGGGTCGAGGCGGGCGATTTCGGCACCGAGTATCCGAAAGATGCCGCCCGCGCGGTGGCCACCATGTGTGTCGGGGTCTCGACGTGGTTCAACGAGGACGGGGAGTTGGGGGCCGACGAACTCATCGCTCGGAACCTGCAACTGGCCCGCGCCCTGGTGGGGTATCGGTCGTAGTTCGTCCCCGCGCTTCGTCTCCTCGAATGGCGTGACTTGACCAGGTGATCGGTAGCTGGCAAGGTGACGGTCGCCGAACGATCGCTCGGTCGGCATTGTCGATGAGGAGATGCGATGCCTGTGGATCTGAGCTACGCCCCGGATGTCTCGGAGATCGTCGAGAAGACGACCCGATTCGTACGTGACCACGTCCTGCCGATCGAGAACCGCAACGGCGGCGACATCAACGCGGCGGGCGGCGACGATCTGCGCCGCGAGATGAACGCCGAGGCCAAGGCCGCAGGCGTGTTCGCGCCCCATGCGCCGGTCGAGTTCGGCGGACTCGGGCTGAACATGTCCGATCGTGTCCCGGTGTTCGCGGCCGCCGGCTATTCGACGTTCGGTCCGATCGCCCTGCACATCGGTGCCCCCGACGAGGGCAACGTGCACATGCTGTCCCACATCGCGAGCGTCGAGCAGAAGCAGAAGTATCTGGCCCCGCTCGCCGCAGGCGACGTCCGGTCGGCCTTCGCGATGACCGAACCGTCACCTGGCGCCGGATCGGACCCGAATGCGCTGAACACCATGGCCGTCAAGGTCGATGGTGGGTGGAAGATCAACGGGCAGAAGCGATTCATCACCGGCGCCGACGGCGCGGGCTTCTTCATCATCATGGCGCGCACGGCAGGCGAGCCGGGAGACCGAGGCGGCGCGACGATGTTCCTCGCGCCGGCAGGCACTCCGGGTATCTCCGTCGACCGGCACATCCACACCACCGATCGCGCGATGATCGGTGGTCACTGCGAGGTGAGTTTCACCGACGTCTTCGTCCCCGACGAGGACATCCTCGGTGAGGTCGACGAAGGGTATCGGTATGCCCAGGTTCGTCTCGGCCCGGCTCGGATGACCCATGTGATGCGCTGGTTCGGATCCGCCCAGCGATGCCACGATGTCGCCGTCGACTACGTGTCGAAGCGAGAAGGCTTCGGCGGCAAGCTCGGAGATCTCGGCATGATCCAGCAGATGGTCGCCGACAACGAGATCGACCTGGCCGCCAGCATGGCCCTGCTGGTCAAGGCCTGCCATGAACTGGACCAGGGCAACCATGCGTCGAACGAGACGTCGATCGCGAAGACCTTTGCGGCCGAGGCCTACACGCGGATCGCGGATCGCTCGATCCAGATGTGCGGTGGGCTCGGTGTCTCCGAAGATCTGCCGCTCGCACGTCTGCAGAACGAACTCCGCCCGTTCCGTATCTACGACGGTCCGTCCGAGGTGCATCGCTGGGCGATTGCTCGGCGCGCCATCGGTCGAGCGAAGAAGGCTGCGGCACAAGCGGAGTCGGCCCGGTGACCGAACATCGAGCCCTCCCGTCCGAGCAGCTGCGAGAATTCCTGATCGGACGTGGCGTCGCCGTCGTCGGCGACCTGCGGGTCGAGCTGATCAGCGGCGGCAAGTCCAACCTGACGTTCAGCGTGCGTGACGACGAATCGCACTGGGTGGTACGTCGTCCGCCGACCAGCGGATTGACCCCGTCGGCGCATGACATGAACCGAGAGTGGGCGGTCACGAGTGCGCTGCAGCCGACCGACGTCCCGGTGGCCCCGACGGTGGCGATCGACTCCGACGGCGCTCTGCTCGGTGCCCCGTTCACCGTCGTCGAGTTCGTCGACGGCCCCGTCATCAGGACGTCCGACGACCTGAATGCGTTGTCCGACAACGATGTCGAGCGCAACCTCGACGGCCTGGTGGAGACTCTCGCGCGACTGCATGCGGTCGACTACACCGCGGTCGGACTCGGCGAGTTCGGTCGGCCGGAAGGTTTTGCAGCGCGTCAGGTCAAGCTCTGGGCACGGCAGTGGGGTCACGTGAAGACGCGGGAACTCGACGACGTGGACCGTTTGGTCACGGCGTTGGCCAAGCGGATTCCGTCCACGGCAGAGGCCACCATCGTGCACGGTGACTACCGCGTCGACAACACCATCGTCGATGCCGACGATCCCGGAGTGATTCGGGCCGTGGTGGATTGGGAGTTGTCGACACTGGGTGATCCGCTGACCGATGCCGCGTTGATGTGTGTCTACCGTCGGCCGGGCTTCGACCGTGTCGTCGGGTTCTCGGCGGCCTGGACCAGCGATCGTTACCCGTCGGCCGACGAGATCGCGCAGCGCTACACGGTGCGGACGGGCCGCGACCTCGGTGACTGGGACTTCTACCTCGCGCTGGCCAACCTCAAACTCGGAGTGATCGCCGAGGGCATCACGCACCGTGCGTTGTCGGGCGCGGCATCCGACGGTGCCGAACGTGCCGCCGAGGCGACCGCGGAGTTCATCAGCGCCGGGCTGGCGCAGCTGTCCGGATCGAATACCACCTCAGGGAGATAAGTCATGTCGGACAACAGGGTTGCCCTCGTCACGGGTGCGTCGCGTGGCATCGGGGCGGCGATCGCCGCACGATTCGCCGCCGACGGGTGGGACCTCACCATCAGCTCGCGCGGACGAGAAGCGTTGGAGCAGCGGGCCGGAGAACTCCGCGACGCCGGTGCCGGACGTGTCGAGGTCATCCCCGCCGACATGACCGATCAGGACGCGGTGGCCGCGTTGGCGACGACGCACGCCGAGGCGTTCGGTCGCTGCGATGCGCTGGTCATCAACGCCGGGATGGGACAGAAGGGTCCGGTCGCGGACTTGCCGGTGCGACGTTTCGACCGCCTCTACCAGGTGAACGTGCGTGCCGCGTACATACTCTTGCAGACCCTGATCCCGGTGTTGCGATCCACCGCCGATGCTCATCGGGCCGCCAAGGTCATCGCGATCGCCTCGATCACCGGCGTCTATCCGGAACCCGAACTGTCCGCCTACGGTGCCACCAAGGCGGCGCTGATCTCGCTGTGCGAGACGTTCAATCTCGAGGAGTCGGGCAACGGTGTGAGCGCCACGACGATCGCCCCGGGCTACGTCGACACCGACATGTCCGACTGGCTCAAAGACCAGATCCCTGCCGACGAGATGATCACCGTCGACGACGTCGCGACAATGGCGCACGCGGTGACCCAGCTGTCCCGGTTCGCCGTGCTGCCCAACGTCGTCCTCACCCGCCCCGGGGCCAACCTGCACCGCGCCTGAGCGCTGTGTCGATCGCAGTTCCCGCTCACTGTCCTCGTTCCCGCTCACCCAGTTCAGTGAGCGGGAACGAGGACAGTGAGCGGGAACCACCCGCGCTAGCGGTAGGTGGAGATACCACCGTCACGGTCGGCGAGGTGGGCATGCTCGTTGAACGACACCACCGACACCCCACGGCGGCCGACGATCAGCTTGGACACCGACGCGTTGACCATGGTGCGCGACATAGCGGGCCAGCGTTCGGGAGGTACCCCGAGGAGGTCGGCGATCCATCGGGTGATGGTGCCGGCCGACGAGACCGCGACGACGGTCTGTCCGGAACCGGCCAGAGCCTGCGCGCGTGCCGCCGCGTCGGACACCCGATGAGCGAAGCCGACGAAGGTCTCCCCGGCGCCGTGTTCGCCTCCGCCCTCGACCCATTCGAGCAGCCCTTCGTCGAGGCGCCGCTGGTAGGCACGGCCGTCCCGGTACTCCTCGGTGGTGGCGGACCCGACCAGTGCGGGAAGTTCGTACTCGTTCCATCCCGGATCGACGATGGGCTCCGGAGCATCCGTGAATTGTCCGAGCACCCTCGCCAATGTCTGTGTCTGGCGGGGCAGATCGCCGCTGATCGCCGCGGACACCCGATCGGTGAGGCTCGCCAGCAGGGTGCCGGTGAGACGTGCCTGGATGGTGCCGGTATCGGTGAGACCGCCGGGCCCGTTCGGAGCGGGCTCCGAGGCATCGGAGATGCCGTAGGCGTTCGGGTCTGCTTGTCCGTGCCGGACCAGGTAGATGACACCCATGCGCTCAGCCTATTGGGCGTGCACCGGGGGCGATGAGTTCGGGTCGTCGGCCGTGTCTGTCCTGATGGGATCCCATGCAATGGAGGTGTGCGACGTGCCGACGATGCTGTTCGTCAATCTGGCGGTGGCTGATGTGAGCAGATCGCGGGCGTTCTACACCGGGCTGGGTGTCCGGTTCGACGCGTTGTTCTGCGACGAGGGCACACTGTGCTTCGCCGTCAACGACAACTGCCGTGTGCTGCTCCATCGGGAGGAACGTTTCGCCGGCTACGTGGCGGGCGAGATCGCCGATCTCCGTTCCGGTCGGGAAGCGGTGGTGGCGGTGTCCGCCGCGTCGCGCGCGGCCGTCGATCGATGCGCCGACGCCGCGCTCGAGCAGGGCGGCACGTTACTGCGATCGCCCGAGGACCTCGGCTTCATGTACTCCCGCAGCTTCTGCGATCTCGACGGTCACGCCTGGGAGATCGTCTGGATGGACCCCTCGCAGATTCCGTCCGACGACTGACGTCGACGACCGTGGTCAGACGGTGCCGGACTGCCGGTCGTACGGAGTCGCGGGTAGTCCGAACCGGGCGAAATCGTCGGTCATGGTGTCGCTGAAGAACGCGACCACATGGCCGACCGCACCGCTGGAGTCGAAGTCGAGCACCTGGAGGTGGAAAGGACGGTGCACGCCGTCGGCTTCGCGCATGTACAGCCCGAACGCGGGCTGACCGTTGGCGACGGTCGGCAGCATGATCTGGTCACCGTCTTTCTCGGCCGGACAGTTGCGTCGGATGAGCGTGCCGATCTGCTCGGCGCCTTCGTACCAGCCGGTGAAGGGCGGCATCTCCCAGATCGACTTGTCGGTGAACAACTCGACGATGGCGTCCACGTCGTAGCGTTCGAATGCCGAGACGTAGCGGGCCAACAGTTCCCGCTTGGCGTCGTCTTCGAGCTCGCGAGGGGAATCCTCTTGCGGTGCCGCATCCTTCAACTGTTGCCGGGCTCGCTGCAACAGGCTGTTGACGGTGGCGGTGGTGACCCCGATGGTGTCGGCCACCTCGGCCGCCCTCCATTGCAGTACGTCGCGCAAGATCAACACCGCGCGTTGCCGCTCGGGGAGGTGCTGGAGGGCGGCGATGAAGGCCAGCCGGATGGACTCGCGTGCGCCCACCACGAACGCAGGGTCGGCATCGGCGCCGGGGGAGATCTCGTCCACGGTGCCCGCGAACGGTTCGAGCCACGGGACCTCGTGATCTTGGAGCAGATCGTCGGTCGGATCGAACGCGTCGCCACCGATTCCCGACGGCAGCGGGCGGCGCTGCCTGCTCTGCAGGGCGGTGAGGCACGTGTTGGTCGCGATCTTGTGCAGCCAGGTCCGTACGGAGGCACGACGGTCGAACTTGTCGTAGCCACGCCACGCCCGGAGGTACGTCTCCTGCATGAGGTCCTCGGCGTCGTGGTGCGACCCCATCATCCGATAACAGTGCGCGAGGATCTCGCGACGGAAGGGCTCGGCGGCATCGAGGAACTCGGTGTCGGAGGCGGTACCGGTGGTCGTGGTGGACATGTGATCAAGATTACGTCAGGACTCCGACAGACTCATCGCCATGACCGTGACGGATGTGCGGCCTTCGGGGCGTCCGGGTTCGCGCAGGTCCGTGGACACCGACTGCCGAGGGGTTCGGATCAGCGTGCGCAGAACCTCCCGTGCAGGTTGTGGCAGACCTAGAATCGCCGGTGGACGCGTATATCGAGATGCCCCGCGGCACCCTGACCACGGTGTCCCCGGGGTTGCCACGGCAACTTGCGCGTTGGTAGCTTGATCCGCATGACGAGCCCGCAGTCCTACGTCCCAGAGGTCACCTACGTGACAACTGCTCTGGGCTGTCGGCTGCCGCTCGTCCGTGTTCTGTGTTGTCGCCGAATGCGCTGAACCAGCATTCACCCCGGGCCATGGCGGCCCATTCATCTTTTCTGCTCATCCGAGCCGACTGTCGGCGCACACCTCGTGTGCAGCGCGGGTCCCCGCCGGATGTGGCACATTCGACGAGGACACACTCCACATGACCGCAACGCTGGACCACATCACTACCGCACCCGTCCGCCCGCAGGGCCACCGACCCGTCGGTGGCCACGCCCGACGCCCCGGGGGATCGCCCGCCCCCCGCCCGCTTGCCTACGGGTCGCCGCGGAAGGGAGCGCGCAAGATTCACATCGCCACCCCGCATCTACAGTTGTCGTCCAAGCCGTCGGCTCTGGTGCTGCGCGCGGCCCGTCTCGCCGGTCCGGTGTTCCGTGACGATGCCGCCGAATACACCGGGCTGAGCATCTCGACGGTGAACCGTCAGGTCGGCGCACTGCTCAAAGCCGGACTGATCCGTGAGCGTGCCGACCTCGCGCCCGCGGGTGCCATCGGCCGGCCGCGCCTGCCGTTCGAACTCAACGTCACCGACTTCCTCACCCTCGGCATCCACGTCGGCTACAAGGTCACCTCGATCACGACGCACGACCTGTTGCACCGGGTGGTGGGTGCCATCCAGATCCCCACGCCCGTCGCCGAGACTCCCGAGCAGACTCTCGCCGCGATCGGCGTGAGCGCGCGCCGCTTCGTCGAACGGTGGGCGGGACGCCGGGTGCTGTGGGCCGGCGTCGCGGTCGGCGGACGAGTCCTGCCGGGTGGGTTCGTCGATCACCCGCGCCTGGGCTGGTCCGGGGCCCCGGTCGGTCGGGTCATCGCGGAGACGGTCGGCCTCCCGGTGTCGGTGGCCTCGCACGTGGAGGCGATGGCGTCGGCCGAACTGGTCGTCAATCCCGACCAGAAGAAGTCCAGTTTCCTGTATTTCTATGCCCGCGAGATGGTGGGTATCGCGTTCAGCGTCGACGGCATGGTGCACACGCCGACGGCCGGCCCGCCGGTCATCGGGCACTTCCCGACGGGGCCGACGACACTGTTGGACCCGGAGAAGAGCGGACGTCTCGAGGCGGCCGCCAGCGATACCGGTGTGGTGGACGCGGCCCTCGCGCTCGGCCTGAACGTGACCGACGTCGAAGGTGTCCACGAGTTGGCACGCTCGGGGGATGCGACCGCTCGCGCCCTGCTCGAGGAGCGGGCCGAGGTGCTCGGTCGTACCATCGGTCTGATCGCCGACATCTTCAACCCCGACCACATCGTGCTCGGCGGCCAGGCGTTCACCGACTTCCCGGCGACGTTGCCGACCGTGGCCAAGGCCGTGAAGACCACTTCGGTGGTTCCCAATCGCGATGTGCGCGTGTCACATTCGGGTACCACGGTGCAGCAGCAGGCGGCCGGTGCGGTGTCGTTGGACGCGATCTACTCCGATCCCATCGAGGCATTGTCGTTCACTTCGTGACAAGTCCGCGGGGGCCGTCGAGCACATGCGTAACTCCCCGGCACCCGCGGACGCAGCAACACACAGCTTTCCCCGGAACCTCCGCGCCCACACGCCACGGCCTGCGCTGGTGAGGAAGGCCGTGGCGTGAGCGTGTTCAGTCCGAGGTGCGCTTGGTGTAGGCGCGCAACGCGAACGGCGCGAACACGACGGTCAACGCGACGGCCCAGATCAAGGTGGCCACCTCGGGGTGCTGCAGCGGCCACGGCGCATCCGGACCCGCCGCGGGACCGTTGCCCCAGAGCACACGCATCGCCTGGACGAGCGCCGAGATCGGATTCCACTCGGCGATCGCGCGCAGCCACGACGGCATCGGAGCCGTGGGAACGAATGCGTTGGACAGGAACGTCAGTGGGAACAACGTGGTGAACATGAAGCCGTTGACCGCCTCGACGCTCTTCAACCACGACCCGATGAGGATGCCGAACCAGATCATCGCGAACCCGAACAGCAGGACGAGCGCGAACGCCAGGACCGCCTCACCGACCGTGCCATGGATCCGCCACCCGATCGCCAGGCCGGTGATCGCCATGACGACGATGCCGATCGACGAGTGCATGACGGCAGCGATACTTCGGCCGATCAGCACCGACGACCGCCGGATCGGCAGCGACCGGAACCGGTCGATGATGCCCTTCTCGAGGTCACCGGTGATACCGGTGGCGACGATGAACGCGGTGAACACGATGGTCTGGCCCATGATGCCGGGCAGCAGGAACTCCTTGTAGGAGACGCCGCCGGTGTTGGTGATCGAGGCTCCGAAGACGTACGCGAACAGCAGCACGAACATGATCGGCTGGATGGTCACGTCGGAGAGCATCTCCGGCATGCGTTTGGTGTGGATCATGTTGCGTTTCACCATGATCCACGATTGCTGCCAGACCGTGGTCTGGCGGATCTCGGGACGTTGGGTCACCGATTCGACGGTGGGGGTGGTGGTCATGCGGTCTGCTCCTCGTCGGTGTCCGCGGTGTCGTCCTCGGCGCGATGTCCGGTCAGCGACAGGAACACGTCGTCCAGGCTCGGGCGCGCGAGTCCGAGATCGTCGACGGCGATGCCACTCTCGTCGAACCAGGAGACCACCCGGGTGAGGTCGGGTAGGCCGTTCGCGGGTGCGGTGAGTCGGCGGGCGCCGTGGTCGATGAACACGTCAGCTCCGGTCTTGCGGAGCAGGGCCTCGGCTTCCGGGATGTCGTCTGTGTCGGACACGGTCAGCACCAGGCTCGCGGCGCCGGCCTGATGCTTGAGCTGGAGCGGGGTGCCGTGGGCGATGATCGTGCCCTTGTCGATCACGATGATGTCGTCGGCGAGCTGATCGGCCTCGTCGAGGTACTGGGTGGTCAGCAGCAGGGTGGTGCCCTCGGCGACCAGCGAGCGCAACACCTCCCACAACTCGGACCGACTACGCGGATCGAGTCCGGTGGTCGGCTCGTCCAGGAAGAGTACGGGTGGTGCGGCCAGCAGGCTGACCGCGAGGTCGAGCCGACGGCGCATACCACCCGAGTAGGCCTTCACCTGTTTGTTGGCGGCTTCGGTCAGCGAGAACTGTTCGAGCAACTGATCGCCGCGGCGTGCGAGTTCCTTGCGGCCGATGCCGTAGAGTCCGCCGATCATGCGGAGGTTCTCCCGACCGGTCAGGATCTCGTCCACGGTGGCCGCCTGGCCCGTCAAACCCATGCTGCGCCGGACCATTTCGGGTTGGGAGGCGACGTCGTAGCCGGCGATCCGTGCCGAACCGCTGGTGGGCGGGGACAGGGTGGTCATCATTCGGACGATGGTCGTTTTTCCTGCGCCGTTCGGTCCGAGCAGCCCGAGTACGGAACCTTGCGGCACCGTGAAACTCACGCCGTCGACGGCGGTGAAGTCGCCGAACCTCTTGACCAGATCGACGGCCTCGATGGCGACGTCACGTGACGTCGTGATACCCGGTGATACGGCCGGGGCGATGGGTGAGCTCATATTTCTCCACGCTATCGACGGGGTGGGACAACTGGCGAGCGATTATTCTGTTCGACCGACGGGCGCCGGCCTGCCGCAGAGACAGACCGCACGACGTCCCGGTTCTCATCGGTCGGGGCCGAGGGTATGTCGGATTTGCCCGTTCAGGGTAAAAGCTCAAGCCCTGTCGAAGTCAACTCCTTTTCCGTGCCGCTCATGCGGACCTATTTCTGGGATATCTCCGCGGATGCGGATACTCTCAGCCGGTGGCAGAAATTCGGATCAGGGACGCCGCCGAGTTGCTGGGGGTCAGCGACGACACGGTCCGTCGCTGGATCGCATCGGGTCGCCTCGACGCCGCGGGTGACCATCCGGTGATGGTCGACGGAGCGCAGCTCGCGGCGCTCGCCCGAGAGCGGGCAGCCATACAGCCCGACGATCGGTCCGGTGTACTGCGGTCGGCCCGCAACCGGTTCACCGGATTGGTGACCCAGGTGACGATGGACGCAGTGATGGCACAGGTGACTCTGCAGTGCGGTCCGTTCGAGGTCACGTCGCTGATGAGCTCGGAGGCCGCTCGAGAACTGGACCTGCGCCCCGGGGTGGTGGCCACGGCCGTTGTGAAGGCCACCACGGTGATCGTGGAACGACCGGCGCCGTGATCACGGTGCCCGGATGCAGTTGTGACGAGGAGAGCAGATGATCGGGAGTTCGACAGTCCGCCGCGGTGTGGCCGCGGCTTGCGCGGCGCTTGCCGTGACCGCCGGGGTGGCGGCGTGTTCGAGCGGTGACGACAGTGGTGGCAAGACGGTGCTGAACGTCTACGCTGCGGCGTCGCTCAACAAGGTCTTCACCCAGCTCGCGGAGTATTACGAAAAGGCGCACGACGATGTGGACGTCAAGCTGAACTTCGCCGGCTCCTCGGCTCTGGTGAACCAGATCGATCAGGGGGCCGACGCCGACGTCATCGCCACGGCCGACGAGGCGACGATGGCGAAACTCGGTGACGCCGTGGAGAACCCGAAGGTCTTTGCCACCAACACATTGGTCATCGCGACCGCGCCCGGGAATCCGAAGCGCATCGCGAACTTCGCCGGTCTCGCCGATCCCGCGATCAAGACGACGGTCTGCGCAGTGGAGGTTCCGTGTGGGGCGGCCACCGCTGCGGTGGAGAAGAACACCGGAGTCGACATCAAGCCCGTCAGCGAGGAGACATCGGTGAGTGCTGTCCTCGCCAAGGTCACTTCGGGCCAGGCCGATGCCGGCCTGGTGTACGTCACCGACGCGAAAGGCGCGGGCGACAAGGTGGCCACCGTGACCGACCCGGCCTTTGCCGCGGTGGTGAACAAGTATCCGATTGCGCCGCTGAAGGATTCCGAGCACAAGGAGGATGCGGAGATGTTCGTGAGTATGGTCCTCGGTCAGAACGGCGCCGAGGTCCTCGGTGACGCGGGATTCGCGCCGCCGACGTCCTGAGTGCCTCGATGAGTGTGGCGCCGAGGACAGCCCGCGATCGCACCGCGCTGCGTGTCCCGCTGTGGGTTCACCTGCCGGCGGCGATCGGCATCGGGTTCATCCTGATCGGACCGATCGCCATCCTGCTCCGGATGCCGTGGTCGGAGTTCGTGTCGTCGGTGACGGCGGCCGAGTCGCTGGACGCCCTCCGTCTGGCGGTCGTCACCGCCGCGATCAGCACCGGGCTGTGTCTGCTGACGGGTGTCCCGATGGCGATCGTCTTCGCACGGTCGAACGGCATGTTCGTCCGCGTGGTGCGGGCATTGGTGTTGCTGCCCTTGGTGTTACCGCCGGTGGTCGGCGGCCTGGCGTTGATCTACGCGCTCGGGCGCCACGGTGTCGTCGGACAGTATCTGGACCACGCCGGGATCACGATCGCGTTCACCACGACTGCGGTGGTCCTCGCCCAGACCTTCGTGGCACTGCCGTTCCTGGTGCTGAGCGTGGAGGGCGCCCTGCGGTCATCGGACGGTGAGTTCGAGCAGGTGGCCGCCACCCTGGGTGCGAGTCCCACGCGCACGCTCTGGAAAGTGACGTTGCCGCTGGTGGTTCCGGCGCTGACGGCCGGCAGCGTGCTGGCCTTCGCGAGGGCGTTGGGCGAGTTCGGTGCCACCATCACGTTCGCGGGCAACCTGCCCGGGACGACCCAGACCGCACCGCTGCGTATCTATCTCGAGTCCATCAACGATCCGGAACAGGCGCTGCCGCTGGCGTTGATCCTGATGGTCGTCGCGCTCGTCGTGGTGGTCGGCGTTCACCTGCGACGCGATCCGGGAGCTCGTCCATGACCGCGCTGGTGGCGAGTATCCGCAGCGAGAAGCCGTCGCTGGAGGTGGACCTCGAGGTGGTCGGCGGAACGACGTTGGCCATGATGGGCCCCAACGGGGCAGGCAAGAGTACGGCGTTGTCGGTGCTCGCGGGGCTACGGCGCACCGAACGATCCACTGTGCGGGTGGGATCACGGACCTTGCAGGACGGTTCCAGGTTTGTTGCCCCGCATCGCCGTTCGGTGGTTCTGCTCGCGCAGCGACCACGGTTGTTTCCGCACCTGAACGTGCGCCGCAACGCGACATTCGGGCCGGCGTCGGCGGGGTTGGGGCGGACGGAGGCAGCCGCCCGCGCGGATCGGTGGCTCGACGCCGTCGGCGTCGGGGACCTCGTCGACCGGATGCCCCACCAACTCTCCGGCGGACAGGCAGGGCGGGTGGCGCTGGCTCGTGCGCTCGCCACCGAACCCGAGGTGCTGCTGCTCGACGAACCGTTTGCGGCACTGGATGTCTCGGTGGCCCAACAGATCCGTTCCCTGCTCCGCGACCTGCTGGCGGAGCGGACCGGAACCTCCATCCTGGTGACCCACGATCTCATCGACGCGGTGAGCCTGGCCGAGGATCTCGTGGTGATCGAGGACGGGCGTGTGGTGGATCGCGGACCCACACGCGACGTTCTCACCAGTCCGGGCCATCCCTTCACCGCGTCCCTGTCCGGACTGAATCTCTTCGTGGGGAGCTACGACGACGGCGGGGTGACCGACGGCTCGGGGCATCGGGTCATCGGTGAGACGGCCGAACCGCTGAGTGTCGGCGACACCGCGGCCGCGACCTTCTCACCGCGTGCGGTCGCGGTGTATCTCGATGCACCACACGGGAGCCCGCGCAACGCGGTGTCGGCGGTCGTGACCGATCTGCTGCCCCGCGCCGATCACGCCGTGGTCCGTGCCCGCTGTGGGGAGCAGACCGTGGACGCGGAGGTCACGTGGGCCGCCGTGGCCGACCTCGGACTCGTCTCCGGTACGTCGGTCATGTTGGTGATCAAGGCAACCGAGGTACGGATCTACCCGGTGGCGTGACCTCAGGCGCGAGGACGCGACGGATCGTGGTTCCGGTTGGCCTCCAGGGTGCGGGCGCGCAGCCTCCGGTAGCCCCGGACATTCAGCGGCGGAATCGACTTCACGTAGAACCGCTCGTCGTCGGCGAGGCTGTCGGCCATCGGTTCGTCCATGAGGATGGTGCCCGGGCGAGCCGAGCCGGCCAGGCGCGCAGCGATGTTGACCGGCTCGCCGAAGACGTCACCCAACCTGGTCAGGACGTGCCCGCGGGCCAGGCCCACCCGTAGCGTGGGGATGATCCCGGCTTCGGAATGGTTGTCGATCTCGATCGCGGTCGCGGCGGCGGCCACGGGATCGTGGAAGGTGAACATCACGCCGTCGCCGAGGGTCTTCACCACGTGACCGCCGTTGGCGGCGACGAGTTCGAAGGTGTCTTCCTCGAACGTCTCCAGCAGGTTTTCGAGCTCGTCGAGGGCGATCCGGCGCGACAGGCTGGTGTAGCCGACGATGTCGGCGAATCCGACGACGAGGTCGAGACGCTCGTCGGACTCATGGGCGACAGTGTGATTCAGGGCGATCGCGAGGTGCCTGCGCCAGATGAGTTGCTGGATCTGGCCGAGTGCTGCGCTCATCTGGTCGACCGACCACGGCACGCGGGGATCCCTGTCCAGCTCACGGAGCCGGTCCGCCTGCCAATCGGCGAGTCGTGAGGTCGCCTGCCCGATGGCGCGAGCGGTGGCGATCTGCATCTCCCGGGGCATCGTGGTCTCGGTGTCCGAGAACAGGCGCAGCGCCGCGAGATCGTCGGCGGTGAAGATCTTGTCCGGGGTCGAGGTCCGGGCGAAACCGAAAGCGTTCCAGATCTTTTCCGCGAATTCCGGAGAGAGTCCGAGTTCGGCGATCAGTTCGTCGCGGGTGTAGCGGAGCTCCTCGTCGGGGACGGTCACGCGTTCAGCATAGAGAACACGGGCGGCACGTGGTCTCGATATGCCGCGTCGATGGCGCTCGGCTCGGTGGGCGCCCGCCGGATCGCCATGTTGCGTCAGACGTCCAGCACGCCCTTCATCAGATAGGCCATCTGGGCACCGAAGTCGGGTCGACGGATGCCGCGACGCATGCGGACGGCATCGTTGACCACGCTCAGTGCCGCATGCACGGCGATCGTCGCCCGCTGCCGGGACAGGTCGGGGTCGGCCTGCATCAACAGGTCCACCCACCGGGCCACGTAGCGCCGCTGCACGTCCACCAGGTCGATTGCAGTCGGCTGGCCAGAGAGGGCGTAGGAGTTGTTGAACGCCACCGACAGGTCGGGCGTCGAGGTGATCACGGCGACGTAGGAATCGACGAGCAGGGCAAGCAGTTTCGCCGGATCCGCGGTGGACGCGTATGCGGCCATCACTCCGGCCTCGAGTCGGGTGGCGCTGCGCTGGCCGATGCCGAGCAGGATCGCGAGTTTGGAGCTGAAGTGCTTGTAGACGCTCGGGCCGGTGATGCCGACGGCGGCCCCGATCTCGTCGACGCCGACCCCGGAATAGCCGCGGAGGGCGAACAGCGCTGCCGCGGCATCGAGGATCTCGTCGCGTCGTGTCGGCTCGCCTGCGCCCGGGGGCGGGGTCGGCGGTAGCGGCGGCGCGGACGTGGGACGCAAGGCGATCACCCGACGCACGAGGACGTCGATCTCGTCGAGCGTGCGGGTCGTCGACATGCGGGTGGTGTGCACCGACAGGCTGCCCGCGACGCTCAGCACCGCCCAGGCCAGGGTGACGGCTTCGCGTTCGGTCAGATCGGTGCCCTCGGCGAGTGCGCGCGCCCACCGGTGCAGGATCTCGCGGGTGCGCAGCACCACCTCACGGTTCTGGTCGTCGGAGAGGTGCTGGCTCGCCCATCGCCACAGCGAGGTCGACTCGGGGCGCTTGACCCCGAGCGCGCACACGGCGGTGATGAGCTCGGTCGTCGGGGTGTCGGCCCCGGTGTCGAGCGCGCGGTCGGTGCAGGTCTCGAGGTCGTCGACACCGGCGAGTACCGCGGCGGCCAGCAGTGCCTGCTTGTCGTCGAAATGCCGATAGACCGACGGCGCGGTCACCCCGGCTGCGCGAGCGATGTCGGCGACGGAGACCTGCGTGTACCCGCGGTCGGCGAACAGCACCGCTGCGTGGTCGAGGAGCTGCCGCTTACGGTCCGCGGGTCGCGTGCGCCGGGCAGGTTTCGGGGTAGGCATGGTGAATCGACCATAGCGCATTTCTGGGAATTGCAATGAGGTGCTGACCACCCGGTATGGCCAAACAAGTTATTCCGCGTTAGCCTGGTGCGGTAACCACACATGGTTCATGCGAAAGGAAGCACTCAACGTGGCTGATCAAGCATTCATCTACGAGGCGATCCGTACGCCCCGTGGCAAGCAGCGCGGTGGCTCGCTGCACAGCGTCAAGCCGGTCGACCTGGTGTCGGGTCTGATCAACGAGGTCCTGGCCCGTCACGGCAGCCTGGATCCGGCCGAGATCAACGACGTCGTCCTCGGCGTCGTGTCGCCGGTGGGTGAGCAGGGTGCGGTCATCTCCCGCACCGCCGCTCTGAACAGCGGTCTGCCCGAGAGCGTCCCCGGTACGCAGATCAACCGCTTCTGCGCCTCGGGTCTGGAGGCCACCAACCTGGCCGCGGCCAAGGTGGCATCCGGCTTCGACGATCTGGTCCTCGCCGGTGGTGTCGAGTCGATGTCGCGCGTGCCGATGGGCAGCGACGGCGGTGCCCTGTTCACCGACCCCGCAACCGCGTACGACAACTACATCGTCCCGCAGGGCATCGGTGCCGACCTGATCGCCACGATCGAGGGCTTCTCCCGCGAGGACGTCGACGCCTTCGCGGTCGAGTCGCAGAACCGGGCCGAGAAGGCCTGGACCTCCGGCTACTTCGCCAAGTCGGTCGTCCCGGTGCGTGACATCAACGGCGTCATCGTGCTCGACCAGGATGAGCACCGTCGTCCGGGCAGCACCGTCGAGGGCCTCGGCAAGCTGAAGGCCGCCTTCCAGGCGCTGGCCGACATGGCAGGCTTCGACGACGTGGCGCTGCAGAAGTACCACAGCGTGGAGAAGATCAACCACGTGCACACCGGCGGCAACAGCTCGGGCATCGTCGACGGCTCCGGCCTCGTGCTGCTCGGTAGCGAAGAGGCAGGCAAGCGCAACGGCCTGACCCCGCGCGGTCGCGTCGTCACCTTCGCCGAGATCGGCTCCGAGCCGACCATCATGCTTACCGGCCCCACCCCGGCCACCGAGCTGGCACTGAAGAAGGCCGGTCTGACCGTCGACGACATCGACGTCTTCGAGCTCAACGAGGCGTTTGCGTCGGTTGTCATGAAGTGGATGAAGGATCTGAAGATCCCGCACGAGAAGGTCAACGTCAACGGCGGCGCCATCGCCATGGGCCACCCGCTCGGCGCCACCGGCGCGATGATCTTCGGCACCTGCCTCGATGAGCTCGAGCGCACCGGCGGCCGCTACGGCCTGGTGACCCTGTGCATCGGCGGCGGCATGGGTGTCGCGACCATCATCGAGCGTCTCTGATCCCACTTCTCACGACAGAAAGACATTCCAAACACCATGAGTGACAACATGTTCAACTGGGAGAAGGACGCCGACGGAATCGTCGTCCTGACCATGGACGACCCGAACCAGGGTGCCAACACCATGAACGACCTGTTCATGAAGTCGGTCCCCGAGATCGTCGACCGCCTCGAGGCCGAGAAGGACGACATCGCCGGTGTCGTCATCACCTCGGCCAAGAAGACCTTCTTCGCCGGTGGCGACCTGAAGGACATGAGCAGCGACCGCGGCTCGCAGTCCAAGGAAGAGATCGCGACCGCGATCACCGAGAGCACCAACAACATGAAGAAGGTGCTCCGCCGGCTCGAGACGCTCGGCAAGCCGGTCGTCGCGGCGATCAACGGTGCCGCGCTCGGCGGTGGCCTCGAACTGGCCCTGCATACCCACCACCGCATCGCGGCCGACGTCAAGGGCAACCAGATCGGTCTGCCCGAGGCGACCCTCGGTCTGCTCCCCGGCGGCGGTGGCGTGGTCCGTACCGTGCGTCTGCTCGGTATCCAGAACGCCCTGATGGGTGTCCTGCTGCAGGGACAGCGGTTCAACCCGACCAAGGCCAAGGAGACCGGTCTGGTCGACGAGGTCGTCGGCTCGGTCGAGGAACTGCTGCCCGCGGCCAAGGCGTGGATCAAGGCGAACCCCGAGGCGCAGCAGCCGTGGGACGTCAAGGGCTACAAGATCCCGGGCGGTGCCCCCACCAACCCGGCCTTCGCCGCCAACCTCCCGGCTCTTCCGGCCTTGCTGCGCAAGCAGATCAAGGGCGCGAACATGCCGGCTCCGCGTGCCATCCTGGCCGCCGCGGTCGAGGGTGCCTACGTCGACGTCGACACCGCCGACATCATCGAGACCCGCTACTTCGTCTCGCTGGTCACCGGTCAGGTCGCGCAGAACATGATCAAGGCGTTCTTCTTCGATCTGCAGCACATCAACAACGGTGGGTCGCGTCCGGACGGCTACCCGAAGTACACCGCCAAGAAGGTCGGTGTGATCGGTGCGGGCATGATGGGCGCCGCGATCGCGTATGTGTCGGCCAAGGCCGGTATCGAGGTCGTGCTCAAGGACATCGACATCGATGCCGCCAAGCGTGGCAAGGGCTACGCGGAGAAGCTCGAGGAGAAGGCTCTTGCCAAGGGCAAGACCACTCAGGAGAAGAGCGACGCGCTGCTCGCCCGCATCCAGCCGACCGTCGACCCCGCCGACTTCAAGGGCGTCGACCTGGTCATCGAGGCCGCCTTCGAGTCGGTCGAGGTCAAGCACAAGGTGTTCCAGGAGATCGAGGACGTCGTCGAGCCCGACGCCGTGCTCGGTTCAAACACCTCGACCTTGCCGATCACGATCCTCGCCGAGGGTGTGAAGCGGTCCGAGGACTTCATCGGAATCCACTTCTTCTCGCCCGTCGACAAGATGCCGCTGGTGGAGATCATCAAGGGAGAGAAGACCTCCGACGCCGTCTTGGCCAAGGTCATCGACTACACCCTGCAGATCCGCAAGACGCCGATCGTGGTCAACGACAGCCGCGGCTTCTTCACCAGCCGGGTCATCGGCACCTTCGTCAACGAGGCGATCGCGGCCGTCGGCGAGGGTGTGGAGCCGGCCTTCATCGAGCATGCGGGCACCCAGGCCGGTTACCCGGCCGCGCCGCTGCAGCTGATGGACGAGCTGACCCTCACGCTGCCGCAGAAGATCCGCAAGGAGACCGAGGCAGCGCTGGCCGCCGAGGGCAAGGCGATCCCGGAGCACGGCAGCAACGCCGTCGTGGACTGGATGGTCGAGAACGGCCGTACCGCCAAGAAGGACGGCAAGGGCTTCTACGACTACGACGAGAACGGCAAGCGCGCCGGTTTGTGGCCGGGTCTGCGTGATCACTTCAAGTCGGGCAGCACCGAGATCCCGTTCGAGGACATGAAGGAGCGGATGCTCTTTGCCGAGGCTCTCGAGACGGTGAAGTGCTTCGACGAGGGTGTGCTCACCTCGGTCGAGGACGCCAACATCGGTTCGATCTTCGGTATCGGCTTCCCGGCGTGGACCGGTGGTGTCATCCAGTACATCAACCAGTACGAGGGTGGACTGCAGGGCTTCGTCGACCGGGCCAAGGATCTGGCGTCGAAGTACGGCAAGCACTTCGAGCCGCCGCAGTCGCTGGTCGACAAGGCTGCCAAGGGTGAAAAGTTCTAGGGGTGAGAAGTTCTGATCTGAGTTGATCACCGAAGGGGCCCCGATCGGACGTTGTCCGGTCGGGGCCTTTTCGTCGCTTCTCGGCTGTGGGTGCGGTGCTCGAATCGGGGGAGCGAACCCGAAATCGGGGGAGCGAACGGTGCCGGTCGGGTCGGGCTCGGCCGAGGACGCGGTGACCCGTGACCCGGTGTTGATCTTCGAGATTCGGGACGTATGATCTCGTTGTCAGTTTCTGATGCAGGACAACTCCCTGAGGTAAACCTCCCTTGATTCACGCTGCCCCCGGGCGCGCGGAACGGGTCATGTCCTGTGCCGGAAAACTCGGCGATGATGACCCACGTCGATCGACATGTCGTGCGACGCAACGAAAGGAGGCCCGCCATGTCCTGGTTCAGCATCTTCGATCGCACATCGGTCGAACCCGGACACGCCGTTCTCGAGTACCGCGAGGGAAGACCCGCGCGCGTGATCCTGGCCGGAACGTATGTCCGGCGGGCCGACGCGCTGTACGTGGTCGTCGACATGCGAGAACGCACGATGACGGTGGCGTCGCAGGAGATCATGACGGCCGACGCGGTCTCGGTGCGAGCCTCGCTGACGATGCGGGTCGTCGTGGTCGACGCCGTGGTGTTCACCGAGCGGACCGTCGATCCGATGGCGGCGGTCTATCTCGCTTCGCAGACCGCGCTGCGTGACCTGTGCGGTTCGATGCGGTCTGCGGAACTGGCCGACGACAGCGCCCTCGACACCGAAGCGATCCGGGTCGCGGCAGCGCGGGCCGCCGACGCCGTCGGGCTCGACGTCCTGGACGTGGCCGTGCGGGACATGAGCGTCGCGGGCGAGAGTCGGCCCGCGCCGTTGGAGATGATCACCGCGAGGGCGCATGGCCTGGTGGAGTCGGAGGCCCCGGTCGAACCGATGCGGGGCACGACGCCGAGCACCCGGTGACGTTGTCACCCAATCGTTTCCCGACCGTTCGCCTGTCCTCTTCGCTCCCGTTGCTCGACATCTGACCCGACGTCGGCCATGCAGCGAGCTCGAGTGAACCGCTCCCGATCACCTGATCGGGAGCGGTTCTGTTACGTCCGGGCGGCAGCGCGTCATCTCCCGGTGCCGGGCCGGGACACATCCGGTCGAGAGGTTGAGCGGATGACGGCGTGGCCGGTCGAATAATCGGTTGCGTGCCGGGATCGCCGGTGGCAGTGTGATCGCTCGGCAGCGGAAGGGCAGCCGAGGGCGGGGTACCGCAATCATGTTCTGTGCGTTTCACTTCCGTCGCCACTCCATGGCAAAGGACAACAGTCCCGAGGTTCGAGTCCTCACTTCGACGCCGCCCCCGGGAGTACGGGTGCGGTCGGTCCAGCGGGCACCGTCACCGAGTACGACTACGGATGCCCCCATCGGCCGGCCCGCCCGCGGGTGGCGTCTGCCGGAGCACACACAACCGAATATCCATCGACATGTCGTGCGACACAACGGAAAGGAGGCTCGCCATGTCCATACTCACCACGTTTTCCACCCGCCGTTCGGTCGAACCCGGCCACGCAGTGCTCGAGTACCGCGGCGGCAATCCCGCCCGGGTCCACCGCGCAGGCACCTACGTCGAGCGAGCCGACGCCCGCTACGTGGTCGTCGACCTCCGCGAGCGCCTCGTGTCCGTGGCGCCGCAGGAGGTTCTGACCGCCGACACCATGTCGATCCGGATCACGATGACGATCCGCGTCATCGTCGTGGACCCGATCGCCTTCACCGAGCGTGCCGTCGATCCGATGGCGTCCATCTATCTCGCCGCACAGATCGCGCTGCGTGATGTGTGCGCGGCACTCGGTTCGGAGGATGTGATCGGCCGCGGCGACGCGGTGGACGCCGCAACGATTCGGGCCGCGGCCGCGACGGCGGCCGGTCCGGTCGGTGCGGAGGTGCTCGATGTGATCGTCAAGGACGTGATCGTGCCGAGCGAGGTCCGGGCGGCCGCGCTCGAAGTGATCACGGCGAAGGCTCGTGGTCTGGCCACGTTGGAGGCGGCTCGCGCCGAGACGGCCGCGCTGCGGGCACTGGCCAACGCAGGTCGACTGCTCGACAGTCACCCGGCGCTGGCACAGCTGCGGCTGGTGCAGTCCGCGCCGTACGGCTCGCGGATCGTGTTGTCCGTGGGCGGTGCCGAGGTGTCGACCGACGCAGAGTGAGGCCGGGGTGCGTATCGAGGCCGGTGGGTTTGGCCTCGATACGCACGCTCGGCTTGCGCCTCGCGGGCTACTCGGCCGGCAAAGGGGGACGCGTGGCGTGTGTTTTGCGGGTTGCTCTGCCGGGGTTGCTCGGCTGGCGAGTGGGTTAGCTCTGGCGGGTCAGCGGGCGAGGAAGGCGGCGACGGTCGCCTCGAAGGCGTCCTTGGCCTCGATCATCACCCAGTGGCCGCACTTGGGGAAGACGTGCAGCTCGGCGTCTGGAATCAGCCGCATCGGAACCATCGCCATGTCCGGCGGGCTGACCCGGTCGTCGCGTCCCCAGGTCAGCAGGGTGGGGCAGGCGACCTTGTGCATCATCGCCCAATAGGGCGCGATGTCGGCGTCGGCGAGGAACTTCTGCTGCATCTCGAAGGCAGCGGACCCGTACATGGCCTTCCCGGTCGCCAACGCGTCCGGGTTCATCGCGGCTTCCCACCGTTCCTCGATGAGCTGTTCGGTGACGAGTGCACGGTCGTAGACCATGCCGTTGAGCCAGCGGATCAGCTTCTCGCGGTCCGGATCGTCGGCGAACTCCTGCAGCAGTCGCAGGCCCTCGCTGGGGCTGGGACTGAACACATTGGGGCCGACGCCGCCGATGGTGACGAGCTTCTCGACCCGGTCGGGCTTCTTGATGGCCAGGTTCACGCCGACGACGCCGCCCATCGAATTGCCGATCATGGGTGCGGACTCGATGCCGAGCGCATCCATGAAAGCGATGACCGATTTGCCCGCGGTCAGGACCGGCATGCCCTCCCACGGATCGCTGACGCCGAACCCGGGGAACTCGATGATGTAGCAGTGGTGGGTTCGGGCGAAGAACTCCAGGTTGCCGCGGTAGTTGCGCCAGCCGGTCACTCCCGGCCCGGATCCGTGGAGCAGGATCAGCGGCGGGGCATCGGCGGCGCCTGCCTCGTGGTAGTGCAGCGTGCCCTGATCGGTGGTCAGTTCGCGTTTGGTCGCGTCGTAAGTGACATCCACACGATCAGGTTAGAACGTGTTCTAGTTTGTTGTCGACGGGTGGGCTTGATCTCGATACGCTCGCTCGGCTTGCGCCTCGCGGGCTACTCGATCGGCGAGGACGCGGGCTCTTTGATCGGCGAGGAAGTGGGCTCTGCGGTCGGCGAGGAAGTGGGTTCTTTGGTCGGCGAGGAAGTGGGCTCTGCGGTCGGTGGGGGACGGGGCTGTTCGGTCGGCAAGGAAGCGGGCTCTTTGATCGGCGAGGGATAGGGCTACTCGATCGGCGAGCAAGCGGGCTCTTTGATCGGCGAGGGTTCGGGCTGCTCGATCGGCAAGGAAGCGGGCTTGGTCAGGCTCCGAGGGAGTTGAGGTCCTCTTCGCCGAACTGTTCTTCGAGTTCCTCGGGGGAGTAGTCGAGGTCGATCTCGCCGACCGGACGACCTCGTGCCGACTCGATGGCGCCGAGCCGTCGTTGTCCGCGGTCGGCGGCGTATGCGATGAACTCGTTGTTGTCCAGGCCGTAGGGCTGTTCGTCGAACTGGTCGTTGACCCAGTTGATCATGCCCAGGGCCAGCGGCATCAACTCGGCCATCCGTTCGGTGACGACCTCCCACAGGGCGTCGTCGCCGGCGACGTGTCGACGGCAGGTGAACGTGCCCCAGGCCATGTGGCGCCGCTCGTCGTTGCCGATGAACCGGATGAGTTTCTGCATGCCGGGGAAGATCCCGTGACGCGAGCACACCGTCTGCCAGGCGTGGTAGCCGGTCAGGGCCAGGCTGCCCTCGACGACATGGTTGTAGGTGACACTGGCACGGACCTGGTTGGCCGGCGACGGGTCGCGGTCGAGGATCTGTAGCGATGCCGGCAGCTCCTCGTAGAACAGCTGGCGATAGTAGGGATTGTCGGCGACGAACGACTGGAGGTCTCCGCGCAAGCCGACCGCGTCCATCCACATCCGGAAGACCTGCGTGTGCTTGGCCTCCTCGAAGCAGAACTGCGTCAGGTACATCTCGTCACCGAATCGGCCTTCGGCGGCCATGGCCTTCATGAAGGGCTGGATGTCCTGGGTGACGGCTTCCTCGCCCGCGATGAACTGACTCACCAGATAGGTCGTCGACCGTCGTTGCTCATCGGTGATGTCGAGCCAGTCCTGGGCGTCCTGTCGGAAGTCGATGGCGGCCGGATCCCAGAAGCGCGCATTGCCTTTGACGAAGAGCCGCAACGGAAACGAGTCCCAGTTGAAACCCCCGCTGCGCAGTGACGCGAAGTCCTCGCGTGTACCGGCCTTGTGTTCGGCAAGAGTCATCTCGGATCACCAGCTAACGATCTTGGGGCGATGTTCTGACGCTAGCTCGACAACTGCTCAGGCGGGGTTGATTTCACCGAACTCTAAGGATTTCATCACGATACCGTGATGACCGACTTGTCTGTTACCGGCGGGAAGTCGGAATGGATCGCGAAACACTTAGCGCGACAAAGGATTCGGCCACCACACTCGTTTCCCGATGTCGAGGGTCAGTGCGGGCACCAGCAGGGTGCGCACCACGAGCGCGTCGAGGAGGACGCCGAAGGCCACCAGGAACGCGATCTGTGCGAGGAAGAGCAATGGGATCACAGCGAGTGCGGCGAAGGTCGCCGCGAGCACGACGCCTGCGGAGGTGATGACACCGCCGGTCGCGGTGAGTCCGCGGATCATGCCGGACCGTGTGCCGTGTATCGCCGATTCCTCGCGCACCCGGGTCATCAGGAAGATGTTGTAGTCGATGCCGAGCGCGACGAGGAAGACGAACGCGAACAACGGGACGACCGGGTCGGCCCCGGCGAAGTCGAACGGTCCGTTGAACAACAACGCGGCCACACCGAGAGTCGTGGCGAACGACAGGACCGTCGTCGCCAGGAGCAGTATCGGCGCGACGATGCTGCGCAACAGGAGCATCAGGATCGCGAGCACCACCACGAGCACGATCGGGATGATCAGGTTGCGGTCGTGGATGGCTGTGGTCCGGGTGTCCAGATCGATCGCGGTGGCCCCGCCCACCTGGGCATTCGCGCCCTCGATGTCGCCGACCGCGGAGCGGATGTCGCGCACCGTGTCCTGCGCGGCCAGGGATTCGGCGTTGTCGGTCAAGGTTGCCTGCACGGCCACCCGGCCGTCGGCGACCACCGGGCGGCCCGACTCCTCGACGAGGGACGCCGACGCGACCCCGGGTACGTCGCGGACGGTGCCGAGGACGGCGTCGGCCTGGCTGTCGTCGGCGATGACCCAGGTCGGTGAGCCGCTGCCCGCGTCGAAATGTCGCGCCTGGATCTGCGCGCCCTCGACCGACTCGACCGAACCGAGGAAGTAGTCGGTCTGGGCGATGCCGTCGGAGCGGAACGTCGGCGCGAAGGCGGCACCGACCAGGAGCACGATGAGGGTGCCGATCCAGATGACCCGCGGGCGGGCGGCCACCCGATCGGCGATGCCGGCCCAGAATCGGTGGGTGCTGCCGGGTTCGGAACTGTCGACGTGTTTGGGGGCCAGGGGCCAGAACGCGGTACGTCCGAGCAGCGTGAGGGCGGCGGGCAGGAAGGTCATCGAGGCGAGGAACGAGGCGGCGATGCCGATCGCCGCCACCGGGCCGAGGCCACGGTTGGAGTTCAGGTCCGAGAAGAGCAGGCACAACACACCGAGGATCACGGTGCCTGCCGACGCCGCGACCGGTTCGATCGTCGCGCGCCACGCGGCGCGCAGGGCAGCATGTTTGTCGTCGGTTCTGGTCAGCTCCTCGCGGAAGCGGGCCACCAGCAACAGCGCGTAGTCGGTGGCCGCACCGAACACCAGGATGAACAAGATGCCCTGGCTCTGCCCGTTCAACACGAGGATGTCGTTGTCGGCGAGCAGGTAGATGATGCCGGAGGCGAGACTCAGCGCGAACACCGCGGAGATGATCACCACAAACGGCAGGATCGGGCTGCGGTAGACCACGATCAGGATGGCGATCACGACCGCGCCCGCCACCAACAGGAGGAGGCCGTCGATGCCGCTGAACGCTTCGCTGAGATCGGCGATCTGCCCGGCGGGACCGGTGACGGCGACGGTGAGCCCGTCCGGTGGCGAGGCGAGTGCGGAACGTAGCGTCTCGACGGTGTCCCCGGGCTCGCCCGCCGAGGACACGGGGACGAACATCTGCGCGGCCTGACCGTCCGACGACGGGATCGGCGGCGAGAAGGTGGGGCCGAAACCGTCGCTGCCCGCGAGGGGGTCGGTGGCATCGGTGAGGAAGGCGCGGTCGGCCGCGGTGAGCCCGGTGTCACGTTCGGCGATCACGATCGCGGGCACGGTCGAGGTGTCCGAGAAGTCGCCGAGTACGTCGTTCACCTCGGTCGATTCGGCCGACGCGGGCAGAAACGTGCTGTTGTCGTTGCTCGCGACGCCGGCCAACTTGCCGGCGTACGGCCCGGCGACGGCACCGATGGCGATCCACGCCAGGAGTAACAGAGCAGGGATCAGCCAGCGCAGTCGGGGCCTTGTCGCCATGAGGTAATGCTCGCACGTGTCACACCCCGTCGGCGGGTGAGGTGTGCACGCCGGCCAAACACGTACCGCCGCAGTGTGACTCGCGATTTCATATGCACGTGTGCGCATATCCGACAACCATGTGACTCAGATCTCATGAAGCAGTCGAGAAAGGGGTGCGTGAGATGAGGACCAAAGGGGCGATTCTCCGGAATCCGGGCGAGAATTGGCAGATCGAGGAGTTCGATCTCGATGATCCGGTGGCGGGCGAGGTCCAGGTGAAACTGGTCAGTTCGGGGTTGTGCCACTCCGATCACCACCTGCGTACCGGCGACAGTCCGGCACCCATGCCCGTTCTCGGCGGCCACGAGGGTGCCGGCGTGGTGACCAAGGTGGGGCCGGGTGTCACCCGGCTCAAAGAGGGTGACCACGTGGTCACCGCGTTCATCCCCGCGTGTGGCGTGTGCGAACCGTGTTCGCGGGGCGATCAGAACTTCTGCGACGAAGGGGCTCGCCTGCTGAGCGGGCTGGCGATCTCCGACGACACGCACCGCGCGCACACCACCGACGGTGACGGGCTGACCCAGATGTGCCTGTTGGGCACCTTCGCGCCGTACATCACGGTCAACCAGGCGTCACTGGTGAAGATCGAGGACGACATCCCGCTGCAGCAGGCCGCGCTGCTCGGCTGCGGCGTCGCCACCGGCTGGGGTTCGGCGGTGGAGATCGGCGGCACACACGCCGGTGACGTCGTGGTGGTCGTGGGCGTCGGCGGCGTCGGGATCAACGCGGTGCAGGGTGCACGCGCAGCAGGTGCGCGCATCGTCGCCGCGGTGGATCCGGTGCCGTTCAAACTCCAGATGGCGGAGAAACTCGGGGCCACCCACACCTTCGCGTCGATGGAGGACGCGTTGCCGGTCATCGGCGAGATCAGCTGGGGCCGCATGGCCAACACGACCATCCTGACGGTCGGTGAGATCGACGGGTCGATGATCCAACCCGCGCTGAGCCTCACCGGTAAGGGTGGTCAGGTCATCGTCACCGGGATGGGCAACTTCTCCCAGTCCGATGCGCAGATGAACCTCTTCGAGTTGACCCTCCTGCAGAAGCGGGTGCAGGGTGCCATCTTCGGCGGCGCCAGCCCCCGCACACAGGTGCCGACCCTCCTCAACGAATACCGTGCGGGCCGACTGAACCTCGACGATCTCGTCACCCAGACCTACCGGCTGGACCAGATCAACGAGGCCTACGACGACATGTTGGAAGGCAACAACATCCGCGGCATGGTCGTGTACTCCGACGACGATTACTGACGGACACCGCGCCGACGCGCCGGCGGACGACTGTCGTCCGCCGGCGCGACCGTGCCGGGCCGCCACGCGCTGATCAGCGCCGGACCCGGGTACTGACCAGCACGTTCAGGAAGCGGATGCCGAGGCCGAGCAGCACCAGGGTGCTCGCCATCTGGATCGACACCACCACCCGCGCGGCCTGTGACGTCGCGGCGATGTCTCCGAATCCCGTCGTGGTGAACACGGTGAGGCAGAAATACAGTGCGTCGACCCGGGTCAGGCGTTCGTTGAAGCTACTCTGCCCGTAGTCGGACATCAAGAAGTACGCCGTCGCGAACGTCACGATGTAGAAGGCGGCGAGCGCGACGAGCATTTCGACGGCCGTGGCCACCGGGTACGGCGAGCGGATGAAATGCCGTACCTCCCAGAGGCAGAACAAGCCGAGCAGGACGGTCCCGACGATCAGCCCGACCAGGTTGAAATCGCTCGTACGGTTGATCGGCAGCAGGAAATAGCCCACCAACAGGATCACTGCGGCCAGGATCGGCCGCAACAGCGCCATCGCGACCTCACGACGGCCGACACGTCTCGGTAGGTCACCCGGTGTGCCGGCCGTCGCGGCGTCGAACGTCACCGACGTCTACCAGATCCGGACGCGCGCAGACTCGTCGAGATAGAGCTTGTCGCCGGCCGTCACATCGAATGCGTCGTAGAACGCATCGATGTTGCGGACCACGCCATTGCACCGGAACTCCGGTGGCGAGTGCGGATCGATCGAGAGCCGACGGATCGCCTCGGCGTCACGGGTCTTGGTGCGCCAGATCTGCGCCCAGCTGTAGAAGACGCGCTGGACACCGGTCAATCCGTCGATCGTCGGGGGCGCTTCGCTCGCCTCGCTCGCTTGGCTCCCGGCGTCGGTGACATTCGACCCGCTCGCTTCGCTCCCGGCGTCGGTACTGGGATTCGACCCGCTCGCTTCGCTCCCGGCGTCGGTCGCCAGCCGGTAGGCGACCAACGCAATCGACAGACCACCGAGGTCGCCGATGTTCTCGCCGATGGTGAACTCGCCGTTGACCTTGTACTGGGGGTCGAGGCCGTCCGGCGTGAAATCGCTGTACTGGTCGATGAGTTTACGTGTCCGCGTACCGAACTCGGCGCGGTCATCGTCGGTCCACCAGTCCTTGAGGTTGCCGTCGCCGTCGTACTTGGCGCCCTGGTCGTCGAAGCCGTGTCCGATCTCGTGGCCGATCACCGCGCCGATCCCGCCGTAGTTGGCGGCATCGTCGGCGTCCGGGTCGAAGAACGGCGGCTGCAGGATTGCTGCGGGGAAGACGATCTCGTTCATGCCGGGGTTGTAGTAGGCATTGACCGTCTGCGGCGTCATGAACCACTCGTCGTGGTCGACGGGCCCGCCGATCTTGGCGAACTCACGGTCCTGTTCGAACGACGATGCGCGGGCCACGTTGCCGATGAGATCCCCGCGGTCCACGCACAGCGAACCGTAATCCCGCCACTTGGCCGGGAAACCGATCTTCGGGGTGAACTTCTCCAGCTTCACCAACGCCTTCTCCCGGGTGGCCGGTGTCATCCAGTCCAACTCGGAGATGTTGCGGCGGTACGCGGCCACCAGATTGTCGATCAGCTCGTCCATCCGGGCCTTGGCCTCTGGTCCGAAGTGCTTGTCCACGTAGAGCTTTCCGACAGCGAATCCCATCGCGTCCTCGACGAAGGCAACGCCGCGCTTCCACCGGTCCCGGATCGACTCGGCCCCGGTCAGGGTGCGGCCGTAGAACGCGAAGTTCTCGTCGACGAACTCCGACGACAGGTAACCGGCGGCCGAGTGCAGCAGACGCCACGACAACCAGGTCTGCCACTGCGCCAGTGGCCGCGAGGTGATGAGCTCGGCGGCGCCGCTGACGAACGACGGCTGCCCGACGACGATCTCGGCGAAGGTCGAATCCCCGGTCGTGCCCAGTCCACCCAGCCACGCATCGGCGTCGAAACCGGTTGCGGAGTCGGTGAACTCGGCGATGGTCATCAGGTTGTAGGTCAGGTCGGCGTCGCGGCGGCGCACCACGTCCCAGTGGTGGCCTGCGAGTGCGGTCTCCAGTTCGAGGACGATCTGCGCGCGCTCGGCCGCATCGTCGAAACCGGCCAGCGTGAACATCTTCTCCACGTGCTGCTGGTAGCTCGCGCGGGTCTGCGCGTGCTTGTCCTCGCGGTAATACGACTCGTCGGGCAGCCCGATGCCGGACTGGGCGAGATGTACCAGGTACCGGTCGGACTGTTTGGCGTCGGTGTCCACGTAGAACCCGAACAGACCACCGACGCCGTGGCGCTGCAGGCGGCCGATGCGGTGGCTGAGCTCTTCGATCGACGAGATCGCGGCGATCTTGTCGAGTTCGCCTCGGATGGGCCCGATACCGAGGGCGTCGATGTGGTCGGTGTCCATGAACGAGGCGTACAGGTCGCCGATCTTCTGCGCGTCGGTCCCGCTCTG
Organism: Gordonia sp. CPCC 206044; assembly: GCF_048537895.1. NCBI lineage: Bacteria > Bacillati > Actinomycetota > Actinomycetes > Mycobacteriales > Gordoniaceae > Gordonia > Gordonia sp. CPCC 206044. The sequence goes on from NZ_JBCLVL010000001.1 coordinate 205,859, forward strand.
CGGATCGGAGGCCGCACATTCGGTGATGATGTCGCGCACGTTCTCCTCGGCCCGGTCACGCAACACGTGGAACGCGCCGTCGACCGACCGGTCGTCGGGGATCACGTGGCTACGCAGCCACTTGCCGTTCACATGGGCGAACAGGTCGTCCTGGACCCGGATGTCGTCGTCGACCCAGTCCAGATCGATTCCGGAAACTTGCGAGGTGTCAGTCTGTGAAGCGGTCACCCGTCCATCCTGGCACTGCATACGCGATCCGTCAGCCGCGTCCGGATCGTACGGTGGACACATGACCACGGCCACCGGGACGAGTACCTACGATGTCGTCGTGATCGGCGGTGGGCCGGTCGGTGAGAACGTCGCCGACTACGCCATCGCCGGAAGCGATCGCACCGCGGCGATCATCGAGCACGAACTCGTCGGCGGTGAATGTTCGTACTGGGCGTGCATGCCGAGCAAGGCGCTGCTCGGTCCCGGTGCGGCACTCGCAGGAGCCGCCGGCCTGGGTGGTGCGCGCGAACGACTGACCGACGTCCGACCCGACCCGGCCGCCGTGCTGGCCTGGCGCGACGAGGTCACCCACGGACGAGACGACGCCTCGCAGATCGACTGGGCGCGCAACGCCGGTATCGACATCATCCGCGGACACGGGCGGATCGTCGGCGAGCGGGAGGTCGCGGTGGGCGATGCGCGGGTGCACGCGCGGCACGCGGTCGTCATCGCGACCGGCAGCGTCGCGTCCATCCCGCCGATCACAGGTCTGCGTGAAGCCCTGCCCTGGACCTCGCGCGATGCGACCAACGTCATCGACGTCCCGCGACGTCTGGTGATCCTCGGTGGCGGTGTGGTCGCCTGCGAGGCGGCCACCTGGCTGTCGGATCTGGGCGTCACCGACCTGACGATGGTGGTTCGCTCCGACCGGCTGTTGCCGAAGGCCGAACCGTTCGTCTCCGAACGCGTCGCCGCAGGCCTGACCGCCCGCGGCGTCGACATCCGCTTCCGGACACGGATCGATTCGGTCGATCGGCCCGGCGCCGACGACACGGGTCACGGCCGGATCCACGGCGGTCCGGCGCGGATCGTGTTGTCGGGGCCCGGCGGGGACGAGGAGTCGACCGTCGACGAAATTCTCGTCGCTGCCGGAAGGCATCCTGCGACAAGCGATCTGGGCCTCGACACGGTGGGCCTGTCGACGTCCGGGGCGATCGAGGTCGACGACCGGATGATGGTGCCCGGCCACGCGTGGCTCCACGCCGTCGGCGACGTCAACGGCCGGGTCGCCCTCACCCACATGGGCAAGTACCAGGCGCGGGTGGCCGGAGACGTGATCGCGGCCCGTGCCGCGGGCCGACCCGTCGAGGGGCTGCGCTTCACCGTCGCCGCCGATCGCGATGCGATCCCGCAGGTGATCTTCACCCGCCCCGAGGTCGCGTCGGTCGGACGTACCGAAGAGCAGGCACGGGCGGACGGAGTCGAGGTCGTCATCGCGGAGACCGACATCGCGGTGGCCGGGTCGTATCTGGTCTCCCCGGACTACGACGGGCACGCGAAACTGGTGATCGACAGTGCGGACGGGACGGTGGTCGGCGCGACGTTCGTGGGTGCGCAGACCGCGGAACTCGTCCATTCGGCCACCGTGGCCATCGTCGGGAAGGTGCCCGTCGACCTGCTGTGGCATGCCGTGCCTGCGTATCCGACGGTCAGCGAGGTGTGGCTCCGCCTGCTCGAACAGTTGCACTGAGTCAAGCGCGGTCCGGGGCAACGGCAGTCCGGGACATCGCCGATGCTGTGCTCGCGGAACCTGCGCGCAAGGCCGGGTGGAGCTTCGTCCGCGTGTGCCTGGCCGGCCCGCGTGAGCAGGTGCCCGACGTCACGACGTCCCTGTCGGCGAGTCGAGCGGGTCACGACATGAGATCGCGGAGGTCACGCGCCATGGACCACACCAACACCTCCGCGACGACCTCGTCGGCGCCGTCGGTGGCGGCCGGTGCGACACCGGTCACCGTGACGCCGCCGATATCGGTTCCGCGGGCGGCGTCTCCTTCGCCCAGTGTGGCATCGCCGATCTGCACCACGCCGTGGGTCACGAAGATATGTGTGTAGCGCGTGTCGGGCAGCTCGACCGACGACCCACGGTCGAGTCGGGCAGCGTAGAGGGTGGCCGAACGGTTCGCGACGCGAATGGCCGAATCGACTGTGGGGTCGCCGGATGCGACCGGGACCACGCGGTCGGGGAGCAGGTCGTCGGCGATGTCGGACTGTTCATAGGACGGCGGCAGCTCGAGCTCGTCGGGCATGATCCACATCTGCACGAATCGGACGGGGCGGCCACCGGCCTCCGGGCGGGCAGGCCAGGTGTCGTTGCGCTCCGAGTGCAGCACGCCCGTCCCGGCGCTCATCCGTTGTGCCAGTCCGGGATAGACGATTCCCGAGTGGCCTTCCGAATCCTGGTGGACGAGCGAGCCCGACGTGACCCACGTGACGATTTCTGACTCGCGGTGCGGATGAGGGTCAAAGCCTTGTAACGGTGCGACCACATCATCGTTATTCACCAACAGAACGCCGTGATGGGTGTTGGATGGATCGTAGTGATCGCCAAAGGAGAAGGTATGGCGGGACGTGAGCCACTCAGTTGTCGTAACGGCGCGGTCGGCGGCCGGGATCACGAGAATGCCCATGCCCCATTATGGATCGAACGCGGAGGTGACCACCCTGCTATGACGGCCGTCACAGAGTCCGAACCCCGAGACCCTATCGTGACCGCTCGGATCCCCGAATGGAAGCTGTCGCCGTCGAAATCGCGTGTTACAAGAGTGAAAATTGAGATCATGAAGATCTGGGTGAAGCGCGCGCCGAAAGTGGCGTGCGTCGCGGCAGCCTGCAGTGTCGTGGTTGCTCTCGGTGCCTGTGGCATCGGCTCGTCGGACGACAGTGCGGCCGGTGCGGTCCGCGAGTTCGCCGACGCCATCGGTCGCCAAGATGCCGATGCGGCAGCCGAATTCACCACTGCACCCGGTCAAGCGGGTGCCGCCCTCGCCCAGACGCTCCAGGGGATGAACGCCGAACGAGTCGACATGTCCGTCGTCAAGCCCGTCGAGTACAGCGACGGCACGGCGTCGTTCTCACTCCACACCACCTGGCGATGGGCCAAGGATCGGACGTTCCAGGCCACGAGCAGCGGCTCGGCTCGCCATCTGTCCACCGGTTGGAAGATCACCTGGGACCCGGCCGTGATCTATCCGGGCCTGCCGGCCGGCGGGGCGCTGCGTGAGGTCCGCACCGACGCGACCCCCGCGCCGACCGTGCGCAGCAGGTCGGGCAAGACCTTCATGTACCTGCAGCCGGTCAACGAGATCATCCTGGACCCGACCCGCACGCAGGACGTCAATGCCTCGGCCCGCGCTCTGGCCCGGACGCTCGAACCGATCGCGCCGCTGGTCACCGACAAGGTGATCTCGCAGAAGCTCGCCGAGGCGCCGGGAAAGCCGGTCACCACGGTGACGCTGCGCGACCCGGACATGCAGGTGCTGCAATCGGACCCGAAGGCCGTACCGGGGGTCACCATCCGTAAGTCGGGTCGGTTGGTGATGGCGGACCGACGGTTGTCGTCGCCGCTCGAGAGCGGACTGACCAACTACTGGCAGGCGATCCGCGATGCCACCGCGGGGTGGCAGGTACAGATGGTCGGCCCGGGGCTCAAGCCGCTGAAGCTCGCAGGCGATCAGGGGCCGCCCGGACCGAGCGTGCAGACCACCGTCGACCAGAACCTCCAGCTCACCCTCGGTGACGCGGCGGTCGAGGTCGGGCAACCGGCGACCGTGCTGGCCCTCGACGCGATGAGTGGCGCGGTGCTCGGCATGGCCCAGAACAGCTACGCGATCGACCGCGGGATCACCGTGGACGCCGTCTATCCCGTCGGTCGCACCCTGGACCCGGTGCTCGCCGCCGTCGACCGCGGCGCGGCGGGCAAGCAGGACGGCGCCGACGGCGTCCTCGACCGACTGGGCCTGGGTGTCCAGTTCACCGTCGCCGGCGCCAGCGCCCCGAGCCTCGGACAACCGGGGGTGGCCACCGTCGACTTCCACTCGGGTGACTCGGGTACGTCGATGTCGATGATGAACATGGGTGCCCTCGGGGTGGCCATGGCGCGGGCGTCGGCGGGGCAGGCATCGTCGGTGCCGCCCTTCGTCATCCAGGGTGTGCCGACCACGGTCAGCGAGGGACGACTCGGTGAGATCGATCCGGCGGTCACCTCGCCCATCCTGCAGGCGATGTCACAGACCGCCGCGACCGGCGACGCCAGCGACCTCACCGGCGCGCCCGGGCTGAAGGCTCTCGTCGGGACCAACGGCCCGCAGGGGCCCGGCTGGTTCGTCGGTCTGCAGGGCGGGAAGGTGATCGTCATCTACTGCGAGGGCGAGAAGTCCGGTACCGCCGCACTGCAGGTCGCGCAGAAGTACTTCCGGATCAAGTAGGAGAGCCGGTCAGGCGAATCAGGCCGCGCGGAGCGCGGTGCGTCGGCGGGCGATGCCCGCGGCAACCGCGCGCCAGCCGATGAGGAAGGCGCCGAGGACGACGGTCGCGACGATGACGAAGCTGGTGGCGACACCCTGGTGCATCAGATAGCGAAGGATCATCGCGACCACGACCGTGCAGAACCAGATGATCACCCCGGCCGACGCGACCTGCTCGGGGCGGAACTCGCTCGCGAAGAAGTCGCTGGCGCGAACATGTGCGAACACGTAGGCGATGGACCAGCCGGCTGCGGCACCCACGACGAACGGCCACAGCGTTTGCAAGACGCCGATCAGGGCGAAACCCTCCTCGTGGCTGGATCGGCCGATCAGCACGAACACCGTGACCGCGACGAAGTCGATCAGCGCGGTCACGGCCACCGGGAGCGTGGCACGTGACGTCGGGACATCGACTGCGGTGGCAGTGCGGGACCTCGACATGGCCATCACGGTAGCGGGTCGTCCGGACGGCCGGTACCATCGCCACCCGTTTCCGGGGAATCGGGTGGTTGATCCTCCGAGGTCCCGGTTTCCGTCTCGGGCTCGCCTGGCTCGCCGGGCCGGCGATCGCGCGACATCTCCTCCTCGAGTGTGTCGCCCTTCTTGAAGCTGTTGCGGAACATCACCAGGACGACCACCCACCCGACCGCGGCGACCAGCACATAGCTGATCACCCGGTACACCAGGACTGCGGTGATCGCGTCGGCTGCCGGCATGCCGGCACTGGTGAGCGCCGGGACCAGGACCGCGTCGACCACGCCGATGCCACCCGGCAGCAGCGGGATCGCGGTACCGACGGCCTTGCCCGCGGCGTAGGCGACCATCAGGCCCGAGATGCTCGGGTGGGCGCCCACCGCCCAGCAGGCGAAGGCGAGACAGGCGACGTCGGCGACCCAGTTGAACAGGCTCCAGCCGAACGAGACCGCGAGGTCCCGCTGCGTCAACTGCACCGCGCGCAGCTGTTCGAGGGTGTCGAGGACCCGTGCGCGACCGAGGTGATCGGGCTTGCTGCGGATCTGGTTCCACCAGGAAAGCAGTCGCAACGCGGTCGACTGCAGCGATTCCGGATGGCTGGCCAGGTACTGGAACACGACCGCGACCGCGATGAAGCCGACGATCGAGAACACCACCGAGAAGGGGCTGGTCTTGGCGCCCGCGAGTAGCGCGCCGCCGAACCCCAGTACTGCCAGACCGACGCCGGCCAGCAGACCGGACATGACGACCTGCCATGACGCGACGACGGGCGTCGCACCCCATTTGCGCGTCTCGCGATAGACGAAGGCGGGGGACAGCACCGGACCGCCGGGCATGGTCTGGCTCACCGCGTTCGACGCCAGGATCACCGACATGGACTGCCACTGAGTGACCGGCACCGACGCCGAACGCAGCAGAGCTCGCTGTACTTGCGCATAGCTGTGCATCGAGAGCATCGCGGCCAGGATGCTCGCGACGATCCACACCCAGTCGAGGTCGCCGATCCGCTGCCACGCGTCCTCGAGGCTCGGAGCGATGAGCACCACCTCGACGGCGAGGATGGCCACCACGACCGCGAGGACGACCCATCGAAACCACCAGAACCGCGACCGCATGGTCGAGCCCGAGGTGTTCGACTCCGACGACATGGTCCACACCATATCCACAGCAGGGCTGTCAACAGACAATCGCGTCGCACAGCAGCCTCACAGGAACTCGCGCGTCGCCCGGCCAGGTCGCCGTCTGGCACTACCCTGACATCGTGAGCGATGCCGAGACCGCCGATCGGGTGGACCGCGACCGCGCCGGCGACCTGGCCATGCTCGACCGCGGCAAGGTGCATCCACTGGTCCGGGCGACGGCCGAATGGTGTTGGCGGCTGCTGATCATCGTGGCTGCGGTGTATGTGCTGCTGCGGCTGTTCAACGAGTTCGAGGAAGTTCTCGTACCGGTGGCACTGGCCATCCTGGGTGCGGCGATGCTGGTCCCGGTCGTCGACTGGCTGGACCGCAGGAGGATCCCGCGTGCGCTCGCGGTGGTGATCGTGCTCGTCGTGGCCCTCGGACTGCTGTCCGCGGTGATGACGTTCGTGGTCCAGGAGTTCATCCGCGGCTTCCCCGAGCTGACCAAACAGATCACCGTCACCGTCGACCGGTCACGGGACTGGCTCACCAACGGGCCGCTGGACATCGACGACGAACAGGTCGGCAACCTCGGCACCGACATCACCGACTTCCTCCAACACAATCAGGACAAACTGACCAGCGGCGCCCTGGCCACCGCGACCACCGCGACCGAGATCGTCACGGGTGCACTGCTGGCCGTGTTCGTGCTCATCTTCTTCCTCTACGGTGGCGGTCAGATCTGGACCTTCGTCACCAAGGTCGTTCCCCACGGGACCCGAGGCCGGGTGCGTGCGGCGGGCAACGCCGGCTTCGGCACCCTCGTCGGCTACGTCCGGGCAACCGTGGCCGTCGCGTTCGTGGACGCCCTCGGCATCGGTGTCGGACTGGCCATCCTCGGTGTGCCGCTGGCCCTTCCGCTCGCCTCGCTGGTCTTCTTGGGGGCGTTCATCCCCATCGTCGGGGCCCTGGTGACCGGCACGCTGGCGGTGCTCGTCGCACTGGTCACCCAGGGCTGGATCGCCGCGGTCATCGCACTCGCCATCGTCGTGGGCGTCATGCAGTTGGAAAGCCATGTGTTGCAGCCCTTCTTGTTGGGCCGGTCGGTTCGCCTGCATCCGGTGGCGGTGGTGTTGGGCATCGCGGCGGGCATCGTGGCCGCAGGCATCATCGGCGGTCTGCTCGCGGTGCCGATGATCGCGTTCGCCAACACCGCGGTGCGGCATCTGTCGGGAAGCGCCGACAGTGCACGACGACGGGCCTCGGCCCGCGAGGGCATGTACGTGGCCGAGCCGGATGCCCCGCGGTGGGACCGGTTCGAAGCGGTCGAGGACGCCACCGGCTCCCGCCGCGCCTCCGACGCCGGGGGGCCGAACCTGCCTGAAGCGGACGGGAACGATGCAGTCGGACGTGCAGCAGACGGGGCCGACGCAGACGGGGCGGACCGGGATGGTGGCGGCGAGAACGGTGCCGACCGAGGCGACGACGATCCGCCTCCCGCGGGTCCGACGGCGCCGCGATGAGTGATCGGGTCGCGTCGAGCGGTGTGGCCAGGCGGATCTGGCACGTGCCCGATGTGGCCGACTCCGATCCGGTCGGCCCGCTGTGGCGGGCGGCCCAGTTGTTCCGCCTGCTCTCCTATATCTATGCGCTCGGGTTCCGGTTGGGCACCAACGGCGACCTCCACCACGACGGTGTCGCGTGGGTGCTGTTCGGCGTTCTCACGGCCTGGACCCTGGCCTGTGGCATCGCCTACTACGTGGGGTTCGGCCGTAACCGCTACTGGGTGGCCGCCGAGGTCATCGTCGCGTGCGCGATGATGCTGTCCACCTCGTATGTGGCGACCACGTGGTGGGCGATGAACAACCAGACCTGGCCGACCACACTGTGGGCCACCAATGCGGTGATCTCCGTGGCGATCCTGGCCGGACCGGTCGGCGGCATCGTCGCGGGGGTGCTCGTCGGCGGCACGAGTGCATTCGTCAAGAGCACCTTCGATCTGAACTTCGGGCGTAACGCCACCATCATCGTCATCGTGGCCACCGGTATGGCGGTCGGACTCGCCGCCACGATCGCCCGTCGCGCGCACGCGGCCCTGACCGCCGCGGCCGCGATCGCGGCCGCGGCGCAAGAACGCGAACGGCTGTCCCGTGAGGTGCACGACGGTGTGCTGCAGGTACTCGCGTTGATCGCGCGGCGTGGTCGCGAGATCGGCGGTCGGACAGCGGAACTCGCCGAACTCGCCGGCGAGCAGGAGCGCGCGCTGCGTCGGCTCGTCTCCGACGCCGGGACCGGCGTCGGAGCAGACACGACGACCACCGATCTCGGCCCGATGCTGCATGCGTTCGCCGACGATCGGGTGTCGGTCAGTGCGCCGGCGACACCGGTCGTTGTCGACACAACGGTCGCCGACGAGATCCGCGCGGCGGTCCGCAACTGCCTCGACAACGTCGACCATCATGCGGGGACGACGGCGCGTGCCTTTGTCCTCCTCGAGGATCTCGACGATCGGGTGGTGGTCAGTGTCCGCGACGACGGAGTCGGGATCGCGGCCGGACGGTTGGCGCAGGCGCGGGAGGAGGGGCGGATGGGCGTCGCGAAGTCGATCGTCGGCCGAGTCGAATCGCTCGGTGGAACTGCCACAGTCGATTCCGAACCCGGCGTGGGCACAGAATGGGAACTGACGATTCCGGTGCGACGGGAGACATCATGACCGGACAGGGTGACGAGCGGGCCGGGCGATGGCGGGTGATGGTCGTCGACGATCATCCGATGTGGCGTGACGGGGTGGCGCGTGACCTCGACGAGGAGGGCTTCGATGTGGTCGCGACTGCCGACGGTGTGCGCAGCGCCCGAGATCGCGCCGCGGCGGTCACCCCCGACGTGGTGCTGATGGACATGCAACTGTCCGACGGCAGTGGCGCCGACGCGACCGCAGCCGTGTTGTCGGCGTCGCCTGCGACCCGCGTCCTGGTGTTGTCGGCGTCGGGGGAGCGCGACGACGTGCTGGAGGCCGTGAAGGCCGGGGCCAGTGGCTATCTGGTGAAGAGCGCGTCCAAGGGGGAGCTCGTCGCGGCGGTGCACGCGACCGCCGAGGGGCAGGCGGTGTTCACCCCGGGTCTCGCGGGCCTGGTACTCGGCGAGTTTCGTCGGATGTCGTCGGCCCCCGACGCCGCCGACCGCGGTCCCGAGCTGACGGCACGTGAGACCGAGGTGTTGCGCTTCGTGGCGAAAGGGTTGAGCGCCAAGCAGATCGCCAGTCGTCTCACGTTGAGCCACCGCACGGTGGAGAACCACGTGCAGTCGACGCTGCGCAAGCTGCAACTCGGCAACCGGGTGGAGCTGACCAGGTACGCAATCGAACACGGCCTCGACGAGTCCGCGCCGTGAGAAGCGAGGCGCAACCCCTCGGGTGCGCCTCGCTGCTCCTTCTACGGACACCCGTCAGCGGTCATCCGCTCCGGGTCACGTGTCTGCCGGTCACTCGGCCGTGGCGAGGCGGGCAGACGGCGCCGCGACGACCGGCGCGGGCGTGACCTGCGCGCTCTGCGGTACCAGCAGGGTGGCCGCCGCACCGGCGAGGGCGATACCGGCGAAGATGTAGAACGCGGTGTTCGAGGAGATCCCGGCACCGATCAACAGTCCGCCGATCATCGGACCGACGATGCCGCCGAGCCGTCCGAAACCTGCGCACCATGCGACACCCGCGCCTCGCGCAGAGGTCGGATAGTAGTTCGACACGTACCCGTAGATGAGGACCTGCGTGCCGATCGTGCCGACACCGGCGACGGCCACCGCGGCCAGCAGCACCGGGAGCCCGAACCCGAGGGTCAGACCGATCAGCGCAAATGTGGCCAGGCAGAACGAGGTTGCGACAATCCGTTGGGGTCCACGACGATCCGCGAGTCGCGCAGCTATCAGACCGCCGACGATGGCGCCGCCGTTGAGGACCAGCAGAAACGACAGCGATCCCTTGGCGTCGAATCCGGCGGACTTCATGATCTGCGGGAGCCAGGTGTTCAGGCCGTACGTCAGCAACAATCCGGCGAAGCTCATCAGGCCGAGCAGCAGGGTCGGCACCGCGAATCGGCGGGACGCGAGGGCGGCAAAACCCACCTTCTCGGGCTCGTCGGTCGCCAGCGTGGCGTCGGGCAGTGGTGCGATGTGGACGGGGATGCCGGTGCGGGCGCCGATCGCACGAGCCTGGTCGATGCGGCCGCGAGACACCAGCCACTGCGGCGACTCGGGCATCTTCACAAAGGCCAGTGGCAGCAGCGTCACGAGCGGCAGTGCGCCGATCCAGAACAGCCCGCGCCAGCCGACGTGGTCGGAGATCACCAGGGCCAACACGGCGGCGACGACGCCACCTGCGGGGACACCGCTGTAGACGATCGCGTTGTAGACGTTGCGTTTCGACGACGGTGCGAACTCGGCGATCAGGGCACCGGCGGTGGCGACCAGACCGCCGATGCCGATCCCGGTCAGGAACCGCAAGATGCCGAACGTGAGCAGGTTGTGCGCCAACGCCGTGGCGCCCATACCCACCGAGAACCAGACGATGTTCATCAGCATCATCCTGCGGCGACCGACGCGATCCCCGAACGTCCCGGCGATGAAGGCGCCGATCATCACGCCGACCAGTGCGTAGGAGCCGAGCGCACCCGCCGTGCCCGCGGAGAGGTGGCCGAGCTGGGTGGGATCGTCGAGGAGCGTCGGGAGGACGGTCCCGTAGACGACGAGGTCGTACCCGTCGAAGACGATGGCGATGGCTGCCAGGGCGACGACCCAGAGCACGCTGCGGCGATGCTCGGGTCCCGACCAGGTCGATGGTGCACTCATACGGGACTGCCTTCCGGATGTCGGATGTGGTGGAAGACAATCCTGCGTGGTTGTGTGATCGGTCACATCCGCGGTTTGCCCAGTCCTGACCCAGGGCGTGTTTGATCGCGGACGACGCGTGATTGATAAGGGCCGGGGTTCAGGCCCTCATCGACTCACTTCTCGGAGCGGCTGCGGCGCAACAGTTCCTGCACGCTGATCTGCGAACCGTCGGAGTCCGACTCCGAGCGTGCGTGGCGGTCGGAACGACTCCGCTGCTCGGCCTGATCGCTCTGGTCCGCCTGCGGATGGGTCCCGCTGAGCCCACGATCCATCGGAGAGCCTCCGGGTCGGGGGCCTGCCTGGGGCGTCGTCGGGCGCTGGCCCTCCGGTGTCAGCGAGGCGGCCAGGGGACGCTTGCCGGTCGAATCGAGCGACGGACGACGCCCCAGTGGGGAGCGTTGACCTTGTTCGGGACCGGGTCGTTCCGGGGCCGGACGCTGTTGCGGCGGGACACCTCGACGGTCGGGCGTCGGGCCGGCGGGCGCCGGGCCCTGGGGTGGCCGCTGCTGCGGGCCCATCGACGGGTCGGCAGGCCGGGGCTGCTGCGGGGTCGGTCGTGACGGCGGCATCGTCGGCGGTGGTCCACCGACCGCACCCGACGACGGTTGGGGTGCGTCGCCGCCGAGACGGATACCGCCTGCACCGAGCTTCCACTCGCCGGTGTCCGGGCCCGAGGACCGGTCACGCGACAGACGCCCCCGACGACCCGCTCCCGCGGTGGCCGGCTGCTGCTGTGCGTCCGACGGCATCGACGACGGGCCGACCCGGGCGCCTGCGGGCGCCGGCTGCGGCTGCTGTCGAGCCGGTGCCGGCTCGGACTGCGGACGGGGTCGCCGACCCTGCGGTGGACGAGATTGCGCGTCCTGCGGGCCCGCGGATTGCGGAGGTGCGAAGGAGACGTCTTTGCTGACCGCGTTGGCCGCCGCCGTCGCCGGGCGACGTTGCGGAGCGGGTCGCACCGGGACACGACCGGGCCGCTCTGCGGCACCTGCGGCGGTGCGGTCGGCGTCCGCGCGGACCCCGGGACGTGCCGTCGCCGCGGCGGCGGAGACGGTGGTCCGAGGCGCCGCCGACATCTTGGAGGTCGGTGCCTCGGCGACCATGGTCCCGGCCGACCGCGCGCGGTTCGCACCGTCGCGCATCTCGTCGGGCTCGTCGTCGAGGACGGTCTCACCGAGACCGATCTTCTGCTGCATGACACGCATCCACCGCGGTGCCCACCAGCAGTCGTCGCCGAGCAGTTTCATCACCGACGGCACCAGGAGCATACGAATGATGGTGGCGTCCAAGATGAGTGCCGCGATCATGCCGTACGCGATGTACTTCATCATCACGATCTCGGACAGGCCGAACGCACCGGTCACCACCACCAGGATCGCCGCGGCCGCGGTGATGATCCGGCCGGTGTGCGCGGTGCCCACCCGCACCGCCTCGGTGGTGCTCGCGCCCTTCTGTCTGGCCTCGACCATGCGTGACAACAGGAATATCTCGTAGTCGGTGGACAGACCGAAGATGATCGCGATGATCAGCACCAGCACCGCGGCGAACAGCGGTCCCGGGGTGAAGTTGGCCAGCCCGGCGCCGTGACCGTCGACGAAGATCCACGTCAGGATGCCCAGCGTGGCACCGAGACCCAGCGCCGACATCAACACGGCCTTGATCGGGAGCACCACGGAGCCGAACGCCAGGAACATCAGGAGTCCGGTGATGAGGACCAGCATCACGACCATCAGCGGTAGCCGCGACATCAGACCGTCGATCGAGTCCTGGGTGAGCGCGGGTGTTCCGGCCACCCACATCGACAGTCCCTGGGTGTCTATCGCGCGGAGATCCTTGATCGCCTCACCCGCGGTGTCGCGATCGACCAGGCCGGCCGACATCTGCAGGACCTGCGGCCCGTTGTCGCCGTACTGGCCGGTCAGTGCGCCGCCGTCGGACGACGGGCTGAACTGTTTGGTGAAGCCGGGGATCTGGTTGGCCTGATCGGCGATCGAGGTGATCTTGTCGCCGCTCGCGCTGTCATTCGGGTCATACGCGATGACCAGCTTGATCTCTTCGGTGCGCTCCGTCGGGAATTGCTGGTCGAAGTGCTCCTGCGCCACACGGTTCGGGTTGTCCGGCGGCAGGTAGGCCTCGCTGATGCCACCGAACTTGATGCCACCGAACGGGATGGTGAGCAGCAGGAGCAGTGCGACGGTGGGCACCGCGGTGGCCACCGGATGCTCCATCACCCAACCCGACAGCCGGCCCCAGAATCCGTTCTCGATCTCTTCCTTGGTCTTGGTGCGGTTCAGGAAGGGCAGGCCGAGTGCGTCGATGCGTGGGCCGAGGATGGCGAGAATGGCAGGCAAGACCGTGATCGACAGGATCGCCGCCAGCGAGACCGAGGCGATGGCGCCGTAGGCGACCGACTTGAGGAAGCCCTGCGGCATGATCAGCAGACAGGCAAGCGCGGCCACGATGATGGTCGCCGAGAAGACCACCGTCTGACCGGAGGTCATCACGGTTCTTCGGACCGCGGCCTTCGTCGAATATCCTTCGGCGAGTTCCTCGCGGAAGCGACTCACGATGAACAGGCCGTAGTCGATGGCGATGCCCAGGCCGATCAGCGTGACCACCGACTGGGCGAAGATGTTGAGCTCGGTGACCTGGGCCAGGATCTTCATGATGCCCAGCGAGCCCGCGATGGTGAGGCCACCGATCAGGACCGGCAGACACGCGGCGACCACGCCGCCGAAGATGAAGAACAGCATCAACGCCACAAGCGGGAGGGCGATGACCTCGGCGCGGCGGATGTCCTTGTCCATGCCGTCGGCCATACTGCCGGCCACCGGTTGTAGCCCCGCCAGCTCGAAGGTGGTGCCCTGCAGGTTGAATCTGTCGGCGATGTCGTCGAAGAACGGTTCGATCGTCTTGTAATTGGCCAGGACCGTCGTGTCGTCGTCGCCCTTGACGCCGATACTGATGAACGCGTGCGCCCGATCCTGGGTGAAGGTCCGGGCCCGGATCGTCTCCTGCGCGGCCTTCGACGTGGCCGACTGATCGCGGAGATAGAACGGGTCGATGACGCCGGGATCCTCGCGGTTGACGATGTCGCCGTGCTGGTTGATGAGGTCGTCGACGAAGTTCTCCACCTTCGCGCCGAACTCCGGGTCGTCGACCTTGGTGCCGTCGGGAGGTGTGATCAGCAGGATCACGTCGGAGCGGTGATCGCGGCCGAGCGCGGTGTCGGCGACGACCGAGCCCTTCACCGACTGCGAGGTCGGGTCGAACCAGCCGCTCTGGCTCAGATGCTTCCCCAGATCCAGTCCGTAGAGCCCGAATCCGGCCATCAACGCGATGAGTACCCCGATGACGGCGAAGCGCATCCGATATACGAAGGTGCCGATGGCTCCGAACACGCCTGTTTCCTTCCTGGGGGTCGACGGTGAGATGACGGTGATTCTCTCAGCCGGTCCTGAGTTGCCGCTGAGTCGGCTCGGTCGGGTGTGACCTGTTGGTGGGCGTGCCCGCCAGGTGGTGCCAGGTCACCCGTGGCCGCCGGCTCGCGTCAGGGCAGCAGTGCCTGCAGCGGGCGGAACGGCGTGAGCCATGCACCATCGTCGGGCAGCGAGTCGAGGCCGATGCGTGGCAGCGGCTCCCGGAACACGCCCGGAATGTCCTCTAGGTCGACGAACTCCAACTCCTCGGTGGTCAGGGCCCAGCTGGCATGCTCGCGAAACCCGATCACCGTGACCGGCGTTCCGTCGGAGGCCACCTCGAGCAAGGGCTCCCGGAACGCCTGTCCGTCGGCCGAGGCGACGATGAGGCCAGCTAGTCCCACAGTGTGCCTGCGAAGTTCGATGTGGTCGAGCATGTCGGCGTCGACGTCGCTGTCGTCGGCCAGTTTCGGCTTGGCGAACACGGCATAACCGACATTGCGCAATGCGTCCACCCACGGCCGCACCACATCGGCGCTGCCGGGCACGATGTTGGTGAACACGGTGGCCTCCGGTTCCACACCGGGTGGCGCCGTGCCGTCCGAGGAGTTCTCGGCACGCGAGAGGTCCGCCGTGCGGCCGAGAAGCCAGCGGCCGAGGGCGTCGAAACGCGGACGGTAGGCAGCGGTCGGCCGACCGCCGAGGATCGAGCCGAGGCCCATGTCCATGTTCGGGGCGTCCCAGACCAACAGGACACGACGAGACGGGCTCTGGCCGGAGATGCTCTCCGAGAATGAGGGGGACTCGCTCATGATCCGCCGCCTTCGGTCGGTCGAGGTCGGGTGGGTTCGGGCCGCATGTAGACGAACTCGTTGACGCCGCGTCCCTCCTTTTCGGCACGACCCTCGAACTTGGTGGTCGGTCGTTCCAACAGGATGGGCGCGTCGCGGGTCGACTGCACGACGTGCGGGTGGTCCGCGCGCTGGGTGGCGAGTCGCTCGGCGATCCACTCCGCGTACTCGGCGTGATCGGTGGCGATGTGCAGGACACCGCCGGGCTTCAATCGGTCGGCCATCATCTCGATGGTGCCGCTCTGCAGCAGTCTGCGCTTGTGATGACGCGATTTCGGCCATGGATCCGGGAAGAAGACGCGAATCCCGGTCAGGCTCTCCGGGGCCAACAGTTCGGTGAGCACCACCACGGCGTCACCGCGCACCATCCGGACATTCGTGAGTCCGTTGCGGTCGACGAGTCCGAGTAACTGCGCCAGGCCGGGCTTGTAGACCTCGACCGCGATGACGTCCACATCGGGCTCGGCCTGCGCCATCGCCGCCGTCGACACACCCGTACCGCTGCCGATCTCCAACACGACCGGTGCATCCCGTCCGAACAGCGCGGAAAGGTCGAGCGGCGGCTCCGGCAGGTGCTCGCGGGTGGTCTGCAGGTCTCGGCCCAGTTGCGGCCACAGGGTGTCCCAGTTGCGCTGCTGCCCCGGGGTCAGGGTGCCTCGACGGAACCGGAAACTCGTCACCCGCGGATACAGGCGTGACTGATCGGGACTCTCGCTCACCCGACCATCGTTCCTCATAACTGCGCGTCTCCCAATTCCCGACGCCGATCTCGGCGCGGCAGGCGACGCGAATCCGCTCCTTCAACCAGACGACAGCCGACACGGCTGGGCACCGCGCAGAGGGGCGATCGCGCTAGATTCCAGTCATGCCGCACGCCGCGACGATCGCTTCGACGAGCCCGCTGGCCCGGATGGCGGAGTCGGGCCGGCTGGGTGAGTTGGTCGCGCCGTCGTCGCCCGCACGCCCGCACCTCGACGACGCAGCGCGTCGGTACGCGCGGCCACTGCAGGTGCAGATCTGCGGACGGCCCGGCACCGGACGTGACACCCTGGCCCGCGCGCTGCACGAACGATTGTCGGTGACCGCGATCGGACCGGGCGAGACCAGTGCCGTCGAGGTGGCCGACGCGGACCTGTGGATCGAGGTCCTCACCGGCCCGCCACGCCGGGCCGATCACGAGCACTTGTCGGGACTGCCGCCGGACCGCACGATCGTGGTGCTCGGCAAATCGGATACGCACGCCGATCCCGAAGCCGTGGCGCAGGTGTGCGCAGCGCAGACCGGGGTGTCGGTGTATCCGGTGTCGGGGCTGTTGGCCTGCGCCGATCTGGGCGCCGACGAGTTCGACTACCTGCGGCGACTGGCCGCCGCGGGCGAGACGATGCCGCCGATGGCCGGACAGTTCCTGGTCGGGACCGTCCTCGGATGCCCGGAACCGCCGGGGGTCGGCCCCTTTCTCGGAGACGAGCGCAGCCTGCGCGCCGACCTGTTGCGTCGCGTGGACCGCTACGGGATCGAGACGGCGCTGGCCCTGATCATCTCCGAGAGCCGCGGCGCCGTCGACGTCCGGTCGTTGAACGTCGAATTGCGCCGTCACAGCGGTATCGGCAGGCTCTTCGCACCGATCTCCGAGCGTGTGGAGACCGTCCGATTCTGGCGACTCGTGGAACTCCGTGCCCGCCTGGAGATCATCGCCGCGGCCGGGGTCGATCGCGACGCCGTCGAACACCTGCTGCAAAACGAGGCGGACCGGTGACCGGTGCGTCGGGCATCGCCCTGGTACATCAGGTGCACGAACTGACCGGCTTCGACGCGGAGACGGTGGCCGGCACCGGTCTCGTCGTCGGCGTGCGCGGGATCGGGGGCACCGGCGTCAGCACACTCGTCGAGGCCTGTCGGGCGATCGACTCGTCGATCCCGTTGCGCGAGGGACATTGGGGGCCGCGCCCCGACGATGCGGGCGTCGGGATCGCCCTGATGGTCGTGGACCCGACGTCGTCGGTCGGGGACGAGGAGAAGCGGGCCGTCGACGAATTGCGCGGCCGATTCGGCATCGTCGCGCTGGTCTGCACCAAGATCGACGCGTTCTGGGAATGGCCGCGGCGCTTGCGCGAACACCGCGCGCTGCTCGACCCGCGCCAGGAGCTACCCGTCTTCGCGGTGTCGCCCCGGGTCGCACTGGCCGGTGCGGTCGAGGAGTCGGGCGTGCGGGCGGTGCTGGACTGGGTCCGCGAGCATCTCGCGGCCCCCGACGATCTGCGCTGCGCCCGGGCCCGCGTGGCGGCGGCCCTCGGCGCGGTCGAGTACGCCGAGGACGAATTGGTCCGGGCGACCGACCCCCGCGACGCGATGCAGGCCTCGGATGCGCTGACTCGTCGTCGGCGCGTGCTGATCGAATCACGCGACCGCGGTCGCGTCGATCGTCTGGCATCGGCTCGGGCCGGGTTGGCGCGTGCACGCGGCGAGTCGATGGCCGACGTCGCGACCCGCTCGCGGGCCCTGGCAGCAGCGGCGACCGACCGCAGCGACGCGATCACCCCGGGCGCGGTGGACGACTACGTCGGCTGGCTGACCGGGGAGTTGGCGACCTTGCGGGAACGGGTCGATCAGGCCGTGGACGACCGGATCGAGGAAGTGCGGGCGGCCGCGCTGGTCGGCGTCGACGACACCGCAGGCGGCCCCGACCTCGGCGACGCCGATGACCGTGACCCCGACCCGCCGGCGCTGCGTCCGGTACCGACGGGCCGCCGCGGCGGCGAGGACGCACTGCTCGTCCTGCTCGGCGCCTCGACCGGTGTCGGTGTGGGGCGCCTGATCGTGACGCCGATGGCGGCGGTGCACACGCTGCAGTGGATCAGCATGCCGCTCACCCTGCTGTTGGGCGTGGCGGTGGCCACCTGGGTCATCCGAGTGCGGCGGACCACCGCACTGCGTGGCGAGATGCGGTCCTGGAGTTCGGACGCGATCGTCACCGCCCGTGGGCGCCTCGAACACCGCGTCGGCCTGCGGTTGTCGGCCGCCGAACCGCGACTGGTCAGTCAGATCACCCGCCACCACGACCGTCGGGCCCGAAGCGTCACCGCCGAGATCGCCGAGATCGACGAGAACCTGCGCGACCTGCGCTCGGGCGACGCGACGAAGGCGGAGCAGGATCGGTTGCGGCTGGTGCGCACCGCCCGCCGGGACCTGGCCGCGTTCGCCACCGCTCTCGTCATGTGAGGACGACGAACGCGACGGTGCCGACGACATCGATCGAACGAATTCCCGGCCAGCGGGAACCGGTTGACGTTGCCAAACGTCCTACATCATGGTGACGTGTGGACGTCACCATGATGTCGTGGTGACCGGGTCCGCTGTTTCTTGTCGAGGGGAGAACACGATGGACATGTCGTTCCTGGGTGGCTCGTTCCTGGGTGGAGAGGCGCTCGGGGCCGAGCGCTGCGCCGGTGATCCGTTCGACGCCGGAGCATTCGGTCACGATCACGTGTCCGCCGGAGACGGCCTGCACGGCGGTGTGCACGAAGCTGCCTACATCGTCCCCGGAGACGAGGTCGGCGACACCAGTTCACCGGACAGTCACCTCTGGATGCATCAGGACGGACGGGTGTGGGATCTCGGGCCCGCCGACGTCGACACCGACGACGACGGCATCCGTGATTCCCTGACGCGTAACGGGCCGACCGGCGTCACCGTGTACACCGACACCGACCACGACGGTCAGGTGGACCGGATCACCGAGGTCGATGCGCAGGGTATGTTCTCCTCGCGCAGCCTGGACCCGATGAGCGGCTCCTGGGTGCCGACCGACTCCGGTCGGGTGGGTTGACCCAGCTCAGGCCCTCGCCGAGGCGGCTGCGCCGGGGTGAATGTGGGATATCCCGCATCTGTCGAACCCCGGTACCTAGCAGACGCTCGGTCCACGTATCCTGAGGAAACGACGACATTGCCATGACGGCCTTCGGCATCGGGCCGTCACCTCGGAGGAGAGACCCAATGACCGCAGCCACCATTCCCGGACTGGATCCCAACACCGCCCCGACCAAACACGCAGGGCTGCTCGCCTGGGTGGCCGAGGTTGCCGAGTTGACCCAGCCCGACCGGGTCGTGTGGTCCGACGGCAGCGACGATGAGTGGAACCGCCTCACCGAGCATCTGGTGTCCGCGGGCACGCTGGTGAAGCTCAACGAGGAGCGCAAGCCGAACTCGTTCCTCGCCAACTCCGATCCCGCCGACGTTGCGCGCGTCGAATCGCGTACCTACATCTGCTCGAAGACCGAGGCCGACGCGGGCCCCACCAACAACTGGGTCGATCCGGCGGAGATGCGGGCCACCATGACCGGCCTGTACCGCGGATGCATGCGCGGCCGCACCATGTTCGTCATCCCGTTCTGCATGGGCCCGCTCGGCTCCGACGACCCGAAGTTGGGCGTCGA
The DNA here is from genome assembly GCF_048537895.1 of Gordonia sp. CPCC 206044. Lineage (NCBI taxonomy): Bacteria > Bacillati > Actinomycetota > Actinomycetes > Mycobacteriales > Gordoniaceae > Gordonia > Gordonia sp. CPCC 206044. The sequence goes on from NZ_JBCLVL010000001.1 coordinate 225,552, forward strand.
GATCACCGACTCCGAGTACGTCGTTCTGTCCATGAAGATCATGACCCGCGTGGGCCCGAAGGTTCTCGAACTCCTCGGCGACGACGGGTTCTTCGTCAAGGCACTGCATTCGGTCGGTGCGCCGCTGGAGCCGGGACAGGCCGATGTCCCGTGGCCCTGCAACTCCGAGAAGTACATCACCCACTTCCCCGAGGACCGCGAGATCTGGTCGTTCGGTTCCGGGTACGGCGGCAACGCCCTCCTCGGTAAGAAGTGCTACGCCCTGCGCATCGCCTCGGTGCTCGCCCACGACGAGGGCTGGCTCGCCGAGCACATGCTGATCCTCAAGCTCACCAGCCCGGCGAAGAAGGTCTACTACGTGGCGGCCGCCTTCCCGAGCGCGTGTGGCAAGACCAACCTCGCGATGATCCAGCCGACCATCCCGGGCTGGACCGCCGAGACCGTCGGCGACGACATCGCGTGGATGCGTTTCGGCGACGACGGTCGTCTGTACGCGATCAACCCGGAGTTCGGTTTCTTCGGTGTCGCGCCGGGCACCAGCGACGACTCCAACCCGAACGCGATGAAGACCATCGAGGCGGGCAACACGCTCTACACCAACGTTGCGCTCACCGACGATGGCGACGTCTGGTGGGAGGGCATCGGCGGCGAGACCCCGGCGCACCTCACCGACTGGCTCGGCAACGAGTGGACCCCGGAGTCCGATCACAAGGCGGCACACCCGAACTCGCGTTACTGCACCCCGATCTCGCAGTGCCCGTCGCTGGCCGCGGAGTGGGATGACCCGCAGGGCGTGCCGATCTCGGCGATCCTGTTCGGCGGTCGCCGCAAGACCACCGTCCCGCTGGTCACCGAGGCCCGCGACTGGCAGCACGGCGTGTTCATGGGCGCCACGGTCGGCTCCGAGCAGACCGCAGCCGCCGAGGGCAAGGTCGGCACGGTGCGCCGCGACCCGATGGCGATGCTCCCGTTCCTCGGCTACCACGTCGGCGACTACTTCGCCCACTGGATCGACCTCGGCAAGAACGCCGACGCGACCAAGCTGCCGAAGGTCTTCTACGTCAACTGGTTCCGTCGTGGTGACGACGGCCGCTTCCTCTGGCCCGGATTCGGCGAGAACAGCCGCGTGCTGGAGTGGATCGTCGGCCGTATCGAAGGCACCAACGAGGGTGTGGAGACGCCGATCGGTATCGTCGCCAAGCCCGAGGAGATCGACGTCGAGGGTCTCGACGGTGTGCCGGCCGACGACATCGCGGCGGCGCTGGCGGTCAACGCAGACGAATGGCGTCAGGAGATCCCGCTGATCGAGGAGCTGTTCGACTTCGTCGGTGACCGACTCCCGTCGCCGTTGCGTGACGAACTCGATCACCTCAAGCAGCGCTTGAGCTGAGTCGCCACGCGTCGGGTATCGTTGCCGCCTATGAGACTTCGCTTGTGGGGGGCGGCGCTCGTGTCCGCTTGCGCCGTAGGTCTTTCCGCAACCACGATGGGTGCCGCTTCGGCGGCCCCACCGTCCCCGTCGCAGGCGGTGGTGTCGCGCTACGTCGATTCCACCGTCGTCGGCAACGGGGTGCCCACCTTCGGTGGCATCTCCGGGATGGACCGGATCGGCAACGGTCAGTACGTGATGATCTCCACCGACGTCGGTAGGTTCGGGCCCGCCCGCACCTACGGCGCGCGGATCGGATTCGTCTCCTCCAACGGATTCTCCGGCCCGGCCGGGATCAACGCGTTGGGTACGGTCTTCGGGCAGGCCAATCTCCCGATCCTGCCGGGTGGCGCACAGTTCGAGGGCATCCGGCGTCTCGGCGGCGGCTATGTCGTGGCCAGTGGCGGTGTCCAACAATTCGTGCGGGTCGTCGGCCCGATCGGCAACCACGTGCGTGACCTCGCGTTGCCCGCGGCCTACCGGGTGACACCGAAGACGGGCCTCAACGGCCAGCGTGGGCTCACCGGCGTCGCCGTGGGCCCGGGCGACCGGATCAGTGCCATCACCGCCGCCGGACTGCGGCAGGACCCGCGGACCTCTGCACGCCTGATCACCTGGGCGGGGCGCGGTACCTCGGAGTACGTGTACCGCACCGACCGCGACAAGGTCGCCGCCGACGTGCTGTCGGTGAACAACACCGACTTCCTGGTCCTCGAGCGGGGCCAGGGGCGCGTCACGCGCATCTACTGGACGACGACTCGGGGCGCCCAGTCGGTGACGGGCAAGCAGCGCCTCGGTGGTGGCGAGAAGGCGATGCCCAAACGCGAGATCTTCTCGACCGCACCGCTGCCGCGCCTGGCCGCGGGCAACATGTCCGGGCTGGCCTGGGGGAACTGGGTTCCGGACCGGCCGTGGCTCACCTATCGAGCACGCACACTGTTCGTCGTCACCAACAACGCGTTCTCCGGTCCGACCCGGGTACATGCACTCGAGGTGAGGTTCCCGAAGCGCTGAGATGACCCAGGGTCATCTCAGGGGAATACCCGATAGCGGATGGCCGCCGGATTTGGCACCGTTGATGCCATGACATCGGCCCATACGGACAGCCCACACGTCGACACCCGCCCGAGCGCCGCCGGTGCGGCCGATCTGACCAAGGTCTACGGCACGGGTGACACCGTCGTCGAGGCGCTGCGCGGCGTCACCATCGAGTTCCCGGCCGGGGAGTTCACCGCGATCATGGGGCCTTCGGGCTCCGGCAAGTCGACCCTGATGCACTGTCTGGCCGGACTCGACGTGGCCACCGGCGGGCAAGTCCACATCGGCGACATCGACCTCACTGGCCTGTCCGACAAGGCGATGACGACGCTACGTCGTGACCGCATCGGCTTCGTCTTCCAATCGTTCAACCTGGTGCCCACCCTGACCGCGGCGGAGAACATCACGCTGCCCGTCGACATCGCGGGCCGCGAGGTGGACAAGGCGTGGTTCGACACCGTCGTCGAGCGGCTCGGCATCACCGACAGGTTGGGGCATCTGCCCAGCGAACTCTCGGGTGGTCAGCAGCAGCGCGTCGCGTGTGCGCGAGCCCTGGTCGGCAAGCCCGACATCATCTTCGGCGACGAGCCGACCGGCAACCTGGATTCCCGATCGTCGGGGGAGGTGCTGGAGATCCTGCGTGCCGCAACCGACGAGTTCGGCCAGACCGTGGTGATCGTGACACACGACCCGCGCGCCGCCTCCTACGCCGACCGTGTGGTGTTCCTGGCCGACGGCCAGATCGTCCGCGAACTCGCCCGGCCATCGGCCGACGACGTCTTCGAGGTGATGAAGCATCTCGACGAACCCGACGCACAAGCCGCCGCGGCCGAGTCCGGCGCCGCCGAGAGTGCCGCCGGCGGGCGCCACGCAGCAGGCAACAGTCCGTCCGAGGTGCAGTGAGCGCATGTCCTCTTCGGTGATGCGCCGGGTCTCGCTCCGAAACCTCCGGGCGCACAAGCTCCGCCTGTTCCTCACGGTCTTCTCGATCGTTCTCGGCACGTCTTTCGTCGCCGGGTCGATCGTGTTCACCTCGACCGTGTCCAAGGCGTTCAACAGCATCTTCGATTCGGCGGCTCCCGGTGTGGCGGTGGAGATCACGCCGGAGAACACTCAGTCGGCAGGCGTTCCGCTCACGGTGGTCGACGACCTCACCGCCCGTAAGTCCGAACTCGGCATCGACCGGATCGTCACGAATTACTCGGGTCTGGTCACCATCGCGAACTCCGAGGGCAAGGCCCTGCAGACGGGGGGCGCGCCCAGCGTCGGCACCGCGTACCTACCGCCCGATGCCGCTCTCTCACCCGATACGAACAAGCTCGTGCCCGGTGGACGAGGACCGACGAATCCCGGTGAGATAGCGCTGAATTCGTCTGCGGCCGAGAAGGCCGGTCTCCGGGTGGGCTCGACGACCAAGGTGGTGTTCGGCCAGGGATCCACGACCCCGCAGCAGGTCACCGTCGTCGGTCTGATCGATCTGCCCAGCAGCACGGGCGGATTCGTCAACGTGCAGTTCGATCAGGCGACTGCGAAACGCATCTTCTCCGACGGCTCGCACGCCGCCACCGTCGACATGTCGGCGGCCGCCGGGGTGACACCCGAACAACTGCAGGAGCGGATCCGATCGGCGCTGCCACCGGATGTGTACAAGGTCCGGACGGGCGATCAGGTTCGGCAGGATGAGAAGGACAACGTCAACCAGTTCCTGACGATCTTCACCGCAATCCTGTTGGCATTCGCGGCGATCGGACTCATCGTCGGGACGTTCATCATCTACAACACCTTCTCGATGATCGTCGCCCAGCGCAATCGTGAACTGGCGCTGCTGCGGGCCGTCGGGGCCAGCCGACGCCAGGTGTCGCGGTCGGTGCTGTTCGAGGCGTTCGTCGTCGGGTTGCTCGGCGGCGTGGTCGGTCTGGGTATCGGCATCGGTCTGGCCGCGGTGCTCAAGGCGATCACCGCGTCGTCGGGGCTGCCGGATGCGCCGTTGCAGGTCGGTGTGTCGGCCGTCCTGGCGGCGATGTTCGTCGGTGTGGTGGTGACGATGATCAGTGCGTGGGTGCCTGCCGTCCGCGCGTCGCGTGTCCCACCGGTCGAGGCGATGCGATCGGGGATGGCCGAGGGCTCGGCATCGCTGCGCACCCGCACGGTCGCAGGTGTGTTCGTCGGGGTCGCCGGCCTGGTCTGCATCATCGTCGGCGCAACCGGAGTCGGCCTCGGCCCGGCGATGTCGGTCGGCGCCGGAGCGGCCGCGATGATCGCAGCCGTGGTGCTCGCGGGGCCTGCGTTGTCCCGGCCGATCGTCGGAGCGCTGGGTCGGGTCATAGGGGCGCCGTTCGGCAAGATCGGTGGTCTGGCGCGCACCAACGCCGTGCGTAACCCGAGGCGTACCGCGGCAACGGCTTTCGCATTGACGCTGGGGCTGATGCTGGTTGCGGTGATCGGGACGTTGGGTACCTCCTTCAAGGGGACCGTCGACGACGCCGTGGACAAGGGTGTGCGCGCCGAGTTCATCGTCGCGGGCGCCAACAATCTGCCGATCCCCGCAGCGGTACTCGGCGCGGTCGATCAAGTGGACGGGGTCGGCGAGGCCGTCTCGCTCGACGTCTTGCGGGCGAAGGTCGGTGACACGGTCGAGACAGGATACGCGCCGGTCGGCGGTCAGATCACCGACGTCGCCGTGCTGTCCATGAAAGACGGTGCCTCCGAGACACTTCCGGATGACGGGATGTTTGTCAGCGAACGCACCCGGGCGAGCAAGGGGTGGGATCGTGGTGACGTCGTGACGTTCACCGGGGCCACCGGCGAGACCGTGCCGGTCACCGTCGCGGGCGTCTACGCCGACAACGAGGCGCTCGAACCGTTCCTGGTCGGAGAGTCGGCGTATCAGAAGCTGGTGCCGGCATCGGCGCGTGCCAGTGTGGGGATCTTCGTGTCGCCGAAGGCCGGGACCGATCCGGCGACGCTGCGCAGTGGCCTGGAGGACGCCACCGATTCCTACCTCACCGTGCAGGTGCAGGACCGTGAGGAGTTCAAGAGTTCGATCTCCAGCCAGATCGACCAGATGCTCGCGACCCTGTACGCGATGCTCGGGTTGGCCCTACTGATCGCCGTGCTCGGGATCATCAACACGTTGGCCCTGTCGGTGGTGGAGCGCAAGCGTGAGATCGGCATGCTCCGGGCGGTCGGCATGCTGCGCTCGCAGGTACGTCGCAGTATCTACCTGGAGTCGGTGCTCATCGCGATCTTCGGTGCCCTGCTCGGCGTGGTGCTCGGAAGCGTCATCGGTTGGGCGCTGGTGCGAACCCTGGCCAAATGGGGGCTCGGTACGCCGGTGCTGCCCTGGAGCCTGATCGTGATCACGCTCGTCGCGTCGGCGGTCGTCGGTGTGCTGGCCGCGCTGTGGCCTGCGGTTCGCGCCGCCCGGACCAGGCCACTCGAGGCGATCACCGAGGCTTGACCCCGATCGGCCTCGGAATCACCGGTGGCCTCGAGATCACCTGTGGCCTCGAGATCACCGGTGGCATGGCGTCATTCGGCCTGATCGCCGGTGGGCGCGTCGGACTTCGGGGTCAGTGCGTGCGGGCTGAGGAACCAGAGCCCGACCGCACCGACGAGCATGATCGCGCCCATCGTGACGCAGGATGCGTTCAACGGCTCGATGAACGCGTGTTTGGCCTGGGTGACGATCTCGGAGAGCGCACCCGCCTGCTGCGGGTATCGATCGCCGAGCGCTCCGATCGTGTGCAGCGCCTCGGCGAGTGAGCGGGAGATGCGGTCACCGAGTTCCGCCGATCCCGTCGCCGACCGGACCTGGTCGGCGACGGGACCGATGTTGTGCGTGTAGCCGGATGCGACGATGCTGCCCGCCAGTGCGATCCCGATGGCCGCGCCGACCTCGCGGAAGGTGTCGTTGACGGCGGAGCCGACGCCCTGATTCGCTGCCGGGGTGTTCGCCATGATGGCCGTCGTCGGGGGTGCGGTGGCGAATCCCTGACCCACCGACGCCAGGATCAGCCAGGGGAGCAGCCCCAGATAGGTCGTGTAGTCGAGGGTGCCCATCAGGATCAGTGCGACGCCGGTCAACGCCACACCGAGGAACAGGATCGTGCGTAGCGAGTAGCGCACCGCGAGCCAGCTCCCGATGGGCGACAGCACCATGATGACGACGATCAGCGGCAACATCGCGGTGGCGGCCATCAACGGCGACATACCGAAGTCGAGTTGCATCCGCTGCAGCACGACGAAGAAGAGGCCGAACGAGGCGAAGAACTGCACCAGCACGGTACATGCGCCGGCCGAGAAGGCGCGATTGGTGAACAGCCGGACGTCGAGCAACGGTGAATCGGACCGCAGTTCGGTGACGGTGAACGCGACGGCGAGCACCACGCCTGCGATCAATGCCACGATCACGAAGGGATCGTCCCAGCCGCGGGTGGGGGTCTCGAGCAGCCCGATGACGAACAGGAAGACCGCCGCGGTCGACAGCACCGCACCGAACAGGTCGAACCGTCGGGGCTCTGAGTCCCGCGACGTCGAGATGGTGCAGGACGCGATCATCAACACGGCGCTGACGACCGCGAAGGTGACGAAGATCGATCGCCAGGTGAACCACTCCAGCAACGCACCGCTGACGAAGAATCCGCCGATGCCGCCGGCCCCGGCGACCCCGGCCCAGAGTGCCACCGCCAGTGGTCGTTTCGAGGCGGGCAGCTCCGAGGTCAACAGCGAGAGGGTGGCCGGCATGATCATCGCGGCGCCGAGCCCGGACAACGCCCGTGAGGCGATCACGACGGTGGGATCGGTGGCCCAGACCGCGGGCAGCGACGCGAGGGCGAACACGGCCAGACCGACGACCAGCAGGCCCCGCCGACCGTATCGGTCACCCACCGCACCGCACGGCAGCAGCAGTGCGGCCAGCGTGACGGTGTAGGCGTCGACGAGCCACGTCATCTGCGTGGTACTCGCGCCCAGGGCCGGGCCGACCTCGGGGAGGGTGAGATTCAGTGCGGTGATCGCGGCGGCGACCACCGACAATCCGCCGCACGTCACGCACAGCAGCCAGATGCCGCGCACCCCGAGTCGATCGGGCGAGGTGGCCGCTGCGCCGGCAGGGTCCGGTCGCGATTCGGTCGTCTTCATGACGTCTTGGTCCGCCATCATCCTGTGACCATACACTCATCAGGCTTTGTATGTTCAGGCTAAGGTGACGTCATGGTGCGACGGACAGGGTGGGGCGGTGAACTGCCGGCCAGCGATGCCGAGGCGGTCGCGCGGATCATCGGCGCCACCCGTCGGGTGATCGACTCGGAGGGCGCGGGGGTCAGCATCACGCACGTCGCTCAGGAACTGCAGGTGACCAGGCAGACGGTCTATCGGTACTTCCCCAGCCTGCAGGCACTCCTGCAAGCAGTGGCACTCGACGCCGCCGAGGCGGTGCTGCCCGGCATCCTCGATCAGGTGCGCACCGCGCACGATGCGGTGGGCATCGTCATCGAACTGCTCACCTCCGGTATCGAGGTGCTCACCACCGACCGCGTGCTGGTATTCCTGCTCGGCCAGGGGGCCTCGACCGGACTGCTCGGCGGGTCGATGACCGGGCCCGTGGCCCGGGCGCACACCAAGGCCATCCTGGACCGGGTCGACATCGATTGGCGTGCACTGGGATTCGACGATCAGCAGCTCGACCAGCTCATCGAGTGGTGCCTGATCGTGATGAGCGCATATCTGCAGCGACCTGCCGACGAGATCTCGCCACCCGACCAACTGCGCGCCTACCTGACGCGTTGGCTGGCGCCGTCGATCGAGGCGGTGCGCAACGGCCCAGATCGCAACGGCGACGGACCAGACCGGCTACCGCTCGTCGAGTCCGAACGGTAGTCCGCGTGTTCGAGCCCACTCGGCGTGCAGTTTCGCCATCTGGCTCCGAGGCTCACCGACGCCGTCGAGGACGTCGGCCTGCTCACGCGTGTCCAGGGTGGCACCGAGTGCGCTGAAGACCGCGTTGACGCCCAGGTTGATGCGGCTGATCATCAGATAGTCGCTGGGCACGTCCATCTTCCGCAGGGCGGTGCCCAGCGCGCCGTCGTCGAACAGTGAACGCATCAATGCGGTCCCGTCGGCGGGGGTGAAGGTGTGCGGTTGCTCGGCGATGATCGACGACACCGACATCTCCCACCATCGAAAGGCCTCGTCGGGGTCGAGATCGGTGGACTCCTCGACGAATCCGTGGTCGGTCATGAGGCGGAAGAGCTCGTCTCGATCGCCGTCGACGGTGGCCCGGACCATGGCGACGATGCCGTGGCGCACGTGTTCGGGAAACTCCTTGACGCAGCCGAAGTCGACGAAACCCACCGACCCGTCGGCCCCGAAGCGATAGTTGCCCGGGTGTGGGTCCGCGTTGAAGAGGTTGCTGTGACGGTATCCCGAGAATGCGAAGTACCCGATCGACAGCGCCCACTGGTTGCGCAGATCCTCGTCCGCCTTCTTGGCCTCGGACCAGCTGATGCCGTCCAGGTAGGTCATGGTGAGAACCCTTGTGCCGCAGCGCTCCGGGATCACCTCGGGCACCCGGATGAACGGGTGGTCACGGAACAGGTCGGCGAACCGTGCGATGTTGCGAGCCTCGCGCCGGTAGTCGAGCTCCTCGGCGATGCGCTCGGCGACCTCGGCGGCCGCGCCGCGTTGATCGGTCGGCATCGATCGCGAGGTCAGCGACATACCGAGCTTCAGGAAGGTCGCCAGCAGTTCGGTGTTGCGCAGATCATCCCGGATCGCCTGCGCGACACCGGGGTACTGGATCTTGACCGCGACGCGGCGACCGTCGTGCAGCCGTGCTCGGTGAACCTGGCCGATCGATGCGGCCGCCAGCGGGTCGGCGGAGAACTCGGCGAACAGGTCGTCGGTCGGCGCGCCCAGGTCGTCTTCGACGATCTCGCGAGCGGTCTGCGCGTCCATCGGCGGGGCGTCGGACTGTAATCGTTGCAGCGCTTGCTGATAGGTGGCCATCGGCCCGCTCTCGATGTCGTCGACATCGTCGACGTCGAGGGTGGACAGTAGCTGGCCGGCCTTCATGAGCACGCCCTTGGAGTGGCCGAGCAGTTCGGCATAGCGTTCCGAGGTGCGTTGATGGAAGCGGTCGATCGCCTCGCGGTCTCCGGTGCCGGCCCGTAATCCGGCGATCACACGGCCGCCGGCGGCGCGGGCGGCGAAACCCGCGACCGGTACGGTGCGTCGCACCCGCCCGGAGCGCACCGGACGAAACCGCTCGGTGCGCTTCGATGGTTCATCGGTCATGGGGATCTCCTCGAAAGAGCATCGGTACCGATTGTGGTCCCCGCAGCAGGGCGGTGGGCCGCCGGGTGGCGGGGCCGGTCAGGACGGGATCACGAGCGAGGATGCGGCGCAACGCGATCTCCGTCTCCAAGCGGGTCAACGCGGCGCCCAGACAGCGGTGTCTGCCGAAGCCGAGCGCCAGATGTGCGGTGGCGTCGTCACGATCGAGGCGGAACGAATGGGGGTCGTCGAACACCTCGGGGTCGCGGTTGGCCGCGGCGATCACCACGATGACCCGCGCCCGCGCCTCGATGCGATGGCCGTCGAGATCCTGGGGTTCGAGTGCGGTACGCGCAACGGCCTGTGCCGGTCCGTCGAGTCGGAGCAGCTCGTCGACGACGGCCGGGGTGACCTGGTGGAGCCGGTCGGCGATCCGTCCCGTACCAGTGTCGGTCAACAGTCGTATCAGGCTGTTGCCCAACAGGTTCGCGGTTGTCTCATGACCTGCGATGGCGAGCAGGATCGCATTGATGACGACCTCGTCGAGTTCCAGGTCGGGGTCGGTGGCGAGCAGGCTGAGCAGATCGTCGCCGGGTTCGTCGCGCCGTGACGCGGCCAGCGGCAGGAATCGCGTGACGAGTGCAGAGAGTGCTCCGATGGCGGCCGCGCTCGGCTCCGGATCGAGTGCACCGTCGAGCAGGCGGACCAGATCGGCGGCCTCTTCCCACAGGATTCGAGTGGTATCACCTTCCAACGCAAGCCATTCCGCGATGACCGCGACCGGCAGCGGCGTCGCGATGTCGGTCATGAGGTCGAACCGCACGCCGCTGGGCAGGGTGTCGACGGTGTCCGCGGCGATCGTCTCGATCCCGGGTGCGAGGTCGGCGATGTAGTGCGGGGTGAACACGTCACGCACCGAGTCGCGCAGCCGGGTGTGGTCGGGTGGGTCGACGGTGAGCATGCTCGCGCGGAACGGGAAGTCGACGATGCCCTGCTCCTCGATCAGCCGGCGCGCGACGTCCGACGACAGGGGATCGCTGCTCCATCCGGTGCCGACGAGGAGGTCGCGAGCGGCCCGATGTCCCACCACGATCCAACATTGCGTCGCGTCGTCGTAGGCGACCGGACCGTGCCGGTCGCGCCAGATGTCGTACGCGGCATGGACATCCTCGGTCTGCCAGGGGCTCCACAGCTGCGGCGCCGTCGTGGTGTCCATCCGATCCACCTCCTAAGTGATCACTTTGGTGGTTCACTTGGGTACACTAAGTGAGCACTTAGGAGGTGTCAATGGACGATCGGTGGACACACCGATGACCGCGGCCACTCGGGATCGGTTGATCGACGAGGCGATGCGCCTGTTCGGGGAGCAGGGGTATCGCGCGACGAGCGTCGCGCAGATCGAGGCCGCTGCGGGGCTCGCGCCGGGGGCGGGCGGGCTCTACCACCACTTCCGGTCGAAGGAACTCCTCCTCGAGGCGGGCGTGGATCGGCAGCTCGATCGGCTCCGTGCGTTGCGTGACATCCGGCGCATCTTCGAAGGCCTCACCGATCTGCGTTCGGAACTGACCGTCCTGGGCCGCTACACGCTGGGGATCATCGACGAGGAAGCGCAGTTGTTGCGCATCCTGTCGTCGGAACTGCGTGACCGGCCGCGCAAGTTGGCCGACGCGTACTCCGGACTGATCGACGAGACCTACCGGGGCATGGCCGATTGGGTGTCGCATCGCGCGCCGGCGGCCGCCCGCGACCGCGTCGAAGCAGTGGCCACCGTGGCACTGAATGCGCTGTTCGCCCATCGGACGATGCACGAGTTCCTCGGGGTCCGACCGCCGCTGCTCGACGACGACCGGCTGATCGAGGAGTGGGTGGAGACGATCGCCGGGCGGATCGAGGCCCTGCAGTAGCGGGTCGACGATGAGCTGGCACGTGGGAGGTGCGTCGCCGAGGTGACACAATCGACGCCATGACCCGACCACCCGACGACCGCTGGGACCCGAACCGAGAGACGCCCGAGACGCGCCAGTTCGGTCCCTCCGACGACACGGCCGCCCACGGTCAACAGCAGCATCCCGATCCGTACCAGCAGCCGGGATATCAGGAGCCGTACGCACCGGATCCGTATGCGACGCCGCAGGCGTACACCGAGGCCACGCAGGCCTACGGCCAGTCAGGGTACGAGCAGCAGGATCCCGGATACGGTGACGAACCGCCGCAACCGCCCGCGAAGCACACCGGTCGTACGGTCGGGCTGGCGCTGGCGGCGATTGCCGCACTCATCGTGCTGATCCTGCTGGTGGTGTTGGTCACCCGCGACAACGGTGACGGCAGCGACGAGCCGGCCGCAGGTGCGGCGTCGAGCACCACGACGACGGCGCAGCGCAGTGAGCCGACCACCACGACGACCACCACCGAGGACACCACCACCACGACGACTCGGACGGCCCGGCCCGGTGCGGTCGTCTATCAACTCACCGGCAACGGGGACGTAGTGGCGATCCGATTCCGCGACGGTGATCAGCACACCTTCGTCGCTGCGGCCGGTTCGCCGTGGTCGCAGGCCGCGACGGTGAGCGGCGGACGGGCCGACATGACCGCGATCGTCGTGCGGGGGCCGGTGACCTGCACCATCCTGCACAACGGTGAGCTGTTGTCGTCGTCGACCAGCAACGGTGGCCCGTTGTCCTGCTCGGCGCCGGTGCCCAACGACTGAGGGCGGCCCCGACTCCGTGGGCTCACGCCTTGCGGAGCACCACCACGAGATTGGTGGCGAGCACCTCGCGCAGTCCCGGGACCCGCATGATCCACCACAGCCAGTGCGGTAGATAACGCGGGAAGGCGGCCACGGTGTGGGCGGACGGCTCCACCGAGCGCGCCCATCGCAGGCCGGCGGCCGCGGTGACCGCGAACAGCGAGGTGCCGAAGAGGTTCTTCGGGGGATGGCCGTGGCGGCGCGTGTACCGGCGTGCCGCCCGCCGTCCGCCCAGGTAATGGGTGAGCCCCATCTCGTGGCCGCCGAAGGGCCCCCACCACAGCGTGTAGCTGACGATGACGGTTCCGCCCGGACGAGTCACCCGAAGCATCTCGTCGCACATCTCCCACGGTCGGCTGGTGTGCTCGACGACGTTCGACGAGAACACGACGTCCATCGAGTCGTCGGCGAAGGGCAGGTGCTGACCCGAGCCGCGGACCGTCGCGCGGTGCTCGACGCCGCCGGCGTGCATCTCGGTGGGGTCCGGCTCCACCGAGATGTAGTGTGCCCCACGATCATCGAACGCGTCGGCGAAATATCCGGGGCCGCCACCGACGTCGAGGACCACTGCGCCGTCGAGAGGGGTGCCGTGCCAGTCGGCGATCATCTTCGCGGTGTCGGCGGCGATCGCGCCGTAGAAGCGCGCCGGATCGCTCTGCTCGTAACGGAAGTCGTTCAGCAGTCGTGCGGCGCGAGACAGTGTGGCGTGGCGCGCAAAGGCTTTCGGCGCAAGAGATTGAGGCATGTCGCGGTGGACCTCTCTGTTCGTCCCACCGGTCAGCGGTGGATCTCGGTGGCCCGTCGTCGAAGGCCCGCCACGAAGGTCTGCAACGCGAAGACGAACTCGGCGCGCAGATCCTCCGGCAACGCCGGGATGGCCGTCGCGATGGACGGGTACTCGGCGGCGTCGAGGCGACGATAGTACTCGGCGAGCGTCGCCCGGCTCGGCGACTCCTCCCGCGGTGACTGCAGCGCATAACCGACGATGAGTCGCGCCAGGGCATGGTCGGCGGCCGCGGCGTCGGTGGGCGAGAAGCCCGCGGCCAGCAGCAGTCGCAACGACAGTTCGTAGCGCAGCAGGCCCATCGGACCGAACTGCACCTGCCCGGCGAACAGGGAGGCGGCGTACGGGTGGCGTCGCAACACGTCGAAGGAGACGACCGCCGACTGCTCGATCGTGGCACTCCACTCGTCATCGAGTCCGGACGCCGCGATCCCGGTGACGATCTCGGTCATCACGTGTTCGGCGAGACGCGTGCACAACTCGTCCTTGCCGCCGGGGAGCTGACGGTAGAGCGTAGACGTCGACGATCCGAGGCGCCGTGCCAATGCCCGGATGCCGAGTCCGTCGAGTCCGTGTTCGGCGAGCAGGGAGAGCGCCTCGGTGAGGATCTCGTCGAGGGGCAGCGGCGGACGCCCGCGCCCGGAACGGTGCGCCGCGTCGGTGTCCTCGCGCGATGCCGCCCACCAGTCCGGGGTGCCGAGCGTGGGAGGCGTCGAGTCTGTCGGATCGGTCATCGGGTGCGTATCGTCCTCACTGGGAATGTCTCAACTGCCGTTGTAGACGTCGGCAGTTTTTTCGGCTACAGTGTAGCCGCAACCGGGGGGCGATGCCCCACGGCTGCAGGGGTTCCCAGGGGGATCGGACGTGGTGTGGAGGGGATGCCACGTACGACCTCTGGGAACCTTTTTCGACTCTCGGTACGCTGGATCGGCGATGACCACTCCGACCCATGTCCTGCTGCTCTGTTGGCGCGACACCTCGCATCCGCAAGGTGGCGGCAGTGAACGCTACCTGGAGCGCGTCGGTGCCGAACTGGTGGCGCGGGGCATGAGGGTGACCCTGGTGACGGCGGCCCACGAGGGTTCGCCTTCGATCGAGGATCGAGACGGCATCCGGATCTTGCGCGCAGGCGGACGGCTGAGTGTTTATCCACGGGCACTCGCCACGATCGTGGCGGCGCGATTCGGGCGCGGGCGATTGCGCGGGGCGGAGCCCGACGTCATCGTCGACACCCAGAACGGCATCCCGTTCTTCGCCACGGTGGTGTCGTCGGCGCCCACGGCCGTCCTCGTCCATCACTGCCATCGCGAACAGTGGCCGGTCGCCGGTCGCGGCCTGGCTCGACTCGGGTGGTTTCTCGAATCCCGGGTGTCCCCGTGGGTTCATCGGCGCAGCTCCTATGTGACGGTCTCCGGGCCGTCTGCCGACGAGTTGGTCGCTCTCGGAGTGGACCGTGACCGGATCACCGTGATCCGCAACGGGATCGATCCGCTGCCGTCGGACGGCGCGGACTCCGGCACCGCCGAACCGGACGCCGCACGGTTGTGCGTGCTCTCCCGGCTGGTCCCGCACAAGCAGGTCGAGGATGCGCTCACCGTGGTCGCCGAGCTCCGGCGTACGCATCCGCAGATTCGGCTCGACGTCATCGGCGGCGGCTGGTGGTCGGAGCAATTGGTCAGGCGGGCAGGCGAACTCGGGGTGCTCGAACACGTCACCTTCCACGGCCACGTGGGCGAGGTGGACAAGCATCGGCTGCTGAGCCGTGCTGCCGTGCACCTCATGCCGTCGCGCAAGGAGGGGTGGGGGTTGGCCGTGATGGAGGCGGCCCAGCACCGCGTCCCGACGATCGGATACCGCAGCTCGGTCGGGCTCGTGGAGTCCGTCGAACACGGCGAGACCGGCTTGTTGGTCGACGGTGTGGACGAATTGGTCAGCGCCACGAGGAAACTCGTGGACAACCCGGACGAGGCCGTACGTCTCGGTCACAATGCGCGGCGCAAGGCGGCAGGCTACTCGTGGTCGGCGACGGCGGACGGGTTCGCCGCAGTGATCGACGACCTGCGTCACTGAGGGTGGCGATCAACGCGGCGCATAGTTGGCCCATCCGTGCTCGGGCCAGTTGAACCATCCCGACGACGCCAGGGTGCCGCCGTCGGGATGGATCGTCGTCCCGGTGATGTACTCCGAGAGGGCCGACGCGAGGAACACCACGGCATGTGAGACATCGGTGACGGAGCCGGGACGCCCCATCGGGATGGCGATCCGCGCGCCGTCGGGTGTGGCCATGACCGGGGTCTCGCCGTGCCCGAACTTGGCCAGATTCGGGGTGGGGACGAAGTCCGGAGCCACGTTGTTGACCCGGATGCGATCCGGCGCGACCTCCACGGCAAGGGTTCGTGCGAACTGTTCGACGGCTGCCTTCGCCGCCGAGTAGACGGCGAAACCCGGTGCGGCACGGTGCGCTTCGATCGTCGTCACGTTGACGATGCTGCCGCCGCGTCGTCCCGCCCGCATATGTGGGACGGCCAGCCGGCACGCGTGCAACACGTGCAGGAAGTTCGTGCGCAGCAGGGCATCCCAGCCCTTCGGTGTGGTGTCCACGAAGTCGGACCGGAAGGTCCCACCGACCAGGTTCACCAGCGTGTCGATCCGCTCCCACCGTCCGACCGCCGTCGCGAAGAGATGCTCGAGGACCTCGGGATCGCGGGCATCGCCGCACTGCACCACGACGTCGTGATCGCGCAGTGTCGCGCGCAGGCCGTCAACGGCTGCCTCGTCGACGTCGACCACCGCGAGCCGTACGCCGTTGGCGGCCAGATCCACTGCGGTGGCCTCACCGAGTCCGCCTGCGCCGCCGGTGATCACCGCGACCGTGCCGTCGAGCCCGGCCCGTTCCTCGAACCATCCCATCGTGGGTACCCCGCGCTCAGGTCAGGTAGGTGGTGCCGAAGGCGTCCAGGAACTCGGTGGTTGCCGCGAGGCCGACAGTGCGGCTCGACACCACCACCCAGGTGACACCCGCCTTCTCCAACCGTGCGAAGGCCTCTCGATGACGTTGCGCGTCGTGTGCGGGCGAGTCCAGCCCATCGCCGTGGTAGGAGTACACGATGTCGATCGGCTCGGTACGTCCCGCGGTGTCGGCCGCGGCGTTGAGATCGGCGATCGCCTCGGTCAACTCGTCGACGGTGCCGATGGACGGCGTGCGGGCCGTGGAACTCAGCTGTGCGCCACCCGACATCGGCATCCAGCCCTGTGCGCGGGTGGCCACGCGGCGACGGCTCAGCCGGGAGTTCCCGCCCACCCAGATCGGGATCGGGTCCTGTGCCGGACGGGGGCGGGCCATCACGTCGCGGGCGCTGAAATGCGTGCCCTGATAGCTGAACGCCTCACCGCTCCAATGCTGCGGAAGGACGTCGAGGGTCTCGTCGAACAGGGTGTTGCGCTCACCGAAATCGATACCCAGCGCGTGGAATTCGCTCTTCTGGTACCCCACGCCCAGGCCCAGGATCAGGCGTCCGCCCGACAGCGAGTCGAGGGTGGCCGCCGACTTCGCCAGCAGCATCGGGTTGCGGTATGGCGCGACGGCGAGGTAGGTGAGCAGCCGCAATCGCTCGGTGGCTGCCGCAACGAATCCCAGCGCGACGAACGGGTCGACGGTCTGGTGGCCACCCGATGCCAACCATCGGGCGCCCGGCGACGGGTGCTCGCTGAGCGAGAACGCGTCGAATCCGGCGTGCTCGGCGGCCGCGGCCACCTCCGTCAATGCACCGGCGGCGAACAGGTCGCCGTCCGGGCCGTTGGTCTCCGGATAGTGGTAGATGAACCGCATCGGCCGAGAATAGCATTTTCAATTTGGAGATTGATGATCTCGGCGGGTTGGTTCGGTCGGTGCTCTGCGTCGGAGCCGGGTCATCGCGGCGACGACGAGCGACAGGAGCGCCGCCGCAGCCCAGGCGACGTGTGCGCCGATGACCGTCGCGCGCGCCGCGGCTGACGCACCGCGATCGGCGACCGTTCCGGGGATCCGGTAGAGGGTCAGATCGTCGCCGCGATACGCAACGGCCGCGTCGCGCGCGAGGTCGCGCGGTGGGTTGCCGTCTTCCACCACCACCCATCCGACTCCCAGCTCGGCCAGGGCACCGGGCGAACCGCCGGTGGTCAGGACATGGTCGACCTCCGCGCCCCGGCCGGACGCCCGGTCGACCACCAGGTCGTCGACGATGAGCTCACCGGAATCGGTCACCGGTGCACGAACCATACGCGGCAGCGGGTCCAGCGACACCGTGTCGGTGAACGCATAGCGTCGTACGGTCCCCACCGGCCACACGGCGACGTCTCCGTCGTCCGGCGGGATGATCCGGGTCACCGCGGCCCAATCGTCGGGGTAGGTGATCGGTCGGATCTTTCCGCCGACTCCCCACGCCAGGTCGGGCAGCGGGGCGGCGATCAGCAGGACCGCAGTGGCGAGGGCGAAACCCGCGGGTACCCAACGGCGCAGGCCGGCGACCGCGGCGGCCGTGGCGAGGCTGAAGAACGGAACGAGCAGCGCCGAGTACTTCTGCGTATCGCGGAGCAGTCCCACCCCCGGTATCACGCCGGACACGTCGGCCAGCGCCGACGCGACCGGGCCGACGGCGCTGACCACGAGGAGAATCGTCACGACCGCGGCCAGCAGGGCGAGCCGACCCACGGCCGGGTCCGAGGTCGCGCGATCGCGCCACAGGCGCAAGGCGCCGGCCACCACCACGACCAACAGCGCCACCGTCGCGGCCGCCGCCCACCAGATGGTCCGACTGGCCGGTACCGCGTCGGCATTCCAGATCCCGCCGAGGCCGAGCACCGTGCCGATCGTCCCCAACCCCGGCTCGGCTCGAAGGCCGAACACCTCGAAGCCGTCGGGACCCGTCGTCGTCGACCCGGAGCCGAAGGCGGTGGCGGTCAGCCAGGGCAACGCGCCGAGAACCATGACGGTGCAGGTGATCAGGAGGTCGACCGGGCGTCGGTCGCGAAGCAGCGGCGCACCGACGACGACGGCCACGACCACCACCGCGAGCACCGATCCCGTCGGCGTGAACCCGGCCAAACACGCCGTCGCGGCCAAGGGGGCCCAGCGTGTACCGCTTTGCCCACGCACCACCGTACGGGCGGCCAGGATCAGCCATCCGATCGTCGCGTAGGACACCAACAGACTCCAGTGACCCTGCAGAAGTCGTTCGGCGACATAGGGATTCCAGATCGCGATGACGGCTGCGGCGACCGCGCCGGTCCGTCCCGCCGCAGGTACCAGCACGGCGGCCATCCGTCCGTAACCGACGCCGGCGGACGTAAGGGCGAGGAAGGTGATCGCGGTGACCACCGCGCCGCCGTCGACGGCCCGGCTCGTCATGGCGACCACCCAATCCTGTGGTACCGCACGGGCGGCCACCCCGCCGAGTCCGAGGATGGTGTCGGTGACGAACGAGCGAGGGGTGGAGACCGCGTCGCGATACAGCAGATATCCGCCGCGCAGGATCGGCGCCAGGATCAGTGCGGTCAACGCGGCCGAGACCCCGGTGAGCAGCCACAGGAGGTGTCGCGAGCGGGGAATCTCGTTCGGCGCCAACAGGAGAGCCGGTCAGAAGTGGTGGGTGTCCGACGGTGCGGGCACGTGTACCGGATCGTCTTCGTACTCGGCGGACCCGATCTGATAGGCACGCGCCAGGTCGAGGATCTTGGTGGCGCGGGAGATACGGGGGAGGTCCGAGCCGTTGCGGATCTCGCCACCGTCACGTTCGAACTCGGCGAAGAACTCCTTCGCCCAGCTGATCTCGTCCTGAGACGGCGACAGTCCCTCGTTCACGGGATGGCATTGCTCGGGGGTCAGGCAGATCTTGCCGGTCATCCCGAACTCCACGCTGACCGCGGTGGCCTCGGAGAGTTTCAATGCGCTCGAACCCACGGTCGGACCGTCGATCGCGCTCGGCAGGTGAGCGGCCTTGGCGGCGATGGTGAATCGGGACCGTGCGTAGGCGAGGGTCGCGGGATTGTCGCCGAAGCCGGTGTCGCGACGGAAGTCGCCGATACCGAAGGCCAGGCGGAATGTGCCCTTTGCCGAGGCGATCTCACTGATCCGTTCGAGTCCGCGTGCGGTTTCCACGAGTGCGACGATGGGGATGCCCGGTAGCCGCTTGGCGGTTTCGGTGACGTGGTCGACGGATTCGACCATGGCGAGCATGATGCCGCCCACGCTGCCCGGTGCCAGGGCGGCGAGATCGTCGGCCCACCACGGGGTCCCGAACCCGTTGACGCGCACCCAGTCGGCGTGACCGCCTGCCAACCAGGACACCACGTTCTCGCGGGCGACGAGCTTGTCCTTGGGGGCGACGGCATCCTCGATGTCGAGCACGACGATGTCGGCACGTGACCGCGCAGCGGCCGCGAACCGGTTGGGTTGGGCGCCGTTGACCAGCAGCCAGCTGCGCGCCAGCACCGGGTCGATGCGGAAGCCGGTCGGGTCGTCTGCCGCATCCGGAGGTGGGGTCGTGTTCTGCTCGTACATCGGACTTTCTCGTGGTCGATGTGGGGGAGTCCCGTCAACCATCGTCACCCATGGGTGCGGCGGTGTGCAAAGTGCCCCTCCCACAGCACAGTCGCGTCGACGTGCACACTTGACCTCATGGCGGAGCAGACCCGGGGAGCGCTGGCCGGCGCGCTCGGCTGGGTGGCCGCCGGTTCGATGGTGGCCAACGTCTGCGCCTATCTCATCCACCTGACGGCGAGCCGCTGGTGGCTGAGCACCGCCGAATACGGCGAGCTGGCGGTCGGGCTGTCCGCGATGCTCGTCCTCGGCGTCGCGGCGCTCGCACTGCAGGCGGTGATCGCGCGGGCCGTCGTCCAGCGCACCGGGACGGGACGAATCCGAACGGTGACCATCCAGACCGTCGCGGTGGTCGCGGTGTTGGTGGTCGTCGGTACGCCGATCATGGCCTGGGCCACCTCCACGGGACCGGACACCGCCGGGGCCGCCCTGCTGACGGCGCCGTTGCTGACCCTGGTCGGCGCGGGCCAGGGTGTGCTGCAGGGGCGAGGACAGTTCCGACTCCTGGCGTGGGTGCTCGCGGTCGTCGGGGTGTTGCGCACCGCGCCGGTCATGGTGGCGCTCGCGATGGGCGCCGGGCCTGCCGGGGCACTGCTGGCCGGCGTCCTCGGCACCGGTGTCGCGGCCCTCGTGGTCGGGTGGGCGGTCCGTGCCACACGCGTCGACGATCCACGACCGCAGGAGTCCGCCCTCGATCTCGGCGACGTGGTGCGGGCGAGCGGCGTGCAACTGGTGCTCGTCGTCGCGGCGTCGATCGACCTGCTGCTGTCACGGTCGGTGCTGTCGCCGGACGACGCCGGGATCTATGCGCTGGGCGCCATCGCGACCAAGGTCGCGTTCTGGCTGCCGCAGGCGGTGGGGGTGGTGTTCTATCCCCGGCTCGCCGATCCGGCCACGTCGGGTCGGTCCCTGCGGCATGCCGTCGGCGTCGTCGCGGCCATCGGGGTGGTGCTGACAATAGGCGCGGGTGTCGCGGGGCCGCTGGTGCCCATCGTGGTTCGGCCCGACTACGAACCGTTGGTGCCGCTGCTGTGGCTGTTCGCGTATACGGGCGCAACGCTCGCGGTGCTGCAGGTGGCGTTGTTGTCGGCGATTGCGCGTCGGGCCACCGCGGTGTCGTCGGTGACCTGGGCCGTGGTGGTCGTCGAGGCGGTGGTCATCGTGACCGTCGTGCAGTCCATCGTCGCGCTCGCGGTGACCGCGGCGGTGTCGGCAACCGTCGCCGCGGCCGTCACGACGACGGTGGGTCTGCGCCGGACGTCGGCGGACCCTGTCGATCCGCCCACCACCGAGGACGCCACGCGGGATTGACGATCGCCAGCCCGACGGCGATGGCGACCACACCGAGGATGCCCGCGATGATCGGCACGACCCGGCCCCACACCGTGATCGGCGTGGCCAGCGATGTCGCGCGCTGCACCTGGTCGCGTTGCGTCTGCTCGTCGTAGGAGAACGTGGCCGACAGATTGGTCAACCGATGGTCGGGCAACGTGGGATCGATGAAGCGGTAGGTCTCCTCGACCGAGATCGTCGCGTCCAGGATGGTGCCGGTGGTGGTGTCGACGGCGAGCTCCCAACGGCCACTGTGGTGCAGCGTGGCACTGACCTCGCGGTCGGGGTCCACCCCCGGCACACCGAACCAGCCCGCGGGACGCGTGATGATGGTCGGCGGGGTTCCCTCGTCGCTGCCGGAGTGGATCTGATGCAGGTCGGTGTCGGGGACGTCGGCGACGAACCGGGCTACGTCGCGGCCGCCCACCGTGGTCTCGCCGCGGTGATGCAGCGGCACGGACCGCCGGGTGGTGACGTCGAAGAAGGTGTGGTCGGATTCCGACAATCCGAACGGGAACAGGTACGTGTAGCCCTGCCGGTCGGGCACCCGGATCGGTGCGGTGTTGCTGTCGTACTGGATCTCCGAGCTGCCCGGCGGGTCGCCGCGCAGGTCGGGCAGGGCGGTGACCCGGTCGAGCGTGATGCGGTCGCGTGCGGCGGTCGCGATGGGCTCGGTGCACGCGGTCGCGCCGTCCGGCACGCGGGCGTCACTGCCCGGACGAGGGGCGTCGGCCGCGATGTGTCTGCCGTCGACCACCAGATCCTCGGCCCGGATCGACGTGCCGGCCTGCAGCGTCACGCGGTCGGCGTCCGACGGGCGGACCGCGACGAACCGCTGCTGGCGCGTGAGCGTGGCCTCGACGACGTTCGCGGTGGGCGTGTTCAGCGAACAGCGGTCCAGCATGCGGGCGCCCGGCGCCGACGACGCGGCCGTCGTGACATCGGTGCTCAGCGGGATGGTCCGCAGGTTGTCGACGAACAACGTCGGCAGGGCGATGGCCGCGGCGAGCAGGAATCCACCCAGGAAGATCACCACCGGTCCGATGAGGTCGGTGGTCGACAGACGACTCGGCCCGGGTGACGGCATACCGGCGAGGTTACTGGCCCGGCCAGGCCAGGGAGATCCGCCCCGAGGTCGGGTCGGGAATTGCGCCCGGGAATTGTGCCCGCGTCGGTGGCGTGTCGTCGGCGCGTCGGAAGTCGGTCGCCAGCGGAGGGCGCTTTTTCCGGGCGCTTCACCGAACCCGGGACTGGCGTGCGCTGCGGCCACGCTCGGTAGGCTGTCGTGCAGCATGAGCACGACCCGCACCCCCGACGTCGCCCACGAGATCCGCCGGTTCTATCCGCAACTCGAGGGCATGCGGGCGATCGCGGCGATCGGCGTGCTCACCACGCACGTCGCGTTCCAGACGCGCGCCGTCGGGTTGCCGATCATCGGACCGGTACTCGGTCGCCTCGATCTGGCCGTGGCGTTGTTCTTCGGTCTGTCCGGTTTCCTGCTGTGGCGCCCCTGGGTGGGGGCTGCCCACGGTCGCGTCGCGAAGCCGTCGGTGCGGCGGTATCTCGCGCATCGTCTGATCCGGATCTGGCCCGCCTACCTCGTGGTCGTCGTGGTGGTGCTGACGTTGTTGCCGGACGCGAAGAACGCCGACCTCACGGTGTGGCTGGCGAATCTGACGCTCACGCAGGTCTTCGTGCCGCTGTCGCTGACCGCCGGGCTGACCCAGATGTGGAGCCTGTCGGTCGAGGTGGCGTTCTACGCGCTGCTGCCGCTGATCGGGTACTCGATGCTGCGCCTGCGGGCCCGTGGGGTCCGCGACGGCCGAGTGCTGTGGCGCATCCCCGTGCTCCTCGGACTCGGGGCGGTGGGCCTCGGCTGGGCGTGGGTCGCGATGGCACTGCCGGTGGCGGCGGGTGTGGAACCCAAGAACTGGGTGTTCGGTCATCTGCCATGGTTCGTGGCCGGACTGGTGCTTGCGGAGCTGGCCGGGATCGTCGAACTCGACGAGCATCGTCCGGTGCCGCGCTGGGTGCGCTCCGTGGTGGCGGTGGGGGCCAGACGATGGCTGATGCTGGCGGTGCTCGTGATCGCCTACGCGCTCGCCTGCACACCGCTGGCCGGCCCGACCGGGCTGGGCGACCTGGCGGCCTGGCAGTTCGCCGTCAAGATGGTTCTCGGCGCGATCTGCGGGTTCGCGGTGCTGGCGCCTCTGGTGTGTTCTGCGGGCGCCGGGAGCCATGTCGGCGAGCCGGGTGTCCGCGGTGCCGAGCTCGAGGCGAGTGGGCCGGGGAGCGATGTCGGCGAGTCGGGTGTGCGTGCGGTCGGGAGTGCTGTTGGTGAGTCGGGTGTGCGTGCGGTCGGGAGTGCTGTGGGCGAGTCGGGTGCTCCGACGTCGTTCCGGTTCCTCACATCGCGGGGCATGCTCGCACTCGGTCGCTGGTCGTACGGGATCTTCATCTGGCATCTCGCGGTTCTCGCGGCGGTGTTCCCGCTGTTCGGCATCGTCCCGTTCAACGGACATTTCCCACTGGTGTGGGCACTGACCGTCGGACTCACGATCGGGGTGTCGGCGGCCAGTTACGCCTTCGTCGAGGAACCGGCCCGACGGTGGCTGCGCGTCCGGGAGAGCCGTCGACGTGTCGCCGCAGCGTCCGCTACGACGCCCGAGCCCGCGCCCGTTCTCCCGAGCTAGCCGTCACGGTTCTTCCGCCTGGTTTCTCATCTTCCCCCGCACGTTTGCGGGGGAAGATGAGAAACCAGGGGGAAGAACGGACGTGGTGAACCCGCGGTGGGCGAACATCAGGTCGGTGACGGCGAGCCAGACGGTCAGCGAGACCGCGATCAGCGCAGGCAGCTGGACCCACCACGAGAACCCGTGGTAGCCCCCTGACGCATGCCACGGTCCACTCGCGAGACCCAGGGTGGCCAACAGCATCGCCACGAACACCAGCACGACACCGGCCCGACGACGACGGTCCAGCCGTGGCGGATGTCCGCCGTTCTCATCCGGGTGGAGCGGATCCGCCTGTCCGTCGAGCAGATCCTCCTGCCTGTCGGTCGTCGCGCGCCTGCGCAGATCGAAACCGTTGAGCCACAACGCTATCCCGCCGAGCGCGGTCGAGACGGCCAGGCCCCACCACCCGGTCAACAACCAGGACGCACCCAACCATGCGACCCCTGCCACCGCGGGTAACCACGCCGGGGCGCCGCTCGCGTTGGTTTCGGGTGCGGCCGGCTCGGGCGTGCCCGTCGGTCCCACCCAGAGCGCGGGATCGATCGCGTGGTGGCCGGATTCCGTGCGCCGCGGCCACCATGCGAACGCGAAGAGCAGTGCCATCAGGGCCAGTCCGAGTCCCAGGGCCCACCGATAGAGGGAGTCGAAGCGGTAGGTCAGGGTCACGGTGCCGTGGGTGCCTGCCGGGACCACCCACCCCTGCTGCCAACCGTCGACGACGACCGACCGCAGTCCGACGCCGCCCGCCTCGGCCTGCCAACCCGGGTTGGTGCTCTCCGGGACCACCAGGATTCGGTCGCGGTGTGCGGCATCGACGGTCACGGTCCGGTGCGTCGACGACCAGTCGCCGACGACGGGCCGCTCGGCGGGTGCGGCCGGACTCACCGACTGTCCGACGACCGGCAACGACACCTGCTCGACGGTGAACGCGGTGCCCGGATTCGCCGACAGTTCCTGCTCGCCGTCGCCGAGGTGGACCGGCGTCGGCGAGCACGGGCGTGCCGCCACCGGCTCGCCCGCCCGCAACGCGGATATCGTGGTGCGCACCGACATCCCGATCACCTGACCGGACACCGTGAGCCCGATCCCCGCATCACACCCGATCTCGACGACTCGGTCGGCGGGCGGGCGGATCGGTGCAGGACCGATCTCGACCTCGCTGATGCCTGCAGGGGCGGGGCGGGCGAAACCGAGACTGTTGACGTCGATGAGGTCGGCCGCTTCGGTCAGGGTGAGCGAGATCCGTTCGGTGACAGCGGGATCGAGCATCACCGTGCCGTCACTGTCGACCTCGCGCTTCTGCTCGCCGGTGCCCAGGTCCACCAGTACCTGCCGGGGTGCAGCCGGATAGCGGTCCGGCGCCACGATCCGCAACCGATCGACGCGTTGCGCTCGCGGCAGGTGGATCACCAACTCCGGGTCCGACTTTCGTCGATCGCGGGCCGAGTCGGGTGCGGTCCACGTCGTCGACGGGTCCCCGTCGACCGCGGCGCCCGCGTTGCCGCGCGGGTCGTCGACGGCCGACGGGCCGTCGGCGGTCACCTGTCCCGCGGTGGCCAACAACAGGCGAAGGCCGTCACCGGACTTCGGGCGCAACATCATCGAGGGTTCGACATCGACGGGCGCGGGCACCGACAATGCACGCGTCAAGATGCCTGGTGTCTCCGGCGCCAAGCCGAGCCCGGGTGCGCAGCGCACCACCGGATCGTCGGCGACACACGTGGACCGACCGCCGAGTTCCTGCGTGAGCAGCCACTGCGACACCCGGGTCCCGGCGGGCAGGGGCGGCAGCGCGACCCGATGCCGGATGGACAGGGGCATGCGCGTGGCCAGATCGGCGACCGACACCTCGCCGACCGCGAACTGGTTGCCCGCGCTCCCGTCCGCAGTGCTGATGGCGCGGATCTGCACCCAGTGAGTGGGGCCACTCGGAGCCGTCACCGTCACCGGTTCCCCCGGCTCCACTCCTTGTGTCACAGTGCTTCCGGCCTCGGTGGTCACCAGGATGCCGGAGACGTCGGAGCCGATCGCCTTGCGGGTGGTGATCGACAACGCCAGATCCGATCGTGGCTCGGTGAAGTCCAGGCGCAGCCACTGGCCGACGGCCGAATCCAGGCCGCTGCTCACCCATGCCGTGTCCGGATCTCCGTCGAAGGCCGCCGACGGTGCGTCGGCCGGTGAGGTCTGCCCCAATTGGGTGGCGTCCGAGGCGGATCCGGATGCGGAGACGCGCACCTGCCCGGGCTTGTTGTCGAGCAGCCACTGTCCGCGGACCAGGGGCTGGCCGTCCACCGGATAGTCGGCGGCGGCGTTCTGGGTGCGCCGCGGATCGCCGTCGGCGCGGATGGCGGAACTGTGGTCGTCCACGCGACCGAAGTCGGTCTCCCGGTCGGTGGGTGTGTCGGTGACGATCGAACCGTGCGTCGACGACAGTCCGGCACGGCGGGCATCGGCGTCCAGGATCGCCGGCCCCAGCGGCGGCAGACCGGCGCGAGCCCGCTGCTCCTGGACGGCGGCGAGGGCTTCGGGACCGCCGGTGACACGCGGAGCCGAGTCCGCGTCGACCAGCGACGGTCCGGTGCCGCGCGCCGTGTCGTCGGCGTGCACCGCATAGATCTGGATGGCGGGCATCGGCGGTCGTAAACCGCTGTCACGCACCACACCGGGCACCGATCCCGGCCCCACGCGGGGGCCGAACGTGGCG
This sequence comes from Gordonia sp. CPCC 206044, assembly GCF_048537895.1. NCBI lineage: Bacteria > Bacillati > Actinomycetota > Actinomycetes > Mycobacteriales > Gordoniaceae > Gordonia > Gordonia sp. CPCC 206044. Next base: position 252,175 of record NZ_JBCLVL010000001.1, read on the forward strand.
GCGCGGGTGAGGCCGGGCGAATTGTCGAGGGCCTGCTGCGCGACCAGCGGGCGCGCCGACCGAGAGGTGTCCGGGTCGAGATCGGCACGCAGCACCACGAATCCGATGCCCTGTTGCGCCAACGTCGCGGCGAGACCCGGTGACCCGCGCCCGTCGGCGATGTCGCGTTGCACCGAATCCAATGCGCGGATCGCGCCCGGTGGGGTGAGTGGAATGGCATCGCGTACCGCCCACGGATCGTCGGCCAGCGGTTGCAGCGGCTCGTCGCGGGTGAGCCCCCACAGTTGATCGGCGAACGGGGCACCGGGGACCACGAGGCTGCGCGTCGGGGCGTCGCTGCCGGGGGGATCGCCGTGGGCGGAAAGCCATGTGGACGCCGCGGACCAGTAGTCGGGCACGGCGCGATACGTGCCGGACGGGGCCAGTTGGCCGGTCCACATCAACGAGCCCGCCCCGATCGCCGCGACCGTGATCACGATCGCGGCCGCGACCGGGCGTGAGCGTTGCGGATGGGCGAAGGCCGACGCCGTCTCACGCACAGATGCGGTACCCGGCAACGGAACCCGAGCGAGCAGATGTGCCACACCCAGCACGAGCGGGATGCGGATGAACGGTTCGAACTTGTGGATGTTGCGGAAGACGGCGCCGCTGCCGTCGAGGAAAACCCGCACCGGTTCGGCGACGGGCGAGCCGAGATCACCTGCGAAGCCGAGACACATGAGCAGCAGCCCGACCGCGAGTACGGTCACCAGCCGACCTCGGAACGGCATGTGGCGCATACACAATCCGGCCAGGCCGGCGGCGGCCAGGACCCCGGTGGCGAGTACCGCTGCCGGTTGGGTGACCAGCACGGCACCGGCGACTCGTTCCGGCGACACGAACGGGGTCCACGAACTGGTTCCGCGCAGCACCTCGGTCAGTGAGGTCCACTCGGTGGTGACCCGCGACGACTCGATGAAGTCGAGGAACGGTGGCGACACCCGGGACAGGATGAGCAGCGGCACCAGCCACCATGCGCAGGCCATCACGAGCCCGAGCGCCCACCAGGCGCCGAATCGCCACCACCGGGCCGTCGGCACACCGGCCCGGAGAGCCGGGACGTGCAGCACCCACCACAGCACCGCGACCCCGAGAGCGGCCAGGGTCGCAACCGCGTTGACCGCGCCCATCAGAGCGACGGCGGCCGCCGACTGCAGGGCCGGACGCCACAATCGCCCGTCAGACCGATCGAAGACCCGTACCAGCGGCAGGATGACCCAGGGCGCCAGCACCATCGGCAGTGTTTCCGACGAGATCGACCCGATCGTCGTCAACACCCGTGGGCTGAGCACGAAGATGATGCCGGCGATGACGCGAGACCCGGAGGAGCCGATCCGCATCGCCTCTGCCAGACGCACGATGCCGACGAAGCCGACCACGAGCAGCAGCGCCCACCACAGACGTTGCACCACCCACGGCGGTATCGCGAGCACATCGCCGAGGACGAAGAACGCACCGTGTGGGAAGAAGTAGCCGTAGGCCTGGTTCTGCACCTGACCCATCGGCGCGTTGGGCGTCCACAGATGTGCGGCGCGCGCGAGGAATCCGACGGGATCGGCGGTGAGATCGAGTTTGGTGTCGGCGGCGACGCGCCCAGGGGACTGCAGGAACGAGATGATCAGCGCACAGAGCGCCGCGACGACGACGCCGCGGCGCGACAGTCGCCGATCGGTCAGTTGTCCGACCCGGTATCGCCTCGGGTGCCGTAGTCCACCGAACCCTGCACGAACCCGTTGTTCGGGTTGACGCTGTTGACGTCGGTGGACGGGCTCGTCTCGGTAGAGAGGAATCCGCCGAGGAAGACGGCGCCGAGACCCACCACGATGCCGGCTATCCCGGCGACGGCTCCGGCGACGAGGCGGTTGTTGGTCATGGCGACGAAAGTACCATCCGCCTCTGATTCACAAGGTGACCGGCGGCTGCTGCTCACATTTGGCCGGCACGATGAAGACCGGGCGATTGCAATGCTTGAGAACGTGTTCGGCGACGCTCGAGTGCAGCAGGGCCTTCAGCCCCGACTCGCCGCGGGTGCCAGTCACCAGGAGGTCGACCTTGAGGGTGTCGGCCGCGGCGACCAGCGCACCCCACACCGTCGACTCCACTTCCACCAGCGACCCCTTGGCGTGCAGACCGACGGACGTTGCCAGTTCCACGCCGCCCTTGTTGATGACGGTTGCTTCGTCGCGTAACGCCTGGTCGACGCCGGATTCCAGACGTGTGTCGATAAACGGCTGCATCCCGCCGGAGAGAGCGGACAGGCGAGTGGGGGACATGCCGCCGGGCTCCCAGGCGGTCACCACATAGGTGGTCCCGGCCTGCAGGAACTTACCGGCGTAGCGAATGGCGCGGTCGGCATTGGGTGAGCCGTCGTAGGCGATCATCAGACTGTGGCCGCTGCTCGGAGGCACCGGCTCGGACCCGTCTGGACTGAACCCCGCGTCCATTGCCCCAGGTTACATGCCAGACTCGACCCATGGGCACATCTCGGGAAGGGTTTCGTGTTCGTGGCGCGCTGGCGGCGGCGATGGTCGCGATCGTGGGCGTCGCCGCCGTCGGGTGCGCGTCGTCGGAGTCGTCGGACACCGCCGGAACCACCACGACGTCGGCGTTGCGAAGCGAGACGACGAGTCCGTCGTCGTCGAGTGTTGCGGCCACACCTGTGGCCGCATGCGGCGACGAACAGCTCGACAAGATGACGCTGCGTCAGAAACTCGCCCAGATGCTCGTCGTCGGCGTGACCGGGGCCGCGGACGCGCAGTCGATCGTGGCGTCCGAACAGATCGGTGGCATCTTCGTCGGCAGTTGGACCGACAAGTCGATCCTCACCAGCGGGGCCGCCGCCCGGATCTCCCGGAACAGTCCGATCCCGCTCATGGTGACCGTCGACCAAGAGGGGGGTCGTGTCTCGCGGCTGTCCGAACTCGGTATCGACAGTCCGTCACCGCGTGTGCTGGCCCAGACCAAGACGCCCGAGCAGGTGCGTGGGGTGGCGGCGTCGATCGGTCGACAGCTGCGCGATCTGGGCATCACCGTCGACTTCGCGCCGTCCATCGACGTCAGCGACGAATCCGACGACGAGGTGATCGGCGACCGTTCCTTCAGCAACGATCCACAGGTCGTCACCGAATATGGCGGGGCCTTCGCGGCCGGCCTGTCCGATGCGGGGGTGACGCCGGTCTACAAGCACTTCCCCGGCCACGGCCACGGTTCGGGTGATTCGCACCTCGGCGTGGTCGTCACGCCGCCGCTATCGTCATTGCAGAACAGCGATCTGGTGCCGTTCCGGAATCTGTTGCAGAACCCGGGCGATGCAGCGGCGATGGTCGGACATCTGATCGTTCCCGGGCTGACCGGGCCGGAGACACCGGCCAGCATCAGCCCGCGGGCCATCGGCATGCTGCGCGCCGGCCGCGGCTACAACGGTCCACCGTTCGACGGTGTCGTGTTCACCGACGATCTGTCCGGTATGGCCGCCATCAGCGCTCGGTATCCGATCGAGAAGGCCGTGCCGATGGCGATCCGTGCCGGCGCCGACGTCGCGCTGTGGTTGGCGACAGATCGGGTGCCGTCGGTGCTCGACGCTCTCGAGACGGAGGTCGCGCAGCATCGTCTGTCCGTCGACCGGGTGGATCGGTCGGTGGTGCGCATCCTGCGGTCCAAGGGTGTTCTGCACTGCTGATCGAGATCGACCCCTGCTGAACCGTCGGAAACTTACCGCCTGGTAAGAAATCCGGTAATGTCGAACGACATGCACCCAGACGGGTGCGGGCGTTGCTACGCCCGGCAGGTGTTCGAGGAGGGGTGCGCATGGCCGGCGGGACGAAACGGCTACCGCGTGCGGTGCGGGAACAACAGATGCTCGATGCCGCGGTCAAGGTGTTCTCGGAGAACGGTTTCCGCGAGGCATCGATGGACGCGATCGCCGGCGAGGCCGAGATCAGCAAGCCGATGCTGTACCTCTACTACGGGTCCAAGGACGAATTGTTCAGCGCATGCATCGAACGTGAGTCCGGTCGGTTCATCGACGCCATGAGCGTCGGTTTCAACCCGTCGCTACGGCAGCGCGACCAGGCCCGCACCGTGGTCAAGGAGTTCCTGCGCTACGTCGACGAGCACCGTCAGTCGTGGAAAGTGCTGTACCGGGTCGCCGTCGGCACCCAGAGCTTTGCGCATTTCGTCTCCGACAGCCGCAAACGCGTCACCGAGATGGTGACCGAGCTGATCCGTGCCGGCACCACCGTCGAAGGTGCTCGCGACATCGATTTCGAGCTCACCGCCGTCGCGCTCGTCGGTGCGGGCGAGGCCGTCGCCGACCGCATCACCGAGGGCGACGTCGACCTTGAGACCGCCACCGACCTCCTTGTCGGCATCACCTGGCGTGGCCTCAAGGGTGTCGGTACCGCCGACGTCCCGCTCGACTGACCTCGCCGCCTGCCTCGCGTCCGAACTGAATCCGGTTTCGTAGTAATAATCCGCGCTATGTGCGGATTATTACTACGAAACCGGATTCAGGTTGCCCGGCACTGGTTTTCGACCACCCGATCGAATCGGCCGGAGTGTTCTTCCCCCACAAATGCAATCGTCCCCCGCAAACTTGCGGGGGACGATGCAATTCGGGCGGAAGAACCTCGAAACGGCTCCTCCTTCAGCGGAGAGCGAGTGACTCAGGCGCCCCGAGTGGTCGCGGTCAGGTGCGGATACCCCTTGCGCCGATCGAGGATCGACATGTCGAAATTGCCGTCTCCGTCAATCCGCCTCGTATAGAGATTCACCTTGGCCGGCAACAGGATCGGCTTCCCGAAACGCACCGTGTAGGTGACGTCGTCGGGTAGCTGGGCCTCGATGTTCGCGACAGCGGTTGCCGCACTCCACATCCCGTGTGCGATGGCACGGGGGAAACCGAATGCCTTGGCCGGCAGGTTGCCCATGTGGATGGGGTTGCGGTCGCCGGATGCCTCCGCGTACTGGCGAATCCGTCCGAGATCGACCGAGACGATCGCATCCGGCGGAGGCGGTGCGATCTCCTTGGGGGCCGGTCCACGGGGTTCGTCGGAGAGGCTGGTGCGCTGTTGCTTCAGGAACGTGGCCACCTGGGTGGTCACGAGTTCCGAGCCGACGCTGATCTCGCTGACCATGTCGATGAGCAGGCCCTTGCGGTGCTCACGCAGATTCTCGGCATGGGTGTCGATGGTGAGTGGCTCGTCGACACCGATCGGTCGTAGCCGGTGAATGCTGTTCTCTACGTGCACCGAACCCACCGCACCGAACGGGAAGTCGTTGTCGGTCATGACCTTCATGGCCAGTGGGAACTGCAGCACGAACGGATACGTCAGTGGGAGAACGGCGCCGAACCGCTGGCCGGTCACCCGTGTGTACGCGTGTAGCTGTTCGGGATCCACCCGGACATCGGCGAGTCGGTAGTGCCGGTCCGGGATGGTGGCGTCGGCCCGGACCTTCGCGGGCTTGCCGACGACCGGCAGCATCGCACCGACGGCCTTGGAGTACACCTCGGCGGTACTCGGGGCGCTCGGCAGTGTGATCGTCTTACCCATCACGCACCCAGGAATCCCTGCCCGCATACGCGGACGACGTTACCGGTGATCGCATTCGACGCCGGGTTGGCAAAGTAGGCAACGGTTTCCGCGACGTCGACGGTTTGGCCGCCCTGCTGCAGAGAGCTCATCAGTCGGCCGGCCTCGCGAGTCGCGAGCGGGATCGCGGCCGTCATCTTGGTCTCGATGAAGCCGGGTGCGACTGCGTTGATCGTGATGCCCTTGTCGGCGAGGATCGGCGCGTAGGTGTCGACCAGACCGATCACACCCGCCTTCGAGGCACCGTAGTTGGTCTGACCGCGGTTGCCTGCGATACCTGCGATCGACGACACGTCGATCACGGCGCCGCCCTCGCGCAACGCACCCTTCTCCAACAGTGCGCTGACCAGGTTCTGCGGGGCGATGAGGTTGACCGCGATGACGGCGTTCCAGCGGGCCGCGTCCATGTTGGCGAGCAGCTTGTCGCGGGTGATGCCTGCGTTGTTGACGATGATGTCGACGCCACCGTGGCGTTCGAGCACGTGCTCGGCGAGTTTGGCGCCGGCATCGTCGGCGGTGACATCCATCGGGAACGCGGTGCCGTTGACCTTGTTCGCGGTCTCCGACAACGCATCACCCGCCTGCGGGACGTCGGCGGCGATCACGTGGGCGCCGTCACGGGCGAGAACCTCGGCGATGGTCGCGCCGATGCCGCGCGCTGCGCCGGTCACCACGGCGACCTTGCCCTCCAGCGGACGATCCCAGTCCTTCGGTGCGGTCGCGTCGGCGGCCCCGACGCGGATCACCTGGGCGTCGACGAATGCCGACTTCGCCGAGAGGACGAAGCGGACGGTCGACTCGAGTCCGGTCAAGCCGGTCTTGGCATCAGGGGAGACGTAGACGAGCTGCACGGTCGCGCCCTTGAGCAGTTCCTTGCCGACCGATCGGGTGAAGCCCTCGAGCGAACGCTGGGCGATGTGCTCATTGGGGTCGGCCACCAGCTCCGGGGTGGTGCCGATGACCAGCAATCGGGCGCACGGCGCGAGGGAGCGCATCTGCGGTCCGAAGAACTCGAACAGCTGGCTCAGCTCGGCCGGGGAGGTGATCCCGGTGGCGTCGAAGACCAGAGCGCCGAGTTTGTCGGCGCCGCGACCGCTGGTCGCGTTCTGGATCAGCGTGTAGTCGGGGGTGGACAGGATCTCGCGCAGCGGCTCGACGAGGCGGCCGACACCGCCGAGCAGGACCGGGCCGGGCAGGGCCGGTTCGGACGGCTTGTAGCGCCGCAGCGTCGGCGGAACCGGCAGCCCGGCCTGCTTGGCGATGAAGGCGCCGGGTGCGGAGTGGACGAAATTCGAGTACAGGCCAGTTGCTGCCACGGGAGTTCTCCTCAGTCTTTACGGCAGGTCGAGTGGATGTGCGACGACGCTCACGTGAGCGCCGTTCGACAACGAACTTACTCAAGAGTAAGAATACTCTACAGATACCGCACTAGACCCCTGGAGTTCGAAGTGGCCGAAACACCAAAGAACGCCTCGTCCAAGACCCGCAGCCTGCGTCCGGTCGCGATCCTCGGCGGCAACCGAATCCCGTTCGCCCGCCAGGACAAGTCGTATGCCAAGGTCAGCAACCAAGAGATGTTCACCGCAGCACTCGACGGCCTCGTCAGCCGGTTCAACCTGCAGGGCGAGCGGCTCGGCATGGTCGCGGGCGGCGCGGTCCTCAAGCATTCGCGAGATTTCAATCTCATCCGTGAGAGCGTGCTCGGCTCGGCTCTCTCGCCCTACACGCCTGCGTTCGACGTGCAGCAGGCCTGCGGCACCGGTCTGCAGGCCATCGTCGCGGTGGCCGACGGTGTCGCGTCGGGCCGCTACGACGCCGCGGTCGGGGGCGGGGTGGACACCACCTCCGACGCACCGATCGGTGTCTCGGAGCCGATGCGGCGTCAGATGCTGGAGGTCAACCGCGCGCGTAGCCCGAAGGATCAGCTGCTCGCCGCGGTGAAGCTGCTGCCGAAGCTGGGCATCGAGATCCCGCGCAACGGTGAGCCGCGTACCGGGATGTCGATGGGCGACCACGCGGCGATCACGGCCAAGGAGTTCGGCATCAAACGTGCCGACCAGGATGCGCTTGCCGCGGCCAGCCATCAGAACATGGCGCTCGCCTACGACGAAGGCTTCTTCGACGACCTCATCACCCCGTTCATGGGTCTCACCCGCGACGAGAACCTGCGGCCGGATTCGTCGGTGGACAAGCTCGCCAAGCTCAAGCCGGTCTTCGGTGTCTCCCTCGGCGACGCCACGATGACCGCGGGCAACTCCACACCGCTGACCGACGGCGCCTCGACGGTCCTGCTGTCCAGCGATGAATGGGCCGAGTCCAAGGGGCTGCCCGTGCTGGCGTACCTGGTCGACAGTGAGACGGCGGCCGTCGACTACGTCAACGGTCCCGACGGCCTGCTGATGGCTCCCACCTACGCGGTGCCGCGGTTGTTGGCGCGCAACGGCCTCACCCTGCAGGACTTCGACTTCTACGAGATCCACGAGGCGTTTGCGTCGGTGGTGCTCGCGACGCTGCAGGCGTGGGAGTCCGACGAGTACTGCAAGGAGCGGCTCGGTCTCGACGAGGCGCTCGGCCCGATCGATCGGTCGAAGCTCAATGTGCACGGTTCGTCGCTCGCCGCGGGGCACCCGTTCGCGGCCACCGGTGGGCGCATCGTCGCGCAGGCAGCCAAGACGATCAAGGAGAACGGCGGTGGCCGTGCGCTGATCTCGATCTGCGCCGCCGGCGGACAGGGTGTGACGGCCATCATCGAGGGCTAACCGGCGCCGAACCATCTCAAATCGACCAAAACAGCCCCGGACCTGCGGTGATCGCGTGATGTCGGTCGCCCGGGCCGGGGCTGTTGGGCAACGATCCGATCACACTCGCCGAAAATTCTTCGTCGGAAGTATGTAACGCGACCGAAAATAGCGTAGATATAACGGTTAGCTCCGGCTGAGCTGCCAGACCCCCGACCCGGCAGCTCGGTCGGGGCGCCTTCTTTTCGGCGCCCGATCGGTCGGCGTCGGTCCTGCAGTCGTCCCCCGTAGGGTTGTCCCGTGAGCATCCATCCGTCCGCGCGTGTCGTGCTACGGGTCGTGATCGGTGTGTGCGCCGCGGTGGGGATCGCCCTCGCCGTGGATCTCCTGCTCACCTTCGACAAGAGCGGTCGGGGCACGGTGATCGCCGGCATCGACGCGGGCAATCTCGACGCCGAGCAGGTGGACGCGGTCACCGATCGATTGGCGGATCGGGCCACCGAGCGGGTGCGGCTGCGGACACCGTCGGGGGCCGCCACGACGCTGCCCGCCGAACTCGGACTGAACCTCGATGTCGAGGCCACACGGGCGCGGCTGCTCGAACAGCCGCGGAACCCGCTCACCCGTATCGCCGCGCTGTTCGGCGCCTCGCGTCCGGTCGAACCCGTCGTCACGGTCGAGCGTGACGCTCTCGACCGCGCGCTGGACACACAACGTCCGGTACTGGAACAAGCTGCCGTCGAGGGCGGTGTGCACTACGTGAACGGCACCCCGACCGCGGACATGCCCGCGGCCGGCAAACGTGTCGCACGTGACGACGCGACGTCGACGCTTGCCCGCGAGTGGCTCGACGGAGACGCGATCGACCTTCCGACAGAAGACTTCTCGCCGACGGTCTCGGCCGAGGTGGTCGAGGAGACGGTCGCGGGACCGGCGGCCCGCGCGACCTCGGCACCGCTCACCGTGACCGGTGAACGCACCACCGTCCGGATCGAACCCGCTCGGCTGGGGGAGATGTTGCGGTTCGGTCCCGACGGCAACGGTGGCCTCAGGCCTGTGATCGACCAGGACAGTGCGCGTTCGTTGCTCGCTCCGAGGCTGGCCCGCACCGAACACCGTGCCGTCGATGCGACCTTCTCCCTGAGTACCGGCACGCCGGTGGTGGTGCCGTCCCGCGACGGGACGCGGATCGATTGGCCTGCGACTCTGGCATCGATGTCGTCGGCCGCGGTCGACGACGATCCGGCCGCCGACCGCGTCGCCGAGGTGGCCTACCGGCCGGTCCGCCCCCGGCTCGACACCGCTGCGGCGCACAAGCTCGGTGTGCGTGAGGTGGTCAGCGAGTTCACCACCTCGGATTTCACCAGCGCTTCCGGGGAGAACATCCGCCTTGCCGCCGCGGAGGTAGACGGTGCTCTCGTCCGTCCGGGTGCGACGTTCTCGCTCAACACCCATACCGGGCCACGCGGTGCGGCTCAGGGGTACGTGGACTCGACGATCATCGACCACGGGCGCGCGGCGAAGGCCGTGGGCGGCGGTATCTCCCAGTTCGCGACGACCCTCTACAACGCCGCCTACTTCGCCGGTCTCGAGGACGTCGACCACACCGAGCACTCCTATTACATCTCGCGCTACCCCGAAGCGCGGGAGGCCACGGTCTTCGAAGGCGCCATCGATCTGGCGTTCCGCAACAACACCCGGCATGGCATCTACATCGAGACGAGTTGGGATCCGTCGTCGGTGACGGTGCGAATGTGGAGCACCAAGACCGTGGAGGTCCAGTCGCTCACGGGGGAGCGCAGCGCCTACACCGATCCGCCGTCGAAGACCCTGCCCAAGGGCGACGACTGCATCGCGTCGAGCGGCAGCCGCGGGTTCACCACGTCGAACACCCGGGTGATCACCGACGCGCGGTCGGGTGCCGAAGTCTCCCGCCACACGCGCACGGTGAAGTACGACCCGGAACCCAAGGTGACGTGCAGGTGACCCCTCTGGACTGAGCGATAGAACGCTCGATAGGCTCCGGACGTGGATATCAATGGAGCAAGTGCAATCGTCACGGGCGCCGCGTCGGGCATCGGTGCGGCCGCGGCTCGCCAGCTGGCAGCCAAGGGTGCCAAGGTCGTCGTCGCCGACCTGCAGGCGGACAAGGGCGAGGAACTCGCCAAGGAGATCGGCGGCACGTTCGTGCGTGTCGACGTCACCGACACCGCGCAGATCGAGGCAGCCGTCAATCAGGCCGTCGAGCTCGGCCCCCTTCGTGCGGCGGTGAACTCGGCAGGCATCGGCTGGGCGCAGCGCACCGTCGGCCGTGACGGCGAGTTCTCGTCGGCACATGACCTGGAGGCCTACAAGCGGGTCATCGCGATCAACCTGATCGGTACGTTCGACGTGGTGCGCCTCGCCGCCACCGCGATGGGACGCAACGAGCCGTTGGCATCCGGTGAGCGTGGCGCCATCGTCAACATGGCCAGCGTCGCCGCATTCGACGGCCAGATCGGACAGGCCGCGTACTCGTCGTCCAAGGGTGGTGTCGTCGGCATGACCCTGCCGATCGCGCGTGACCTCGCCGCCATCGGCGTGCGCGTCAACACCATCGCCCCCGGGCTGATCGACACCCCGATCTACGGCGAGGGCGAGGCCTCCGAGGCGTTCAAGGCGAAGCTGGGCGAGTCGGTCCTGTTCCCGCACCGTCTCGGTCAGCCCGACGAGCTCGCGTCGATGGTCGTCGAACTGGTCACCAACTCGTACATGAACGCAGAGGTCATCCGCGTCGACGGCGGCATCCGGATGCCACCGAAGTAATCCCGACCAATCGTCGTCCTCACTCCCGCTGTCACTCGAGACATCTTGTGACAGCGGGAGTTTCATATGTGGAAGTCAGCTGTAGCGATCGTCGGCGAGGTCGTTGCCCGCAGCCGCCCGGTGATCCGCACCACGTGACGGCGTGACCCCGCTACGCATCCCCTTGCCGGACAACGAGAAACGACGACGCGGGCCGGGAATCATTCCGGCCCGCGTCGTCGTTCGTCTGCGGCGGCGTCGCGATCAGAAGACCGCTTCGTCGACCTCCATGACATCGGTGTCGATGTTCTCCACGGTGCCGCGGATGGCGGTGAGCGGCGGCAGCATGTTCTTCGCGAAGAAGCTCGCCACGGCCAGCTTGCCCTCGTAGAACGACTTGTCGTCGCCGGCAGCGCCGGCATCGAGGGCCGCGAGCGCCACCTCGGCCTGGCGCAGCAGCAGCCAGCCGATGAGCAGGTCGCCGACCGACATCAGGTAGCGCACCGAACCGAGGCCCACCTTGTAGAGGTCCTTCGGATTCTCCTGTGCGCCCATCAGGTAGCCGGTGAGGGTCGCGGTCATCGCCTGGACATCCTCGAAGGCGGTCTTGAGCAGTTCGCGCTCGGCCTTGAGGCGCCCGTTGCCACCCTCGGCGTCGAGGAACTTCTGGATCTGCGCGGCCACGTGGCCGAATGCGGCACCCTTGTCGCGAATGATCTTGCGGAAGAAGAAGTCCTGCGCCTGGATGGCGGTGGTGCCCTCGTAGAGCGAGTCGATCTTCGAGTCGCGGATGTACTGCTCGATCGGGTAGTCCTGCAGGAAGCCTGAGCCGCCCAGGGTCTGCAGCGACTCGGTGAGTGTGCCGTAGGCACGCTCGGAGCCGACGCCCTTGACGATGGGGAGCAGAAGGTCGTTGACCTTGTGCGCCAACTCGGCGTCCGCGCCGGAGACGATGTCCGCGGCCACCGGATCCTGGTGGGATGCGGTGTAGAGGTAAATCGCGCGCAGGCCCTCGGCGTATGCCTTCTGGGTCATCAGCGAGCGACGCACATCCGGGTGATGCGTGATGGTCACACGCGGTGCGGCCTTGTCGGTCATCTGGGTCATGTCGGCGCCCTGGACACGCTCCTTGGCGTAGTCGAGTGCGTTCAGGTAACCGGTCGACAGGGTGGAGATCGCCTTGGTGCCCACCATCATTCGAGCGTGCTCGATGACGTCGAACATCTGCGCGATGCCGTCGTGGACCTCGCCGACGAGCCAGCCGACGGCCGGGGTGCCGTGCTGCCCGAAGGACAGTTCACAGGTGGCGGACGCCTTGATGCCCATCTTGTGCTCGACGTTGGTCACGAACACGCCGTTGCGCTCGCCCAATTCGCCTGTCTCGTGGTCGAAGTGGAACTTCGGAACGAAGAACAGCGACAGACCCTTGGTGCCCGGCTTCGCGCCCTCGGGGCGGGCCAGGACGAGGTGGAAGATGTTCTCGGTCATGTCCTGGTCGGCCGAGGTGATGAATCGCTTCACGCCGTCGATGTGCCAGGTGCCGTCCTCCTGCTTGACGGCCTTGGTGCGTGCCGCGCCCACGTCCGAACCCGCATCGGGCTCGGTGAGGACCATCGTTGCGCCCCAACCACGTTCGGAGCAGATGGCTGCCCACTTCTTCTGTTCGTCGGTGCCGTTGTCGAAGAAGATGTTGGCGAATCCCGAACCGGCGGCGTACATGAACACCGGAGGGTTGGCGCCGAGGATCATCTCGCCGATCGCCCAGTACAGCGAACGCGGTGCGGGCAGGCCGCCGAGCTCCTCGGCGACACCGATCTTGTCCCAGCCGCCCTCGACGAGTGCGTTGTAGGACTTCTTGAAGCTCTCCGGGATGGCAACGGTGTGCGCGTCCGGGTCGAACACCGGCGGATTGCGGTCGGCGTCGGCGAAGGAATCCGCGATCGGCCCTTCGGCAAGGGCCTTGACCTCGCGCAGCATGTCGACGGCGGTCTCGTGGTCGAGGTCGCCGAAATCGCCGTCTTCGAGGACCTTGTCCAGGTTGTACATCTCGAAGAGGTTGAACTGCAGGTCGCGCATGTTGCTCTTGTAATGGCCCATGGGAATTCCTTATCTGGCTGAGTCTGGTGGGCTTACGAGTCTTGGCTTGAGAGTAAGTTACTCGCCGGTAACCAAAGAATACCCCGGTTCCGCCATCCGTGCCAATCCCGGTGACATGCGGATGCAGCCCGTCGTCGGGGTGGGGTGAGTCACACCGTCGAGGGCTGCGGGGGTCGGAAGGCCAGGGTGTCCGCGGCCGCGGGTCCGAACGCTGCGGCGTCGGAGGCTGCGGGCTCCCGGGACTACATACGTCCGGGTGCTATGGGCGTCCGGGACTGCAGACGTCCGGGACTAGGTGTGTTCGGGGGGTACGGGCGTCAGAGGGCTTCGCGCAGATAGGCCAGATCGGCAGGGATGCCGTCGGCCGGGGTCTCGAGGATCACCGGTGCGTCGGCGGCGGCGGCCACCGCGACGAGCACGTCGGGATCGATGTGGCCGTCGGCGAGGTTGGCATGTCGGTCGCGGCCGGAGTCGAACTCGTCGCGAGAGTTGTTCAGATGCACCAGATCGATGCGACCGGTGATTCCCTTGACGCGCTCCACGAGCCCGACGAGATCCTCGCCGCCGGCCCAGGCGTGGCAGGTGTCGAGGCAGAATCCGGCCTGATCGAAGTCGCCGACGGACTCCCAGAGTCGATCGATGGCCTCCAGGGTGCGGGCCATCGCGTGATCGCCACCCGCAGTGTTCTCGATCAGGATCGGCACTCCGAAGCCGCCCTTGTCGATCTGGCGGTCGAAGAGCTTGCGCCAGTTGGCAAATCCTTCCTTCGCCGCCTCGCCGTCACGGAGATGGCCGCCGTGCACCACGAGGCCGAACGCGCCGAGTTCGGCGGCCGCGGCGGCCTGCTGCTCGACCGCTTTGCGTGATGGCATCCGCAGCCTGTTGTTCAGGCTCGCCACGTTGATCTGGTAGCTGGAGTGGACCACCACGTCGACCGCGGACTCACGGATGGCGACCGCATCCGGTCGTGGTGCCGGCTTCTTCCAGCCCTGCGGGTCGGTCACGAACATCTGGAAGACGTCGATGCCGAGTTCGCCTGCGGTGGCCAGGGGGTCGGTGTCCTCGCGAAGATGTGCTCCGATGCGCATGTGTCAACGATAGAGGGCGCCCACGACGGTCCGCTCGCGGTGGCTCGGTCGTCGAGGGGCTCAGTCGTCGATGCCCGGCAACGTCTCCACGGTGATCGGTACGCCGGGGGCGATGAGCAGTCGGCAGGGGGCCTGGGTGTCGGGGTAGAGGCTCAACCATTCGTGACCGCGGCTGCCCCCGCCGTACACCGAGTCGAGCGCGCGGTCGAGCCGGGCTTCGGCCTCGCGGGTGATGATGTAGCGCTGGTCCCCATAGCGCAGATATCTGTCGGGCACTCTGGTACCTCCGGGCATCGCATTGTGATGGCGATCACCATGCTAGGGGCTTTTCGGCCGTCCGGATGCGTGCGCGCGGCGGTTTGCCGAACCGCGAACGTGACATGGTCACTAGGCTGACGACAGGTAAACGCGTCGGGTGCCCCGTTGCGGGGTGTGGGTGGGCAGGATTCATGGGTGAGTATTGACGAGACGGTCGACGTCCCGCCGCCGGACAGGTCCGGGCGTGCCCGCACGGACCCCGACGACACGGACGACACCCCTGCCGGTGTCGAGCCCATCCTCGACGACATCGCAGCCGCTGCCGCGCCGGACGTGGAATCGACCGGTCGTCGCGATCTGACGCTGGTCCGCCGCATCGCGATCGCCGTGTGGCTGGCGTTCATGGTCTACGAGATCGTCGTCTACGGACTCGCCTTCGACCGCACGCGACTGATCATCCTGCTGTGCCTCGGCATGGTGGCGGCGACGATCGGTCGTCGCCGGGCGGTCAGCGTGATCATCGACTGGTTGCCGTTCGCGCTGATCTTGTTGCTCTACGACTGGACGCGCGATGTGGCGCGGATCGTCGACATGCCGACGCAATGGCATCTCGCCGTCGACGTCGACCACTGGCTGTTCGGGGTCAACCCGACGGTGTGGCTGCAGAGTCACCTCAAGGACGCGTCGCCGCCCTGGTGGGAAGTCGTCACCAGCGTGGTCTACATGTCGTACTTCATCGTCCCGTACGCGGCGGCGGCCGTGCTGTGGCTGCGGGACCGGGCCGCATGGCGTCGATATGCGGCCTGCTTCGTCGCGACGACGTTCCTCGCCCTGGTGGGTTACACGCTGGTACCCGCCGCGCCGCCGTGGGCCGCAGCGCGCTGCACCGCGGAGCAGGTCGTCGACCACCCGCGTGAACCTCAGTGCATGGCCACCGAGGGGGCAGTGCCCGGAGGCGGCATCCTCGGGGAGGTCACGCCCACCAACGACGGCGCAGCCCCGTACGTAGAACGCATCTCGGCGCGCGGCTGGAACTTCCTGAACATCCACGCTGCGTCGACATTGGTCGAGGTAGGTCAGGGTAAGGCCAACCTGGTGGCCGCGATCCCGTCGTTGCACGCCGGCCTGACGATGTTGCTGGCGCTGTTCATGTGGCCGCGGGTCAAGGCGCTCGGCAAGACGTTGTTCATGGGCTACGCGTTCGCGATGGCGTTCACGTTGGTCTACACCGCCGAGCACTACGTGTTCGACATCCTGCTGGGGTGGGGCCTGGCCGCGTTCGTCATCATCGTCTACCGGACGATCGACCGACGCTGGCTGATCCCGCGCCAACGACGTCGAGCCGAGCAGGCCGGGCAGACCGAGGACGTGGAAGTGGTGTCGAGCTAGGACGGGGACGAGCTCGGGCAGGACCACCCGGGCGCAGGGAGATGTCCACTGGACGCGCTCGGTACCCTCGGGGGGTGTCGACCGTTCGCCTGCATCGCCCGCGCAGTGCGGTGGTGGCCGGTCTGTTGCTCGGGCTTGCCGCGGCGATCCTGTTCATGCATTCGGTGATCGCACACTGCGTGACCGGCGGTCATCATGCGGCCGAGCAACAGGGCCGTCAGCAGGTGACGATGCAGTCGTCGACACACGAACTCGACGTGCCGACCATCGGTGGAGCACTCGACTGCATGCCCGCCCAGCACGCCTGCGTGTTCATCCGAGCGGGTGAGCCGGACATCGTGATTCTCGCGGTCCTGGTGCTGGCGTGGGGTTTTCCGCTGCCCGCCTTGCTCCGGTCGGTACGCGCCACGCTGATCCTGCGGTCGGGTCGTCCGCCACCGTGGGCGATACCGACTCATCTCCAACTCTCGGTGATCCGTTGCTGATGGACGGTGACGGGCGGGTCGACCCCGCCCCACCGTCATCTCCGCCTGCCCACACGCAGGGCGGATCATCAACTGTTGCAGAGGATTCACCATGCAGAAAAAGCACGCACTCCTGATCCCGGCCGCCGCCGCGGCGGTCGCACTGGCCGCCGGATGCTCGGACACCGGCGACTCGACGTCGGGCACCTCGGCGCCCGCGTCCGGTTCGTCGATGCCGGGGATGTCACACCACTCGCAGATGGCCGAGCCGTCGAAGACCGCGTCGCACAACGACGCCGACGTCATGTTCAACCAGATGATGATCCCGCATCATCAACAGGCCATCGAGATGGCCGACCTGATCGACGGCCGGACCACCAACCCGGCCGTCGTCGATCTCGCCGCCCGGATCAAGGCCGCGCAGCAACCGGAGATCGACGAGATGACCGCGCGTCTGGCCGCGTGGAACGTCGACACCTCCGGCGGACAAGACGATTCGGGTTCGGATCACGGCGGCCACGACATGTCGGGCATGATGAGCGCCGACGAGATGGCTGCGCTCACCGCAGCCCAGGGCGCCGAGTTCGACAGGCTCTGGCTCACCGGCATGATCGCCCATCATCAGGGCGCCGTGACGATGGCCGACGCCGAACTCGCCGACGGGATCGACCCGGCCTCAACCGATCTCGCCACCCGGGTCAAGCAGACCCAGCAGGCGGAGATCGACGAGATGAACCGGTTGCTCGGGAAGTGATGCACACGGCCGGGTGCCCTGACCTCAGGGCACCCGGCCGTTCGGGTCGGCGGTGACTCAGTCGCGGAACAGCGGCAGCTTCATGAGGTACACCTGGTACCCGGCCGAGATGGAATAGGTGAAGTAGAGCGTGTTGCCCTTCGACCACGGGTGGATGTAGGGGGCGTAGCCGGAGTACGGATTGTTGGCCGGCACCACGATCTGCCCCGAGGTCCACGGCCCCTCCGGCCGGTTCGCGGTGCGCAGCACCACCCCGTTGTCGCCCTGGCCGAGCGAGATGTACTTGCCCAGGTAGTCGTTCCAGGCGACCGAGAGCTCACCGGTCGGACGGCCCATCACCGGGGTGGCTGCCGCCGGGTTGTTGCGCACCCACCGGCCGTAGGAGAAGTACTCGTACTTCCCGAGGTGTTCGATGTCCTTCTCGTTCATGCGCGCGAGATAGACCGAGCCCCAGCGGCCGTCGGGTGTCCCGTACATGTAGACCGTGTCGCCGACCTTGAGGTAGGCGACCATCTGGAACTTGTGGTTGCCGCCGCCGTTCGGACGGAAGGCGTCGACGGCCTTCCAGTTCTGGCCGTTGTCGGTCGAGGCCGCCAAACCCGACCAGTTGGTGTTCCAGATGCCCGGGTTGCCCCAGTGCTTGACCGACATGACGTTGAGGTATTGCTTGCCGTTGGCGGCGATGCCGCCGGTCGGGATGATGGTGACCTCGCGGCGGAGATTCGGCTTGAGCAGGCGTTTGGCGTGGCCCGGACGTCCGGCATGGCTGGTGAACGTCATGCCGTCGGACAGATTGCGGTCGGTCGAGCGCAGCAGGACATTGGACCGCCAGTAGAACAGCTGGCCGTAGAGCAGCGACCATCCGTTGAACGACTGGGTGTCACCGAACGCGGTGAGGATCTCGCCGTGGCCGTTGTCCCACATGACACCGAGGTCGGTGCCCACCATGTTGTATTTGCCGATGGTGTCGTTGATGGCGCCCGGTCCGGTCAGACGTGCGACCATCGAGGCCTGGCCGGCAACCTGTGCGTTTGCCGCTGGTGCCGTTGCCATTCCGGCGGTGAGGGCGGTGGCCAGTGCCGAGACCGCAAGTGCCGTTCTCAATCGTCCGATGCGCCGCGTCATGAGCGTGACCCTATCAAGACCCCTCGGTGATCGGGGCGTGACGTATCGGGTCTTGGTCGGTCGTCCAGCACGGACGGGTCGTCGGGTCTACGCCTCGCTGTAGCGTCCGCTGCGATCGACCTTGGTGAAATCGATCTCGGCGGCCGCGTTGTCCACACCGGTCACCATGCCGACGCCGAACATGCCCTCGGTGTCGTAGAGGCAGGTGGTGCTCGTGGAGATGCCGTCGATCTCGATGTGCGTGTCGGCCTCCACGCCGATGCGGGTGCCGACCGGCAGACGTGACAGGGCGACTGTCAGATCGCAGTTGATGAAGCCGATCCCGGTGTCACCCCAGTTGCACACCAGGCTGGTCGATTCCCCGCTGATCACCGATCGCTCGAACGGACTGGGTTCCTCACCCGCGACCGTTGCCACCGCCCGGGTCCACAATCGTTTGCGGCGGCCGTCCTGATGCCGGCCCATGTCCTGGTCCCAGGCCGTCTGGTTCGTGCCGTCGTCGTCCGGCGTCTCGGAGCCGAACCAGGGCAACGGATCGTCGTGGGCGGCAGGCGGTGGGCGGAAGTCGATGGTCGATGCCGGACGCGTCCACCGTTCGCCGGGCGGATTGGTGCTCTCGCGGACGAAAACCGTGGTGCTGCGGGCCACCGAGACCTCGGCGCCCTGATCGTCGTACTGGAGGACGTCGGTCTCGGCGACCTTGATCCGGCCTCCGTCACGGATGAGTCGTCCGCGAGTGAACGTCGGTACCTCGCGGGCCACCTTGAACAGGTCGATGGTGAAGCGCGCGGGCCGGAACCCGGGTACGGAGTGGTCGTGCTCGGCCGCGCGCGCGGCGAGCGCGCACACCGCGGGTCCGTTGAGCGTGCCCGGTGCCCAGAGACTGCGCGCGAACCGGGTGGGGGCGTAGACGATCGGAGCCGAGGCGGAATCAACGGCGGTGACCGCATCCGAACCGGAATCGACAGCGAAAAAGGCGATCGGCGACACGGAAGAAAATTCCCTTCTGTCCGACGGGTGAATCCAGTGTCGAACCCCTGGCTGCGTATTAACCTTCGCTCATGACAATTGCAGATTACGCAAGGCAGATCCCCGACGAGGTGGTCGGCCTGGTCCGATCTGCGATGATCCTCACGTCGATCATCGGGATCGCCCTGGGCATCATCGTTCTCGTCTGGCCCAAGGCCACGCTGGTCGTGATCGCCGTCCTGTTCGGCATCTCGTTGATCGTCGCCGGATTGTTCCGGCTCTATGAGGCGTTCGCGTCGAATCTGCTGTCCGGCGGGTGGAGGTTCGCACTCGGTCTGATCGGCGTGCTCATCCTGGCGGCCGGCATCATCGCGCTGTTCAATCCCGAAGAGTCACTGGTCTTCTTGGCGATCTTCATCGGTATCGGCTGGATCTTCCAGGGCGTCGCCGATCTGTCGCATGCGGTCTCCGGCTCCGCGCACACACCGCGCTGGCTCCTCGTCGCCTCCGGCGTCATCGCGATCATCGCCGGCATCGTGATGATGTCGATCCCGGCGCTGGCCTTGGCCACCGTGGTGTGGATCTCCGGAATCCTGCTCATCGTGATCAGCGTCGCGACCCTGCTGACGTTGCCGAAGAAGGTGAACACCCCGGCCGTGTGACGCCCGGGCGGGTGCACCCGCGCGCGGGGTGTGCACCCGTGCCGGGTGCACACCCGAACCACGGATGTCAGGCCAACACGAGGCCGTCGATCGTGACGGAGGCGCGGGTGGATTCGGCGTCCGGTGGGAAGTCGTCGATCAGCCGGTTGATGGTCGCCATGACGTCGTGACCGTGGCGCAGGCGACGGCTGTCGCTCAGCATGCCCTCGGGCGTGACCATCGTGCGCGGGTCGGCATCGGAGCGATGGGCCACCGCGGCGGCGAGAAGTCGGCGGGCCTGCTCCGGGTCGTCGTCCCAGAGCGCGTCCGCGGTCATGAGGTACAGCCGTACGGCGGGCGGGTAGTCGTGCAGATGCAACAGCGCCCACGCCCAGTGTTTGGCGACGTCGACGGTGTCCGATTGCCCGGGACCGTGGGTGTGTACGTACTTGCCGTGCAGTTCCCGGCACAGCGGTGTCGAGTCCGACCACAGCTGTAGGTGCGACATGCAGCGCACACAGGCGTGCAGATTCGACAGGTACATGATCGAGTACGGACCCTCGCGGCGCGATCGGATCTCACGCAGTACCGAGAACTCGGCGAGGGCGTGCGAATACTCGCCGGCGGAGAAAAAGGACTCGGCCTCTTCCTGCATCTCCTCGATCATCTTCTGCATTGTCGCCGACCGTGACACCACGTGGGGGCGTTCCATGCAAAACGGTGCCCAACCGATATGGTCGGGCACCGTTTCGACGTCGGGTCGCAGGTGATCGTAGGTGTCAGTACTGCTGGTTCGGGGGATAGGTCGGCGGGTAGGGCGGTGCCGCGGCCGAACCGATCGGGGCGATCAGCCCACCCGTGAAGTGCCGGTAGGCGTAGGTGCTCGAGATGACCACCAGCGGCATGGTCACCAGCAGGCCGATGCCGCAGAGGATGACGCCGAGGATCAGCAGACCGACGTTGGCCAACGCGAGCAGGAACAGCTCTCCGAAGTTCTGGCTGATCACCGAGAAACTCGACTTGATGCCCTGGATCGGGTCTTCGTCACGATCGACGACGAACGTCAGCGCCCAGTACGCCAGGAACGCGAAGACGATACCGGGGATGATCAGCAGGATCAGACCGATCGAGGTGCCGATGCCGACGAGTAGCGCGGTGATGATGACCGGTCCGAAGTTGATCCGGAAGAAGTTGCCGAAATCGGCCTTCGTGCCGCTCACCTCATCGAGGGCACCTCGGATGTAGGCGCCCTGGAAGATATAGCCGACCACCGTGCTGATGATCGAGAAGATGGCGAGGATGAGGAAGTTCCGGCCGTCGTCGGACAAGGTCTGACCGAGGTAACTGATCACACCGCTCACGACGACGCCGACCAGGATCAGGATGATCCACGGCAATGGGTTGGCCTTGTAGCGATTCCAGGCGTACCCGATCGCTTCCCCGACCGAGAACTGTGGTGCCGCAGGTGCACCGAAACCGGGGGCGCCGTAGCCGGGTGCGCCGTACCCGCCCTGCGGGGCCCCGTAGGCACCGGGGGGAGGTCCGCCGTACCCGCCGCCGGGAGGTGGCGGTGCGTACTCGCCCGATGGTGGCGGAGGTGGCGGTGGGCTCTGGTACCCGCCGGGTGGCGGGTACCCCGCGCCTGGCGGTGGCGGCGGAGGTGCTTGTGGTGGTTCGTATCCGCCCGGCGGCGGAGGCGGAGGTGCGTACCCGCCGGGCGGGGGTGTCTGTGGCGGGCCGTATCCGCCCGGGCCCTGGGGTGGTGGGTAACCGCCCGGGGGAGGCGGGGGCGACGACGGTGGGGGCGGGTAGTTGGCTGGCGTCGTCGGCTCCGGGGACTGTCCGGGGTCGCCGCCGGCGCTCTGGCCGGAGTCGCTGGTGCCGGAATCGTTCGGATCGGGCGGATTGGTCATGGCACGGAGGATACGGAACACCGACCACGCTCAACAGTGTTTGCGCGTGCGCGTCGTGCCAATGGTCGACCGGTGATGGCCGCTCGGTATCGCTTTGGTGATCACCCTGGAATCAACGGTCGTGGACTGGCATCGTGAACCTCGTGAGTGACATCGACAGCACGTCGGAAGGTTCGGACGGCGAATACAGCCTCGACCAGGACGACCAGCTCCAGCCCGGGGATTCGCTCGTCGACCGCGGGGTCGAGGACGTGCTCGACGAGGGATACTCGCCGCCCGATCATCGTCCCAGTGGGGCGCGTCGGGGGCTGACCACGCAGGAACAGCGCGAGGGCGAGTCCCTCGACGAGCGTCTGGCGGAGGAGACGCCCGACGTCGGGGCCACGGATCCGCTCGACGACACGAACAAGGACTGGCGCTCACACGAGTGCGATCGTGACGACGGGTTCGCCGACGGCGATCAGGCGGGCGACCGCCGCGCCGGCAGGCTGATCGCCCCGGACGAGGGTGTCGGCGCCGACACCGACCAGGAGGCGTTCGCCACCGACGCCGGGATCGACGGCGCCGGGGCGTCGGCCGAAGAGGCCGCCGTGCACTACATCACGACCGACGAGGTCGAGGACTCGGAGGAGTCCGAGGAGTACCGGGACTGAGCCGTGCCCGCCGCCCGCGGCCGACTGACCGGACGCGAGTGCCGGGGTACCCGAACCCGAGATGCGTCCGGGTACCGATCCGGCGAGTGTCGGCGGGTGCCTAGTGTTCGAACTGGGCGAGGGCCTCGGTGATCGAATCGCGTGCCACGTCGGCGTCGACGCCGACCGACACCAGTGTCGCGGCCAGCGTCTCGTCGGTGAAGAACGCGAGCAGCAGGTGCTCGGTGCCCACGTAGTTGTGCCCCATCTCCAGTGCGGTGGTCAGGGTCTTCTCCAGAACCGCTTTCGATCGGTCGTCGTAGGGCACGAGGGTCTTCACGTCGGCGTCGGTGCCGGTCGCCGCAGTGGCATCGATGGTGGCAGTACATGCCGCGGACAGGTCGTCGAGTCCCACTCCCTGCGCGCGCAGTGCGAGGTCGGCGACCGATTGGGGTGCCACGGCCAGACCGCGCGCGAGGTGCTCGGGGGTGACGTGCTCGGCATGTTCGGTGACGGCGATGTTGTGTGCCTCGGCGATCACATTGCGTGCACGAGGTGTGAAGCGGGAGAACGGGTTCGGCTCGTCGGCGGTCGCCGCGTCCGATGTCGTCGCCGGTGACCGGGGCACGAACCGCTTCTGCGCGGCCTGTTTGGTGACCCCCATGCTCGCGCCGATCTCGGTCCACGATGCCCCGGTACGGCGTGCCTGGTCGACGAAGTGCCCGATCAGATGGTCGGCGACGTCGCCGAGATGATCTGCGGCGACCACCGCGTCGGAGAGTTGGTCGAGTGGGTTGTCGTGCACGGCGCGGATCGCGCTGATGAGGTCATCGAGTCGGATGTTCTTGAGGTGCGTGGGCTCGTCCATGTCGTCAACAGTAGGTTGACGAAACCTCAATCGTCAACCGATCGTTGACGGCGGCTCGCGAATCGCGGAACTTGTCGGTGGGGTGTGATGCGATATCGACGAGCCGGTGTCGTCCCAGCCCGTGTCGTCCATACCCGCTGTGGCGAAGTGGGGCTGCGTCGTTGACAGCACTACGGCCGCTGGCAACGATGGACGACAGGGTTGCCAGTCCCGTCCCGACCAATGTGCCGCGGGAGGTACCAGTGAGCATCACCAATCGAATGCCGACGCCATCATCGACCACGCCCTCATCGACGCAGCATGTGCGCACGGCCGCCGAGCCGACCGCCCGTCGATTCCTCGATGTGCGGCGCTGCACCGACGCCCTGACCGCGAATCTGTCCGCCGAGGACCAGACCCCGCAGTCGATGACCGACGCCAGCCCGACGAAATGGCATCGGGCCCACGTCACCTGGTTCTTCGAGGAGTTCATCCTGCGCAGACAACCCTCGTACACGGTTTACGACGACACCTACCGGTACCTGTTCAACAGCTACTACGAGGCCGTCGGCGCGCGTCATCCGCGCCCCGACCGCGGCTTGGTGACGCGTCCCGGGGTGGCCGACATCGGCCACTACCGCGAATACGTGGACAGCGCGATGGTCGATCTGCTCGAGCGGGGCGCGCTCGACGACGCACAGCTCGCATTGCTCGAGCTGGGATGCAACCACGAACAGCAGCATCAAGAACTGATCTTGATGGACATCAAGCATCTGTTCTCCACGCATGCCTTCGCCCCCGTGTACGTGGATCGCGCATGCGACGTCGGAGCCGGACCCGAGCCGCTGACGTGGCGGTCGATCGCCGGCGGCATCACCGAGATCGGTGTCGAACCCGGTGGTGACGGGTTCTCCTACGACAACGAGGGTCCGCGCCACCGGGTCTTCCTGGAAGACTTCGAGATCGCCGAACGTGCCGTGACCAACGCGGAGTGGATGGCGTTCATGGCCGACGACGGATACCGCCGCCCCGAACTCTGGCTTTCCGACGGCTGGGCGCACATCAACGAGACCGGCTGGCGCGCACCGGGTTACTGGCAGGAGGTCGACGGAGAGCAGACCACCTTCACGTTGTCCGGACGACGGCCGGTGGTGCCCGACGAACCGGTCGTGCACGTGTCCTTCTTCGAGGCCGATGCGTATGCGCGGTGGGCAGGCGCACGGCTGCCCACCGAATTCGAGTGGGAGGCTGCAGCTCAGACCGGTGGCTCCGATCGGGGGCAGCTGCTGGATCCGGCGCGATGTCACCCGGGACGCGCCGGCGCGACGATGATCGGTGACGTGTGGGAATGGACGGCCAGTGCCTACCTGCCCTATCCGGGCTTCGTGCCGGCCAACGGCGCCGTGGGGGAGTACAACGGGAAGTTCATGAACGATCAACACGTACTGCGCGGGGCGAGCGCGGTGACACCGCCGGGACATGAGCGGGCGACCTACCGCAACTTCTTCCCGGCCTCGTCGAGGTGGGCCTTTTCCGGACTGCGGCTGGCCCGATGACCGCGAGCGCCGACCATCCGCTCGCCGCGGATGCGCTGGACGGACTGTGGTCCGACCCGCCGACCCTGCCCACCAAGTGGCTCTACGACGAGCGCGGCAGTCGCCTCTTCGACGAGATCACCCGGGTGCCCGAGTACTACCCGACGCGTCGGGAAACCGAGATCCTGCAGGAGCACAGCGCATCGATCGCCGCGGCCACCGATGCGTCGACGATGGTCGAGTTCGGTTCGGGTACCTCGACCAAGACACGGTTGCTGTTGCGCGCCTTCGCGGATCGGGCCGCCCAGACCGGCAACGGGTTCACCTATGTCCCGCTCGACGTCAGCACCGAGATACTGGAATCGTCGGCGGTCACCCTGGCCGCTGACTATCCCGGCATCGCCGTCGAACCCGTCGTCGGCGACTTCACCGCACCCGACCTGGCGCTGCCGCCGGCACCGGGTCCGCGCATCGTCGTGTTCCTCGGCGGCACCATCGGCAACTTCGACGACAAGGAGCGGGCGGTCTTCCTGGAGAGGCTCGCCGCAGCGCTCGCGCCGGGTGACTTCTTCCTCCTGGGCGCCGATCTCGTGAAGGACACCGGCAGGCTCGTGGCGGCCTACAACGACAAGGCCGGGGTCACCGCCGACTTCAATCGCAACATGATCGAGGTGCTGCGCAGCGGGCTCGATGCGCAGGGGCTCTACGTCGACGACTTCGACCACATCGCCCGATGGAATCCGCGACGGCACCGCATCGAGATGTGGTTGCGTGCGCGCCGCGACATCGACGTGTATTTCGAAGTGCTGCAGCGGAGTTGGCGGTTGCCCCGCGGTGCGGAGGTGTTGACCGAGATCAGCACCAAGTTCGATCGACGAGCACTTGACGACGAACTCGGCGACGCAGGACTGCCCGTGGTGCAGACCTGGACCGACGGCGCGGAAGATTTCGTCCTCGCCCTGTCTCGGCGCTGAGAACCGAACTGTCGGTGACGAGTTCGCGATATCGGGACAACCGGCACCGGTGCGCGATAGCGTTTCGGTACGGTCTGTGGCCTTGACGAACGGAGTGCCGATGCCTGCTGATTTCGCCGATCGAACGGACTACGACAACGCGAACAGAGGGCTGGTCGCGGTCCTGGAGCCTGCCGAGGTACGGGCGGATGGTGGCCGGGTGGTCTACGACGCCGCCGGATTCGCCGCGGCGACGGACGGGGAATGCCCCGACACGGTGAATCCGAGTCTGTGGCGTCAGGCGCAGTTGACGGCGATCCACGGTTTGTTCGAGGTGACCGATGGTATCTACCAGATCCGGGGCTACGACCTGTCGAACATGACCCTGGTCGAGAGCGACAACGGCGTGATCGTGATCGACCCGCTGGTCTCCGCCGAGTGCGCCGCCGCCGGATTGTCGCTGTATCGCGAACACCGCGGAGAGCGTCCCGTCACCGCGGTGATCTACACGCACTCACACATCGACCATTTCGGCGGCGTGCTCGGGGTGGTCGACGCCGACACCACGGTGCCGATCCTGGCGCCGGAGCATTTCCTCGAGCATGCGGTCTCGGAGAACGTGTACGCAGGTGGAGCCATGCTGCGGCGCGGGATGTACCACACCGGTGTGGTGCTGCCGGTAGGTGCGACCGGCACATTGGGTGCCGGGCTCGGACCGAGCACCTCGACCGGAACGGTGGGGCTTCTCGCGCCGACGGTGGACATCACCCACACCGGTCAGGAGGAAAACCTCGACGGGGTGCGCATCGTCTTCCAGGTGACCCCGGGGACCGAGGCCCCGTCGGAGATGAACTTCTACTTCCCCGATCGGCGCGCACTCTGTATGGCGGAGAACGCGACTCACAATCTGCACAACCTGCTCACGCTGCGCGGTGCCGAGGTGCGCGATGCGCGTAACTGGTCGCGGTACCTGGCCGAGGCCGTCGAGATGTTCGGCTACGACTCCGACGTCGCCTTCGCCTCGCACCACTGGCCGACCTGGGGTACCGAGAACCTGATCCGGTTCCTGACCGAACAGCGCGATCTGTACGCCTACCTGCACGATCAGACGCTGCGTCAGATGAACAAAGGCTTCGTGGGTGCCGAGATCGCCGAGGATTTCGCGATGCCACCGGCGTTGGACGCCGCCTGGCACACCCATGGGTACTACGGCTCGGTCAGTCACAACGTGAAAGCCATCTACCAGCGCTATCTCGGTTGGTACGACGGCAACCCCGCCCATCTCTGGCAGCATCCTCCGGAAGCCGCGGCGGCACGGTATGTCCGGGCGATCGGCGGTATCGATGCGGTCGTGGCCAAGGCGCAGGAGTTCGCCGACGAGGGCGACCTCCGCTTCGCGGCCGAGCTGGCCAGCCACGCGGTGTTCGCGGAGCCCGATCACAAGGGCGCGAAAAGCGTTCTCACCGAGACGCTGACCCGTCTGGGCTACGGCTCGGAATGTGCCACGTGGCGTAACAACTACCTCGTCGGAGCCAGTGAGGTCGACGGGCCGCCGCATCCCGCGGAGGTCAGCGCCGCCGGCATGGCCACGGCGTTGACCATCACGCAGGTGTTCGACAGCCTCGCCATCCGGATCGACGGCCCCCGCGCCTGGGACGCGACCACATCCATCCGGTGGCAGTTCAGCGATGTCTCCGAGACCTATCGGATGGAGCTGTCCAACGGTGTGTTGATCCACTACCCGACGAATCGGTCCGATCCCGCAGACCTTGTGGTCACGCTGACCAAGCAGCAGCTACTGGGCCTGCTGGCCGGCGCAGGCACCGACGGGATCGGCCTCGACGGCGACACGTCGGCGATCTCGACGATCGTCGGGCTGACCGACGAGGCCGATCCGGCGTTCCCGATCGTCACGCCCTGAGCGGGCTGGGCCGACCGCGAGTCTCACACTGCGAGGGTGATTGTTGTGAGACACGGCCCGTGTGACGATGCCTCGAGGTATGGACTGTGGCAAGCTCTCAGGCACGACGACACAACCGGTCGCCGTGCCTGAGCACGCCACACTGAGCACAAGGAGCAACCCGTATGTGGGATTCGTTCTGGGATTTCATCTGGTACACGATCGTCATCTTCGCCTTCGTGGCCTACCTCATCGTGCTGTGGCACATCATCATCGATTTGTTCCGTGACAAGAGTTCCGGCTGGATCAAGGCGGTCTGGATCGTCTTCCTGGTCCTGATTCCGTACCTCACCGCCATCGTGTACCTGCTGGTCAAGGGGCGCGGCATGGCCGAACGTCAGAACGAGGCGGTGCAGGAGGCCAAGACGGCCACCGACAACTACATCCAGTCGGTTGCGGGCAAGAGCCCGGCTGAACAGATCGCCGATGCCAAGTCGCTGCTCGACGCAGGCACCATCACGCAGCAGGAGTTCGATGCGCTGAAGGCAAAAGCCCTGTCGTAACCCGACCGGAACTCCGGAGCGAGGCGCCGTGGACATATCGTCCACGGCGCCTCGTCGTCTCGGCGGGTGGGATCGGCTCGGAAACCGTTCCGCGTCGAACCGCGCGGAACCATCGTCACGCTGACACAATGGGGCACCACGGTCGGCGACGTCGGCCGAGCCCGAGTTGCAGCCGAGACAGAGGTCATAGGTGGTCGGTTACCTGTGCAAACGCATCGCCGCCTGGGCGGTGCTGGTGTTCTTGGCCACCAACCTCACCTTCTTCCTCGCCTCGTGGTTCCTGGAGCCGAGGTCCAATTACGCCGAACGCAAACCGCCGCTGCCACCCGACGTCGTCGACAACACGCTCGACAGCTACAACCTCAACGACAAGACGCCCATCCTGGAACGCTGGTGGACGTGGCTGACCGGCGTTGTCCTGCATTGGGATTGGGGCGCGACACCCGTGGGCACCAGTGTCAACGCGCAGGTCGGTTTCCGCATCTGGTCGTCGGTCCAGCTGTTGGCCGGGGCCACCGTGCTCGCCACGATCCTCGGAATCGCGCTGGGGGTGTACACCGCACTTCGGCACTACCGGTTCGCCGACCGGGCTTGGCAATTCGTCTCGATCGTCATGATCAACATCCCGGTCGCGGTTGCCGGTCTCGCGGTCGTCTTGCTCGGCATCGCGGTCAACCAGCAGTTCGGCCACACCGTGGTGTTCGTGGCCGGATCGTCGAGCGTCGATGTGCACGGGTTCTGGCCGGTGGTGGCCGACCGCATCAAACATCTGATCCTGCCGACCATCACGCTGGTGATCGTGCAGTACGCGGGCCTGCACCTCATGCAGCGGTCGCTGCTGCTCGACACCATCAACGCCGACTACGTGCGAACGGCGCGCGCCAAGGGTCTGACCCGCGGTGTCGCGGTGCGTCGGCACGCCCTGCGCACGGCCATCATTCCCGTCGCCGTCGGGGTGGCCTTCGCCATCCCGGCCGTGTTCACCGGCGCGGTCATCACCGAGACGATCTTCGGTTGGGAGGGGATGGGTCGCTATTTCGTGACCTCGATCAACACCAACGACATCCACGGCGCGGTCGCGGTGGCCGCATTCGGCGCGCTCGCGACGGCGGTCGGGGCGATCCTCGCCGATCTCGCCGTGGTGTACCTCGATCCGCGGGTGAGAGTGAGCTGACATGGTGATGGTGTCCGAGCCTCCCGTCGCGCGCCGCCGCAAGGGGCGGATTCGCCTGGTGGCCAGACGATTCGCCCGCAACCGGACAGCGCTGGTCGGGTTGGTGATCTTCGTCCTCCTGGTGGCGTTTGCCCTGTTCGGCGGGTTGTTCACCCGTTGGTCGTACACCGACTCGGACTTCCTCGCGATCGGCTTCCCTCCGTCGTCGGGACATTGGTTCGGCACCAACGATGCAGGCAACGATCTGTATGCGCAGGTCGTGCACGGCCTGCAGCGGTCGCTGGTGATCGCACTGACGGTATCGGCGGGCACCACGGTGATCGCAGCATTCGTCGGGGCGTTGGCCGCCTATTTCGGCGGATGGGTCCAACGGGTGATCCTCGGTGTCATCTACCTGCTGCTGGTGGTGCCGACCTTCCTCATCATCGCGCTGACCGCCAACAAGACCGGCGGTGACTGGCGCTGGCTGATCGTGGTGCTCACCCTCACCGGTTGGATGATGCTCGCCCGCGTGATCCACTCGATGGCGCAGTCCATCCGAGAGCGCGACTACGTGCGTGCCGCACGGTATCTGGGTGAATCGCCGGTGGTGATCGTGATCCGGCACATCCTGCCCAATCTGGCCTCCCTGCTGGTGATCAACTTCGCGCTCGGCGTCGTGGCCACGGTGCTGGCCGAGACCGGTCTGTCCTTTCTGGGACTCGGCGTGAAGATCCCCGATGTCACGCTGGGCGCGTTGCTGCAGTCGGGTGCGGGTGCGCTGTTCGCCTCGCCCTGGCTCTTCTACTTCCCGGCGGCGGTGCTCACCCTGTTGACGGTGTCGATGGCGCTCATCGCCGACGGGCTGCGCGACGCCCTCGATCCGACGTCGGAATCGGGGGCCCGCGCATGAGCACGGACACCTCGTCGGCGACCCCGGTTCTGTCGGTGCGCGATCTGCACGTCTCGTTCGGCACCGAGGCCGGCCGGGTGGATGCCGTTCGCGGCGTCTCACTCGACGTGACCACAGGCGCGTCGGTGGGAGTGGTCGGCGAGTCGGGATCGGGGAAGTCGGTCACCGCGATGGCGATCCTCGGACTGCTTCCCGACAGCGCCACGGTGCGCGGTTCGATTCGCCTGGACGGGAGGGAACTCGTCGGTCTCGACGACAAGCAGTTGTCATCGGTCCGGGGTCGGGAGATCTCGATGATCTTCCAGGACCCGAGCTCGTCGTTGACACCGGTGTTCACCGTCGGTGACCAGATCTCGGAGGCGCTGCGGGCGCATCGCGACATCGGCAAGAAGGCGGCTCGCGCACGCTCCGTGGAACTCCTCGACCTCGTCGGGATTCCCGATCCTGCCCGTCGCGCAACGTCTTTCCCGCACGAGATGTCCGGTGGGATGCGCCAACGCGTGATGATCGCGATGGCCATCGCCAACGAACCCGCGGTGATCGTCGCCGACGAGCCGACCACCGCGCTCGACGTGACGATCCAGGCGCAGATCTTGTCGCTGTTACGCACCGCGCAGGCCGAAACCGGTGCGGCACTGCTGCTCATCACCCACGATCTGGGGGTGGTGGCGGGTAACGCCGACGACGTGCTCGTCATGTACGGGGGACGCGTGGTGGAACGCGCAGACGTCGACACCCTGTTCGCGACACCGCGCATGCCCTACACGATCGGGCTGCTCGGGGCGATGCCGCGGGTGGACCGGGTCACCGACATGCTCACTCCGATCGCCGGATCGCCCCCGGTGCTCATCGATCCGTCGGAGATGTGCCAGTTCGCGCCCAGGTGCCCGCTGGCGTTCGACGACTGCCGCAACCGCGAGCCGGAATTGCTGCCGATGGGTGCGACAGCGCAGCCCGCCGCCGATCACGATGCCGCGTGCCTGCGAGCCGACGAGATCACCGGCCCGGGGTTGATCGACGATCAGCCGGTGTTCGCGCATGCGGCCAACCCGCGAGGCTCCGACGTCGACGCAGATGTCGCCGGACCGACCGTCCTCGAGGTGACCGGGCTCCGCAAGGAATTCCCGCTCACCACAGGTCTTCTCAAACGTCGGGTCGGGACGGTCCGCGCGGTCGACGACATCTCCTTCACGGTGCGGCGCGGACAGACGCTGGCCATCGTCGGCGAATCCGGCAGCGGCAAGTCCACCACGTTGCTGGAGGTCATCGATTTCGATCAACCCGCAGGCGTGGTGCGGCTCTCGGGCACCGATCCCAGGGATCTGTCCAGACGGGCGGCTCGCGTGCTGCGCCGCGACGTCTCCATCGTCTTCCAGGATCCGGCGCAAGCCCTCGACCCGCGGTTCCCGGCCTTCGAAGTCGTGGCCGAACCACTACGCGCCCTGGGTTTGTCGCGCGTGGAGACCGAGCGCCGGGTGTCGGCGCTGCTGCAGCGGGTCGGACTGGATCCGGCGCACGCGGACCGGTACCCGGCGGCGTTTTCCGGCGGTCAGCGACAGCGACTCGCCATCGCGCGCGCACTGGCCACGGAGCCCAAGTTGATCATCTTGGACGAACCGCTGTCGGCGCTGGACGTTTCGGTCCAGGCCGACATCGTGAACCTGCTCGAAAGACTGCAGGCCGACAGTGGGGTCGCCTACCTCGTGGTCGCGCACGATCTGTCGGTGGTGCGGCACATGGCCGATGGGGTGGCCGTGATGTATCTCGGTCGTTTCGTCGAATCCGGTTCCACCGCAGACGTCTTCGACGATCCCCGGCATCCGTACACGCAGGCGCTGCTGTCCGCGGTTCCGGTACCCGATCCGCAGGTGGAGCGCGACCGCTCTGCGGTCGTGCTGCGCGGCGAGCAGCCCAGCGCCACCGACGAGATGGTCGGGTGTGCGTTCGTGAGCCGGTGTCCGCTGCACCAGACGCTCGACGATACCGACCGGAACCGCTGTCGCACTGAGGTTCCCGCGCTGGCGCCGACCACCGAGGCGTCGTCGGCCCGCGAGCATCGTTCGGCGTGCCATTTCGCCGACCGGATGCCGTTCGTCGAGGAAGGTGCATCGTGAGGCGGCTCGTCGTGGTGCTGTTCACCGTCATGGTGGCCGTCGCCTACGTGTCGGGTTGCGGTGTCGCCCTCGATGATTCCGCGGTCTCCACCGAGGGGGCCGATCTCAATCCACAGCCACGCGAAGCGTTGCGTGACGGCGGCAGTCTCACCACGGCCATCACCGAAGTCAGCCCGCAGTGGAACACCTTCCACGCCGACGGCACCGCCTACACCCAGTTGATGTGGCGCTGGTACAACCCGACGCTCGCCTACTTCGCCCCCGACGGCACGTACTCGTTCAACCGGGACTACCTCACCGACGTCCGCAAGGAACTGGTCGACGGAAAGACGGTGGTCACCTACACCATCAACCCGAAGGCCCACTACAACGACGGCACACCGATCGACTATCGGTCGTTCGTGAACACCTGGCGTGCGAGCAGTGGTGCCGACCCGAACTACATCGTCAGCTCGACCGACGGATACGACCAGATCGCCTCGGTCACCCGCGGCGTCGACGACCGTCAGGCGGTGGTGCGGTTCCGGGGTGTCTGGGCGTGGCCGGACGGCCTGTTCAACCAGCTGCTGCACCCGAAGGTGAACTCGGCCGAGGTCTACAACAAGGGTTATCTGCAGAATCCACACCCCGAGTGGGGCGCAGGCCCGTACACGATCGGTGGCTACGATCCGAACACCGGCGTCGTGACCTTCACCCGCAACCCACAGTGGTGGGGGCACCGCGGCAAGCTCGACCGACGGGTGTTCCGGCAGATGGAGGACCAGGCGGCGATCAACGCGTTCCGAAACGGTGAACTCGACGCGATCGGGGTGGCGACCAAGGACTCCCGCGCCCAGGTGATCACCATGGGAGGTGTGGACATCCGCACTGCGGCCGCTCCGCAGAACAACCTCCTGATGGTCAACCTCGACACCCCGATCCTCGGTGACCGGCGCGTCCGCGAGGCCGTCCTGCGTGGGGTGGACCGCCGGACACTGGCACGCATCCGATTCACCGGCCTCAACTACACCGAACCGTTGCCGGGGTCCCTGCAGATGTACCCGTTCCAACCGGGGTACGAGGACAACGTGTCCGGCGTGATCGATTACGACCCGAACCGAGCTCGGGCGTTGCTCGACGAGGCGGGCTGGCGGTCGACGGGTGACGACGAGATCCGGGAACGCGGCGGCGCACGTCTGACGCTGACGTTGCCGATCCTGTCGGATGCGCCCGCCATGCAGAACCTGGCCCGCGCATTCCAGGCCATCCTCGCCAAGATCGGTGTCGAGGTCACGATCGACCAGCGACCTGCGTCGGACTTCTCGCAGGTGGTGATCAACAAGGAGTTCGACCTGTTCCTGATGGGGTTCTCGTCCTCCGATCCGTTCGGGATGGCATACCTGTGTCAAACC
Source organism: Gordonia sp. CPCC 206044 (assembly GCF_048537895.1). Taxonomy (NCBI): domain Bacteria; kingdom Bacillati; phylum Actinomycetota; class Actinomycetes; order Mycobacteriales; family Gordoniaceae; genus Gordonia; species Gordonia sp. CPCC 206044. Next base: position 286,026 of record NZ_JBCLVL010000001.1, read on the forward strand.
TGGTGTGAGGGATCGCAGCTCAACCGCGTCGGCGCAGGCTCTCCGGAACTCGACGCCGAGATCGCTCGCGTCGCGCAGATCCCCGACCCGAGAGCCCAGATCGCGGCAGGCAACGCGGTGGAGCGCACGGCGTTCGGTCAGTACTCGGACCTTCCGCTGTTCAACGGCCCGGCGATGTACGCGGTGAAGGAGGGACTGGCGAACTACGGGGCCGGACAGTTCTACGTCGGGCCGGTCGAGGACGTGGGCTGGCAGGAGTAGTCGGACGCAGTGATGCCGGCCGTCGTCGGTTCACGTTGGTCAAGCGAAGGTCACGCTCTGGTGAAACCCGGACACCCGCCGCGGCACGCGAGTACGGTCGCCCGTGGGGGCGACGTTGTTGCTCGAGCAGTTGGGAGTGCCCATGGCACGCCGACGAACTCCGTTGCTGGCCGCGGGTGTGGCCGTGATGGCCGCGGTACTGATGACCGGCGGGCTCGCCGGATCGGTACCGACGCAGCTGGCCTCCGACCAGAAACCCTCGATCAACGCTGTCGGGCCGGGGGCCGCGCCACCACTCTCGTTTCCCGCCTCGTCGGCACTGTCGGCGCTGGCGCCGGGGGAGAACATGCCGGGCGCGGTGCGGCCGTTGGCTGCGCGAGACGTCGCCACCAACGTGTCGTCGGCACCCTCGACCGGGCTGATCCCGGAGATCTCCGAGCCGGTCCTGCCGTCGTACGCAGCGGCACCCATGACACCGCAAGGACGGACGATCCCGACCACGGCCGAGCTCCAGGCCGAGCTGGACACGATCGTCGGGCCGTCGACGAGACGACAGAAGGCGCTGTACCTGGAGAGCGGAACACGCGCGTTGCCGCAGGTCGAACCGATCACACGGACGGTGCGGGCCCTCGAACCGCTCGGGTTCACCTACCTGGTGAAGGGGCCGGTGACCGTCACCGGCAGCACCGCGTCGGCGACCCTGGCGGTCGGTTCGGCCGGGTGGACGCCGGCTCGCATCCGCGTCCACTGGGTCTGGAAGGACGACCACTGGGTGTTCTCCGACCGCTCGAGCTGCGCGCTCGGCGCCTATCTGCGGATCCCCTGCAGGTTGCGGTAGGGAGCAGGGCACCTCACAGCACGTCCCGACCCACCATCTCGGTGGTGACCACGACGGCGATCGAGCTGACCGCCAGCAGCGAGATCAAGACGAACAGCTGCATGACCGCCGCCGCGGTGGTCGACGCACCGCCGAGCACCATGCCGACGAAGGCGCCCGGGATCGTCACGAGTCCCACCGAGCGGGTCTGATCGATACCCGGGATCAACGCAGTCGCCGCAGGTTCTCGGCAGATCTCCAGGCGGGCGTCACGCGGTAGCAAACCCAACGACAGCGCAGCGTCGACCTCACCGGCACGTGTGCGCAGTTCGTCGTGTGCGCGTCGCCCTGCGAGTGAGGCCGTGTTCATCGCCCCGCCGAACATGATGCCCGCGGTCGGGATCACCGCGAGACCGGAGGCGGGTAACACCCCGATCACGACCATGGTCGCGACGATGACGATCGTGGCGAGGGCGACCGGGAGCAGGCAGTAGACCGATCCACGCAGCGACGCGCGCCGCCCGGTGATCCGGCCGGCCGATGTCCATGCGGCCGCGCAGCCCATCACGACCACGAAGATGGCCCACGCCCAGGCGCGCTGGATGACCAGACCCAGAACGGCGGCCAAAGCGGCCAGCTGAACCGTCGCGCGGACCGTGGCGACGATCACCTCGCGCGTGTGTCCCGTCCGTCCCGCGCGATTGATCACCACGGCGAGAATCGCCAGGATGACCACCACAATCGCCAGCGCGGGGCCGATCCGGATCACGGCGTCACCGACCGAGTTCACACCCCCAACCGCCTCTCGCCGAAATCGTCTTGCGTCCGCAGATAGATTAGGCTCGCCTTAGCTTCATGCTCGTGAGTTCGTACCCGGAGGAATCGCAGACCAATGATGACCGCAAAATCGCAGGCCAGTCCAGTGCCGGCCATCGAGGTTGCGCAACTCACCAAGACGTACGGGTCGGTGAACGCGCTCCGTGGCATCGACTTCACCGTGCAGCGCGGCGAGGTACTCGGTCTGCTCGGCCCCAACGGCAGCGGCAAGACCACAACCGTCGGCCTGCTGTCCACCCTGCAGCGACCGAGCGGCGGCACTGCGCAGATCTGCGGTCACGACGTGACCCGTGAACCGGCCCGGGTCCGCGAACTCATCTCCCTGACCGGCCAGTACGCGTCGCTCGACGAAGGGCTCACGGCCGCCGAGAACCTTGCCGTGTTCGGGCGGCTGACGGGCCTGCGGCGTCGCGCCGTCGCCGCACGGGTCGACGAACTGATCGAGGAATACGACCTCGGCGAGGTCCGTGACCGTCGTGTCACCACGTTGTCCGGCGGCATGCGACGGCGCGTCGACATCGCCAGCGCGCTGGTCACCCGACCCGAGGTGCTGTTCCTGGACGAGCCGACCACTGGTCTGGATCCACGCAGCCGCGCCGCGGTCTGGGACACCGTCGCCCGGCTGAAGGCGGGCGGCATCACCGTGCTGCTGACCACCCAGTACCTCGAAGAGGCGGATCGGCTCGCCGATCACATCGTGCTCCTCGATCACGGTCGCGTGGTCGGCGCGGGCACGCCGGGTCGGCTCAAACAGCAGGCCGGTGCGGCGATCTGTCAGATCACCCTGGTCGACGACACACATCTCGAGCAGGTCCGAGCGCAGCTGGCCGACCTCGAGATCGTCGAGGGTGGTCCCTCGGCCGGTGCCCCGAATCCTCAACTGGCCGTGCGGGCGCCGGACGGCATGGCAACGGCTGCGACCGTGATCACCCGCCTGCAGGCGGCGGGCGTCGAGGTTCTCGACGTCGGACTGCGGCAGCCCTCGCTCGACGAGGTGTTCTTCACGCTCACGGAGACTTCGTGACGGGCCCGACCGACGCGACCGGCCTGCTCGACGACGTGGCCGCCGACGGTCGGGTCGGAACCGATCACGAGGCGCCGCGCCGCGCCGCGGTCGGACAGGGTGTCGCCGTCGGTGTCCTGGCCACCGAAAAATTGAGGGGCGCATTGCGTTCCGGCGACCTGGTGATGGCGGTGCTCAGTCCGCTGGTGTTCTTCGTCTGCTTCTACATGCCGCTGCACCGCCGATTCGAGGCACTGGGCGCCGACTATGCGCAGTTCCTGACCCCGATCATTCTGTTGCAGGCCGGTCTGTTCACCGCGATCGCCGCCACCGAGGCGGCCGGTGCGGACGCTCGTGCCGGGGTCCGGGAACGGCTCGCGTCGTTGCCGATCGCGCGGACCTCGGTACCGTTGGCGCGGATGGTGTGGGTGCTCGTCCGCCTGGTGTTGTCGATCGCCGCCGGTATCGCCATCGGCTCGGCGCTCGGTTTCAGATTTCACGGAACATGGTGGCAGACAGTCGTCTTCGTTCTCGTCACCGTGCTGGTCGGGCTGGCGCTGAGTATGCTGACCGATGCCGCCGGGTCGGTGGCCCGCAATTCCACGAGCGTCGCACACGTGCTGATGATCCCGCAGTTGATCCTGGTGATGGCATCGACGGGACTCGTTCCCGCCGAAGGATTCCCGACGTGGGCTCAGCCGTTCGTACGCAACCAGCCGTTGTCTGTGTTCACCGACATGCTGCGGGGCCTGGCGTCGGGCGACGAGGTGTCGGCCACGGCGCCGGTCGCCTGGCTGATCGGTCTGCTGGTGGCCGGCTGGATCGCGATGGTCTGTGCGGGACGCGCTCAGGTGGGCCGATGAGCATCACGACACCGACGATCACGCAGTGGCCCGCCCGCCGGGGTGTCGGCATCGCCGCCCAGGCGGTGACCCACGCAGGCGCCTTGCTGCGGGCATGGGCCCGCGAGCCCGGCATCGTCGTGCAGGCCCTCGTGTTCCCGGCCTTCATGCTGGCGATGTTCCAGTTGGTGCTCGGCAAGACCGTGACCTCGATGGGCGGCGGTGACAGCGTCTACGGCAATGCCGGACTGGTGGCCCTGGTGGGCGCCATGTACGGCACGCTGTCGACCGCGGTTCGACTCATCGAGGAACGCGACAGCGGTCTGCTCTCCCGGCTCTGGACCCTGCCGGTGCCGCGCTCGGGTTTCATCGCAGGGCGGTTGCTGGCCGAGGCGCTGCGCACCGCGATCAGCACCGTGGTCCTCTTTCTCGTCGCCGTCCCGATGGGGTTCCGGTTCGACGAGGGGTGGGCCGCCGGCGTCGGAGCCGTTGTGGTGCCGGTGATCTTCGCCGTGGGTCTTGCGGTGCCGATCATGGCACTGGCCCTGGTCTCCACCGGGCAGGCCGCGGTGCAGCAACTCGGCGGCCTGTTCTTGTTCATGCTGTTCTTCAACACCGGGTTCGCCCCGGTCGGTGAGTATCCCGGCTGGCTGCAACCCCTCGTCCGATATCAACCGATGAGCCCCGCGATCGACGCGATACGCGGCCTCACCGAAGGCGGGCCGATCGCCGGTCCGCTGCTCGCGACGCTCGCGTGGACGGCCGGCCTCACGGTCGCCTTCGGTGTGACCGCCGTGCGCGGCTACCGGCGTGCGGCAGAAGGGAATCACCATCGATGAGCGCACACCAGGAGATCCGTGCCCGCATCGCCGAGATCCTCGGCGTGGGACACGACGAGATCGACGACGACGTCAATCTGATCGAGATGGGTTTGGATTCCATCCGGATGATGACCATCGCCGGTGAGTGGCAGCAGCGTGGGCACCAACTGAATTTCGCCGATCTCGCTGCCGCACCGACCATCGACGCATGGGTCGCGATGTTGGCAGCGTCCGCACCCGCCGACACCCCGGTGGCCGAACCGTCGACCGCCGCCGGTGCATCCGAAGACCCCTTCGAGCTGGCGCCGATGCAGCACGCGTACTGGGTCGGCCGCACCACGGCCGCCGACCTCGGCGGTGTGGCCGCCCACCTCTACGTGGAGTTCGACGGACTCGGACTCGAGGCCGAGCGACTGCGCACCGCGATGCACTCGTTGGTGGACTGCCATCCGATGCTGCGAGCACGATTCCTGCCCGACGGCACCCAGCAGGTGCTCCCGGAGCCGGCGCACGATCCGTTCTCCGTCAACGATCTCCGCCATCTCGCCGCCGACGCGATCGACCGCGAACTGACGGCGATCCGTGAACGCAAGAGCCACCAGATGCTCGATGTCGCCGCCGGGCAGGTCGTCGACCTCACGCTCACCCTGCTGCCAGACGACAGGCATCGTCTGCATTTCGACATCGACATGATCGCCGCCGACGCGATGAGTTATCGGGTTCTGCTCGCCGATCTCGTCGGGTTCTACAACGGTGCAGCGCCGACCGCGCCCGCCTACACCTACCGCGATTACCTGCAGCACCGTCGCGACCACCCGAATCAGAGTCGGGAAACCGACCGAGCCTGGTGGTCCGATCGTCTCGACGACCTGCCCTCTGCCCCTGCGCTTCCGACCGGTGCCGACGGTGCGGTCATCGACCACCGGGTGGTCCGTCACCACCACTGGGTTGATGCAGCCACCAAGCAGACGCTACTGGCGGCCGCGCACGAGCGCGGGGTGACACCGGCGATCGCGCTCGCCGCCGTGTTCTCCGCCACGATCGGCGCGTGGTCGAGCTCGGACCGGTTCCTGTTGAACGTCCCGCTGTTCCATCGCGAACCGGTGCACCCGGACATCGAGCGCGTCTCCGGTGACTTCAGCTCCTCGGTCCTGCTCGACGTGGATCTGCGACATGCGCAGTCGGTGCTCGACCTCACCAGGTCGATGCAGCAGACCATGCACGCCAACGGTTCTCACTCCAGCTACGGTGCCCTCGAGGTGCTCCGTGACCTCGGCCGCACCCGTGGCGAGCAGGTCCTGGCCCCGGTGGTGTACACGAGTGCGCTGGGACTGGGCGAACTCTTCGCCGACGAGGTGGCCGAGTTGCTGGGCGAGCCGGTGTGGGTGGTCTCGCAGGGGCCGCAGGTGATCCTGGACGCCCAGGTCACCGAGGTCCGTGGTGGGCTGCTGCTCAATTGGGACGTCCGTGCCTCGGCGTTCCCGCCTGGGGTGATCGAGGCGATGTTCGCCGAGTACACCGCCGCCGTCGACCGACTCGGCGACGGCGACGCGGGCTGGATGGCGACGTCGTCTCCGCAGCTGCCCACCGCGCAGCGGGCCACCCGCGCACGTGTCAACGACACGGCGGTGACCACATCCGGACGACTGCTGCACCAGGAGTTCTTCTCACGGGCGACCCACGAACCCGACCGCACCGCCCTGCTCTGGCGCGACGGCGAGATGTCTTACGGTGACCTCGCGGCGGAGGCGTTGACCGTCGCCGGGGCGCTGCGGGCCGCCGGTGTTCTCCCCGGCGATGCGGTGGCGGTGCAGTTGCCCAAGGGCCACGAACAGGTGATCGCGACCCTCGGCGTGTTCGCCACCGGTGCGGTCTGGGTGCCGATCGGTTACGACCAACCTGTTGCGCGGCGTTCGGCAATTCTCGAAACCGGTGATGTGCGAGCACTTCTGGGCTCCGGGAAGTCACTCGACGACGTCCCGGACAGTGTCCGGGCGCTCGATGTGGCGCAGGCACGCGAGCATCGGACACCGTTCGCCGAGGCTCTGCTCGGTGACCCGGAATCGGTTGCGTACGTGCTGTTCACGTCCGGATCCACCGGCACCCCCAAGGGCGTCGAGGTGCCGCACCGCGCGGCGATGAACACCATCGACGACATCAACACACGTTTCGATGTCGGACCCGACGACCGGTCGCTCATGGTCGCCGCACTCGAGTTCGACATCTCCGTCTACGACATCTTCGGCATCCACAGCGCCGGAGGCGCGGCCATCGCGGTCGACGCCGCGGACGCGAAGGACCCGGCTGCCTGGCTCGAACTGCTCCGTACCCATCACGCGTCGATCCTCACGTGCGTGCCCAGTGCCTTCGACATGCTGCTGACCGCCGCCGAATCCGACCCGGCCGGGCTCGGGAAATCGTTGCGGGCGACGCTGCTCGGTGGCGACTGGGTCGGCGTGGACCTGCCGCAACGGCTGCACGCGCTGGCCCCCGACGCGCGATTCGCCGGGCTGGGCGGTGCCACCGAGATCGCGGTGCACGGCACGGTGTGCGAGGTCGCCGACCCGCCGGAGCACTGGACGTCGGTGCCGTTCGGAACGCCGTTGGGCAACGTCACATGTCGCGTGGTGGATTCGCTGGACCGTGATTGCCCCGACTGGGTCACCGGTGAACTCTGGGTTGGCGGCGCGGGCGTCGCCCACGGCTACCGCAACGATCCCGAGCGGACCGCCGAGCGGTTCATCGAGCGCGATGGCCAACGGTGGTATCGCACCGGGGATCTGGCGCGCTACTGGCCCGACGGCACCATCGAGTTCCTCGGTCGCGCCGATCACCAGGTCAAGATTCGCGGCTTCCGCGTGGAACTCGGTGAGGTCGAGGGTGCCCTGCGCTCGGTCGACGGTGTGCGTGCCGCGATCGCCACGGTCACGACCGGGGGGACGCGACGTCTGGTGGCCGCGGTCACCGTGGACCGGCCGGGGCCGGACGCGACCCAGGTGGAGAACGCCCTGCGTGACCTGTTGCCCGCCTACATGGTCCCGTCGCAGATAGAGGTACTGGACGCCTTCCCGCTCACCAGCAACGGCAAGCTGGACCGCCGGGCGGTCGAGGGGTTGTTCGGCAGCCCCGAGACCGAGGGGGAGAAGGTCGCTGCCGCAGACGATCTGGAACGCGCGCTGGTCGACATCGTCGCCGAGGTCCTCGGTCAACCCGCCGACACGATCGGCGTGACCGACGACTTCTTCGCGGTGGGTGGCGACTCGGTGTTGGCCACCAAGGTGATCGCGAGGGTCCGGGACTGGCTCGATGCCCCGCACGTCGGCATCGTCGACATCTTCGCTGCCCGCACGGTGCGCGATCTCGCACGCCGTATGGACGAGACGGACGAACGTCCCGGCCGGCTCGCGCAGGTCGCGGCGGTCTACCTGGAGGTCGCGGGTATGGATGACGAAGCGCTTGCCGACGCCGCGGAGGTCGATGCCCGATGACGGGTGCGGGCACTCCCTCGACCCTGCTGATCATCGGCGCCGGGCCGAAAGCACTTGCGGTGGCGGCCAAGGCCAAGGTGATGCGAGATCTCGGCCTGCCCGCACCCGAGGTGCGCGTAATCGAGGCCCATGCCGTGGGTGCCAACTGGCAGTCGATCGGCGGCTGGACCGACGGTCGCCACCGGTTGGGCACCAGCCCGGAGAAGGACATCGGCTTCCCGTACCGATCCGCCGTCGCGGCCCGCGGAGGTGGTGAGGAGAACGCCGAGATCAGCAGGCGTATGGTCGATTACAGCTGGATGTCGTTCCTCGTCGAGCACCAGACGTATGCCGAGTGGGTCGATCGCGGTCGCCCCAACCCGCAGCACCACGTGTGGGCACGCTACCTGGAATGGGTTGCCGCACGGGTGGACCTCGATCTGACCATCGGAACTGTCACGGCGATCTCGGCCGACGACGAACAGTGGTCGCTGGACGTGCGGACGTCCGACGGCACGGCCACCGAGGTCGTCGGGGACGCGTTGATGATCACCGGCCCGGGTTCGAGCGCGCGGGCCATGATCGACGACGACGGGATGCTGTCGATCTCGGCGTTCTGGGATCGGGTGTCGCGGCGTGACCTGCCGGTGGCATCACGCGCGGCGGTGATCGGTGGCGGCGAGACGGCGGGTTCTGCTCTCGACGAGTTGGTCCGACACGAGGTGATGACCGTCTCGGTGATCTCGCCGGGCGCCACCATCTACACCCGGGGCGAGAGTTATTTCGAGAACGCGATGTTCAGCGATCCGACCGGCTGGTCGAACCTGCCGCCCGAGGAGCGTCGTGACGTCATCCGCCGCACCGACCGCGGTGTGTTCTCGGTCCGGGTGCAGGAAAACCTGCTGGGGGACAGTCGGTTTCATCACCTACAGGGTCGTGCGGTGTCGGCGCGCCGGGCCGGTGACCTCATCGCGGTCACCCTGCACAATCCCGGGCGGCCGGCGCAGACGCACACCTTCGACCTCGTCGTCGACGCCACCGGCGGGCAACCCCTGTGGTTCCTCGACCTGTTCACCGACGACGCCGCGGATCTGCTCGAACTCACACTGGGCTGGCCACCCACACTCGACCGGATCGAATCCTCGATCGGCCACGATCTCGCCATCACCGGGCTGACCCCGAAGTTGTTCCTGCCCAACCTCGCCGGCTTCGCGCAGGGTCCCGGATTCCCGAATCTCAGCTCACTGGGCGAACTCTCGAACCGGGTGCTGCGAATCGCCACCCGACGCTCGCGCGGCGCGCGTGCCGACCGCCTCGGCGAGGCCCGGTGATGTCCGGTCCCGGTACACGGCTCCCGGATTCAGAGGGGCGGCACGTCCTGCGGTGTCCGACCCAGGACATGCAGCGCGATACGCCGATCGGGGCGGACATCGAACTCGCCGACGTCGACCCAACCGCGCCTGGTCGCGGCACGACGGATTCTGGTGTTACGCCAGTCTGGTTCGAGAACCACGCGGCGACAACGGGAGTCGGCGTCGAAGACGGCCTGGGCCAACTCGGCCATCCAGTCGGACATCACCCCGCGACCGATGAGGCTCGCGTCGGCCGTCGCGATGTGCAGACCCATGTCGTGCGGATCGGCCGGATACAGACGCGCGATCTCGTCACGCGCCGGTCGGTACAACTCGATGTATCCGATCTCGGTGCCGTCGAGCGACACGATCAGCGGACGCGAGTAGTCGCCTGCGAGTCGGTGCGCCGAGTCGGCCCGCCACCGCTCGACCGACCAGTCCTGCTCCCAGGTCTCCGCCAGATGCGGTCGTGCGAACCACTCCACCAGCATCTGCGGGTCGCTGCCGTCCGGATCGACCAGACGCAAGCGAAACCGGCCGGTCAGATCCGGTACCACTGGTCCACCCGCCGCAGCCACTTCGGCAGAAACGTCGGTGATCTCGCGGCCGATCGAATAGGGCTCGGGCGGTGTTGTTCCGGCGGCATCCATCCCGGACGACTCCGTTCGCTGGTCGGTGCATTACCGACGTCAGGCTAGCCCATGCTCAATCCAAGTCAGAGAAGTGCAGATATGACAACGAACTCAACCCCGTCCCCACGCAAGCCGCTCGGAGCGCTGCGCCAGTTCCATCAACCGCTGCGACCGGACCTTCCCCCGCTGCTGGTGTTCCCACACGCAGGCAGTGGCGCGTCGTCGTATCGTGCACTCTCCGAACACTTCAGCCGTGCGTTCACGGTCCTGATCATGCAGTACCCCGGCCGTCAGGACCGGATGCGCGAGCCCGCGGCCACCGAGCTGACCGACCTGGCAGCCGAGGCGCACGCCGAGTACACGCAACGCCCCGACGCCCGACGTGCCCCGCTGACGGTGTTCGGACACAGCATGGGCGGCATCGTCGGCTTCGAGTTCGCGCGGCGGGCGCAGCGGACGGGCGATCCAGAACTCGCGCGACTCGTCGTGTCGGCCGCCGCCGCACCGAGCCGTGTCGCCGACCTCCCTCGACACCCCACCGACGACGAAGGTCTGATGGCGCATCTGTCGGTGCTGGAGGGAACCGGTGGTTCGGTGATGGCCAGCGAGGCCGTCATGCGGATGGCGTTGCCGGTGCTGCGGGCCGACTACCAGGCCTTCGACGCCTACCGCGCCGAGCCGACCGATCGGGTGACCGCGCCGATCTCGGTGATCGGCGGTGCCGACGACCCGGCGATCAAGGCCCATGAACTGCACGCGTGGAACATCCACGGAGACGATGTCTCGGTGAGTGTGTTCGACGGCGGGCACTTCTACCTGGACGACAACGCGTCCGACGTCTTGGAGGTCCTCACCGAATCGACTTCGGTGGTGGGCAAGTGAGGGACTTCGCGTGATGATGGATCTCGAACCGATCGTCATCGCCGGGATGGCCGTCGAGGCGCCCGGTGGGGTGGAGACGACCGAGCAGTTCTTCTCGGCACTGGCCGACGGCACCGAACTCGTCGAACCCTTTCCCCGGGACAGGGATTGGCCGATCGATCAGGTGTTGTCCCTCGGCGTCCACGAGGGGTGGGGTGAGGTTCCCGACGCGGGTGGATTCCTTCGTGGGGCAGCCGAGTTCGATCCGATGTTCTTCGGGATCAGCCCTCGCGAGGCTGTCGCCATGGACCCGCAGCAGCGTGTGGGGATGCGGGTGGCATGGCGGGCGCTGGAGAACACCGGGATCAACCCGACCGCACTCGTCGACGAGGAGGTCGGCGTCTACATGGGCGCGTCCATCGCGGAGTACGGCCCGCGGGCGGCGGCCGTGAACGAGTTCAGCGGGCACCGTATCGCGGGCACCGCACTGGGCGCGGTCGCCGGACGGATCTCGCACGCACTCGGGCTCATCGGTCCGTCGATGACCGTGGACACCGCCTGCGCGTCGTCGCTGACGGCGATACACCTGGCGGCCAACGCAATCCGGGGTGGGGAATGCACCTGGGCGATCGCCGGCGGCGTGTGCGTGATGGGTTCGCCGGGCGCGTTCTTCGAGTTCGCCAAGAACAACGGACTCGCCGCCGACGGACACTGCCGGTCCTACAGTGCAGCCGCCACCGGAACCCTGTGGGGTGAGGGGGCCGGCGTGGTTGTCCTCGAAACCGAGAGCCGGGCACGGCGATTGGGGCACCGCATCCTGGGAATCGTGTTGGCGACCCGGATCAATCACAATGGGCGTGGGGCGCCGATCGTGGTCCCCAGTGCCCAGGCCCAGCAGCGGCTCATCGAGCGCACCATCGCCGCTGCGGGCATCTGCCCGGCCGATGTCGACCTCATCGAGGGGCACGGTACCGGCACCCCGCTGGGCGATCCGATGGAACTCGAGGCGCTCCAGAACACCTACGGGGTGGCCCGGCCTGCCGACGACCCGGTCCTGCTCGGATCGGTGAAATCCAATGCCGGACACGCACAGGCGGCTGCCGGGATGATGGGTTTGATCAAGGTTCTGCTCAGCGGTCGGCACGGTGTGACCGTCCCGACCCTGTTCGCCGACGACCCCACAGACAAGATCGACTGGGAGCGTGGCGCCATGCGGTTGTCCACCGAACTGCGTCCGTGGGAGCCTCGCGGCGACCGACGGCTCGCCGCGGTCTCGAGCTTCGGCGTATCCGGGACGAATGCGCACGCCATCATCGCAATGCCCTTGTCGGACACAGACCGTACCGGTGGGAATGCCCATGTCTGAGAACTCCTCGTCAACATATCGATTGCCCGACGGCCGGGTGCCGGTGCTGGTGTCCTCGGACGTCGCGGAGCTGGTGCCGGCGGAGGCCGCCGCGATGCGCGAATACGCCATGGCGCACCCGGAGATCGCCCCGGCGGCGATCGCCGAACATCTCCTGCGGACCCGGCCCGCACGCCGGCATCGCGCTCTCGTGGCGGTCCGCGACCGCGGCGAACTCGTCGAAGCGCTCGATGCCCTGGCTAACGAGCGTCCGCATCCCGCCGTCGTACGTGGCGGGGGACCGGCAGGGTTGCGCCGGGTTGCCTACACCTATCCGGGTCAGGGGAGTCAGCGACCCGGTATGGGGCGCCGGTATCACGAACTGTCCGAGCCGTTTCGGCGTGCGGTCGAGGACTGTCACGCGCAGTCCGTGCGTCTGTTCGGCACCTCGCCACGCGATTACGTGCTCGGGGAACTCGCCGACGACGACCCGGCGGTCTCCGATGTCCGCGTCGTCCAGCCCGCTCTGTTCATGCAGATGGTCGGCCTGACCGCGATGTGGGACGCTGCCGGCGCGACGCCGGCGATGACGGTGGGGCACAGCCAGGGAGAGATCGCCGCCGCCTACCGCAGCTCGGTGATGACGTTGTCGGACGCCCTGACCATCGTCACGGTCCGCGCCCGTCTGGTCCATGAGCTGGCACCACGCGGACACACCATGGCGGTCGTCGGGATCGACATCGACGAGTGCGAGGCCATGCTCGCGCGTCATTCCGGGTGGGCGCAGCTGTCGGTGGTGAACTCGTCGCACATCCTGTGCATCTCGGGACGGCGGGAGGCCGTCCTCGAGATGGTCGAGATGCTCACCGCGCAAGGCAAGTTCGCGAAGGAGATCCGGGTCGAGTATCCGGCCCACACCAGTGTGGTGAGTGAGTACCAACCGGCATTCCTGGACGCGCTCGGCACCTATCTGGAACACGATCGCATGCTGCCCGGCAGACTGCCGTGCATCGGTGCAACCCTCGGCGAGGCCGTGGACGAATCGATGAGCCTGGGGGACTACTGGTTCTGGAATCTGCGCAACAGGGTGCGATTCGACAAGGCGGTGGCCGACGCGGTCGTCGGTCACGGCGCCGACTTCTTTGTCGAGATGTCCGAACACCCGACCCTGATGCTCGCGATGGGCGAGACGCTGTCGGAGGTCGACGCCACCACCCCGCGACCGGTGATCGGAACGTCGCGGCGCGACGCCGATGGGCTCGAGGAGTTCACCCGCAACCTGGCGTCGCTCGCGGTTGCCGACACCGGGTTCCGTTGGGATGCGCTGAAGGTGGGCGACGACGATGCGGCGCGGTTGCCGCTCGAGGACTTCCCCAACACCGTGATGCGTCGTCTGCATCTGTGGGCCGACCGAGAGTCCGGCGTGACCGATGAGGCGAACTCGCCGGAGTGGGCGGCCGCGCAACGTGGTGGCGACGTTCAGCGTCTGCTCACCCGCTGGCAGCCGCTCAAACGTCGGAAACTGCTGGCGCCGAGGACGATGGCGATCCTGGATCCGACCGGCAGGTGCGCGGTCGAAGCCGCGGAGATCTGTGCGGCAGCGGCCGCGCAGGGAGCCACCGCGACGATCATCGGAGCCGACGAACAACCGGGGATCGACATCGACACCGCGGTGCTCCTGATCGGTGCGACCGGTGATCGTGATGACGCCGTCGACATGCTCGCCGAGATCCTGGCCGAGGGGCGTTGGCATGCGGGTCTGGCCGACCTGCCCGAACAGTTCTGGTGGGTGACCGTCGGCGGTGAGCAGGTCGTCGACGGCGATCCGGTGGCCGACGCCGTGCACGGCCCGATCACGGCTGCGTTGCGGTGTGCCGCAGCCGAATACCCGACCGTCCGGTTCCGGCATCTCGATCTGGATGCCGCACACGGTGCGCCGCAGGCCGAGGATGTCCTGACCGCGGTGCACGTGGCCGAGGAGCCGGAGCTGGCGTTGCGTGAGGGCACCTTCTACGTCAAACGTCTGGAGCCGGCGGCCGTCGACGAGACCCGGACACCGAATACCGGCCACATCTTGATCACCGGCGGCACAGGCAAACTCGGCCTGGAGATCTGCGAGTACTACGCGACCCACAGGGTGGCGCCCGCGGGGCGGATCACCCTGATCAGCCGTTCCGGCGGCACCGCGGAGACGGCCTCCAGGCTGGCGGCGCTGCGCAGGCGGACCGGCAGCGTCATCGACGTGATCGCCTGCGACATCGGTGATGACGCGGCGCTGGGCCGATTGGCGTCGGCCCTCGCCGAGCCGGTGTCCTTGGTGATCCACACCGCGATGAACTACGTGGCGACTTCCGTCGACAGCATCCGGCGCGACCAGATCGTCGACGCCGAGCGCGCCAAAGTGGCGGGTATGCGACTTCTGCTCGATGCCGTGCCGGTCACCGACGACCTGCAGGTCGTGCTGTGCTCGTCGGTGGCGGCGTCTCTCGGTGGACGAGATCAGGCGCTCTACGCCTTGACCAATCGCATGCTCGAGATCGCCGCTGCACGGTGGCGGGCCGGTGGCGTCGCGGCGGTCGCGATCGAATGGGGACTGTGGCAGGTGCAGGGGCCGCTCGACGAGTCGGGGGTCGCGCGCGTGGAAGGTGCCGGGGTGGTGCCGATGGCGCCGCGCGCGGCGATGCGGGTGGGACTGGCCGATCTCGGCGCCGACGCCATCGTGTTGTCGGCGAACTGGCCGGAGTTGCGCGACCTGTTGTCGTTGTTCGGGTATCAGCCCGTGCTGTCGGCGATCCCCGACACCACGGCCGTGGTCACGCGGCCTCCGATCGCGGAGGTGCCCCCGGTCGAACCCGTGCCCGTACCCGACGAGACACCGCCTGAGAGCGACTCCGTCGCAGGTCAGCCGTCGATCGAGGGAGCGCTCGACGACCTGCTGGCCGCAGAGTTGGCCGCGACGATGGGGTTGTCCGCGCCCGGTACGGATCTGGATCCGGAGACCCCGTTGGTCGCATTGGGGCTGGACTCCCTGCAGGCGCTCGAGTTCCGTCGACGGGTCAAGGGGTCGCTGGGCCGTGACCTGCCGGTCGAGGCGATCCTCGGCGGCGCCACGTTGCGTGAGGTCGTCGGTCTCATGCGATGACGCGATATGGACATCGACCTAGTAAGGTCAGGCTTACTAATCTCGACTTCGGGGAGTGCTCACATGACACCCACATACGGTTCCACCGGCACGGACACCGCTGCCGGCTATGACGACACCGCCACCGGACCGATCGGTGCGCCAGCCTATTCAGAGGCGGCGCCCGACGGCGATACTGCGGTCGACGGTGCTGGGGTCGACGGTGCTGGGGGCGAGGGTGCTCCGGCAGAGGGGGCGGGCAGCGCATCGGGGGGCAGCGGCGTCAACTGGCCGACCGTGCTGGTGTCGGGTGGTGTTGCCGCGATCATTTCCGCGGTCATCGTGACCATCGGCGTGGTCGGCCTGCTGGTGTCCGAACTCGGCGACCGTGACGCGGCGGCCAGTGCACAGCAGCAGCCCACCGTGGTCAACCTCGGCTCGGCACAGAGCGCCGCGCCGTCGGCTGCGGCCCCGGGAGCCGGAGCCGCGCCGGGTGCGCCCGGCGCTCCGGCAGCCGCAGCCCCGCCTGCTGCCGCAGCGGCGCCGCCCGAGGGCAGCAGTGCCGATCTCCCTGCCGGTGGTGGCACGAGCGGCGGCGGCATGTTGCCGGGTGCGGCCGCGCCTCAGGGCGTCCCCCAGGCGCAGAGCGCAGCGCCCCAGCAGACCACCGCACGTTCCACGCCGACCGTCGGCAAGTTGCAGAACGATCTGGACATGTTGGTCGGTGGCGGTTCGCCGGCGCAGAAGGCTGCTCGCCTCGAAGGTGGTAGCCGCGCGGTCACCCAGGCGCAGCCGATCGTGACGGTCCTGCAGCGTTTCAAGCCGCTCGGCTTCAGCTACCGCGTGACCGGACCGGTGTCCGTCAACGGCGGCACCGCGAAGGCGACGCTCGAGTTGCGTTCGCCGGGATGGAACCCGGCCAAGATGCCCTTGTACTGGGTCTGGAAGGGCGGCCAGTGGAAGCTGTCCAACCGTTCCATCTGCGACATCGGTTCGTACGCGCAGATCCCGTGCTCTCTCTGATCGTTGGTTAGGCTTGCCTAGGTAGACTGTCCAGCATGTCTGACAAGAGTGCGCTGCGCAGGAAAGAACTGCTCCGGAAGCGGCTCGAGGCCGGAGGGCTGGCGAGCGCGAACACCACAGCAGAGGTCGCGGCCCGGCCGGACGGTGCGACGAGCCCGTTGTCGGCGGCGCAGCGCCGTCTGTGGTTCGTGTCTCATCGTGATGTCGCCGACACTTCTCTCAATGTCGGTGTGGCCCTTCGCCTCGACGGGGACCTCAATCCCGCTCGGCTGCGCCGCGCCTTCGACACCGTCGTGGGTCGGCACGAGATCCTGCGCACCACATACGAACTCGGCTCCGACGGCGAACCGACTGCGAGGCACCACACCGGTGTCGCCGCGTCGTGGGAGACGGCCGACATCGCCGACCTCACCGGCCGGGCCGCGGAACGTCGTCTCCAGGTGCTCGCGCGGCGGGAGTTCGGCACCCCCTTCGATCTCACCACCGACCATCCGATGCGACTGGTGCTGGTGCGACTGGCCGACGATGCCCATGTCCTGCTCCTGACCGTGCACCACATCGCGTGGGACGACGATTCGTGGCCCGTCCTCTTCGGGGAGATCAACGCCGTCTACAACGCAGACGAGCCCGACCGGGCAGGCCTGGTCGAGCTCCGCCGTCAGTACGCAGATCTGCCCCAGGCCGATCCGGCCACCGTTGCCGCGGACCTGGAGTACTGGCGCAACCAGCTGACGCCGGCCCCGGAGCCGTTGGGGCTCACCGGGACCGGACGACAGGCGTCCGCCGGCAGCGCCCGGCTCACCCGGCCGGTGCCCGCCGACCTCGTCGCGCAGGTGGAAGCATTCGCCCGCAGTTCGTCGGTCAGCCCGTTCACCGTCCATGTGGCCGTCACCGGCGCGCTCATGCACCGCATCACGGGTGCAGAAGACTTCGCCATCGCGGTACCCGTCACGCATCGCCCGTCCGAGGGTTCCGGTCTCATCGGCTACTTCGGCAACTCGCTGCTGCTGCGGACCCGCGTGGCCGCCGACGACACGTTCGCCGCGCTCACCTCGTCGACCGGTGCAGGCCTCGTCGAGGCCGTGACCCATCAGAGCGTGCCGGTCGACTCGGTTGTCGGGGCGGTGAATCCGGCACGCATCGGTGGCGGTGACGGACTGACCCAGCTCGTCGCGGTGAGCGTGAGCACGCGCACCGCAACCGAAGGGCTGGCCCTGTCCGGGGTCGACGTCACCCACCTCGACGCACTGACCATCCCCAACGGGCAACTGCCGCTGGAGTTCTCCCTCGTCGCCGGGGAGCATCCGGTCCTCGAACTCGAATATGACACCGGTGCCTTCCCGGGCGAGATCGCCGCGGGTCTCGCCGACGCCTATCTCCATGTGTTGCGCCGGTCGATCGAGTCGCCCGATCGTCCGATCCGAGACCTCGAGCTCCTCGATGCCACCGCGCGGGCGCGTGTCCTGGCGGCGTCCACCGGCCGGGTGCACCCGCAGCCCGGGGTGACCGTCGTGGACCTGTTCGCACAGACGGTCGCCGAGCGACCCGAGCACGAGGCCGTGGTCGCCGACGACGAGGTCTTCACCTATCGTCAGCTCGACGACCGGTCGAACCGTTTGGCCCACTGGATGATTCGCTCCGGAGTTCGACCCGAGGACCTGGTCGGACTGAGGATGGGCGGTTCGGTGGGCTTTGTCGTCGCCGCCTTGGCGGTGATGAAGGCCGGTGGCGCGTACCTCCCGATCGATCCCGACTATCCGCAGGACCGCACCGAGTTCCTCATCGCCGACGCCGCACCGCGGTTGGTACTCGACGCCGCAGCACTGGAGATCGCGGAGGCCGAGGCGGCCTCGGTGTCTGACGCGGTCCGACCGGTCACCGACGACGACCGGCATTCGCCGCTGCGGCCGGGCAACCTCGCCTACGTCATCTACACCTCGGGCTCCACCGGAACCCCCAAGGGTGTACCGGTGGCACATGATGCGATCGCCGATCACCTGGTCGGGTTCGGTGCGGGCGAGGTGCTCTCACCCGACGACCGGTTGGTGCAGACCTCGTCGGTGAGCTTCGACGCCTCGATGTTCGAGATCTTCTGCACCTTGGTGGTGGGCGCGACCTTGGTGGTGCCGAAACCGAGGGCAGTGCAGGACATCTCGTACATGGCCGAGCTCCTGGTGCGGCAACGGGTCACCGTGATGCACATGGTGCCCACGTTGTTGTCGACGCTGCTGATGGTGCCCGAGGTCAAGCAGTGGACCATGCTCCGCACCGTGCCGGTCGGCGGGGAAGCGATGTCCGGTGAGATCGCCGACGCGTTCACCACGACCTTCGACGCGGCGCTGTCGAACAACTACGGGCCGACCGAGGCCGTCGTCGCCGCGACCCATTATCCGGTCGACGGCCCGCAGGGCAACGTCATCGTGCCGATCGGGACACCGAACACCAACGTCACCAGCTATCTGCTCGATGCGGGTCTGCACCTGGTGCCCGACGGTGTCGTCGGTGAGATCTATCTCGGGGGTGGGCAACTCGCGCGCGGATACCTCGGCCGAACGACGCTGAGTGCGACCCGGTTCGTCGCCGACCCGTTCACCGAGGGGTCGCGTCTCTATCGCACGGGCGACCTGGCGCGCCGTACCGTCGACGGTGATCTGGAGTTCGTCGGCCGGTCCGACGAACAGGTGAAGGTCCGCGGATTCCGGATCGAGCTCGGCGAGGTGGAGGCGGGTCTGTGCACCCACCCGGACGTGGCCCACGCCGTGGTCCTCGTCGAATCGGCCGACACGGGCGCGCGTCTGGTCGGATACGTGATCCCGGAACCGCGCGCGGGGTCGACTCTCGACGTCACCGACGTGCTGGCCCACGCCCGCTCGGTGCTTCCCGACCACATGGTTCCGGCGGCGCTCGGCACCATCGACGAGGTCCCGCTGACCGTGCATGGAAAGCTGGACCGGGACGCACTGCCGATCATCGTGGCTGCCCCGCAGTCGGTTCGGGCGCCCGAGACACCCACCGAGAAGCGGATCGCGGCGGTGTACGCGGGCATCTTCGGCACCGACGACATCAGCGCAGGCTCCTCCTTCTTCGATCTGGGTGGACACTCCCTGCTCGCTGCTCGGCTGGTGACCACCCTGACCGCCGAGTTCGGTATCGACGTGGATGTCCGTCTACCGCTGGACAATCCGACGGTGGAGGGGCTCGCGTCCGCGGTCAACGCCGCGGTGCGCGACGAGTTCGGCATCGACCTCGACGAACTCGGAGACATCGACGGTCTCGGCGCCGACAACGCGTTCGTCGTCGACCCGGCGGTCGGGCGTGGTGGGCGACCACCGTTGACGGCAGGCGATCGGCCGGACCCGGCGCCGCTGTCGTTCTCGCAGTTGGCGATGTGGTTCCAGCAACGGTTCACCGGCGGCGCCGCCGCGGCGGGCAACATCCCGCTGGCGCTGCGGATCGACGGTCCACTCGACCGGGCTGCTCTGCAGGCCGCGATCGCCGACGTCGTCGCACGTCACGAATCGCTGCGCACGACGTTCGTGGAACACGACGGTCTGCCCGCCGCACGGATCAGCGACAGCGTCGACGTCGAACTGCCGGTGATCGACGTCGCGGATGCGGCCGAGCGGGACTCGGTGCTGGCCGCCGCCCGCGAGCACGACTTCGATCTGTCCGTGCCGCCGCTGTTCGCGCCGAAGCTGTTGCGAGAGAACGATGATGTCCACGTGCTGTCGATGGTGGTGCACCACATGGTGATCGACCACTGGTCCACCGACGTGCTGATCGGTGACCTGATCACGGCATATCGGGCGCGCGTGGCAGGGGCGACTCCAGACCTCGGGGCGCCGGACCTGACGTACACCGATTACGCGGCCTGGCAGCATCGGGTGTTCCCGGTGGGTGACCCCACGTCCGACTCCGATGTGTTCGCCGAGTTCGGGCGCGCGGAGATCGAGCATTGGCGGGCGGCGCTCGCCGGACAACCCGACGAGATCACCGTGGCCGCGGACCATCCACGCCCCCAGGCACTGTCCAAGCGGTCCGTGCTCGCGGATTTCGTGGTGCCGGCCGAGATCCGACGTCGCGTCCGCGCCGTCGCCGACGACTGTGGCGCCACCGAGTTCATGACGCTGACCGCGATGCTCACCGGACTGTTGAGTCGCCTCGGTGGCGGCGACGACATCGCCATCGGCACGCCCGTGGCCGGGCGAGTGGACCCGGGAACCGACACGCTCGTCGGCCTGTACGCCAACATGGTGGCGCTGCGTACCCGAACCGTCGACGATCCCACCCTGCGTCAATTGATCGGGCGAGCCCGCGACACCGTCTTGGATGCCTTCGCGCACCAGGACGTTCCCATCGAGCGTCTGGTGGAGGCACTGAACCCGCGGCGCACGCGCTCGTACAATCCGTTGTTCCAGAGCATGATCCACTTCCGTGATCGCGACCAGAACGCCTGGGGACGCCCCCTGGACGAATCGGGGCGGAGCACCGTGGCGTTGCTGCCGGTGGAGCAGGACACCTCGTTCCTCGATCTCAACGTGAATCTGGTGGTCATCGCCGACGGTGGCATGGAGGGCCGGATCGTCGCGGCCGCCGATCTCTACGAGCAGGACACCGTGACGGCGATCGCCGCCACCTTCGGGGCGCTTCTGGAGACCCTCGCCACCGCGGCCGACACCGCGTTGTCCGGGGTCGCCCTCCCGCCCCTGCCAGGGGTCGTTGCCGCGGATCGGCATCAGGAGGACCCGGCTCGGCTGGCGCAGCTGATCGTCGCCGAACATCCACGACGCGTCCACGCCGGGCCTCGCACCTTGGCTGCGTTGCAGCACACCGGGATCACCGACCTCCGTTCGGTGACCGAATGGGTCGTCACCGAAGCAGGTGCGCCGGCGGCCCTTCCGGAGGCCCTCGCCGCGCTCGCACCCCGATCGCGGGTCACCGATCCGTTCACCGACACGGTCGCGCCCGCGGTGATCGCCATGGCTGCGACAGCGGGCGGAGAACCACAGACCCCGACCGAACAACGACTGGTCACCATCCTGTCGGAACTGCTCGGCGTGGACGGTCTCGGACGTGACGACAACTTCTTCGCGGTCGGTGGGGACAGCGTGATCTCCATCCAGTGGTCCGCACGCGCCGCCGCGGAGGGAGTCGCCTTGTCGCCGCAACAGATCTTCGACAACTACACGATCGCCGAACTCGCGGCGGCGGTCGACGCAGCAGAAGATGCGGCCGACGATGCCGAGACCACGGCCGACGGCGTTCCGGTCGACGATGTGGCACCGATGAGTGCATCGGGTCTCAGCGACGACATGCTCTCGTCACTCGGTGCCGCCTGGAAGTCACAGCAGTGAGCGCAACCCCCGAGATCGAGGACGTCCTCGCACTGAGCCCACTGCAGCAAGGGCTCTTCACGCTCTCGGAGATGTCCGGAGACGGCTTCGACGTCTACTCCATGCAGTTCGTCGTCGAGATCACCGGCCCCCTCGACGTCGATCTGCTCCATCGCAGTGTCGACGCCCTGCTACGGCGCCATCCCAACCTGCGGGTATCGCTGTGGGACAAGGACATCCCGAAACCGGTGCAGATCGTTCCCACATCGGTGACCACCCCGTGGGAGGAGGTGAGCACCACCGCCGCGGACTTCGACGCCCTCGCCACCGCCGAGCGGGCGGCCCGCTTCGATCTGCGGCGCGGCCCGGCGCTGCGGGTCAAGCTCGTTGCGCTCGAGGATGCACCCGGGGAGCAGCCGGCACGCCGTCGGCTTCTCGTCACCGCTCACCACATCCTGATGGACGGATGGGCGGTGGCCCTGTTCTTCCAGGAGCTGTTGGCGATCTACTCGGCCGGCGGTTCCGATGCCGCCCTGCCCGCGGTGCGGCCCTACCGCAACTACATCGCGTGGCTCGCCGCGCAGGACGCCGATCGGGCGACAGAGTCCTGGAGGACCTATCTCGACGGTGCGGAGCCGTTGATGCTCGCCGGTTCGGGGTTCGCGGCCACCGAACCGATCCGCACCCGCCATCGGCTGCCGGTTGCGCAGACCGAGCGGCTGGTGGCCTGGGCGAGGGCGTCGGGACTGACGCTCAACACCGCCGTCCAGTACGCGTGGGCCACGGTCCTGGGGCGTCTCACCGATCGTGACGACGTGCTGTTCGGCACCACCATCTCCGGTCGGCCACAGGGCCTCCCGGGCGCCGACGAGATGGTCGGCCTGTTCATCAACACGGTGCCCTCACGCGTGCGACTCGCGACGGGGGACGGGACTTCCGTGGAGGCCAGTTGCGCTGTGCTGCAACGCGAATCCGCGGCCATGCGCGACGAGGGATATCTCGGACTGTCGGAGATCCAACGGGCCGGTGGGCATCCGGCACTCTTCGACACCCTGTTCGTCTTCGAGAACGCCCCGATCGGTGCGGCCACCGAACCGTTCAGCACACCGGACGGCACCCGGTTCCTGCCGTTGGCGATGGAAAGCCTTGCGCACTATCCGCTCACGGTGGTGGCCTACCTGCTCGACGGTGAACTCATCGTCATCACCGAGGCCGTCGACGGCGCACTCGGTGCGGCCGAGCCCGCCCAGATCGCCGAGCGAGTCCTGCGGGTGCTCGAGCAACTGCCCGACGCCGCCGCGTCTCATCCGGACCGCCTCGACGTCCTGTTGCCGTCCGAACGCGAACGCCTGTGGGCCATGGGGCGGCGTGATCACGGCGCGCACGATCTCCCCCCGACCGCGATCCGCGCGTTCGTCGATCAAGCCGCGGCGACCCCGCGGGCACCGGCACTGGTGACCGCGTCGTCGGCGTGGAGCTATGGGGAACTGTGTTCTGCCGCCGCACGATTGGCCGCCGAGCTGGTAGACCGTGGGGTGGGTCCCGAATCGGTCGTGGGGATCGCGCTGCCCCGGTCGGCCGACACGGTTGTCGCGATACTCGCGACCTTCCTGTCCGGTGGAGCCTACGTCCCGCTCGATGTCGCGTTGCCCGATCAACGCATCAGCGGCATCGTCGGGCAGTGCGACACACGGGTGCTGATCACCGATGCCGGACACGCCGACCGATTCGCCCCGTTGGGTGACCTCGTGATGCTCGACGACCCCGAGACCGCCCATCGGATCTCCGCACGCCCAGACGCGGTGGTGATGCCCGACACCCACCCGGACAGCGCCGCCTATGTGATCTTCACGTCGGGTTCCACCGGAGAACCCAAGGGTGTCATCGGAACCCACTCGGCCCTGGTCAGCTACTGCCGCGACCACCGGGACAACATGCTCGCCCCGGCCCGCGCCGAACTCGGCCGACCGCTGCGTGTGGCGCACGCCTGGACCTTCGGCTTCGACGCGTCCTGGCAACCGCTCGCGGCGCTGCTCGATGGTCACGCCGTGCATCTGTTCGGAGAGGATGAGATGCGGGATGCGGGCCGCCTCGTCGCCGGTCTCGCCGAGCACGCGATCGACATGATCGACACCACCCCGTCGATGTTCGGTCAACTGTCGGCTGCCGGACTCGTCGACGAGGGGACCGCCGACGAGTCCGCGGCCGCACAGGGGCATCTGACCGTGCTGGCTCTCGGCGGAGAAGCCATCGGTCCCCGCTTGTGGGCGCAGCTCGGTGCGTTGCCGTCCACCACCGTGCACAACTGTTACGGGCCCACGGAGACCACCGTGGAAGCGGTCGTGGCGCGCGTCGCCGATTCGCCCGTGCCGACCATCGGTGCGCCGACCGATCGGATGACCGCTCATGTCCTTGACTCCCGACTGCGTCCGGTGCCCACCGGGGTAGCGGGCGAACTCTATCTGTCCGGTGCTCAGGTCACGCGCGGCTACCAGGACCGTCCGGCGATGACCGCGACACGGTTCGTCGCCGATCCGACGGACTCCGGCGCGCGTATGTACCGCACCGGAGATCTGGTGCGGTACAACGATCGTGGGGACATCGAGTTCATCGGTCGCAGTGACGATCAGGTCAAGATCCGTGGCTACCGGATCGAGATAGGTGAGATCGAGGCGGCGTTGCGGGCGTTGGCCGGCGTCGAGTCGGCGGCCGTGGTCGTGGTGGAACGGGCTGCCTCCCCGGCGCTCGTCGGATTCGCCGCGGGTGCCGATCTCGACGCCCGGACGTTGCGTGGCAGGCTCGTGGACATCCTGCCGGCGCACATGGTCCCGGCCCGCATCGTGTGCCTGCCGGTGCTGCCGATGAACACGAACGGCAAACTCGACAGTCGGGTTCTCGCGGAATCGGCCGCTGCGGCCCTGCAGGCGCGACCGAGCGGGTCCGACGAGGATCTGACGGCCACCGCGACGGTGGTACGCAAGGTGTTCGCCGAGGTGCTCGGTACCGCACCCGGTGCCGACGACGACTTCTTCGACCTCGGCCTCGACAGCATCATCGCAATGGCCGCCGTGAACAGGCTGCGTGATCTGGAGATCGCGGTGACACCACGTATGGTTCTGTCCCGCAACAGTATCCGAGATCTCGGCGACGCCATCGACCGTGCCGCAGACGAGGGCGTCGACGTCGTCTCCGCGGGCATCGGGGCCGTGCCCGCACTACCGGTCGTCGAGCAGATGTACGAGTTCGGCAATCACCGTCGCTTCACCCAGACCGTGCTGTTCACCTTGCCCGAGGAACTGTCGGACGCGGCGTTGATCGCGGTGCTTGCGGCACTGCTCGACGGCCACGACATGCTGCGCGCCCAGCAGACCCCCGACGGTGTGATCACCCGCGAGCCCGGGGTGGTCGATGCCTCGTCGATCCTGACGACGGTCGACGTCGACGACCTCGGCGTCGCGGTGGGCGTGGCGGCTCGACGGGCGAACGAATCCGTCGATCCGACTGCCGGACGCATCATGGCGGCGGTTCGGCTGCGCCGCAACGGCTCCGCTGATCTGCTGTTGCTCGCCGCCCATCACCTCGCCGTCGACGTGGTGAGCTGGCAGATCATCTTCGCCGACCTCGCCGCTCTCGGTGTGGCGTCGGCGCGGGGGGAGTCGTTGGCGCCGCCGGTCGAGGGCAGTGACTACCGTGCGTGGTGTCGGTTCGTGGCGTCGCGGCGTGACGATCCCGCCGTGCTGGCCCAGCGTGATCACTGGATTCGGCAGGTCGCCGCCCCGGACCCTGCGCTGGGTGCGCGGCACCCGGATCCGCGCACCGACACATGGTCGTCGTTGCGGCCCTTGGTGTCTCTCACCGATCACGCTACGACGGCGACGATCCTCGCCGGCGTCGGACGCCGGGTGGGGATGCGGGAGTTCCTCATCGCCGCACTGACCCTCACGCTGGCGAGTTGGCGACGCCACCGTGGACAGGACCCGTCCTGCGGTGCCTATCTGGCGCTGGAGGGCCATGGTCGAGAGGACGACCTCGCGGGTCCGGGTATGGACACCACACGCACCGTCGGTTGGTTCACCTCGGTGTTCTGCGCGCGACTCGGCGTCGGCCGCGACATCGATGCGGCCCAGGTGGCCGCGGATCCGGCGGTGGGGCGGGCGTTGCTCGACGACGTGGTCGGTCACCTGGATGAAATTCCCTCTGCGGGAATCGATTTCGGGGTCCTCAAGTACCTCGCCGAGGTGCCCGGGTTGCGTGAGGCGTCCGACCCGCAGGTGGAGTTCAACTATCTCGGTCGCTACGACCTGCACACCGAGGCGGATTCCACCGCGACGTCGCAACCGTGGACCCCGATCACCGATCTCGAGGTGAATCGTCACCTGCCGTCCGATCCGGAACCCGATCTGCCGCTACGGTATGCCGTCGATCTGGTCGCGGTGGTCCGCGGGACGCCCGACGGCGCACAGTTGGTCGCCAACTGGCGCTACAGCGACGCGGTGCTCACCGACACGCAGGCCGCTGAGCTCGCAGACCTGTGGCAGCAGTCGGTGGCGGCGTTGTCGGTGTCGTTGGGTGAGATGCCCCGATAACCCGTCGCCGGTGGTCGAGACGGCGCTGGGCGTCGGTGAGGTGCGTGTCGAGATCTGGGGCGGGGCCAGCGTCTGTCTCGTTAAACGGTGGATGCTGTTGCCCGTCTCACCTCAAGTCGCCGATCCGCGCGGCAGCAGCGTCAGTGCCTGAGTCCCACCAAACGGCTTGGCTGTCATGAATCACAGGGCGATAGGGCGCGCTGCCGGTTGATGGCCACAGGGTGTACTCGTATCCAGCGAGGAAGTCTTGAACGGCCTGCGCTGTCCACACAGTGCACTGAGCACTTGGGGCATTGGCCGTGTACCCCTGGCTGACAAGGAAGCCGCCAATTCTGTTGGTAGAACTGTGAAACCCGATTGCTACCGAATCACCGCCCGATAGTTCCAAGTCCCACACCAGATCACCAACATCGACATGTCCACCGGATTGTAGGACGAGGAGGTCGTGCGAGACGGAACGGAGCGCCTCTGTCCAATGCTCCGGGAACCCGATAGGCAGCGCCGGGAGTTCGTTAACTGGCGCAGTCCACCGATTATCTGGACGCTCGCCTGACACACGCGACATGCCCTTGACCCTAGCGATGCGAGGTTTCTCCACCGACCGAAAACCGGCGATGCGCTGGCACGTCGACGCTCGATCCGACATAAACGGCGAGTGAGTTTCAGGGCCGCCGGTGTGGTGCACTGTTTAGGTGGCCCTTGTGCTCTGTGACGACGTGACCCCTGCGGAATGGATCACCCGCAGTGGTGAGTCCTGGAATGTCCTGGCACTGTACGGGCCACCTGGTTTCGATGCGTACGCGAGACTCCGGTTCGCCTCGGACCCCGAGTACGCTGGCCAGAAACTGAGTGATGCCCGCCCATGCCGTCCTGGTGTGTCGGACACGGCTGTCCTGGCGCAGCTGTGTGCCGTGCTGGCCGGGGAAACCACAACCCCCGATGATTGTTACTTCGCGATGTGGGACGGGTATGGCACGGTTCGTGAGCTGCCCCGCGTGGGACGCATGTCCATCCCCAATCGCAAGTACCACTTGTTCTGCGGGGCACTCGCCGATGTCGGTGACTGGGGTCGGTCTGAGGCCGTGCTGGCCAACGAGCCGGCGGCATTCATTTGGCCCGCCGACCATGCCTGGTGCATCGCCTGCGACACCGATCCACATTGGGCAGGCATCGGCGCGGCCAGGCATGTGATCGATGCTCTGCTTGCGCAGCGCGACGTTGATGTCGTCGCTGCTGACCGGTCGACTGACTTTCCGTTTTACACCGCCTGACCGTTGCGAGCTTCGGCGTGTTGTCGGACGTCCTCGGTGCCTGATCGCAGCACCAACCGCCCGAGGGGCCGGACCCAGCCGACTTGTGCCGCACGGATTGTCACGGCGCTGTCGGTCCACGCTGGCGCTTCTCGCAGACTCCGAAGGCGTAGTGCCGAGAAGTTGGCTTCTCTGCACGAAGGCAGGGTGCGATTTTTCGAGACGATTGAAGCTGGGGCAGTCCCGAGTGGCCGCAGTGGATCGATTCATCGGCGGAGACATTCCCGACTCGTGAAGGATCACGTGTACCTCGGTGGATAGCTTTCTGGATCGTCTTCAACTATGTCGATGCGGGAGTCATTGAGCAGATCGGTGATGGCGGGGTGGCTGGCGCCGATGGTGGCGAAATGGGGGTCGATGTCATCAGTGATGCACCAGGCACGATCAGCGGGCCAGGTGAACGCGGGATCGGGGAGCAGCCGAGTCGGCGATGCCAGGACGTTACTGGCGTCTTCCCACGCGAATAGGTCGGCTTCACCGTTGAAAAAGTAGTAGCTGCGAACCACGCCTAACTGCTCATCTTGAATGTTGAGGTCGCGGTCACCTAGCTTCTCGTACTGAACATAGGGCCACCCGGAAGGCCATCCGTCCCAGATGAGGAAGTAGCAGTCGTCAGGCGTCGTGGTGTGCCGCGCGAGGTGTGAGACGGCGACCGCGAGCTGCCAGAGTTCGCTGGGACCGGCGGCAATCTCGTCTGGGACCTCAGCGTGACTCTCGCGCTGACCGTCGAAGGCGGGGTCAGGGATAAAGCGCAGACGCGCATACCGCTCGTAGCCGAGTGGGCCACGGGCAGTCAGGTCGTACCATTCACGTTGTTGACTGAGCAGCCAGGACGCGGCCGACGTGTCGCGGCACCGTTCCACCGTCACGACATCACCATCCCACAAGCCGACGGAAGCTGGCCGTGTTGTGGGCCCGCACGAGACGTCCGGGATTGACGTTTCCAAGCGGTGTCATAGCCTCGCGCCGGGCAATTGCCCGTACGTGGACCCGGCGATGCCGGTCGGAGTGGGTTACTCGATCTCAACGTCCAGGAGGAGTCCAGTATCGCGACGCCAGGTCTCCTGTGGTTGCGGGCCGCGCTGTCCCGTGTCGCGTTCGCCGACCGCGGCCAGAGCCGAATCGGCGAATTTTGTTCGTCGTGTATTGATGTCGCTGAGTTCATAGGAAGGCGGCTGCCGGTGTGCTCGAGGTGCTCGTACTTCGGTGATCAATCTGCGCCGCAACACTGTCCCCAGCACGCGGGGGACAGTGGCAGCCGTCATCTCGTAGTCCACGTGCAACCGGCCGTACAGTGTCGACTCGCCCTGGTGCAGCGACGTTGCGTTAAGCGACGTTGCGTTATGGGCAACCGCAGTGAAGGTTGAGAAATGCACGAGCGCCGGATGCGGCGTTGTTATCCCGCCACCGCCGAGCAGCACCACCTCGGCGGCGGCGGTGATGCACATCTCTGGCAGATCGTTGCCTTGTGCTGGGGCAAACCCAAGGACAATATCGACCCGGTCGCCGTCGGCTGGAAAAGCCACCGCACCGTCGCCGATCATCCAGCTGGCCAGGGTCACCGGCACATGCATCGCGTTCTCCAGCGTCGGATCACTTTGGTGACGAGGCCAGCAGGCTGTGGCCCGATGCGTCGGAACAGGCCCACCCATTCATGGTCGCGGTACACCCTCCTGAGGCTGACGGTCCAACGAGCGCAAGGACGTTCATGATTCTCGCTTTGTGATTCAGTCCGCGGGCGACACATCGGCACAAAATCGACGCACGCCACGAGTATGCGCTCTCCAGGTTGAGTCAAGATGCTCTCGTGCGAACGTCTTGACCGCCAGCTGCAACTCCGCCAAGGACGCGAGATCCAGTGCCTGATCGACAAGGCCTATCCCAGGCCCCAATCGAGCCACGCCCCGAGTAGTGCGATCGCTCCGGCCGTTGCTCCAACCGCGAGCGAGTATGCCCAGCCCGCCAGGCGGGAGCGTACCGGGAGCATGAACGCGATCCCGGGAACGAGTAGCACGGCCCACGCCAGCAGCCACGGAACCCAGTAGGTGGCGATGAACGGTCTGTCCACCGGCCCGTCCAGGGGTACCGCGGTGGGTTCCGGCAATCCCAGCCAACTCCGTATCTGATGGGCGAGCGGGACCACGATGACTATCCCGACGACGAAGCCGACGATCGCGGCAGTGACAACCTGGACCTTTCCTGCACGCGTGGTGGTGGAGGTGGCGGCCATCGATTCAGCTTACGGTGAGGCCACACACAGGGTCAGGTGAGACTGCCCCAGACTTGGGGCGCAAACCACCAGGCCCCGTGGGTCAAGTGGGTCGCCGCCACAGGCGAGATGTGACCTCGTAGAAAGGCGCAGACTGGTGACCGGTGCGACGTTGCTCCAGACGTCAAGCGGCAGAGAGGGCAGCCCATGATGACACGCCTTCTCGGAGTCATCGTGCTCAGCTTCATGAGCGCGGTGGTGATCTCCGCTGTGGCAGCGTGGCCGCTGTCAGTCTTGTCCGAGTCGATGCACCTCGGTTGCGAGGCGACCAGCATTGACGGACAGACTTCGTGGGTGTGTCCCGATGGTGTCGGCTATGCCTTGCCGATTGCCGCGCTGGTCGTAGGTGTGACCATTGTCTTGGTGGTCGCTACGGTCCGGTTATGGGCTGGCCTCGGCGGTCAGACCCAGCGAAACGTCGTCGGTACTCGCCTCACCTGGTGCGCGGCGGTCGTGGCGATAGCACTTGGGTTGGCGGTGACGGCGATGGGCATCGCCGGTGTTAGCGCAGCGTATGGTCGCCAGCTCATCCTGGTCGGTGTCATATGTTGTGCCGCAGCGGTTCTGGTTCTGATGTGCGTCCATCGCGTCAACCAGCGATCAGCTGCTGCGTCCTGCATCTTGTGCGCGGCAGTGGCTGCGGCTTTCACCCCGTTGACCGGAGTGGCGGCGCCACTGGTCGCCACGCTCGCGGGGATGTTTCTCGTGGCCGCTGCCCTGCAATGGCCAAACCGCCGAGCGTTGACCGACGCACCTTCGGACCGTTGACAGTGAATGAGAGCCGCACAGAATGAGGGTGCTTCAACCCTCGCTACGCGGGGGGCGGCGAGACACGAAAATGCCGAGATTCCTGCTGCTTCGCGCCCGCTGCATCTGTCGAGGATTGCTCAGCCGTCTGAAACTGTCGACCGAACCAACCGTCTTGCGGAGCCACCAGGGTCGAATCCACGTGCGGTCTCGGATCGTCGAGACCGATGGGAGTCGGCGGGATTGGCTCCCAAAGCTTCTCGACACGACTGGCAGCGTCACGGATGGCCGTCGCATCAAAGGTCACCTGGTGTTCTGCAAGGTCGAAGAATGGCCAGGCCGAGACCACAGAGAACTGCCCAGTCGGTGGCAGATGATCAAGCAGTAGGGTGACCCGCGCGTGCTGGGTTCCCCCGCCGCCCCCGCCGTTGCGAAGGCCCCCGTGAAGGTCGGTCATAGGCAGGTTCGACGAGACAGTTCCATCGGACCACTCGAAACCCAGTAGGAACGGAGCACTTGTCTGAGCCCCAGATTCAGGCCGCCCGAAACCATAGGTTCCCAGAGTCACTGTGGAGACACGCTTGAAGACCTCGATTTCGAATCGCACCTCCGACGAGTAGACCCAGGTGGCTGTCAACGCAAGAACGAGTTCAGGCGAGCGGTTCAGCACCCCAGATATGCCGGCATTCTCGGGGATCTCATTGGTAGGACGTTGTCGCATCGTCAACCTCCACTCATATCATCTGAACGGCCATTGTCGCACCAACCGTGCCATGTTCGCTTGCAGGTGAGGTGCAGCGCAGACCGCCGAGGGCATCCGAACCCAGCGCTCGAAGCCACTCAGCGGCCCTGGCCCGATCTGATGCGGCCTGCAGGAAGGCCAGTGAACCCCAAACTTGACTACGACACGAACGCTTCCCGGCTGTCCACCACTGTCCGGGAGAGCGACTTTCAGTCGCGACCGTCGACGGCTGCGGGGCGGTCCGCTATATGGTCAACGACGACAGCAGCCGCTGGGACATGTCGTGGCGCAACAGCTTTGGCTCTATCTGGTGATCATCGGCGGCCACGCACCGCACACCGAGTGCGGCCAGAGCCG
Source organism: Gordonia sp. CPCC 206044 (assembly GCF_048537895.1). Classification (NCBI taxonomy): domain Bacteria; kingdom Bacillati; phylum Actinomycetota; class Actinomycetes; order Mycobacteriales; family Gordoniaceae; genus Gordonia; species Gordonia sp. CPCC 206044. The sequence goes on from NZ_JBCLVL010000001.1 coordinate 317,752, forward strand.
CTATTCCCGCGGCGTGCCCACGACGAAGGTGCCCACGTTGGCCTCGACCAATTCGTCGGCTCCGGTCGCCTCGGCGAAGGCCGCGGTGTCGCCGTATCCCTGGGCGACACCGCCGAGTCCCATGGCGGTTGCGGTGAGATAGAGCGTCTGGGTCAACACGCCGACATGCTTGAGGATGACGGCGTACGGCATCTGCTCATAGGTCCACATGATCCGCCCGACGCGAGCCGCGATGGCCAACATCACCTGGGGGCGTTGCCCGTCGGCGAGCGTCAGGGAGGCAGGGGCGATCAGACGTTGGACCGCCGGATCGTCGTAGGGGGCGACCAGCCGTAGGGCATGGTCGTAGGAATCGTAGTGGTACATGCCGGGCGCAACGCCCTCGACGTTGCGGATCACCGGGTAGATCTCGAGCTCGTAGAGAGACCCGCCCGACGGGTACGGCCGCGACGGGAGTTCTTCGGGCACCGCACGATTCGCATCCACGGTACGCACGCTGCGGGTACGGCCACAGCGGTACAGCAGTTCGCCGAGCTGTGCGATCGACATCGGGTCGGCGTCATCGAAATCGCGTACCGACGTGCGCGCCTCGACAACCGTCACCAGGGGCAGATCGTCGCGTTGCAGCTCGTCGAGATCGGGGGCGGGCAGCGCGATCACCTCGCCGGCAACCGTGTCGCGGCGTGCCGGCAACGGTTCGAACTCGCCGTCGGCCCATCGTGTGGGACCGAAGTCGGCGAATGCTGCCGCCCGGTCGCCGACGGTGGTCCGACGGTGGAACCACAGTTCGTGCGGACTCCAACTGCGCGTGGCGAAATCGCTGCGTTCGGCGCCCGGCGAGATGGCATGTCCGGTCCAGTAGAGATCCGCGTGCAGACGCTCGACGACCCAGGTCGGTAGCGCATCGACGTGTGCCGCACCGAGACCCGTGACGACACCGAGAACCGCGGGATCGTGGACGACGATGTCCGACCAGGATCGGGGGTGTTCGGCGACCACATCGTCACCGTGCTTGCGGACGATGGTGAACCGCGAGATCTCCACCGGGCCGGTGTCGGGATCGGGCCGGGCCGCAGGCGGTCGACGGAAGGGACGCAACGTGTACAGGTCGCGCCCGTCGAGCGACACGGTGATCGAGACGACGCCGGCGTCGACGAGAGTGTGCAGCAGCGCCTGCGTTTCGGAGTCGATCGTCTCGACGAAGGAAACCGGACCGGCGTTGAGTCTGCGGAGCACATCGACCTGTGCCGGGGAGAGTCCGTCGAGACGTTGCTTGGCCGGTAGCAACACGGCGACACCGCCGCCACCGATCAGGCATCGGGCGCCCGGGGACAGGGCATAGGAGGTCTGTGACGTGCTCACCGAGGATTCCGATCGCAGTGCAGGTTCAGGCGGGGTGCTCAGGCCGCGGCCTTCTGCAGCGCCGGATGCATCTTGTCGAGCAGGTACGGGATCGACAGCGGTGTCGGCTCGTTCAACCCGCCGATCTCGGCGACCGACATCCGACTGACCGCGCCACTCTTCACCGACCGCAACGCCTGGTAGCCGGGCAACTTCTGCAGTGTCGACATCAACTGGTCGGTGTTGGCCGTTATGACCAACAAGTCCGAATTGAGTAAGGGCACGTTCTCTGTCGAAACAGGGAAGCGCGGTTGATGATTCGCGCGGAACTGGTTGACGAGATCCGGTGCGATGCTCATGCCCAGGGAGGTGAACAGACTGTTGGCGCCGTCCTCCGGGTCGGCGAGCACCTGGATCTGATCGCCCGAGTACATGTACGCCATCGTGTAGGTCTTGCCGTCGAGGCCGGGCAGTTCGGTCTTGGTGGCGTCGATCTTGGCGTTGACGCCGTCGGTGATCTCCTTGGCCTTGTCCGGCTGACGCAGGACCGTGCCCATGAAGGTCACCATGTCTTGCCAGGGATCGATCTGCTTGCCGGTGATGCCGGGGATCGTCGGCGCGAGCTTCGACACGCTGTCGTACATGGCCTGCTGGCCTTCGGCCATGTACCCGGTCGCGAGGATCAGATCGGGTTTCGCCTTCGCGATCTGCGACACGATGTCGTCGGTGGACAGCGCGGTGGAGCCCTTGAGCTTGTCGCGCGACCACGGGGCCGGGCTGCCGGTGAGTACCTGGATGTTGTCGAGGTAGGCGACCGGGGTCACGCCGAACGCGAGCGAGACGTCGATCCACTGGGCGCCCAATGTGACGATCCGCTTGGGTACCCCGTTGATGGTCACCGCCCCCTTGGGGGTGTTCACCTGGATGGGGGCGCCGCCGTCGGTCGACTCGTCAGGGGAACTACACCCGGTCACCACGCCGATCGACAGTGCCAACACCGCGACGAGCATGCCGAGCCCTCGATACCTCCGTGCCATGGGGCTCAGCCTAGCCTAAGCTCAGTTGTCGTCGGTCTCCGGTTTGAACGGAGAGTCGCGTGTGTCAGCTCTCGGATGTGCCGCGGAAGTCTGCTGCTCGGTGCCTTCGCGGTCGGTGCGCTGACGCTTGTCGCCACCGCACACACGGGCGCACCCGCACCGCTGGTCGAGTAGGCACCGAGGCGCCACCCGAGGATCTGTATCGAGACGACGCAGGCACCCAGATCGTGCCAGGGTGCGGTGGTCGAACGCGGGCGGAACTCACGTTGTCAATACCCCTGTGCAACAACACTACTCACCACTCCAAGACTGTCAGAGGCCGTCGGTATAATGACATTCAGGCGACGTCTGTTGTGGCGAAATGCGTTGCAGCCCAGTCGAATACCTGTGGATGAACTCTTCCCGGCGAACGCATGTTCGACTACAATCGAGTCATGCCGTTGGACACTCTGATTCCGTTGCTGCGTGAGGTGACGATCGACGCTGATGCGTCTGGTCGCCAGGTCTTCGAGACCACGAAGACATTGATGGACGTGCGTAACCTGGTCGATCATCAGCTGGCCGTGCACGCGGCTGGTCTTGATCGTCTAGGGTTGGCGCAGCGCTCTGGCGGGAAAACGCGGAGCCTGTTGATCGAGATGGGGGCTGCTCCGGCTGTCGCCGACCGGTGGCTACGCATCGGGACGGCTCTCGGCCGGTTGGAACGGGTGGCCGCGTATTCTGCGGACGGGGTGTTCTCCGGCGAACACGTCGACGCGTTGGTCCGCGGGATGGCCCATATCGACCAACGGGCACCCGAACCACTATCGGCTGGGTCGGTGATCGAACACGAACTGGCGTTGATCGCCCAAGCATTCTCCGGCGCCACCCCACGCGAAGTACTGGCGGCGGCACGCGCGCGAGGCAATCAGATCGCCGAGGATGAGGGTGGGGTGCCGGCGGCCGAAGACCGCTCGATCAACGAGGTCTCCACGACCGTGGCCGCCGATGGCCGGTTGGAGGTGTTCGCCAACCTTGACATCGTCACCGGGGAGAAGTTCGTGTCCGCGGTCGAATCCCTGTCCCGCAAGCGGCCAGAACCCGACGGGTCCGAGGACGCCCGGTCGGCCGGGCAACGTCGCGCCGATGCGTTGGAGATGATCCTGGATGCCGCGGCCAAAGCCACCAGAACAGGTGACGCCGACATGGTGGTCGCCCCGAAAACACAGGTGAATCTGACCGTGCCCGCCGACCACCCCGATCGGGCAACCCTGGAATGGTTGGGACCGGTCTCCCAAACAACCGCCCATCTGGTGGCGTGTGATTCGACCGTCACCATATTCGACCTCGACGAACACGGCGCACCCCTCGGCGTGAGCAACGGGCCACGCCTGTTCACCTCCCAACAACGCAAAGCACTCATCGTGCGTGACCAATGCTGTGTGAAATGCGGAGCCGCCGCCGGATATACGCAGTGCCATCACATCATCTACTGGTCACACGGAGGCGCCACCGTCATCGACAACGGCTGCCTGTTGTGCACGGCCTGCCACGCGCAAATCCACGCGTCCGGGTGGGAGATCATCATGGGCGCTGACCGACACCCGTGGTTGATTCCACCGGTCGAGGTCGATCCCACACGCACCCCGCTACCGGCGTATAACCGGCGCACCATGACCCTCGCCGCCTGACACCGGTCACCGCCATCAGGGATGCGTTCGGCATCCAATCCGCGCCCTTGACACCCACCCACCGCCGATCGAGTAGCCCGCGAGGCGCAAGCCGAGCGAGCGTATCGAGATCACCCTCCCGACATCGCCATATTCATGGCCATCGAAACAGACTGACCCACCAGGACTTTCACCAAGCCTAAACCAGCGACCCGGGACAACCCGGGTTGTGCACGACCCTTGACAACTCCACAGTGTGAAATGGGAAACCCCGTTCGGGTGCCCGCCGAGCAGTGAACCGGCGGGCACCCGGCGGTGGCCTCTTTCGTGACGCTCGCAAGTGGGCTACCCGCAGGTGGTGGTCGAACTCGGCACGCATGTGTCCCCCTCTGGTCGATCTCTGTGCATGTCGGTGTCACCTATGCCGTTCGTGACATCGCGGCGACGACGATCGATCGTCAGGGTGTTCACCTGCATCGACGACAGTCCGATTCGCGCTGCCGACAGTAGGAATCGTCGGCTTAGAGATCGCTGAGTGTGGGGTTGGTCACTCTGGTCCGTCAGTCAGGCGATCCGCCGCCCACCCGCCACAGCGGATTGACCGGGCCGTGCCCGGCGCCGAGCGGATAGGCCGCCTGTAGTCCACGCGTGACCCATCGCTTGGCGAAGCCGATCGCATCCGGGACCGACCGTCCGTGGGCCAGCGCGCACGCGGTGGCGGCAGCGAGGGTGTCGCCGGCGCCGTGGTCGTGTGGGGTGTCGATCCGGGCGTGCGAGAACTCGTGGAAGTCCGTGCCGTCGAACAGCAGATCGGGACTCTCGTCGTTGGACCGCAGATGCCCGCCCTTGACGAGTGCCCACTGGGCCCCGAGATCGAGCAGGGCATGCGCCGCCTGCCGTTGGGTGGCCGCGTCAACCACGTCGATCCCGGTGATCAGGCGGACCTCGTCGAGATTCGGCGTCACCACGGTGGCGCGGGGGATCAGCGCCGACCGCAACGTGTCGAGGGCGCTGTCGGCGAGCAACTGGTCACCGTGCATGGATGCACACACCGGGTCGACGACCAGTGGCGTCGCGGTGTCTCGACCGATGCCGAGTTCGGCACACGTCGCTGCCACCGCGTCGATGATCGGCGCCGATGCCAGCATGCCGGTCTTGGCGGCCCCGGTCCCGATGTCGGTGACGACGCTGCGCATCTGGGCGGCCACGGTCTCGGGGTCGATCTCCTGAAAACCCTGGACGCCCACCGAGTTCTGCACGGTCACCGCGGTCACCGCCACCAGTCCGTGCAGACCCAGCAGCGCAAAGGTTCGTAGATCGGCTTGGATACCCGCGCCGCCACCGGAATCCGATCCCGCGATGGTCATGACCCTGGTCGGGGCGACACCCGGTGCGGCGGTGGGTAATCCGAGGTGATCGGTCATGTGGTCGCGTCCAAGGGCAGATAGACGCGGTTGCCGTGTTCGACGAACTCGGCGGACTTCGCGGCCATCTCCTCGGCGAGCTTGCGATCGATGTCCTCGGCGGTCACCAGGCCGTTCTCCTCGGCATAGGTCCGGACGTCCGCGGAGATCCGCATGGAGCAGAACTTGGGGCCGCACATCGAGCAGAAGTGTGCGGTCTTGGCGGGCTCGGCGGGCATCGTCTCGTCGTGGTACTCGCGCGCGGTATCCGGGTCGAGTGCCAGATTGAACTGGTCGGTCCATCGGAACTCGAAGCGCGCCTTGGAGAGTGCGTCGTCTCGCTCCTGGGCGCGCGGATGGGCCTTGGCCAGGTCGGCGGAATGGGCGGCGATCTTGTACGTGATCACGCCGACCTTCACGTCGTCGCGGTTCGGCAGTCCCAGATGCTCCTTCGGCGTGACGTAGCAGAGCATCGCGGTACCGGCCTGCGCGATCATCGCGGCACCGATCGCCGAGGTGATGTGGTCATAGGCGGGTGCGATGTCGGTCGCCAGCGGTCCCAAGGTGTAGAAGGGTGCCTCCTCGCAGAGTTCCTCCTCGAGTCGCACGTTCTCTGCGATCTTGTGCATCGGGACGTGGCCGGGACCTTCGATCATCACCTGAACGCCATGGGATTTCGCGATCCTGGTCAGTTCGCCGAGGGTGCGCAGCTCGGCGAACTGTGCCTCGTCGTTCGCGTCGGCGATCGACCCGGGACGCAGGCCGTCGCCGAGGGAGAAGGTGATGTCGTAGCGGGCGAAGATCTCGCACAATTCGTCGAAGTGTGTGTACAGGAACGACTCCTGATGATGTGCCAGACACCAGGCGGCCATGATGGAACCGCCTCGAGAGACGATGCCGGTGACCCGGCGCGCCGTCAGCGGGACATAGCGCAACAGCACTCCTGCGTGCACGGTCATGTAGTCGACGCCCTGCTCTGCCTGCTCGATCACGGTGTCGCGGTAGATCTCCCACGTCAGGGCCGTGGGATCGCCGTTGACCTTCTCCAGCGCCTGATAGATGGGTACGGTGCCGACCGGAACCGGGGAATTGCGCAGAATCCACTCGCGGGTCGTGTGGATGTCCTTGCCCGTGGACAGGTCCATGATGGTGTCGGCGCCCCACCGGGTGGCCCACACCATCTTCTCGACCTCCTCGGCGATCGAGCTCGTGACCGCCGAATTGCCGATGTTGGCATTGACCTTCACCGCGAAGGCCTTACCGATGATCATCGGTTCGGATTCGGGGTGACGGTGATTGGCCGGGATCACCGCGCGGCCGGTGGCGACTTCGTCTCGGACCAACTCGACGTCGACGCCCTCGCGGGCGGCGATGAAGCGCATCTCGTCGGTGACGATCCCGGCTCGCGCCCAGGCCAACTGGGTGGCGGCGGGCCCGATCGGGTCGGGTCGACGCCAGGAATCGCGTGTCGGCGCCAGTCCTCGCTCCACGTCGATCGTCGCCGAGGAGTCGGTGTAAGGCCCGGACGTGTCGTAGACGTCCAGGTGGTCACCGTTGGTCAACGAGATGCGCCGCTGGGGCACCCGGAGGTGGTCGACGTCGAGGTAGTGCTTGTCGCTGCCTTGGATCGGACCCGTGGTGACGGCAGATGCAGATACAGCTGTTCCCATGATGTGGCTCCCTACGCCGGCATTACCCGGACAGGTTCAGGCGGTCGACGACCGCCTGTCGCCATCTCAGCCCCCGGTGATCGTGGGAGCCCCCGCGTGTGGAATTGTCGTTCGGCCCGGGGCTGCCGGACCATCCGCGACACTACGCGGAATCCGCGCGCGTGACCACCGACGCACCGGTGTGTTTTCGTCGCCGCCTTTTCGTGGCCGGATCGTTTTCCACAGGTCTGTCGTGCTGCCACGCAGTTACGGCAGCGTAGGGTAGTGTGTGACCGGGATCACACACGATCCCGCGCTCGTTGCTCGGAAGGGGAGTCCTGGCACCGGGCGTCCGACGCTGCAGCCTGGAGGGGATCGTGCACCGGAAACATCGCCAACGGCCACCGCAGTCCGCGCAGGCCATCCTGCAGCAGATCGCGCAGGTCGTCCACAACCCCGTCCGCGACCGTTTCGAACTGTGGGTGGCAGGCGACCTGGTCGGCGTGCTCGGCTACACCACCGAGGTCGAGGACGGGCAGAAGACGGTGACCATCCTGCACACCGTGCTCTACGACGAGTACACGGGACATGGTCTCGGCACCCGGTTGATGCGCGGTGCGATCGAGTACGTGCGGCAGCAGGGTGCTCGCCTGCGGCCGGTGTGTTCGTTCACCAAGACCTACCTCGATGCGCATCCCGGACTGGTCCCGGTCGCCCCCGCCTGAACTGTCGACGCGAGGTCTGGTTAGCGTAGGCTAGCCTGACAACTGCGCGGCAGGGACGCGTGTGTGACGGGAGGGGTCGCTCGATGGCGGAATCCACGAAGAGTCGGTCGCGCGGCGTGCAGGGCGTCATCATGAAGCTCTTCGGGGCCGACGACTACGAGCTCACCGTGACCAGCAACGAGCGCGTCACCGACGAGTACATCAGGCTCGGTTTCACCGGTGGGGGCCTGCTCACCGATCGCCCGCTGCATCCGACCATGTGGATACGAATCTGGTTCGAGAACGCCGACGGCAAGCTGCACCAGCGCGGCTACACGCTGGTCGACCCGGACCGTGGAACCGATTCCTTCAGTGTGGAATTCGCGATCCACGAGGGGGCCGCCACCCGATGGGCGCAGCAGGCCCGCCCGGGTGACACGATCGGTGCGTCCTTCCTCGGTTCCAAGTTCGCCATCCCCGATCCCGCGCCGATGGGCTGGCTCATCGCAGGCGATCCAGCTGCCCTGCCCGCGATCAACTCGCTGCTCGACGCGATCTCGGCATCATCGAATCCGTCGGCGCCCGTGACGATCTGGTTCGAGTACGTGCACGACTCGGACAAGACGCTCCCCCTGCGGCTGCGAGATCAGGATGTCATCAACTGGGTCCGTCGTGAGCGAGACGGCGCAGCCATGGTCGATGCGGTCAAGGCGGGTGCCTTCGCCGCGGCCGGGCACTTCGGTTGGGTTGCCCTGGACACGAAGAGCACACGGGCCGTCGCTGACGCGTTCCGCAACGATTACGGGCTCGGCAAGAAGGGTGTCAAAGCCCAGGCATACTGGCAGCCGAACATCGGCCCGTCCTAGAACTCGACGACGACAGGCGCGTGATCGCTGGCGCCCTTGGGTTTTCGTGCTTCGCGGTCGACGAATGCGGCGCGGACCCGATCGTCGAAAGCCGGGGAACTCAGCATGAAGTCGATGCGCACGCCCTCGTTGCGGGCGAACCGTAACTGCTGGTAGTCCCAGAAGGTGTAGGAATCGGTGTACGGCAAGGCGGAATCGCGGAATCCGGCATCGACGATCGCTGCGAGCGCAGCCCGTTCGGCTTCGGAGACATGGGTCTTGCCCGCGAACAATGCGGGATCCCAGACGTCGTCGTCGGTGGGGATCACGTTCCAGTCGGCGGCCAGCACGACCTGTGCTGCCGGGTCGTGGGCGAGCCACAGTGCGCCGATGTCGCGCAGCGCCGCGAGCCAGTCGAGTTTGTATCGATAGTGCGGGTCGTCGAGCTCGCGGCCGTTGGGTACGTACAGGGACCACACCCGGATGCCGTCACACAGAGCCGAGATGGCCCGAGCCTCCATCACGGGCCCTGCCCCCGCGCTGTCGAAGGTGGGCTGGTGTTCGAAACCGTACTGGACCTCGTCGAGGCCGATCCGCGAGGCGATGGCCACCCCGTTGAAACCGCCGTTCCCCAGATGGGCGACGTCATATCCGGAGGCGAGAAAGCTCATCACCGGGAACTCGTCGTCGCGGCATTTCGTTTCCTGCATCGCCAGCACGTCGATCTCGTTGCGTTCCATCCAGCCCACCACGAACTCCGACCGGGCGCGGATGGAATTCACGTTCCACGTGGCGATGCGCATGTCAGGCAACGTCTTCCGGGTACTCGATCTCGGCCACCGGCGACCCCGCATCACGCCACCGCTCCTCGATCAGATGGGTCAGGGGGACAGGTGTCAACAGCAGCGCCGCGAATCCGGTCGGCGCGGTCGCGATGTCGCGGTAGTGGTCCCGGTAGAAGGTGAGGGACTCGGCGAACCAGCCGAGTTCGTCGGGCTCCTCGCGCAACAGGCGGGGCGCGTTCGCGATCACCGTCACGAAGCCGACCGTGTCGTCGTCGGCGGCGCCGCCCAGATCACGCATGCAGTCGTCGAACGCATCTTTGTTGTGGCCGAAGTGGGCGGGAAAGTCCCAAGCCCTGGCGAACTCGTCGAACAGGTCGGCGACGGTGGGCATCTCGACGGCGTCGACGGTCCGCACCCGAACACGGGCGGGTAGATCGGGTGCCTGTTCGTCTGCGACGATGCCGGCGACCGGGCCGTGTCGCCGCGCCGCGGACAGGAACTGCGCCAACGGGATAGGGGTGACGGGTCTGCTCATCGGCTCGGTCCTCGGATCTGTACGAAGGAACGGTAGTGGTCGTCGGTGTACCAGGCGGTGCCGTCGTTGCCGGTGACGATCCGTTCGGCGTCGCGCGACCGCCCGCGTTCCTTGGCGTTCACGTCCCACTCGCGATAGGCGATCCGGCTGCCCGCGGCGGTGGTCACCGGCAACATGCGCTCGTTGTTCCGGAAGGTGGCGCCACCTTGCGTACCCGGGGCATCTGCGGCCTCGGGCCAGTCGCCTGCGTCGATGAACGCAAGCGTGCGCAGTACGTGGTCGGGCACGGTGGATGATCCGGCGTCACGGGCGATCGACGTTGCGGCCGAGGACGATCCGCTGTTCGTCGCGGAGTCGTCGGAACCACCTCCGACGACCCAGGTCACGACCGCGACGACGGCGATGACCACGAGGCCGGCCACCGACATGATCACTTGCCGTCGCCTACCTGCCGCGCTGGTCGTCGCCACGAGGCCCACCCTATCGCCGGATGTCAGATCTCGACGTAGCGGGACGTGTGGTGCAGGCCGAAACCGAGAGCGCGATACCAGGTCCCGGCGATGCGGTTGTCGGCCTCGACCTGTACGTAGACCCGTTCGGCGCCGTGCGCGACGCCCCAGCCGACCAGCGTGGACACCACCGAGCCTGCGAGTCCGCCGCGTCGGGACGTCGGGTCGGTCCACAGTGCGGTCAGGCCCAGCCATCGGGTGCCGTCGTCTGCCGAGGTGACCGACGCCCGGCCGATCGCGCGGGGTTCGGCGCCCACGGAGGCGACCGCGACGGGACCTCGCGACGCGCCAACGACACCGGCGGCCGTGTGCACGTCGATCTCGGGGCCCCGGTAGGCCCGCAGCCATTCCGGCGTGGGGGAATCCGCGAGGTGCACCGACGAATGCTCGGTGGTGTCGAGGCCCGTGACGTCGCGGGCGAGGATCTGGATCTCACCGCTGACCGGACGCGCGTCGACAATCCCGGCCCGCAGCAGCCGATCCGGCAGCGCGAGGGTTGCCGGGAGGTCGCGGTCGCGGTACCAGGTGCGAATCGCGGCGAGCGTCGTGACGTCGGCCCGTGCGCCGAACTCCACGGGGATGGCCGAGTTGGCCCGTCGGGTGAAGCCTCCGCCGGCACGTGCGAACCAGCCGTCGATCCACTCCGAGTCGGTGCCCGGCCAGGCCAGTGCCGCGGCTCGCTCGAGGTCGCGGATGGCCGAATTGCGCACCGCGGTGTTCGACAGCACCCGAATCGAGGTCACCGCCGATCGAGGCACCGCCTCGACGGTGCCGTCGCGTTCGATCCGCAGCGGGTCGCCGTCGTCACGCAGCTTGCCGGTGATGTCGGACAGCGACGGACCACGGGTCGCGGGGTTGGCCGTCGCCCGCCAGTCCGTGGGGGCGTCGTCGGCGAGACGGTAGCGGACCACCACGCGGTCGCCCGGGAACGGATCAGTCACGTGCTCACCCCGATCGGGTCAGTCCTCGTCGTCGTGCCCGAAGGGATCGGTGACCGCGCCGGGCAGCCAGGTCAGACCCGGTACACCCCATCCCTCGCGCTTGACCGTTTTCTTCGCGGCCCGGGCGTTGCGGCCGATCAGGACATCGACATACAGGAAGCCGTCCAGGTGCCCGACCTCGTGCTGCAGCATCCGGGCGAAGAATCCCGTGCCCTCGACAACGACCTCGTCGCCGTTGCGGTCGACGCCGGTGACGCGCGCCCAGTCCGCGCGTCCGGTGGGGAACTGATAGCCGGGCACCGACAGGCAACCCTCGTCATCGTCGTCCGGATCGGGCATGGTCTCGGGGATCTCCGAGGTCTCCAGCACCGGGTTGATCACCTCACCGCGGCGGCGTGCGCTCTGGCGCGTCTCGTCGGGGCAGTCGTAGACGAACATGCGCTTGCTCACCCCGACCTGATTGGCCGCGAGGCCCACACCGTTGGCGGCGTCCATGGTCGCGAACATGTCGTCGAGCAGCGTCACGAACTCGGGAGCGGGCTTGCGCTCGGCGTCGAGCTCGACGAGCTCGGTCACATGGTGCAAGACCGGTTCGCCGATGATGCAGATCGGGAGAATTGCCATGCGGGACAGATTACCGAGCGGTCTCCGACGCGCTCCGCAGTCCTGGCGAGTCACACCACGATTCGGCCCGGGGATCGTGGTTAGATGATCACCGAACCACAGTGCTGTCATTCGAATTCTCAGCAGTGTGATTGGTGTGCACGAGGCGATCTTGAGGGAGCGAGATGGACGGCGCAGCTGCGCGAAGCCAGAAGCAGGGCGATCAACCCACACCCAAGGACGTTTCCACCGAGCCGACCACGAACCCGACCGACCCGCACGAGGTCGGGCCCGACGGGTTGTCCCGTCGTGAGCACGACATCCTGTCGTTCGAGCGGCAGTGGTGGAAATATGCCGGTGCCAAGGAAGAGGCCATCAAGGAACTCTTCGGTCTGTCCGCGACCCGCTACTACCAGGTGCTCAACGCGCTCGTCGATCGGCCCGAGGCGTTGGCCGTCGATCCGATGCTGGTCAAGCGGCTGCGGCGTCTACGGGCATCGCGGCAGAAGGCCCGCGCCGCGCGGCGTCTCGGCTTCGAGATCACCTGACGCCAGACGACCGGTGATGCCACGGCAACCGCGCCGGGCCCACGGCCCGACGTGAGTTAAGGTTCACGTGATGAATCCTGATCGCGAACCGAGTCGACTTCCGCTACGGGCCGGGGCCATGCTCCTGCTGGCCGTCGCCATCGTCTTCATCGGTCTCGGCTGGCACTCGGCGGCCACCAGTGGGGACGATCCGGAGAAGGATCTCCAGGCTGCGCAGCCCACGCAGACGCAGGTCACGACCACGACGATGAGCGGTGCTTCGGCGTCTGCCGGCTCGTCTGCGACGAAGTCCAAGCTCTGTGTCTTCAATGCCGGATCGGTCTCGGGCCTGGCCGGAGAGGTCAGCGACGAGCTGAAGGCGAAGGGCTACGAGATGGACGAGCCCGGCAATCTGTCGACCAGCTCGATCACCGAGAACACCATCTTCTACGACGAGGGACAGAAGTCGGAGGCCGAGGATGTCGCGCAGTCACTCGGCGGCAACCCCAGTGTCGAGTCGCGCCCGTCCTCGTTCACCGACTGTTCCGACGGCATCCCGGTCATCGTGGTCACACAATGACCCGGTCCCGCCCGAACCTCACCGATCACGGCCCGCTGAAGATCACAAGGAGTGACATGACCAGTTCGACATCACGCAGCGCGACCGCCGCGCGTACCCGACGCACCCTGGCCGTGCTCGCCGCCGCCGGCATCGCCGGTGCGGCGCTGGCCGCGTGCACCCCGGACGAGCCGGTCAGCGACACGCCCGGAACGACCCCGTCCGTGGTCACCGGCAACCAGGCCCCTCCCGGCGACGTCGACGACGCCGACAACGTCCCGGCCTCTCCCGAGGGGGAGGCGACCGCGTCGCTGGAGAACGCATCCGGCAAGGCGGTCGGCACGGCGACGTTCACGCCCAGCGGTTCGTCGGTCAAGGTCGATGTGCGGGTGAACGCCGACAGCGGGCTCTCGGCGGGATTCCACGGCATGCACATGCATCAGAACGGTGTCTGCCAGGGCAGCGGTAGCGAACCGTTCCAGAGTGCGGGCGGGCACCTGCAGGTCGCGGGTCACTCCGGACATCCCTCGAGTGGCGACCTGGTGTCGATCAACATCTTGAAGGACGGGACCGGTGAGACCGTCACCACGACCGATGCCGTGAATCTCGGTCAGATCGTCGGCAAGTCGATCATCATCCACGAGAAGGCCGACAACTTCGCCAACATCCCGACCCGTTACGCCCCGGCTCCCGACCAGCAGACGATGAGCACCGGCGACGCCGGCAGCCGAGTCGCCTGCGGGGTCATCGAAACCGGCGAGTGACGTCGACCCCGATCCGCAGGCGGTAGGTCCGCGGTCATGATCGACCCGATCGAATTCGACGGTTCGCCGACCCCGTCCCTCGGAGTCGAATGGGAATTCGCTCTGACGGACAAGGGTTCCGGTGACCTGTCGAACTCGGCGGCCGACCTGTTCGCTCTCGTGTCCGAACGCGCTCCCGAGCATCGGGGGCAGATCCACAAGGAGTTGCTTCGCAACACCGTGGAGTTGGTGACCGGCGTGTGCCGGGACGTACCCGAGGCGATCGCCGATCTCACCGGGACACTGCACATCGTCCGCGGGCTCACCGAGGAGCTCGGTGTCGATCTCTACGGTGCCGGGACGCACCCGTTCGCCGAGTGGTCGACGCAGTTGCTCACCGAGGGGCACCGTTACGCCGAACTGATCGAGCGCACCCAGTGGTGGGGCCGACAGATGCTGATCTGGGGCGTGCACGTGCACGTCGGGATCAGCCACCGCGACAAGGTGTTGCCGATCCTCAGTTCGCTGCTGAATTGGTATCCGCACCTGTTGGCGCTGTCGGCATCCTCGCCGATGTGGTCGGGCCAGGACACCGGCTACGCCAGCAACCGGGCGATGATGTTCCAACAGTTGCCGACGGCCGGGCTACCGTTCCAGTTCGAGACCTGGCCGCAGTTCGAGGCGTTCGTCGCCGACCAGAAGACCACCGGCATCATCGACCATCTCAACGAGATCCGTTGGGACATCAGGCCGTCGCCACATCTGGGCACCATCGAGGTCCGGGTGTGCGACGGCATGACGAACCTCACCGAACTTTCGGCGCTGGTCGCGTTGATCCATTGCCTCGTCGTCCACCTCGACCGACGCTGGTCGGCGGGGGAGACCCTCCCCGTGATGGCCCCGTGGCTGGTGCAGGAGAACAAGTGGCGTGCGGCGCGATACGGACTGGACGCCATCATCATCCAGGACGCCCGCTGTAACGAGCGATTGGTCACCGACGATCTCGCCGACCTGCTGGTCACGCTGGAACCGATTGCGCGCGAACTGAACTGCGCCACCGAACTCTCCCGTGTCGCCGACATCGTCGGCGACGGGGCCAGCTATCAACGGCAGCGTGCGGTGCTTCGGGAGACCGCCGACATGCGTGCCGTGGTCAGCTCGGTGGTGGCCGAGCTCGACTGACGCCGACCGCGCCTCCCACACGCCGACAGCACCCTCATCCTCGCCGACAGCAACCGATTTCACGCCGACAGCAACCCCGTCCACGCCGACAGCAACCTCATCCACGGCGACAGCAACCGATTTCACGCCGACAGCAACCGTCGCTTCGACGATGAGGGATCGGAGGCGGCGGAGGGTTGTTGCTGTCGGCGAGAATTCGGTTGCTGTCGGCGGTCGGCCCGGTCAGTTGGTCAACCAGATCTCCTCGGGTAGGGGCGAACCGAGGCCGTACAGTTTGACACCACCCACGTCGGCGCCGGCGATCACCGACGGGGCGGAGCGGACGTAGAAGAGGCCGGGGACCTGCTCGGCGAGTTCACGCTGCACGGTGTCGTATGCCGACTTGCGCTCCTCGACCGTCGCGCCGACACGCCCCGCGTCGAGCGCGGCGTCGAGTTCTGTGTCGTGGACACCGGTCATGTTTCCCTTGGACGAGGAGTGAAAACCGGCCCACAGCTCGGTATCTGGATCGAGCACGTTGGCGGTGGTGACCACCATGTCGAAGTCACGTTTCGCGACGACGGAGTTGATCGCGCTCGAATCGAGGGCGTCGATCCTGACCTCGACGTTGTCGTAATCGCTGAGCTGCGCCTGTATCGCCTCACCGGTCAGCTTGCTCTCCGTGGTCGAGAACGACGTGTAGGCGAACGCGACGCGTTTGCCCTCGCGGGCCAACTCGTCGAACAGGGCTCGCGCCTCGTCTCGGTTGTTCTCGGCCAGTGTGATGTCGCTGTAGAAGGGCGACGACTCGGTGAACAGGGTTCGCGGAACGGTGCCTGCCGCGTTGTTGACGATCGTGTTGATCGTGTCGAGGTCCAGCGCAAGCGAGATGGCCTTGCGGGCCCGCGGGTCGTCGAACGGTGCGCGACGGTTGTTCATCGCCAGGTAGTAGCCACCACCGGTGGTCGACATCGCCGAGGTCAACCCGGCATCCTTTGCCTTCGCGACGTTGGCGGAGTTGGTTTCCGACGCGAGGTCGGCGGCACCACTGAGTACTGCGTTGAACCGTTGGGCCGTGTCCGGGACGAAGCGGAAGGTCACGCCGTCCAGATAGGGTTTCGGTGCATCCCAGTAGTCCTGGTTCTTCACGAGTTCCATCTTGTCCTGGCGCGTCCAGCTCGCCAGCGTGAACGGACCGGCCCCGACGGGAGCCGCGTCGAATGCCGCGCGGCCCTTCTCCAGGGCGCTCGGGGATGCCGTCCAGTTCAGCGTGCTCGTCACCACCGCCTGGGCGAAATGCTGATTCGGCGCGATCATCGACACCCGCAACGTGGTGGGTGTGAGGACGGTGGTCTGGGCGATCTGAGGACTCACCTTGCTAGCCCCGGCACCGAGCTTCGGGTCCTTCATGCGGTCCCAGTTGTACTTGACCGCCGCGGCGTCGAGCGGTGTGTCATCGGTATAGCGCAGCCCCGGACGCAATCTCAGGATGTAGGTGGCGCCACCGTCGGCGGTCGAGAAGTCCTCGGCCATCTTGTATTCGATCTCGCCGGTATCGGCGTTGTTGATCATGAGCGTGCCGTAGAGCGCATTACCCAACGCCGGCTGGGTGGCCCAGACATTGCCGAGCGCTGCCGGATCCAGGCTGCGGGGCTCGGTCACCTGGATGAGATTCGCCCTGCCGCCCGACACTGGCGGGCCCATGTCCTCGGATGCGCTTCGGCCGGTGGTGGGTGCACCGCAGGCTGTCACCAGCAGGGCAGCCGAGCACACCGCGGCCAGTGCCGCCCCGATCAGGGATCTGCGTCGAGTCATCGTCGACCTTTCGATGGGTTGGGTGGGGGAAACCGGGGTGCGCCGACGCCCGGTGGTCACATCGGCTCCCGATGCGGGCCGGCGAGCTGACCGCCGTCGATGACGAGAGAAGTCCCTGTGCAGTAGGAACTCTCGTCGGAGGCGAAGTACAAGACCGCGTTGGCGACGTCGTCGGGCCTGCCGAACCGGGCGATCGGTTGTCGGGCCATCGCGGATTCGAGCCGGTGTCGTACGGTCCCGGTGGCCTTGAGCATCATCGGGGTCTCGATGAAGCCAGGATGGACCGAGTTCACCCGGACGCCGACCGGACCACCTTCGAACGCAACGGTTTTGGTGAGCCCGGTGACGGCGAACTTCGAGGCGACGTACGAGGTCATCCCTGCCACGCCCACCAGGCCGTCGATCGAGGAGATGTTGACGATCGAGCCACCACCGTTGTCTCCCATGATGGGCAGCGCGGTGCGTGTGCCCATCCACACCGACGAGACGTTCAGTTCGAGGATCGAGTGGTGCCCCTCATAGACCTCGTCGACGATGTCGCCGACACCGCGCCCGCCGCCGGCGTTGTTCACCAGCACGTCCAGCGGTGCGAACCGCTCGGTCGCCGTCGCCAGCAGCCGATCCCAGTCGTCCTGGTCGGTGACGTCGGTGTGCACGAACGTCGCATCCGTTCCGAGCTCGTCGGCCACCGTCGTGCCGAGGTCGTCGTCGATGTCGGCGATCACCACCCGAGCACCCTCCCGCAGAAACCGTTCTGCGGTCGCCGCACCGATGCCGCTGGCACCTCCGGTCACCACCGCGACCTTCCCCTCCAGCCTGCCCACCATGGGCTTTCCTCCTCCATGCTGCGCGAATCGTGTTGTCGGGCTTGTCCGAGCGCGGGCGGTCATGCCATGAACGATCCGCCGTTGACCCGGACGACCTGCCCGGTGATGAATGCGCCGGCGTCCGATGCCAGCTGCAACACCGACAGGGCAATGTCGCGGGTGGTTCCGACCCGGGACAGCGGCGAGGCCGAGGCCATCGTCGCCAGATATGACTCGCGTGCCGCGGCGTCGATGCTGCCGTCGGTGTGCGTCCAGTGCTGCCTGGTCATCCCGGTCTCGACCCACCCCGGTGCGATCGCGTTGACCCGTATCCCGGCGGGGCCGAGTTCCAGGGCCAGCGTGCGCGTCAGCTGCGCCACACCGCCTTTCGAGATCGCATAGGTGATCCGTCCGGGACTGCTGCGGTCCTGGATGGACGACGACAGGTTGACGATGCTCGCACCCGTGGTCATGACGCGGGCGGCCGCCTGGCATGCGAAGAAGGTGCCCCCGACGTTGATCCGGAGCACTCTGTCGAGTTCCTCCGGGGTCACTTCCAGGGCGTCTCGCATGATCATGACACCGGCCGCGTTGACGAGGATGTCCAACCGATCATGTTCGGCGACAACATGTTCGACGGTGTCTGCGATCTCTGCGGGATCGGTGATGTCCAGACGGCGGGTGGTGATCGAGATCCCTCGCTCTCCGGCGAGAACGAGGGTGTTGCGGAGTCCGTCGTCGTCGACGTCGGTGGCGATGACGTGTGCCCCGGCGGCGGCGAGTACCAGCGCGGTCTCCTGTCCGATCCCGTCGCCGGCGCCGGTGACCAGGGCGACTTTGCCGGTGACCAGAAACGTGTCGACGACGCCGAGATACCGGTCATCGGGCATGGTGTGTCGGTTCTCTCCGTCGTACCGCCGCGCCCCCGTGGCGGTGGTCATGACTGCGTGGTCGCGTTCGAGAACGCGGCGTTGCGTCCGATCTGGTCCTCGGTCATGCGCCAGGGACTCTGGATCAGGGCGCCACCGTCGACGACGAGCGTCTGGCCGGTTATCTTGGTGGCCAGTCCCGATGCGAGGAACAGGACCGCATCGGCGACGTCGCGGCCACGCGGTGGGGCGAGTGCGTTCACGACGTCCTCTCCGAATCCGATCTCCGGTAGGTCCCAGTTGCCGCCGCCGACGTTCCCGGGCGCAACCGCGTTGACCCGGACGCCGTGCCTGCCGTACTCGTCGGCCATCGTTTTCACCAGCGAGATCAGCCCGGCTTTCGCCGCGCCGTAGCCGGCGTGGAAGCGAGACGAACCGATTCCGTCCACCGATGTGAGGGCGACGAGTGATCCGCCGCGTGCGTTGCGCAGCAGATGCGGGATGGTCGCGCGGAAGACGTAGAAGACCTGTGTGAGGTTGACGAGAATCTGCGAATCCCATTCGGTGTCAGGGATGTCCGCGGCCTTGTTCCAGTGGGCCTGGCCGACGATGTCCACGCAGACGTCGATCCCGTCCATCCGCCGGGAGGCTTCGTCGATCGCGGCGCGGGCCTGCTCGGGGTCCAGCACGTCGGCGACGATCGGGAACGCATCGCCGCCGTGTTCGACGATCTCGCGCACGATCTCCTCGGCACGGCCGGCATCCTTGTCGATGCATGCCACCCGGGCGCCCGCCCGTGCCAATTGGAGTGCGCAGCCGCGGCCGTGTCCGGCGCGCATGGGGATGAACCCGGCGCCGACGACGACGGCCCGGGCTCCTTCGAGGCCCAGATCGATCATGTTCGGTGTGCTCTCTCTGGTCGGCGGATGGTGGATCGCGTGTGGCCGGTGGCCTCGGCCTCTCGTGGCTCCCCGGTCCTCGGGCCGGTCGGATGCTCCTTGGGGCACACCGGAGAATCTGAAGTGGCCTCGATCCAGGTGCAGGAATCGGGTCCCGAGTTCCAACCCCGACAACGGGGTGCTCGTGCCGAGCCGGCCGTGTTCATTGACGTAGTAGTTGCGCTCGGGATTCGCAGCGGGATCGAGCCAGATGAGCTTGCTCGCCTCGTCGTCGACCGCGTTGTTGTACTCCCAGAACGCTTCGTCTGTCACCTCGGCGCAGAGATGACCGTCCTCTACAACCGCGACGATCACCCGGGCGATGTAACCCACCCAGGTCTCCATCCACGCCGGGAGCCCGCCGACTCCGATCCCGCCGCCGGTGGCCGGTTGTGCGTTCGGGCCGTAGAGGACGAACAAGTTGGGGAACTCGGGGATCGCGAGCCCCTGGAATGCCCGAGGGCCGCCCGGACGGTTCCAGCGTTCCTCGATGTGTCTACCTCCGACGCCGCAAAAATCGATGGGCCACAGCCATTTCGTGACCTCGAAGCCCACGGCGGTGAGGACGAGATCGACCGCGCGTTCGGTACCGTCCGAGGTGACGATGGCATCAGCGGTGAAGCGATCGATCGGATCGGTGACCAACTCGACGTTGTCCCGCGTCAGCGATCGATACCACCCGTTGTCGACGATCGGTCGGCGCGCGGCCGGCGTGTAGTCGGGGACGAGTTTCTCGACGAGATCCGGCCGGTTGTCGACCTGGGTTTTGATGTAGCCCGTCAGGTTCTCTCGGAGCCTGTCGTTGCTCCGGCTGAAAATCCCTCCGGCGGACTGCCATTCGGGATCGGGCGCAATGGTGTCACGTGGGTTGTTCGGCTTGAGGGCGGTGGTGCGGGCCCAGTTCCAATAGTGCGGGATGTTGTCGAGGACCCAGCGCATCTCCGGGCTCACCGGTTCGCCGTAACCCTCGCGAGGTGCGATCCACTGTGGTGTTCGTTGGAACACGTGCACGTGATCTGCGACTTCGGCGATACGCGCGAGGAGTTGGACGCCGGTGGACCCGTTGCCGATGATGGCCACGCGCTTGTCTCTGGCGGTGTGTCGTTCGGTCCACTCGGTGGTGTGGATGACATCGCCGGTGAAGCTGTCGATCCCTTCGGCGGCAAGCTGTCTCGGGGTGGAGAACAAGCCGGTGGCGGTCACGATGAAATTGCTGCGGACCGAGGTCACCACGCCGTGGGCGTCCCTCACACGCAGCCGCCACGACGACGACTCCTCGTCGAACTCGGCTGCGGTGAGCTCGGTCTCGAAGCGGATGTGTTCGAGCACACCGTACTTCGCGGCGACCATCTCGAGGTAGGCGCGCACCTCGGGTTGCCGGGCGAACTGTTCGGACCACGGATGGTTCTTGACGAAGCTGTATTCGTAGGTGGTGCTCGCGGTGTCGACGCGCGCATCGGGGTAGGTGTTGATCGCCCAGGTCCCGCCCGCGTCGGGGCGACGCTCGTAGATGACGTAGGGGATGCCGAGCTGCTCGAGTTGTACACCCATCGCGATCCCGCACAGCCCGGCGCCGATGATGGCCACCGAGAAGTGGTCGGCGCGCTGCGGACGCGCGCCGGTCCAGTCGGCGAAGAGCGGGAATTCGTCGATGGCGGGCATGGTTCGGGCGACCGCGAACTCCGCGTCGGTCAGCTCGTGCCCGAGGGCGAGCTCCATCATCTCGCGGAGTCCCCTCTCGTCGAGCGCGCGCGGGACGTAGCCGTCGGCTTCGGTCGCGAGGAATCGCTCGGCGCGGCGGAAGAGATCTTCGTGGAACTCCTCGGCGATCGTCATCTCGAACGCGGCGCCGCTTCTGATGGGTACCAATTCGAGTGTCATCGCGGCCAGGGCGGGATCGCGCGTCGCATGCAGCAGGGCGAGCCGCAGAGCGTGGAGGTTGCAGCTCCTCAGGGCCTGCCGAGTGAATGATTCTTCCGTCATGCGATTCTCATTTCAGCATTTCGAAAACAGTTTCAACACGTGATCGATTACGCTAGCCTCGGCAGAAGATCGCGTCAATGGCGTTCACAGAATTAGGAGATCCATGGCCCTCTCGGCGATACGGGCACTGCAGGTGTTGGACTTTCTGACCGTCAACGAACGCGACTCGTTCACACTCAGCGAGTTGGCCAAGGCGCTCGATGTGAGTCCGGGATCGATGTTCGCGGTGCTCAAGTCGATGAGCGACGGCGGCTACGTCAGCCGGCATCCCCGGCACAAGACCTATACCCTGGGGCCGGCCGTGGCGGCAGCGGGACATGCTGCGTCCGTTGCCAATCCGGTCATCGACCTGGCCCGCGCCGAGCTGGTGGATCTGGCATCGGCCACTGGCTGCGAGTGCTCCGGCACGATGTTGGTCGGCCGCGACATCCTCTGTATCGCGGTGGAGGGTAGGCCGACCGGTCGGCAACTCGATCTCGCGCCCGGTCAGCGCATACCGCTCGTGCCGCCGTTCGGGCAGCCGTTCATGGCGTGGATGGCGCCGGCAGAGGTACGTGAATGGCTGACGGAGGTTCCCGACAGCCTGCAGGAACGAGTGGCCGAGTACATCACCGCCTACGGGCACGAGGTTCGGCGGCGGGGCTACACGATCGGTCGGGAAGACCCCACGCCGGTGCGTCGGTCGTTGACCCGCGATCTCGCCGAACGTCCCAACGACGCCTCCCTGCGAGAAGCGGCGATCGCGCAGTTCTTCGAGGAACAACCCGATTACGCCATCCTCGAGATGGAGTCAGACGCCGACTATGTGGTCGGCAACATCGCGGCGCCCGTCTTCGGCCCCGACGGCCGGGTTGCCTTCTGTCTCACACTGCTTCATCTCGGAAGCCTCACAGGCGGCGACATCCCCGCAGCGGCGCAGCCGGTGATCGCATCGGCCCAACTGTTGACCAGGCAGATCGGTGGTCGGGTACCCAACCACGACTGGTCCGATCCCATCTAGCACCGGCTCGTCATCGACCGCGACCAGGAGGGGAGTCGACCTTGTCCGAAACCGACCTTGCTGCAGCGGATTCGCCGATCGATGTGGAGGTCACCAGCCTTGGCGCGGCGCCGGTGCCGTTGCTGCGGATCACGCCGTCCGATGCTCCGGTGGACACCGCGTTGATTCACTTCCACGGCGGCGGGTACCGAAAGGGCTCGCCGGAGATGTTCGCGGACAGCGTCTCCCGGATCGCGACGGCCTGCCGGATGCAGGTGTACTCGGTGGGTTACCGGCTCTCCACCCGGGCGCCCTTCCCGGCTGCGCTCGACGATGCGTTGGCGGCATACCGCTGGATCAGCGACACGGTTCATCCGGAACGCCTGGCGCTGTGGGGTGATTCGGCAGGAGGTGGCCTTGCCGCGGCATTGTTGCTACGTCTGCGGCAGCTCGATCTGCCGCGACCCGCGGGGGCATTCCTCTTCTCTCCGTGGGCAGACCTGCGCAACGCGGCGGAGAGCTTTCACGAGAATGCGCCCACCGACGAACGGTTCTCGCTGTCGCAGGCGACCGTAGCTGCCGCCGACTATCTGTCCGGCCATCCGGCCACCGATCCACTGGTGTCGCCGGTGCTCGGCGACTGGGCGGGACAGCCCCGGCTGGTGGTACAGGTGAGCGATACCGAAGTGCTGCGCGACGACTCGGTGCTGTTGGCGCGGGTGGCCGCAGCCTCGGGGGCCGATGTACGCCTGACGGTGCATCCCGGCCAGCCACACATCTGGAACCTCGCCTATCCGTCGACCGACGCCTCACGATCGGCGATCGCCCACATGTCCGAGCAACTCGCCGAACTGTTCGCCCCGACTGCCTGACTCGCGACAGCAACCGATTTCACGCCGACAGCACCCGCCCACACGCCGACAGCAACCGCCCTCACGCTGACAGCAACCGCCCTCACGCTGACAGCAACCGATTTCACGCCGACAGCACCCGCCCTCACGCCGACAGCACCCGCCGATTCGACAGCGAAGGCTCGGAGGCGGCCGACAGTGGTTGCTGTCAGCGCGAAATCGGTTGCTCTCGGCGGAAATCCGGTTGCTGTCGCGGGGAGGGGACGCTCGGCCGCGTGCGGCCGTCAGTCGCGGTTGCCCGATTCCATGTCGTCGCGCGCCATGAGTCCGTCGCGGGCCCGCTGCTCCTGGTAGACCAGACGGCCGATGCGGTGCGCGATCACCGGGGCTGTCATCAAGGCGAACAGGCCGGCGAGGATGAGCATGCCGATGTCGACGTTGTCGCCGAGGCGGATGATGGCCCCGGTGAGCATCAGCAACAGCCCGAAGGTCTGCGGTTTGGTCGACGCGTGCATGCGGCTCAGCGTGTCCGGGAAGCGCAGCAGCCCGATCGCCGTGGTCAGGGCCAGGAGGGCACCGGTGATGAGCAGGACCGAGGAGATGATGTCGCTGATCATGCCTGGTCATCCCGGACGCGGAAGCGGGCGATGGCCACCGACCCGACGAAACTGAGCAGCGACAGCGCGACGATGGCGGGGACCACCGTGGAGTCCCGACTGTAGGCTGCCCACGCGCCGAGCCCACACATGCACAGCGCGATCATCGTGTCGAGCGCGACGAGTCGATCCAGTGTGGTGGGGCCGCGCAGGGCACGGATCGTGGTGAGCGCCGCCGCGGCCATCAGCATCGCGCTCACGATCACCCACACGTAGGTCATCGGGTGCTCCCGTCGGTCGTGTCCGACTGTTCGGAGATGGTCTCGAGTCGAGTACCCGCGCGCACGCGGGCCCGGTCGGTGTGCCGGACGTGGTGATAGTCGTCGTCGATGCCGTGATAGGGGCTCGGATGCCACTCGCTGTCACGTTCGAAGGCCCGGATGAACGCCCGCTCGACGAAGGCGATCTGCTTGTAGAACGCCTTCACCTTCTTCTCGGTGCGCACGTCGAACACATGGATGTAGAGCATGCGGCGACGGTGATCGATCTCGAGGACCATGGTGCCCGGCACCAGGTTCAGATAGTCGACGGCCAGCGTGAGCACGAGATCGGACTTGATCGCCACCCGCACCCGCATCACCGCGCCCAGCGGCGGTCGGCCCGGCCGGACGGCGGCCCACGCGACCTGGGTGCTGGAGATGACGAAGTCGACGAGCAGTCTCGCGACCAACACGACCAATGCCAGGGGATGGATGCGGCCCTCGACGGGCACACGGGGCAGCGGGAGCAACGTCACCACCGCGATGGCGACTACCAGGCCGCCGACGATGTTCGCCCAGGAGATGGTGCCCCACAGGAGCACCCAGACGAAGGTCAGCCATGCGAGGTTCCACAGACGGACGGCGACCTCACGCCCGTCACTACCGAGCCAGCGCGGGAAACCGATGTGTTCGCGTCCCCACACCCAGACCTTGACGGTGTTCCAGAACAGGAACAGCAGCGAGGCGCGCCAGACGACGATGATGCGGGCGCGCAGCGACGACCGTTGGGTCGAACGTGGCGTCGTCATTTGTCGTCACCTCCGAGTACCGCCTCCATGTAGATACCCCGATCGGTGAGATCGGTGGCGGCGCGGTCGGTGAAGCCGATGATCGGGCCCGCCCACAGTGTCAGCACGAGTCCTGCGGCCACCATGATGACCGTCGGGATGACCATGCCGATCGGCATCCGGCCCACGTCCTCGCGGTCGTCGAACGCGATGTCGGTGGCGCTCTCGTCGATCAGTGCCGACGGTGCGCGGTCGGCCAGATCGCCTTCGGGGGCGTCGGCACGCGGACGCCAGAAGCCCTTCGTCCACACACGGGCCACCACGTAGAGCGTCAGCAGGCTCGTCACGACCGACCCGGCGACCAGCACCCAGGCCAGCACCGACCCGTCCTGGACGCCCGCCTCGAGAAGGGCGACCTTCCCGATGAACCCCGAGAACGGCGGGATGCCACCGAGGTTGAGGGCCGGTATCAGGAACAGACCGGCCAGCACCGGGCTCGCGACGAGACCACCGAGCCTGCGCAGCGACGACGACCCGGCCTGCCGTTCGATCAGACCCACCACCAGGAACAGCGTCGTCTGCACCAGGATGTGATGGGCGACGTAATAGATCGACGCCGACAACCCGAACTGCGACGACAAGGCGATGCCGAACACCATGTAGCCGATGTGGCTGACCAGGGTGAACGACAGCAGACGTTTGATGTCGGACTGCGCTATCGCACCGAAGATGCCGACCAACATGGTGAGCAGACCCGCGATCAGCAACAGATTGTCCATCGAACCGCCCGGGAAGAGCAGCGTGTGCGTGCGCATGATCGCGTACACACCGACCTTGGTGAGCAGGCCGGCGAACACCGCGGTGACCGGCGCCGGTGCGGTCGGATACGAGTCGGGCAGCCACGTCGACAGCGGGAACACCGCCGCCTTGATGCCGAAGGCCACCAGCAAGACCGCGAACAGGGCGTTACGCGTGCCGTCGGGGACGTGGTCGAGGCGGGCGGCCATCTCTGCGAGGTTCAGGGTGCCGGTCGTCGCGTAGGCGAACGCGATGCCTGCCAGGAAGATCAACGACGACACCATCGACACCATCACGTACGACGCGCCCGCGCGCACACGGTCGGCGCTGGCGCCCAGCGTGAGCAGTACGAAGCTCGCCGCGAGCAGCACCTCGAACGACACGTAGAGGTTGAACAGGTCGCCGGCCAGGAAGGCGTTGCACACGCCTGCGGTGAGAATGAGGTAGCTCGGGAAGAAGATCGACACCGGCTGCTGCTCGGTCCCGTCGCGGACACCCTGACCGATGGCGTAGAGCACCACGCACAACAGCACGATGGTCGAGACCACGAGCATCAGGGCCGCCAGCTGGTCGACGACGAGGGTGATGCCCAACGGTCCGTTCGGGTAGCCCTTGCCGCCCCAGCCGCCGATCGCGACGGCGAAGGTCCCGTGCTCGTTGGTCAGGTAGAGCAGCATGCCCGACGCGATCAACGCGACGGAGATCGCGCCGACCGTGATCGCCCGTTGGAACGTGGGACTGCGGCCGAGCAGCATGGTCAACGCGGCCCCGCCGATGGGGACCAGGGTGGGCAGGACGATGAGAACCGTGACCCACGACGGCTGCGGGATCATCGGTCGTCTCCATCTGCTCGGTCCGACTCGTCGATCGGGACACCACCGGCATCGGTGGCGACGTCCTCGTCCGCCGGGTCGATGTCGTCCGGTTCGTCGTCGGTGACGTCCTCGTCCGTGACGTCTTCGTCGACGACGTCGGAGTCCTCGGGCATGAGGTCGGTTTCGATGACCTTCTGGTGGAGGGTGGCGAACTCCTCGGGGGTGAGTGGATTGCCCTCGTCGTCGAAGAAATCGCCTGCCGTGGTGTCGGCGAGCGTGACCGGATCGTCGCTGCGGTCGCGGTCGGGCGCGTCGAGCAGCGAACCGGTCACGATCTTGCGGTCCTCGGGATCGTCGGACACTTCGTCGTCGTCACGGTTGATCACGAACAGTCGGTACACGAGCGACAGCACGAACGCCGCGATACCCATCGTGATGACGATCGCCGTGAGCACCATCGCCTGGGCCAACGGGTCGGCGTCGGCCGCGCGGCTCTCCGAGGCGCGACCCATGATCGGCGGGTTGCCCATGCCCCCGGACACCACGATGATCAGCAGGTTGATGGCGTTGCCGCACAACAGGAGTCCGAGCAGCATCCGGATCAGGCTGCGTTCCATCAGCAGGTACACACCGCAGGCGGCGACCACGCCGACCACGATCAGCAGTCCGAGGTTGATGCTCATCGGACCACCTCCTCGGTCGGGGTCTCCACGGGTGCGGGGGAGTTGGCGATGTCACCGGACTCCACGTCGAGGCGGGCGCCGAGACTGCGCAGGATGTCGAGGACCAGTCCGACGACGATGAGGTAGATGCCCAGGTCGAAGAACAGTGCGGTCACCAGCTTGACGTCGCCGAGTACCGGCACGGTCACCTCGAACACCGCCGACGACAGTGCGGGCGCACCGAGGAACAGCGACACCACCGCGGTCACCGCGGAGATGGTGAGTCCGGCGCCGAGGATGCGGCCCGGCTCGATCGGCAACGCCTCACCGAGTTCGTAGCGCCCACCGGCCAGATAGCGCAGCACGAGTGCCAGGCCCATGGTCAGGCCGCCGGCGAATCCGCCGCCGGGTGCGTTGTGGCCCGCGTAGAAGAAGTAGACCGACAGGACCACCATCGTCGGGAAGATCAGGCGCGTGGTGGCCTCCAGAACCATCGACCGATGGCGCGGGTCACGGAAGTCGCTGCCCAGCAGCCAGGTGGTGCGATCGGGCGGGATCGGGTCGTCGTCGCCGTTGATGCCGGCTTGCAGGCGGGCCGCGTCGGCGACGCGAGGCGCCGCGCCGAAGCGTCGGTTGCGGAACACCATCGACGCGACACCGGTGGCGGCGACGATGAGCACCGAGACCTCGCCGAGTGTGTCCCAGGCGCGGATGTCGACGAGCAGGACGTTCACGGCGTTCGCGCCGTGGCCGAACTTGTAGGCGGCCTCCGGGAGGTCGATGTGCAGCGGCTGCTCGGAGCGTGCTGCCGCGGCGAACAGGCCGATGGCGACGAGCGCGGCGCCGAAGGCGATGCCGATCAGGGCCCGCAGCGCACGGAAGCCGGTGGCGTGGCGAGGTTCGGGCTCGGCGGGCAGCTTGCGCAGCACGAGAACGAAGATGACCAGCGTCAGCGTCTCGACCAGGAACTGGGTCAGCGCCAGGTCCGGTGCGCCGTAGAGCGCGAACAGCATGCCGGTGCCGTAGCCGGTGATGCCGACGACGAGGGTGGCCGCGAGTCGGTTGCGCATGACCGTGGTGGCCAGCGCGGCGGCGACGAGGATGCCGCCGATCACCAACTGGATCATCGAGTCGAAACCGGCGACCTCCACTCGGCTGCGGGCACCCCAGAACAGCACCGCGACCGGCAACAGGATGGCCGTCGACAGGATGACGCCCTGGGTGATCGGCAGCGAGCCGCGCTGGGTGTTGCGGGTCAGCATGAGCGACAGGGTGTCGGCACCGCGCAGTGTCGCGTCGTAGATGCGGTCGGCGTTGAGGATCGGACGGTAGCGGAACAGCACGTCGCGCAGGCGACGGATGACCAGGAACAGTGCCGCACCGCCGACCACGACGATGATGGAGAAGTAGACGGGCAGTCCGAGTCCGTGCCACATGGCCAGGTGTTCGAGCTCGTGCCCATAGCCGGGCAGCGTCTGCGCATACGGTTCGAACACGTCGCCGATCAATGGGCTGAGCAGTCCGGCGACGACTCCGGCAACCGCCAGCAGGACCGGCGCGGCCAGGAACATCGGTGTCGGCGAGTGCATCTTGGCCACCGCCGGGCTGGGCGTGGTCCGCACCTTGCGCCCGAACGCGCCCCACAGGAATCGGCAGGTGTAGGCGAACGTGATGATCGAGCCCACCAACAGCACGATGTCGATGACCTCGGATTGCCAGACCTGATAGGCCCCGCTGTTCCAGACCGAACCGAAGGCGGTCTCCTTGCCGACGAAGCCGATCGTGAACGGCAGTCCGGCCATGCTGGCGCCGGCCACCGCCGCGGTCAATGCGAGGACGGGCGCACGATGTCCGAGACGTGCGAGTCGTCGGATGTCGCGGGTACCGGTGGCGTGGTCGATGATGCCGACCACCATGAACAGTGATGCCTTGAACAGGGCGTGCGCGATGAGCATGGTGAGGCCGGCCATGGCGACGTTGCTGTCGCCGATGCCCAGCAGGACCGCCATGAACCCGAGCTGCGACACCGTGCCGAACGCGAGGATGAGTTTGAGATCGAGTTCGCGCAGCGAGCGCCAGCCGCCGATGACCATGGTGATCATGCCGAGGACGACCACCGAGATGTGCCAGCTCGGGGTGGTCGAGAACGCGGGCGCGAGACGACCGATCAGGTAGATGCCCGCCTTCACCATGGCTGCCGCGTGCAGGTAGGCGCTGACCGGCGTGGGGGCGGCCATCGCGCCCGGCAGCCAGAAGTGGAACGGGACGATGGCCGATTTGCTGAGGGCACCGATGAGGAGCAGGACCACCGCGCAGTCGACGAAGACGCCCGAGGCAGGCGGATTCGCCAGCAGATCCGAGAGCAGGTAGCTGCCGGTCCGTTCACCCAGCATGACGATGCCGACCAGCATGGCCAGCCCGCCGGCCGTGGTGACCAGCAGCGCCTGGGTGGCCGCGCGGCGGGCGGTCGCACGAATCCGATAGAAACCGACGAGCATGAACGACAAGACCGTCGTCAGTTCCCAGAACACGTACATGACCAGCATGTTGTCGCTGATGACCAGGCCGAACATGGCCGCGGCGAAGGCGATCATCTCGCCGCCGAACACAGCGACCCGCGGTCGGGCGTCGTCGAAGTAGTGGGCGCAATAGCAGAGCACCAGGGCACCGACGCCCAGGATGAGGACCGAGAGGATCGCGCTCAGGGTGTCGAAACGGGTGACGATGTCCATCTGGAGGACCGGCACCCATTCGATCGTCTCGACCCTGGGCGTCGCTCCCTGCTGGGGCCAGTTGAGGATGACCCAGACCAGCCCACCGGCCGGCGCGAGCGCGAGGACGTAGAAGCCAGGGGTGCCCAGCCACTTGATCACGGGGGGTGCGAGCAGCGCACAGAGCGCGAGCGCAGCAAGCACAGAGATCAAGTGGGCACACCGTCTTTCGTGGTCGGGCGGGGTGTCACGGGCAATGCCCGTGATGCCTACTTTACCGTTGCGGGCATGTCTCGCTTCGCTCGGCTTGCCCGGCTGCTCCTCGCGCTGCTGGTGATGACCGTGCTCGTGGCCGCATGCGGAACAGCACAGGACGACCCTCCGCGCGGCGCTGACCTCCCGAAAGACTTTCCGGTCGAGCAGGTTCCAATCGTCGACGGGACGGTGTTGTCGGCCGACGGTAATCGCGCCGACGGATGGTCGGTGACGGTGCAGGGCGCGCGTGAGGACGGCAACGTCCTCGATGCTGCGGTGAAGACACTCACCGACGACGGCTACACCGAGTCGCAGCGCAGCGGCGACGGAGGTCAGCAGGTGGTGATCCTGTCCGCGGCGAAAGGCGGCACCACCTACTGGGTACAGGTCGGGACAGCTGCAGGAGCCGCAGGCGGCGGAGCGTCGGTGTTCTATCAGGTCAGCGTCTGAGCCGTCGGGTCACAGCTCTCGACCGTGCGGTCGGGTCGCAGGTCTCGACCGTTTCGTCCGATTCACAGACAACTGACAGTCCCGCGGCAGAAATCGGCCAGGTGCCGTCAGCACGGTGGAACTCACATTTTCGTTCGTAGAAAGCGAGTGACACCGATGTCCACACCTCAGGGCACGACCATGGCCGAGCCCCAGACCAGCGACCCGTCGGAGCAGCGGATAGACGAGCACGCGCCGACCGAACCCATCACACCGCAGCCGGTGGCCGAGACCGGCAACGGCGTCACCGACAAGGTGCGCAACGCGGTGATCGCCGGAGGCATCGGGATCGCCGTGGTGTTCGCACTGATCGGATTCGGCGTCGGCTACGTCGTCGGCGATTCCGGCTCGTCGTCGGATCAGGGACCCGGGATGAACATGCAGGGTGGCGGCATGGGGCCGGGCGGCGCCATGGGATCGGGTGGTCAGGGCGGAATGGGTCAGATGCCGATGCCCGGTGGCCAGGGTGGCATGGGTCAGATGCCGATGCCGGGAGGCCAGGGTGGCATGGGCCAGATGCCGATGCCGGGTCAGGGTGGCACGGGCCAGGTGCCGGATCAGCAGGGACAGATGCCCGGCCAGCAGGGTCAGGTCCCCGGTCAGCAGGGGCAGACCCAGCAGAACCCGGGGCAGACGGCCGCACCGCAGGGTTCCGCCGGGGCGTAACGCGACCGGCAGCCCCTCAGTCCAGCCGTCGCTCGGCGTAGGCGCGCAGATTCTCGACCTGCGCGGCGTCGAGCGACGGACGCACTCGTGACCGCGCATCGGCTATGTCGTCGGGTCCGACGGTCGCTGCATCGATGTCGCGGCGCATCGCCGACAACGCGGCTTCGCGCAGCAGGGCCGAGCAGTCGGCGGCAGAGTATCCCTCGAGGCCGGCGGCCAGGTCGTCGAGCTCGACCCCATCGGCCAGCGGTACGTTGCGCCCCGAGGCGCGCAGGATGTCGGCGCGCGCCTGCGCGTCCGGCGGTGGCACGAAGACGAGTCGTTCGAGTCTGCCGGGGCGTAGCAATGCCGGATCGATGAGATCGGGACGGTTCGTCGCGCCCAGCACGACGACATCCTGCAGCGGCTCGACGCCGTCGAGTTCGGTCAGCAATGCGGCCACCACCCGGTCAGCCACCCCGGAATCCGACGACTGGCCGCGACGCGGCGCCAGCGCGTCGACTTCGTCGAGGAAGATCAGCGAGGGTACCGACTCGCGTGCCCGTTCGAAGAGGTCGCGCACGGCCTTCTCCGACGATCCGACCCATTTGTCCATCAGTTCGGCGCCTTTGACGGTGTGCACCGACAGGCGCCCCGACGCGGCGAGTGCGCGCACCACGAATGTCTTGCCGCATCCCGGCGGGCCGAACAGGAGCACGCCGCGCGGCGGGTCGACACCGAGCCGGGTGAACGTGTCGGGGTGCTGCAGTGGCCACAGGACGGCTTCGGTGAGCGCCTGTTTCGTTTCGACCATGTCCCCGACCTCGTCGAGCGTGATGGATCCGAGCGTCACCTCCGGCGAATCCATCCGCGACACCGGGCGGATCACCTCGAGGGCGCCGAGCAGGTCGTCGGTGCGCAACGCGATCGGCGGTTTGTCGGCGGACTCCGACGACCCGTTCCCGGTGAAGCGAGCGGCCGCCCGCAACGCCGCCTCCCGCGCCAGCGCCGCCAGATCGCCTGCGACGAATCCTGGGGTCCGTGCGCCGACGGCGTCGAGATCGAGATGACCGTCGGCGGGCACGTCGGTGAGGATCACGCCCAGCAGGCGTGCTCGTGTCGCGGCGTCCGGCAACCCGACGATGAGCTCTCGATCGCAGAGCGACGGATCCCGCAGTCGACTGTCGAGGCGCACCGGTTCGGCGGTCGTCGCGATCAGCGCCACCGACTCGCCCTCGGATCCGTTCTGGGCGGTGCCATCGGCGATGCAGGAGCGCAATTCGTCGAGGATCAGCGTGGACACCGGCTCTGGTGCCGCGTTCTCTCGGGGCGCCGGCAGCAGGGCGTCGACGTCGGTGATCACCAGCACGCCACCCCGGTCGCGTCGGAGGTCGGCGATGGCCGAACGGACCGCGGCGAGTCGTGCGTCGGCCTCGAGCGCCCCGACCGTCGGGCCGTCGACGATCCGCAGCGGCCGGCCCGCGCACACCGAACGCGCCAGGGTCGCCTTGCCACCACCTGCCGGGCCGGTGATCAGCACACCGAGGCGGGGCGCGGCACCCAGGGTGCGCAGCACCTCGGGCTCGTCCAGCGTGATCGAGAGCCATTCGGTGAGCTTGGCGACCTGCGCGTCCACGCCGACGAGCGTGGACACCGGCCGCACCGCGCCTGCCGTCGACGATCCGTTGGTGGTCACTCCGGGGCTCGTGCGGGTGCTGTCCGTCGCGGGCGGCGGCGGCACCGATGCGGACGCCGCGAAGCCCATCGCCGTCGACGGCGGGGGCGTCGGCGCCGACGACGCGCCCGGCACACCGACCCGGCCGTCGGTTCCGGCCCAGAGGACCGCGGTGTTGGTCTGCACGCTGACAGGGCCTGCGGGCTCGGTGGCGGTGACGGTGAGCAGTTCGCTGGTCCAGGTGATGCCCACCGACACCGCGAGAGCCCGGGTGGCCGCGCCTGCCGCGAACTCGGGTCCGAGGTCGCGCGGCAGCAGGGAGACGGAGTCGCCGACGGACACGACCTTGCCGAGCAGGGCCCGGCGCAACGTGGTCTCGTCGACGGAGCCGCCGGCCTGTGCCGAGCCCGCCACCACGATCCGCGTCGCACCGTGCACACGGACGGGGGCCAACACCACCGCAGCGTTCTCCGTGATGCCTGCGTTGGCGAAGGTGATGTCGTCGAGCAGCGCGGTCCCGGTGGGTGTCGAACTGCCGGCGGCGGCGATGACCGCCGCGGTGACGCGCGCACCGGTGATCGCCACCGCGTCCCACTCCCGCAGGCCGAGTGCGGCGAGCACCTCGGGATGGACGCGGACGATTCCGCGCCGCGACTCGGTGGCCGACGGATTCACGCGTGCGGTCAGGGTGAGCTGCAGGGGGCCGGTCATCCGGGGGAATCCTCCGTCGACGATGCGGGTGGTTCGGTGATCGGACCGGCCTCGGGCAGAGGTTCTGAGTGAGGGGGCTCCGAGTCAGGGACCTCCGAGGAAGTGGCCGTCGCGGCGGCGGCATCCGAAGAAGGAGCCGCGGTCGGTCGGCGGAGGCCGAGCCGTGCCTGGGACCGGCCCGGGCCGGGCAGTCGGCGCCGACGACCCGGCTGGGCACGGGCGATCGCCCGACGCTGCGCGCGACGCTCGGCCGGGCGATCCTCCCAATGCTCGGGACGCGAGGCCACCCATCGCTGGTTGCGCCAGGCGAACGGGATGTGGAGCAGATACGCGCCGATCAGGATCATCATCAGCACGTACGGGAACGTGAGCAGCAGAGCCGCGCCGATCGCGACCACCACCAACAGCCCAGCCAGGGCGCGCGGCGGCACGGATGTCGTCTTGAACGACGCGGTCGGGACTCGACTCACCGCGAGCAGCGCGGAAAAGACCAACCAGGCCCCGACCGCGGTCGGCGACGTCCACCAGCCGTCGCCGAACTGTTGGGACAACCCGACGGGAAGCAGGGCGATGATCGCGGTCGCGGGGGCAGGGACACCGACGAAGAAGTCACGTGTGTACCCGGGTGCCTCGTCGTCGTCGAGCAACGTGTTGAACCGGGCCAGCCGCAGCACGATCGCGCAGCAGTAGACCAGCGTCAGCACCCAGCCGATGTCGGCGCCGTTCATCAGATGGAGATAGACGATGAGGCCCGGGACGACACCGAAGTTGATGGCGTCGGCGAGCGAGTCGATCTCGGCGCCGATGCGGGTGGTGGCGCCCATCATCCGGGCGACCCGACCGTCGATGCCGTCGAGCAGTGCGGCCGCGACGACGAGTCCCATCGCGGCGTCGATGTCGCCGGTCCCCGCGACGCGGATGGCGGTGAGCCCGGCACAGATGGCCAGCACTGTCAGTGCCGACGGCACGAACAGCCGTCCGGCCGCCGCCTGACGGGAGAATCGGGTGCGTTCGGGCTGAGGTGGTGCCGTCGCCTTCGTGGTGCGGCTCGGACTGCGTGTGGCGTGGGTGGTCGGGGTGCGGTGCGAGGTCGACCGGTCGTGTCTGCGCTGTGTCGGCATCGATCAGGTCAGTGTCGCGAAGACGGTTTCGGCACCCACTGCGCGCTGTCCGACCCGGACCTGCGGGACGGTGCCCCGGGGCAGGTAGACGTCGACACGCGAGCCGAATCGGATCAGCCCGTAAGTGTCGCCGACGGTGAGCTCGTCGCCGACGACGGGCTCACAGACGATGCGCCGGGCGATCAGACCGGCGATCTGCACCACGGCGACGTCGTGGACGTCGGCGCGGCCGGTCGGACACCGCAGCGTCATCGTGGTGCGTTCGTTGACGCTGCTGGCCTCCGGGAGATCGGCGGACACGAAGGAGCCCGGCGTGTGGGTCACCGTGCTGACCGTGCCGCTGACCGGGACTCGCTGGACGTGCACGTCGAAGATCGACAGGAAGGTCGAGATGCGCGGCATCGGCTCGCAGCCCAGACCGGATTCGGGCGGCGGGGTTGCCTCGTCGACGAGCGAGATGGTGCCGTCGGCCGGTGCGACGACGATGCCCGGCTCGATCGGTGGCACCCGCCGGGGATGCCGGAAGAACGCGGCACAGGCCCCGGCCGTCACCGCCGCGGGACGGGCGATCCACGGATGACGTCGCCCGAGCAGTGCCACCACCGCCGGTCCCGCGACGAACGGGATTCCCGCGGGATGGATGGGAGGTATGGTCTCGCGCGCCAGCTCGAGGAGGTGTCCCGCTCCGCTCGCAGAGCCCTCCGGACGCGGCCGCCTGGCCACCATCTACCTCCTGTTGCCGTTTCTCGTGCGTTCGCTTCAGCTTAAGCGTTGATCGGTGACGCCCTCGGATCGTCGGTGCGCGGATCAGCGGACCGTCAGAGCACGAGGACCCGCACCGGCGTGCCGGCGGGGACGGTGTCGACATCGGCTGCGATGTCGATGAGTGCGTCGGCACGGGCAAGGTACCGCAGATGGTGCGAGGCAGGCGGGCCGATGGGGTCGACCTCGAGGATTCCGTCGGGATCGTCGGTTCGTCGCAACTCACCGCGCAGAAACTGCCGTTTACCCGCCGGCGACCGCACGTCCGACCGCAGCCGCGCGGTGGTCTGCTCGCGGTGGGGAGGCAGCCCCATCGCGGCACGCAGCGGTGGCCGGATGAAGATCTCGAAGGAGACCAGCGAACTGACCGGGTTACCGGGCAATGTGACGATCGGCACCCGACGGCCGCGGGGGCTCGGGTAATGCCCGCACCCCTGCGGCATGCCGGGCTGCATCGCCACCTTGACGAACTGCACGTCGTCGGACTGTGCGAGGGCATCCTTGACCACCTCGAACGCGCCGGCGCTGACCCCGCCGGAGGTGATGATCAGATCTGCCTCGTCGCTGATCTCGTCGAGTCGGGCGCGGAAGGCGGCGACATCGTCGGTGACGTAGTGCAGGTGGCGTGCCTCGGCGCCCGCCTCGGTTGCGGCCGCGGTCAGCATCGGACCGTTGGATTCGTAGATCTGCCCGTGCTGCAACGGTGTTCCGGGCGTGACGAGTTCGGAGCCGGTGGACAACACCACCACCCGTAGCCGTGATGCCACCGCGACGTCGGTGATGCCGAGCGCGGCGAGCAGACCGATCTGCGGGGCGCCGAGCCGGGTGCCCGCGCGCATGGCGGTCTGACCGGCCTCGATGTCCGAACCCGCGGCCCGAATGTGTTTGCCCGCCGGCACCGACGCGCGGATCTGCACGATCGAGACCCCTCCGTCGGTCTGTTCCACCGGGACGATCGCGTCGGCGCCGCCGGGCACCGGCGAACCGGTCATGATCCGGTGTGCCGTGCCGGGTGCCAACGTCAGCTCGTCGGTGCGGCCGGCCGGGATGTCCTCGGCGACCGGTAGTCGGATTGGGGATTCGCTTGTGGCAGTGGAAATCTCGTCGGATCGAACGGCATAGCCATCCATGGCCGAGTTGTCGAAGCCGGGCAGCCCGATCGGAGCCACGACGTCGGTGACCAGGACCGATCCGTGTGCGTCGGCCACCGGCACGGTGACGGTTGCGGGCTCGCCGAACAACGCGGCGACGACAGTCTGGTGGTCGGACACCGATCGCATCCGCTCAGCATGCCATCTGCGCGCCGTCCCCCGTGCAGCGCGCGGCGGGGCGGACTAGATTTCTGGTCATGACGCTCGGCCTGCTGCTCGACATCGACGGGGTGATGGTCACCTCGTGGAAGGCACTTCCCGGGGCCGTGCAGGCCGTCGAAACGCTGGCCGAGCAGGGCTACCCGCGGATGTTCCTCACCAATACGACATCGCGTTCGCGGGGTGAGATCGCCTCGCTGCTCACCGATTGTGGGTTCGCCGTCGAACCCGACGAAATCCTCACCGCGGCCAAGTTGACCGCCGAATATCTCGCCGCCCATCACCCCGGTAAACGGGTGTGGGTGCTCAACCAGGGACCGATCGTCGAGGACATGACCGGGGTCGAGACCACCGACGACCCGTCCCGCGCACAGGTCGTGGTGCTCGGTGGCGCCGGACCGGTGTTCACCCACGAGGCGCTCTCGACCGTGCTGGAGTTGATGGTCGCCGGCGTCCCGGTGATCGCGATGCACCGATCGATGACGTGGTCGACCGCGCACGGGCTGAGTATCGACACCGGCGTGTATCTCGAGGGTCTGGAGAAGGCCGCGGGGCGCAAGATCCGCGCGATCGGCAAGCCGTCGCCGCTCGGATTCCGTGCGGCCGTCGAGATTCTGCAACTCGAGCCGACGCAGGTGGTCATGGTCGGCGACGACATGCACAATGACGTCCTCGGTGCCCAGGCCGCCGCCCTCGTCGGCGTGCTGGTGCGCACCGGGAAGTTCCGCGAGGAGGCGCTGCGCGATCTGCAGCGCGACGAGTTCGGGCCGGTACCCGACCACGTCATCGACTCGATCGCCGACCTGCCCATGCTGATGGAGAAGCTCGCTGTGCGCTAGGCCGGGTGCCGGCAGGTGATGCCGTCGCCGACATGGCCGCCACCTGTCCCGAGGTCTGGCTGCCAGATGCAGCCGTGGACCCTCGAGCGGTGTCGGCTATGTCAGGGGATCAGGCTGCTCGTGCGCCCGACGACTCGGCGGCGCGCTTGATCTTGTCCAGCGTCTCGGCCATGCCCAGCTTGAGTTCCGCCTCGAAATTGGTGGTACCGCCCATGAACTTGTCCACGAGCACCGACGACACCTTGGTGGTCTTCCCTTCGGGAACCTCGCGCTTTTCGGTGACGGTCACGCCCGAACCGTTCGGCTCGATGGTGTAGCTCCACACGGTGTGGTTCTCGGCGACGCGGAAGGCCAACTCGCGGGTCGGTGAGAAGCGGACGACCTTGGCGGTCGTCGGCCAGATCAACGGACCGCGGCGGTTGATGTTGATGGTCCGCGTGCCCAACCCGACCGGGCCGTTGCGGATGATCATCTTCTTGCACTGGGGGCTCCACTCGCCCATCCGGCGCAGGTCGGAGACGACCGCCCACACGGCCTCTGCGGAGGCGTCGATCTCGATGGATTGGGTGATCAGCGGCGCGGCCATGGTGGGTCCCCTCGGTGTCGTTCGACAAGATTCCTGGCGACCCTATGGGCTTGTTGTCTGACCGTCAATAGCGACGGGACAGGCCCAGCCGCCGGTCAGAAGCCGATCGCCGAACCGATCACTGCCCCGACGCCGATGAACACGGCCCCACAGATCCACCCGGCCGGATGCTCGTCGTCGTCGAGCAACAGGGTTCCGAGCTTGCCGGGGGTGAGCCAGTCGATGAGCACGAACGACCACATCATCACCGCGATGGCCAGCACCGCGTAGATCGCGGTGTAGAGCACCCCGCGCCACAACTCCAGGGTGAACGAGTCCCGGATGCCCGCGACCATCACGATCGACAGGCCGATCACCTGCGCCGTGGCCAACATGACCGCATTGCGGTTGTGCTCCAACCAGATCAGGTTCCGCAGCCGGCCCGGTGTGACGAGGTCGAGAGCCAGGAACCCGACCACGAGCAACACGATCCCGACGATGCCGTACGCCGCGGCGTCGCCGATGTTGTCGCGCAAGTGGTCCATCGTCTCTCCCGTCGGTGACCGTGCTCCTCTGGGAGAAACAGTAGCGATCAGGCGTGCCCGACCGGCGCGTTTGTTCGATGTGGCGCGCCGAGCCCGAGGTTCTCCCGCAGCGTGCGGCCGGGGTATGCGCTCCGGTAGACGCCGAGGTCCTGCAGGATCGGTACGACGTCGGTGACGAAGCGGTCGAGACCGCCCGGTGTCAGATGTGGGACCAGGATGAAACCGTCGCTGGCATCGGCCTGCACCAGCGCGTTGATCTCGTGGGCCACCGTAGCCGGCGACCCGACGAACGCCTGTCGACCGGTGACCTCGATGATCAGTTCGCGGGTGGTCAGGTTCCGGGACTCGGCGAGTGCGCGCCACTGCTTGGCCACGTCACGCGGGTCGCGGTGCAGGCGCACACTTGCCCGTCCCTTGCTCACGGTGTTCTCGCCCGGTATCGGGTCGACGACGGGCAACGGACCGTCGGGGTCGTGGTCGGAGAGATCCCGATTCCACAGTTGTTCGAGGAACTTGATCGCGGTCTGACCGCTCACCTGGGCCAGCCGCACCTCGTGTGCGATCTCGGCGGCCTCGGTGTCGGTGTCGCCGAGTACGAACGTCGCCGCGGGCAAGATCAGCAGTTCCTCGCGTCGACGACCGTGCGCGGCCAGACGGCCCTTGACGTCGGCATAGAACGCACGGCCTTCGTCGAGCTTGGAGTGCCGCGAGAAGATCGCGTCGGCGCGCGCCGCGGCGAACTCTCGTCCGTCGTCGGAATCCCCGGCCTGGAAGATGACCGGCCGCCCTTGCGGACTGCGCGGCACCGCGAAGTTCCCGGAGATGTCGAACTGGCTGTCGGTGTGCCAGAAGGTTCCGGCGTCGTCGCGGCCAAGGAACCGCCCGGACACCTTGTCGGCGACGATGTCGTCATCGCGCCAGGAATCCCAGAGTTCCAGGGCCACTTCGAGGAACTGGCGCGCCCGCACATAGCGCTGATCGGACGGGAGATAGCCGCCACGACGAAAATTCTCGCCGGTGAACTCGTCCCACGACGTCACGACGTTCCAGGCCGCACGTCCGTCGGACAGATGGTCGAGGCTGGCGAACTGTCTGGCCACCTCGACCGGTTCGTTGAACGTCGAGTTGATCGTGCCCGCCAGGCCCAGATGCTCGGTCACCGCGGCCAGTGCCGAGAGGATGGTGAACGTGTCGGGCCGCCCGACGACGTCGAGGTCGTAGATGTGACCGTTCTGCTCCCGTAGACGCAGCCCCTCGGCGAGGAACAGGAAGTCGAAGAGTCCACGTTCAGCGGTCTGCGCGAAATGGACGAACGACTCGAACTCGATGTGGCTGCCCGCGCGGGGATCGCTCCACACGGTGGTGTTGTTGACACCGGGGAAGTGGGCGGCGAGGTGAACCTGTTTGGTCTCGGTCATCGGCCGGCTCCTGCGGTTGCCGGGGCGTAGCGACTGATCGGGGTGGCGAGCCCGAGCCGGCCGCGTAACGACGTCGGTCCATCCGGTGTCCGGAAGAGTTTGCGGCGCTGCAGTTCTGGTATGAGGTGCCGTGTGATCTGGTCGAGGTCGTGCGGAATCGTGGCGGGCCGCAAGCGAACTCCCGTGACACCTGTGCCAGGCTCGGTGAGTGCCACGACCAGGTCGGCCAGCGATTCGGCTGTACCCGAGAAGACCGGAACGCCACCGGTGTACGGCGTTCCGAGCAGGTCATCGAGCCGTGTGCGCCGATCCTGCGCCGCGGCAGCGCGGTCATCGAGGTGGACGAGGACATCGGCGAAGACGTGCAGTGGCTCTGCCGCCCGGCCCGCAGCGTCACGGGCGCGGCGTAAGTCGCCTGCGGCCTGTGCCGCCGACGCCGGGTCGTGGGCGCCCGTGAAGGCGATGTCGGCCGCTGCGCCCGCGAAGCCGACCGCCTCGGTGCCTGCGGCGGTGACCGCGACGATGGGCTGACCCTGGGGTGGCCGTGGGGTGATCGACGGCCCGCGCACAGAGAAGTACTTGCCTGCGAAGTCGATGTAGTGCAGCTTGTCGCGGTCGACGAACCGGCCGGTTGCCACGTCACGGATCTCGGCGTCGTCCTCCCAACTGTCCCAGAGCCGTCGCAGCACCTCGACATAGTCGGCGGCCTCGTCGAACAACTCGGCGTCGCGTACCCGGGCATCGGCCGGCAGCGTCCGCCGACCGAACAGTCGGGCGTCGGGAGCGCTCCCGGCGACGTCCACGATCACCCCCGCCCGGCCGTGAGAGACGAAATCGAGGGTGGCGATGGCCTTCGCCGTGTGGAACGGCTCGGTGTGCGTGGCCACGATACTCGGAGCGATACCGGCGAACCGTGTCGTCGGCGCCACCCGTGCTGCAATCAGCGTCGAATCAAGATGTCCGGCAGCCAGATCGGAGATCGGACGGTCGATCCCATCCGTCGTCGGAGGTCTCCTGCGCAGTGTGTCGGCGATGGTGATCAGCTCGATCCCGGCGCGATCGGCGGCGCCGACGACATCGATCCAGTATCTGGCGGAGAGCAGTTCGGCGGGCCGGGCGTCGGGTTCGCGCCAGGCGAGGGGATGCCAACCCGCCCCGGACAGGGCGACGGCCAGATGCGGTGGACCCGATGCGGTCATGTGGTCAGCTCCTCGTCGACTGGTGTCCGGCGTTCACCCTGCACAACGCCCGCAGCGTCCGGATCTGGTCCGAAGTCGGCGGAATCGATCAGCGTGAGTGCAACTCTCGCCAATCGCCGGGCAGTCGGGCTTACTGGATGATCGGCATCGCAATCATTTCGGGAGGAGCGTGGTCATGTCGTGGCTGACCCGGATGCTCGAGACGGAGCATCGGCATCTGCTCCAGGCGGTGACCGGACTCGTTCCGGAGGCCGCCTTCGCCACGGACCTGTGTCCGGGAACCAGATGTGGCTGTGGCGCAGGGGAGTACGGCGCGACAACGACCACCCATATACATCGGCTCGACGTTCGGGCGCCATCATGACCCGCTTCGAGGACACGCACCGCATCCCCCTGTCGGTGCTCGACCTGGCGCCGATCAGTGCCGGGACCGACGCCGCAACCGCCATCCGGCGCACGGTGGAACTCGCGCGGCTGGCCGAGGAGCTGGGATATCGGCGCTACTGGCTGGCCGAACACCATTTCGTCGCGGTCGCGAGCGCGTCGACGACGACGCTGATCGCCCTGGTCGCCGCCGCGACCGACCATATCCGGGTGGGCAGTGCCGCAGTACAGATCGGTCATCACACCGCGGCGTCGGTGGTGGAGGCTTTCGGCACCGTCGACGCGCTGCACCCCGGACGGCTCGACCTCGGGCTCGGCCGGTCCGGACAGCGCCGTACGGAAGCATTGTCGGCGTTGGCCGCAGGCCGTCGCGTCACCGAGCAGCGGCCCGAACAGTGGGTCGACGGCCTCCTCATCCCGGAGCCGTTCCCGATCGAGGGCCTGCTCACGTCGCCGCGGCTGCAGACGATGAGTCGGGCGCTGGAGTTCGAGGGCGCGCGGCAACCCGATTTCGCCGACGCCGTCGACGACGTACTCGCGTTGCTACACGGCGGTTTTCACATCGATGACGTCGAGGTGCGGACCGTTCCGGGCGAGGGGGCCGACGTCGACGTGTGGATCTTCGGCAGCAGCAAAGGGCAGAGCGCCCAGGTGGCCGGGGAGAACGGGCTGCCGTTCGTGGCCAATTATCACGTCAGTCCGTCGACGGTGCTCGAGGCGGTCGAGGCCTACCGGGCGGCGTTTCGGCCGTCGGAGTTCCTGGGGCAACCGTATGTCGTCGTATCGGCCGATGTCGTCGTCGCCGACGACGATTCGGAGGCCCGTCACCTCGCCTCCACGTACGGGCACTGGGTGTATGACATCCGCAGCGGTCACGGAGCGTCGGAGTATCGGGATCCGGCGACGACGCCCCCGCTGACCGAGCAGGAGCGCCGCGTCGTCGACGACCGGATCAGAACCCAGTTCGTCGGCGCCCCGGGCGCGGTGGTGCAGGGTCTGGAGACGCTTGCTCGTGTCACCGGCGCCGACGAGTTGGTCGTCACCAGCGTCACCCACGACTTCGACGACCGGAAGCGTTCCCACGCCCTCCTCGCGGAGGCATGGGGTCTGACGCCGACGGCGTGACTGCCGACAGCAACCGCCACGTCACCGACAGCAACCGCTTTCCCGCCGACAGCAACCGCCACGTCACCGACAGCAACCACCTTCCCGCCGACAGCAACCGCCACGTCACCGACAGCAACCGCTTTCCCGCCGACAGCAACCATCACAACGCCGAGAGCACCCGACCGCCCTCGGGAGATCCTGAGGATGGTGGGTGCTCTCGGTGCGAATCTGGTTGCTGTCGCGGGATTCTCGGTTGCTCTCGCGTGATTTCTGGTTGCTGTCGCGAGCGGGAGAGAGAGTGTCAGCCGACGGTGAGCATGTCGTACTCGCCGACCTTGCCGGCCAGCGACGACAGGTGGTCCTGTGTGCCGCCGAGGGTGTGGCCGATGGCGGTCAGCCGGCTCAGGTAGTGCCCGACCGGGTACTCCGCGGTCATACCGATACCGCCGTGCATCTGCACGGCCTCCTGACCGATGAGCCGGGCAGACGTGGTGATCTGCAGCTTGGCCCGCGACGCGACGACGGGGTCGCAGACTCCGTCGGCGAGCGAGGTCGTCGCATACAGGCTCATCGACCGCGCCAGCTCCAACTGCACGTACATGTCCGCGGCACGCTGCGTGAGCGTCTGGAACGTCGACAGCGTCACCCCGAACTGCTTGCGCGTCTTCAGGTATTCGACGGTGAGTTCCAGGGCGCGCTCCATCGCACCGAGTGCCTCGGCGCACAGAGCTGTCTGGATCCCCACCTCGGCATCGGCGATGACCGACGACGCATCGCCACTGCCGAGACGGGTGGCCTGCGCATCGGCGAACTCGATCTGCGCGCCACGACGTCGGTCGTGCGTGCGGTACGGGGTGCGCGTCACGCCGGCTGCGTCCGCATCGACCAGGAACAGTCCGATGCCGTCGTCGGTGCGTGCCGACACGATCAGCTTGTCGGCGCAATCACCATGTCCGACCAGTGTTTTGGTTCCGGTCAGCTTGTCGCCGGTGGCGGTGGTGGCCACCTTGGCCGACGGCCAGCGGTCGCCGGCCTCGAGGTGGGCGAACGCCATCAGTAACTCGCCCGAGGCGAGTCCACCGAGGAGTTCGGCCCGGGTCTGCGCGTCGGCGGTTGCCGCCACCAATGATCCCGGCACCAGCACGGAATCCAGGTAGGGCTCGGGTGCAAGGGCGCGGCCCAACTCGGTCATGACGCTGGCGAACTCGACCGGTCCGGCACCCATGCCGCCGTCGTCCTCCGGGAAGGTCAGGCCGAGGATGCCGATGTCGGCCAACGACTTCCACACCGCCTTGTCCCAGCCCAGCTCGGTGTCGGTGACCGCACGCACGGTCTCCACGTCGTATTTCTTGGTCAGTACCTCGCGAACGGTGTCGCGCAACATCGACTGTTCGTCGGAAAGTTCGAAATCCATGATCCCTGTGTTCTCGTGTCTGGCGGAAAGTGGTTGCAGGACGCGGGATCTAGAGACCCAGCACGGCCTTGTCGATGATCTGTCGCTGGACCTCCGACGAACCGCCGTAGATGGTGACCTTGCGGTAGTTGAGGTAGGTCGGCACGCTCAGCTGTGCCCACGCGGGCGACGACACATCGGCGGTACCGTTTCCGGCGGCCGAGTCGAGTCCGGCGACCGGCAGCGAGTCCGGGCCTGCGATGTCGGCGAGCAACTCCATGGCGTCCTGCTGCAGCTGGCTGCCACGCAGCTTCAGCAACGACGACGCGGGGTTGGGCTTGCCGTCGGCCGACGATGCGGCCACGCGCAGCTGAGTGAGTTCGAGGGCGAGCAGTTGGTTCTCCAGCTCGGCCAGGCGCGCGGCGAACAACGGGTCCTCCAGGAGGGTGCCGCCGCTCGCGGTGGTGGTCTCGCGGGCCAGTTCCTTGGCACGCGCCAACTTGGTCTTGGTGTAGCCGACGCGGGCGATGCCGCTGCGCTCGTTACCGAGCAGGAACTTGGCCTGGGTCCAGCCTTCGTTCTCGTTGCCGACGAGGTTCTCGGCCGGGACCCGAACATCGTTGAAGAAGACCTCGTTGACCTCGAAGCCGCCGTCGATGAGCTGGATCGGGCGCAGCTCGACGCCCGGCGTGTCCATCGGGAAGAGGAACATGCTGAT
Organism: Gordonia sp. CPCC 206044; assembly: GCF_048537895.1. Lineage (NCBI taxonomy): Bacteria > Bacillati > Actinomycetota > Actinomycetes > Mycobacteriales > Gordoniaceae > Gordonia > Gordonia sp. CPCC 206044. Next base: position 362,750 of record NZ_JBCLVL010000001.1, read on the forward strand.
GCCGGCCTGCTTCTTCACGTCCGGGTTTGTCCGGGCGAGGCAGAAGATCCAGTCGGCGAACTGTCCGAGGGTCGTCCACGTCTTCTGTCCGTTGATGACGTAGTGATCGCCGTCGCGGACCGCGCGGGTCTTCAGGGAGGCGAGATCCGAACCGGCCTCGGGCTCGGAGAAGCCCTGGCACCACCAGATGTCGAGGTTCGCGGTCTTGGCGAGGAACCGCTCCTTCATCTCCGGCGAACCGAACTGCGCGATGACCGGCCCGATCATGCCGACGTTGAACGGCAGCAGATCCGGCACGAATGCGAGGCTCATCTCCTCGCGGTAGATGTGCTGCTGGATCGGGGTCCAGTCCTTGCCACCCCACTCCACGGGCCAGCCGGGGGTGGCCACACCGTGCTCGTTGAGGATGCGGGTGGTGGTCACCATGTCGTCGGGGTAATTGAGGCGGCCCGCCTCGCAACGCTGCCGGATCTCGTCGGGGACCTTGGCGAAGATGCTGCGGATCTCCTCGCGGAAGGCCTCTTCCTCGGGACTGAATTTCAGCTGCATGGGTACTGTCTTACTCCTTGTCGAGGGGTTTTGCGGACGTCTCGGGCACGCGCCCGCGACAAGCAACCGACTCTGCGTTTGTCGCTGAATGTAGCCGGACTCGGGTGCTTAATGCAATGGTCTTTGCGATAATGGCCGCCATGTCGAGTGTGTCCACACCAGAGGACGGAACCGCCCGAGCGCGGCCGGGTGGTCGGAGTGCGCGGGTGCGGCGGGCGGTGTATCGCGCCGTGGGTGATCTCGTCGAGCAGGGGCGCGGCAACAGCATGACCATCCCACAGGTGTCCGAGCTGGCGGGAGTGAATCCCACCAGCGTGTACCGCCGGTGGGGCACGGTCGACGCCCTGCTGGGGGAGGTGGCCGTCTACGTCCTGACCCGCGACGAACCGGCCCCTGATCGTGGGGATCTGCGGGCGGATCTGACCGTGTGGGTGCGGGCCATCGCCGGCGACATCGGTACGCCGCCACGCCGGGCGCATCTGCGTGCGATGGTGGCCGCTCGGGACGGGTTGATCGAGCAGTGCCCGTGCTTCGAATTCCGGCGCGACCAGGCCGTGGTCATGATCGAACGGGCGCGCGAGCGTGCCGAGTCCACGCCGAGCGTCAACCAGGTCCTCGACCATGTCATCGCGCCGCTCTATCACCGAGCCGTTTTCGGGCTGGCGCTCGACCAGGATTTCGCCGTCGGACTGGTCGACGACGTCATGTCGATGACCGGACGGAGCGGCCCCACCGCCTAGTCTCTCCCCATGAAGAATGTGCACGCATTCGGCGACGACGCGCTCGGCGACCGCGACGGTCTCGCGGTCGCGGCGGCGATCTCTTCGGGGGAGATCTCGGCGGTCGAGGCGCTCGAGGCCGCGCTGACCCGTGTCGACGCGGTCAATGGGCACCTGAACGCCGTCGCCGTCGATGATCGTGAACGGGCTGCGAAACGTGCCTCCGACAACTCCTTCCCGGCCGGGTCGTTCGCTGGGGTCCCGTCGATCATCAAGAACAACACCGCCTTTGCCGGTCTGTCGACACGGAACGGTTCGGCAGCGGTCCCGGCCACCCCGGCTCCCGGCAACGACGGTTTCACCGACCAGCTGTTGTCCACGGGCATCAATCTCGTGGGTGCCTCGACGATGCCCGCGTTCGGGCTCACCGCGACCACCGAGTTCGTCGATCGGGCGCCGACCCGCAACCCCTGGGACACGGACTATTCCAGCGGTGCTTCGTCGGGTGGGTCGGCAGCTCTGGTGGCGTCCGGGGCGTTGCCGATCGCCCACGGCAACGACGGCGGTGGGTCGATCCGGATCCCCGCCGCAGCCTGCGGTCTGGTCGGCCTCAAGCCATCTCGGGGGAGGGTCGTGGCGTCGGCGACCGGCAAGATCTTGCCGATCGACATCATCTCCGACGGAATCCTCAGTCGAAGCGTCCGGGACACAGCACATTTCATCGACGACGCGGAGAAGTTCCGCCGACCGTCCGGCCTGCCGCTCGTCGGTCTCGTCGAGGGGCCGTCCGCGCGCCGTCTGCGCATCGCCCTCATCACGGACACGGTCACCGGCGCGCCGATCGACCCCGAATCCGCGTTCGCGCTCGAAGCGGCGACCGCCCTGCTCACCTCGCTCGGCCACGAGGTCGAGGAGATCCCCATCCCGGTGGATGTCCGCTTCGTTCGGCAGTTCACCGACTACTGGTCGATGCTGGCCTTCTCCGTAGACACCTTCGGTTCCCGTGTGGTCGGGGCCGGATTCGACCGCGACGCACTCGACCCGTTCACGCGTGGATTGGCCCGCCGATACCGTCGGGCATTCTGGCGGACGCCGACGTCGATCCTCGGGTTGCGACGAGCCACGACCGAATTGCGAAGGGCTTTTGCCCGTTTCGACCTGATCATGTCGCCGACGCTGGGTCACACGACCCCGCGGATCGGCCACCTCGATCCCGGTGGTGACTTCGACATGATCTTCGACCGGCTCATCCGCTATGTCGCTTTCACCCCGGCCAACAACACGTCCGGGTTGCCCGCCATCAGCCTGCCGATGGGGCAGACCTCGGCCGGCCTACCACTCGGTGTGCATTTCAGTGCCGACCTCGGACGCGAACGCACCCTGCTCGAGTTGGCCTTCGAGATCGAGGCGGCGCAACCGTTCGCCCGGATTCAGGACGGCTGAACCCCGACGGGTTCGGCAGCCCCGGCCACCTCGGTAGCCCCGGTGACCCGTGCCGGGAGCCGCCCTTCGTCGCGGTAATGCCGGTATGCCCACCAGGTGGCGATCGCCGGCCACGTGACACCGCCGTAGACGGCCAGGCGTTCGACCAGCCCGAGCATGCTGCCGTTGATCGACTGGGAGAGCAGCCATGCCAGCAGGGCGAGGAGAGCGATCGTCGCCATCGTCGCCACCACGGGCCGGAACGGCAGTGGGGTGCCGGGTGCGCGTGACGCGCTGAGCAGCGGCCAGATGGCGAGAATCGTGGTCCCGATCGCGGCGGCCGCGAAATGAATGGTCGTCATTCCGGGAAAAGCGTTGACGCCCACCGGGCATGCGGCCACCACCAGACCGCACACCCCGGCCACGGCCAGGGCGATGCGGGCGATGCGACGCACCGGGAGGCCCGTGGCGGTGATGATCTGGCACAGGCTGCACCAGACGAAGCCGATCGTCGTCACCACCGCTGTCTGTTTGATCGAGGCCAACACGCTCATCGTGTCGCCGATCGAGCTGTACTTCACCCCGCCCAGCAGGTATTCGGCCAGTAATCCGGCGGCGAAGAGGCCGCACGGGCCGAGCACCGAGAATGCCAACGACCGGTGTCGGACCGGTCGATCGTGCCTGCGGAATCGCCCCGCGAGATCGGAAATCATGCGTACCCCCCTGTCAGCCCGTGCAGGTTAGCGTGCGCGGCTGAGAGCCAGTTCAACGCCGGGGGTGACCTGCAAAAAAGGTGCTGTCGGCGTCACATCGCGACACCGACAGCACCCGATTCGTCCGATTCGAACCTTAATGCACCACAGCCTTTTCCGCGCCCACACCGGTCAGCGAGCGGACCTCCATCTCCGCGGCCCGTTCGGGGTCGCCGGTGTCCCGCGAGGTCAATGTGCCGATGATGCCGAGCGCGAACGCCAGCGGGATCGACACGATGCCCGGGTTCTCCAGCGGGAACCAGTCGAAATCGGCGCCCGGGATCATCGACGTCGACTTGCCGGAGACGGCAGGCGAGAAGACGATCAGCACGATGGTGGAGACCAATCCGCCGTACATGCTCCACAGCGCGCCGCGTGTGTTGAACCGCTTCCAGTACAGCGAATACACGATCGTCGGCAGGTTGGCCGCTGCGGCGATCGCGAATGCCAGGGCCACCAGGAATGCGACGTTCTGCCCGTTGGCCAGGATGCCCAACACGATGCCGACGATGCCGAGCACGACGGCGGTGATCCGCGAGACGCGGACCTGATCGGATTCACTCACCTTGCCGCGCTTGATGACGCTGGCGTAGATGTCATGGGCGAACGACGCCGACGCGGTGATGGTCAGACCGGCGACGACCGCGAGGATCGTCGCGAAGGCGACCGCCGAGATGATGCCCAGCAGCACCACTCCGCCGAGTTCGAACGCCAACAGCGGTGCCGCGGCGTTCTCCTTGCCTGCTGCCGCCAGGATTCGGTCGGGGCCGACGATCGCCGCCGCGCCATAGCCGAGCACCAGGGTGAACAGGTAGAAGGCGCCGATCAGGCCGATCGCCCACACCACCGAGCGTCGCGCCTCCTTGGCGGTCGGCACGGTGTAGAAACGCATCAGCACATGCGGCAGGCCTGCGGTACCGAGGACCAGTGCGACGGCCAGCGAGATGAAGTTGATCTCTGAGGTGAACGACCCGCCGTACTTGGCACCGGGAGCGAGTACGTCACGGGCAGCGACGGTTTCGCTGGACGACCCGGTGATGGCCTGCTGCGCCGAACCGAGGATGTCGGAGACGTTCAGCCCGAACTTGCCGAGCACCATCACCGTCATGAACGCCGCACCGACGATGAGCAGGACCGCCTTGATGATCTGCACCCAGGTGGTGCCCTTCATGCCGCCGACGAGGACGTAGACGATCATCAACGCGCCGACCACGGCGATCACGATCGACTGTCCGACACGGCCTTCCACGTCGAGAAGTAGGGCGACGAGACCGCCGGCGCCCGCCATCTGGGCGAGCAGGTAGAACACCGACACGGTCAACGTCGACAGTGCCGCGGCCATGCGCACCGGCCGTTGCTTCAACCGGAAGCTCAGTACGTCGGCCATCGTGAACTTGCCTGTGTTGCGCAGCAATTCGGCAACCAGCAGGAGGGCGACCAGCCAGGCGACGAGGAAGCCGATGGAGTACAGGAAGCCGTCGTAGCCGTAGACGGCGATCGCGCCCGCGATGCCGAGGAAGCTGGCTGCGGACAGGTAGTCGCCTGCGATGGCGATCCCGTTCTGTGGGCCGGAGAAGGCACGACCGCCGGTGAAGAAGTCCGCGGCAGACGAGTTGTTGCGGCTGGCGCGGATGACAACGAACAGGGTGACGGCGACGAAGGCGACGAAGATCGAGATGTTGGCCACGGGGTTGCCGACCCCGGATGCCAGCACAGAGGTGTCGGTCATGCCTGGGCCCCGCTCTCCATCTCGTCCCGGATCGCCTCGGCACGCGGGTCGAGGTCACGGTTGGCGAACCGGACGTAGAGCCCGGTGATCACGAATGTGGAGACGAACTGCAACAGGCCGAGGATGAGGCCGACGTTGATGTTGCCCCAGACCGGCGTCGCCATGAAGTCATGTGCGAAGGCGCCCAGCAGCACGTAGATCGCGTACCAGATCAGGAAGAACGCGGTCATCGGGAAGACGAAGCGTCGCAGACGTGACCGCAGGTCTGTGAACTCCGGGCTCGCCTGTACGGCGAGGAACTGAGCACCGGTCGGCGCAGCTGGCGCCGACTCGGGCGGATATTCGACGGTGGACACTCCGACCTCCTGAAATGGCTGTGATGACTACTCGATCGCTGAGCGTATTGAGGCCCACGTCACAGGAGAATATGGTGGCCTACGTCACACGACGAACTCGGTCGAGTCTGCGCCGGACGGTCGATGTCGGTCGATGAACGGCACGGTGGCGGCCGCAGCGGCGCCGGGAGATCTGCGAGGTGGATCCGTCGCGCCGCAGGGGATTCAGGCGGGCCGGCGCGGTGTCTCGGGCTGATCGCTCGGCAGTCGCTCGACGCCCATTCCGAGTCGCTCGGGGACATGCATGCGGGCAAAAGTCCGTGCGAGGTCGTCGGGTAGCCGACGACGCGTTGCGATGCTGACGACGATCATCGTCGCGAACGCCAGCGGTACCGAGACCGCCGCCGGATAGCCGATCACGGCTGCAGGCCAACCGCCCCACAAGGACTCGTCGACCACGCCGGCGATCGCCAGACTCGTCGCCACGCCTGACGACACACCCCCGACGACGAGACCGGCCACCGCCCCGGCCGCGGTCAGCCCGCGCCACCAGATGCCCAGCACCAGAAGGGGACACAGCGTCGAAGCGGCCACCGCGAACACCAGCCCCACGGTCCGGGACAGTTCCAGTGAGGAGGCCGCCAGCGACAACCCGATCGGGATCAGGCCGCCGACGATCGCGGCGAGGCGGAAGTCGCGCACCCGGCCGCGCAACACGTCCGTCGACAACGCCCCGGCGACACTCACCAGCAGTCCCGACGACGTCGCCAGGAACGCGGCGATCGCACCGGCCGCCACCATCGCCGCGAGGATCTGACCAGGGATGCCGCCGACCGCCGCACTGGGCAACAGCAGCACCGCCGCATCCGAGGTCCCGGTCAGCAGCAATTGCGGTACGTACAGGCGTGCGAACACACCGAGCACGGTCGGGAACAGATAGAACAGCGAGAGCAGTGCGATGACAGCGAGCGCGGTGCGACGGGCCGAGCGGCCGTCGGGGTTGGTGTAGAAGCGCACCAGGACATGCGGCAGGCCCATGGTCCCCAGGAAGGTGGCGACGATCAGCGAGAGCACCTCGAACAGCGGATGGGTGCCGCCGAGGCCGCCGCCGGAGACGATCCATTCCGAGCCGGTGGTCGGGGCTCCCTCGACCACCGGTGTGGCCGCGCCGGCGGCGAGCCGGATCACCGCACCTGCGCCGACGTCGTGCCTACCGATCGAGGGGATCGTCGCATCGGTGACCTGGGCGCCGTCGAGTCTGCCGGTCACCACGACCCCGGTCGTGTCGACCACGGTGACGGTCACGTCGGTGGTGATGTCCACCGTGGTGGCCTGCTCCACGCGTGGAGGAACCGGGTCGCCGAGGGCGGCGCGATCGGCGGAGAACACACCCACCAGCGCCAGCGCGGGCACGGCGATGCAGGTGAGTTTGAGCCAGTACTGGAATGCCTGCACAAAGGTGATCGAGCGCATCCCGCCGCCGACCACGTTGACGATCACGATCACGCCGACACCCACCGCACCCACCCACACCGGTGCGCCCAGCAGGATGTTGAGCGTCAGGCCTGCGCCTTGCAGCTGCGGGATCAGGTAGAGCACGCACACCACCACGACCACCGTCATCGCTGCGCGACGTGCCGCCGTCGAACCCAACCGGAACTCCGCGAAGTCGGGCACGGTGTAGGCACCGGAACGGCGCAGTGGCGCGGCGACGAACAGCAACAGGCCGAGGTAACCTGCGGTGAACCCGACCGGATACCAGAGGGCGTCGGCGCCGTACTTCGCCACCAGTCCGGCGACGCCGAGAAACGAAGCAGCGGATAGATATTCGCCGGAGATCGCCGCGGCGTTCCAGCGGGACCCCACGCTGCGGGAGGCCACCAGGAAGTCTGACGTGGTACGCGACAGGCGTCCACCGTAGGCGCCGACCGCGACAGTGGCGATCGCCGCGAGGGCCAGCGCCACCGCGGTGAGCGTGTCGACGTCGGTGGTCACGACGAACCGGTGTCGTCGTCGACGACGCCGATGAACTCCCGTTCGGCCTGCTCGGCGAAACGTACGTAGAGGCGCCCGGCCACATACAGCAGCGGGTAGAGCACGACGGCCAGCGCGATCCAGTTGAGGCGGATGCCGAGGATGGTCACCTCGGCCAGGCCGGGAAACAGTGCGCCCGCCAACGGGATCGCGATGATGATGGCCGAGACGCTCAGCGCCAGACGCAGTGCCAGCCCGAGTTGGGCGCGCATGAGCCCGCGGACCAGGGCGTCGCCGACCTCGGTCTGCTCCTGTACCTCCACCCGGGTGCGCACCATGCGTGCGTCACGTCGCCGGGCGAGTACCACGCGCTCGCGGTGCGGGGCCGGGCGGGCGCCGCGCTCGCCCGGGTCAGCCACGAGGATCACCCTGGTCGCCACCGGTGCGGATGTGCCGCATCGGATCCCGGATGAGGAGGTCCTTGAGCTCGCGCATCTGCCGACGGCTGACCGGCAGTTCGACGGCATCCGACGCCCCGTTGGCGCGCACGCACACCACGGTCGACGAGCCTCTGGTGCGCAATCCGGTGACCATCGGGAGTGCCACCAGATAGGACCGGTGCACCCGCTGGAAGCCCTGTTCGGACCATCGAGTTGCCAAGGTGGACAGTGGGATTCGGACGAGATGGGAACCGGTGTCGGAGTGCAGTCTGGCGTAGTCGCCGACCGCCTCCACCCATGAGATGCTGTCCCGGCGGATCAGCGAGGTCACGCCCGACAGCTCCACCGGGATGACCTCGTCCGGGTCGGCGGCCGGCGTCGTTGCCGGCCGGTCACCGGTGTCGCGCGCCGCCACGACACGGGAGATCGCCTGTGCGAGACGTTCTTCACGAAGTGGTTTGAGCAGGTAGTCGACGGCGCCGACCTCGAATGCGTCGACCGCCTTGTCGTCGTGCGCGGTCACGAACACCACCGCGGGTGGGCTCGCATAGTTGGTGAGGACGCCGGCGAGTTCGATCCCGGACAGTCCCGGCATGTTGATGTCGAGGAAAATCGCATCGAAGCGGCTCTCGCTCAGCTCTCGCAACGCGCTCGTGGCGTCTGCGGCCTGTCGGATGCCGGACACCTCCGATTGCCTGCCCAGGAGATAGACGAGCTCGTCGAGGGCCGGTGGCTCGTCGTCGACCGCGAGGACCACCAGGGCCATGCACCACCTCCGTCGTCAGGCGCGGATCCCCGCGCGGAATTTGGGCACCCTCATCCCGACCCTGGTGCCCGCGTCGATCCCGGTCTCGACCACTAGACCGTAGTCGTTGCCGAATGCGGAGCGCAGCCGATGATCGACATTTGTGAGGCCCACGTGGGCCCCGTGTGACTCCCCGCCGGTCCCGCCCGTCTGCTCCGCCGTGGTACCGCCGAGAGCGTCGATGTCGCCGGAGCGCAACAGTTCCGGGTCCATCCCGACTCCGTCGTCCTCCACGGTGATCACGCAGTCGCTGCCCTCGTCTCGGGCGATGATGGTGATGGTGCCACCGCCCTTGCCCGCCAGTCCGTGCCGGACCGCGTTCTCCACGAGCGGCTGCAGCGCCAGGAACGGCACCACGACATTGAGCACCTCGGGGGCGACTTGTAATCGGACGTCGAGCGCCGGGCCGAACCGGGCGCGTTCGAGCGTGAGGTATCGGTCGATGTTGCGCAGTTCGTCGGCGAGCACGGTGTACTCGCCCGCCGCGCGGAACGAATAGCGGGTGAAGTCGGCGAACTCCAAGATCAGTTCGCGGGCGCGATCGGGGTCGGTCCGCACGAACGATGCGATCGTGTTGAGCGCGTTGTAGATGAAGTGCGGGCTGATCTGGGCCCGCAATGCGAGCACCTCGGCGCGATCGAGTCGGGCGCGGGAGGTCTCGAGGCCGGCGAGTTCGATTTGGCTCGACACGTACCGAGCGACCTCGGCGACCGCGCCCAGCATGCCCGGGCCAGGGCGGCTCGTGGTCGCCACCACCAGGACACCGACGCCGGTGTCGTCGGTGATCAGTGGTTGGGCGATCAGCGCCCGCACCGGAGATTCGGTGCCACACGGGTCGTTGACCATCACCCGCCTGCGGTCGCTCTCCGCGGTGGCGGCAGCATGCGCGGACGCCGCGGTGAGATCGGCATCCCAGAGCGTGTCGTCTGCGCCCTCGTGGGCGAGCAGTTCGCCATGTGCGTCGTAGATCGCGACGGCCTCGGCTGCGGTGAGCGCCCGGAGATGGGGGAGTGCGTCGGCCGCGGACTCCACCGACAGACCCGCGCGTAGCGATCGCGCCGCCTGCGCCGCGGTCTGCAGAGCGAAGTGCACCGCGCGTTCGGTCGGGGTGGCCACCACACGTCGGGTGCGCAGCAGGACGACGACGGCCACCGCGACCACCGCGACCGCGATCACGAGCACGGTCGCGAGTTGGCTAGACATCGCACCTCATGGGCTCATCTTGGCATCTGCGGTCGCGCCGAACACGGCCATCGCACCGACGGACCGCGGTGCGTCTTCGGCATCCACGCGAACTCGTTGTGACCGCTCAGTACACCGACCACTCGCCCTGCGCGTAGCGCAGGATGCGCGGGTCCATCAGTGTGGAGGCCGGCATGTCGAGTGCGGGCCGGTCGGCGGGGAACACGGCCGCCGCGGCCAACTCGGACTCGTTCAGGAACCGTAACCGTTCTGGCGATGCCAGTCGTAGCGGCGGTGTGGTGGTACCGGCGAGAAAATAGCCCCAGTCGCCGAACGACGGTACGTCCACGTGATAGGGGACGGTCTGCAGCCCGGCATCGGCGAGTGTTGCCCCGATGCACCAGAACGACTTCGGCGCGAAGTACGGCGAACCCGACTGGACGACGACGCGGCCGCCCGGTGCGAGGTGGGCGCCGACAAGCGCGTAGAACTCGGTGGAATACAGCTTGGCGGTGGCGGATTCGTCGGGGTCGGGCATGTCCACGACGATCACGTCGAAGCGCTGCCGGTTGTCACGCAACCACGAGAAGGCGTCCGCGGAGATGATGGTGCTGCGCGGATCGTCCATCGACGACTCGTTCAGACGGGTCAGGCGGGAATCGGTGCGCGCCAATCGGATCATCTCCGGGTCGAGCTCCACCAGTGTGGCCTCGTCGACGTCTGGATAGCGGAGGATCTCACGCAGCGCCAGGCCGTCACCGCCGCCGAGTACCAGTACCCGCCGGTGCTGTCCGGCCATCGCCGGATGCACCAGTGATTCGTGATAGCGGTATTCGTCGATGGACGAGAACTGCAGATCGCCGTTGAGGAACAGTCGGGTGTCGGGTCCCAGCGCGGTCCGCCGTTCGGTGATGACGATGTCTTGGTACGGCGTGCGTTCGGCGGCGACGATCGGGTCGCGGAACAATGCCTGACGTGCGGTGACCTCGAATCGTCCGGCCAGCGCCAGGCCCGCGATCAGAACGGCGACGACCGCCACGGCGCACACACCGAGCACGACGCGCGCGGTGCGGCCGAGATCGCGGCGGAATACCACGAACACGAGAAAGCATCCGGCCGCCGCGTTGACGAGGCCGACGATGAGGGCGCCCTTGAGCTGGCCGAACAGCGGTAACAGCAGAAACGGGAAACACAGGCCGCCGATCAGGGCCCCGATGTAGTCGACCGCGAAGATGTCGGCGACGGCGGTGCCCGCATCCTGGCGTCGAATGCGTTGCAGCAACACCATCAACAGGGGGATCTCGGCACCGATCAGCAAGCCGAGGACGAACGCGACCACCACGAGGCCCGGTGTGTAGAGCGACAGGTAGGCGAACGCGGCGTACAAACCCATCACCGAGAAGCCACCGATCAGCGCCAGCAGCAACTCGATGGTGGCGAACGCGGTGATCGACTGTGGCTGCAGGGGTTTGGCGGCCAGGGACCCGATGCCCATGGCGAACACCATCACCGCGAGCACGATGGACGCCTGTGTTGCGGTGTTGCCGATCAGGAACGAGCCGAGCGAGACGAGGGCGAGTTCGTAGACGAGACCGCACGCCGCACACACGAACACCACCGCGAGCAACGACGCACGCGCCCAACGGCGACCGGACGGGGTGGTGCCGGTGTGGTGCTCGGAGGTCGCCGGGTCGTCGGTGGTGGTCATCGTCGGTGGAGTCAGAGGATGGCGACGGCGACGATGAGCGCGATGCCCACGTGCGCGATGCCCTGCACCCACACGGCCGGGTGGCTCTCCGGATGCACGACGAGTTCGCCGAGCTTGCCGGGCGTGAACAGATCGATGACGAAGAAGGTCACGCACATGATGACCATGCCGATGATCGTGTACGTGACCGTATAGGCGAGGCCCTCTCCGAGCCGGCCTTCGCTGGCCACGATCGCCGCCGCCACGATGATGGCGATGGCACCCAGGTTGGAACCGACCAGGATGCCCGCGTTGCGGTTGCGCTCCGCCCAGAGTTGCTGGCGGAGGTTACCGGGAGTCAGTGCGTCCACGACCACGAAGGACACGAACATGAGGATCATCCCGGTGGCCCCGTAGGCGGCGGCCGCGTATGCGTTCTCGATGAGTCTGGTGAGCACGGTGTCCTCGCTTCAGCGGATCGATGGTCGGTGGACGATGCGGACGATCTCGGTCGGTGCAATCCTGCAGGTCATTTGCCGCCCCCGCCGGAACCTCCGCCGCGATAGCCGCTGCCGGAGCCGCCGTAGCTGGGAGTCGGCACCCAGAAGCCGCCCACGTACGGGTGGTAGTGGCGGTAGCCGGAGGTGTAGTCGCGGCTGAGCATCACCCTGGTGGTGCCCGCGGCCAGCGGGAACAGTCCGATCAGATACTCCGGGTACTGCAGGAATCGGGTGCCTGCGACGTTGGCGGGGTTGGCGGTGTCGCCGTCACGCTGATCGGTCGGCTGCTCCACGTCGCTGAGTTGGTCGGCGACCGCCGACGGCGAACCGTCGGCGACGTAGGCGTCGATGTCACCTTCGTCGCGTGCGGTGTCCCGTTGGTAGTGGGAGGTGATGTAGTTGCGTGCGCTGCTGCCGTCACCGGTCATGCCGCGGAACGCCTTCACCGAGCACGACCCGACGATCGCCAACAGTGCGACGACCGCGATGACGGCGATGATGATGTTGCGCGTGCGGTTGAGGCCGCGGCGCGGATCGGGGCGCTGCGGGTCGGGCCGTTGGGGATCGGGGCCGAATCCGCCGGGCGGTGGGCCCCATCCGGGTGGTGGAGGCGGGGGCGGGGGTTGACTCATCGCCGCGCCTCCCCGCCGCGCCGCAGCGCGCTCGACGTCAGCACGACCTCGGAGGTCTGCGGATACGTGTGCCAGGTGTCCCAGCGGACGATGTCTGCGTGCACGGTGGCAAGGACCGCCGTCACCGCGAGCGGACGGCCCGGGAAATGTCCGATGACGGCGGGACGATCGGTCGCGCGGTGGTCCGCGATTCGGCGGGTGAGGTCGGCGACGAGTGCGGTCATCCGGTCGTCGTCGCAGGTCTCGATGCGTGACGTGAAGGAGTAGGCGCCGTCGTCCACGACGCCCGGGAGCGGTTCGTCCACGCCGGGAAGGCAGGCGACGGTCTCGCAGAGCGTGGCGTCGTCGGCGGTCACGACGACCTGATGGCTGGCCCCCAGCAATCGCAGCGACAGCATGCACCCGCCCTCGTGATGATCACATCGAGCCAGGGGTTCGCGAAGTTCCGCGGTCAGGGAGAAGGCCAGGTGTCGGGCACTCGTGTCGGCGTACGGGACCTCGAGCCGGGTCGGTCCGGTCACTGTCCGGGGCTCGGGTTGGTCGGGTAGATGCGGTATTCGCCGCGATCGATGACCTCGCCGCGGGCGCATTCCCAACCCGAACCGAAGTCTTCGAAGGAGAGGCGTTCGTCGCCGGCCTCGTAGTCGTGATAGCGCATCGAGCCGCGCGCGGTGAGACCGGTAGTGCCGACCGAGGTGAAGTCCGCGCCACCCGACTCGTCGGACACGTAGCGGTGCCCGTCGAGTTCGAGCGTCGCCGGACCGGGGGTCAGCGTCACCCCGGTGAGTTCATGCCAGAGGACGACTTCCAGGTCGGGGTCGTCTTCGACCGAGATCCACGCCTTCCGACCGGTGCCCGTGTCCAGGAAGTTCTCCGTCCACCGGAAGCCGCCCTGGGACAGTTGCAGTGTTCCGCGCACCGCGAATGTCGAACCGCGGAGGTCGACGAGGTCACCGGGCTTCAATGTGCGGGGGTCACCGCGGACGGAGTCGTCGTCGGCGGTGGAGAACGGATCCCTCGGTCCGTGAGCACGCTCGTGCAGGGCCTCCTCTTCGGCGCGGCGGGTTTTGCGCGCGCCGAGGAAGTTGAACAGCACGACGACGGCGATGATCGCCAGGAGCGCGACGATGATGATCAGCAGGATCTCCACGCGGCCGACCCTATCCTGTGTGCCCGTACCGGACATATCGGCCGTCCCCGGCTCGAATGACGGTCGAACGGATGCTCTGACGGTGCCGAGAGACGGACGGAGAGAGGGTTCGTGCCGTGAGCATTCACGACACCGACCCGACTATGTGCCATGATCCTGAACCTCCCCGGGGAGAAACGAAGTGTTGCACTGGGTTGCGCGTCTTCGGCTCAACTATTATTCCGAGCCCTCCCGCACGCACACGAAGATCTGCGGGGGTCGTTGGCACCATGTGACGCCCACAAACGCACTGCGCCGGGATCAGTTCCCGTGTTGCCCCCTGACGGGTGTGCATCAGCCACACCAGGAGCCGACCTGATCTGGATAATCCCGCTGACGCCGCCCCCTGGTGTAGCTGATGCACACATCCCGATTCCGTCGGCGACGATGCCGGCCATTGCGCAGGATCGACATGACCTGCTGTCCGCTGCGCGCCGTGCCGACGACCTGTTCCGCAGGGTTGCTCGGCGGCGTACAGGCTGATCGCCTGCGTCCGCGCGATCCGGGCCGCGAACTCGGCGAACCCGTCCACGACCAACCCGTCCGACATTCGAACCGACGCTGTCCCCAGTGCACACGAGAAAACCCCAGGAACGAGGCAGGCTCAACGCACCTGGTCGCCGATGAACTCTGTGGTGAACAGTTGGTCTGCCGAGAGCTGCGCCGGAAGGTTCGCACCGCCGTTGTTGAGGATCGGCACCAGATCATCGATGATCTTCTGCGCCTTGACCATGTCGTAGCTTCCGTACACTCCGTCGGCACCGGGGGCGATCACTCCCTTGTCCTTCAACAGCTTCGCCGAGTACGCGGCCTCACCCTCGCTGTACGGGGTGAAGGAAACGTCCTGCGAAACCCAGTCGACGATGGTGGCGTTGATGGCGTCGGGGGAGTTCACGTAGTCCTTGCCGGTCTGCTGGATCATCGGCACCAGCTTGGTCAGGCACGGCGAGAGTTGTTCGATCCGGTCCGCGCGCACCGACACGTTCGAGGCGTACACGTCGTATCCGGCATCCTTCACCATCGCGTAGGCGACGGGCTTGTCCCAGGACGGCGTCTCGTGCTCGTAGGTGTAGGGCTCGGAGTTGGCGAAGCCCTGCTGGGTGATCGTCGGGTCGCCGACGAACCGTGACGGAGCGCCGTCGTAACTGGTGTCGAGCTGGTCGCGCTTCAACAGTCCTTTGGCGACAAGCC
Source organism: Gordonia sp. CPCC 206044 (assembly GCF_048537895.1). Lineage (NCBI taxonomy): Bacteria > Bacillati > Actinomycetota > Actinomycetes > Mycobacteriales > Gordoniaceae > Gordonia > Gordonia sp. CPCC 206044. The sequence goes on from NZ_JBCLVL010000001.1 coordinate 377,856, forward strand.
ATTCCGGGAAGATCTGGTCCTTGGAGACCACGACGCTCGCACCGGATCTACCGATGTCGGCGATCGAGGTGACGTCTGGATGAGAGTCCGGGTCCCACATGATGATCGATGGGTTGTACTGCAACAGAGGAGTCACCCCGACCACACGCTGTTGTGCGGCAGCCGAGATCAGCTGATCGCCGTGGACGAGTCCGAGATCGATGGCGTCGTCGGCGTACATCGCCGACGGCACCGACTGGAAGCCGATCGCCGGGCCACCGGCCCGCAATGTGATGTCCACGCCGGTGTCCTTGCCGTCGAACGCCAATGGCCCGGTCACCGACTTCTGATCGGTGTCGATGGTGTAGCCCGGGCCGAGAAGGCCGATCACCCCGGCCATATCCGACTGCGGCTGCCACTGCAGTTGCACCACGACATCTTTCGGACATACGTCGGCAAGGCTGGACTCTGCCGGCGCGGGCGGCAGGCTCGCGGCCGCCGACGTGTCGGAGCCGGAATCCGAACAGCCGGCCAGCGCGGCGGCGCAGACCGCGGCGGTGGCGACGGCGACGCCGGCGCGCACGCGCCGTGCGGCAAGCAGAGAACGAATGGTCATGAGTACTCCCCTGGGCTGATGCCGGTCAGGACCGCGAGATGCGATCTACATGTAAAGCTAAAGGGAGTCGCCCGGTGTTGCCAGATGGCTACATGTACGGGATCTCGGGCCGCAGCGAGGGGCCGCAGGTGCATATGAGCTGGTAAAACTCTGGAAACGCCCTGTTCTGGCGTCTGGCAGTGGAACCTTTCGTCATCTAGTGTTTACGTACGGTCACGCCGAAGAAATACATGTAACCAACCATGTGAAGAGTCAGATCCAAGGTATCTACATGTATTCCGACCCGTTTGGGGTGTTTGATGACTCTCTACGACACGATGAACGACGTCGACGCGCGGCACCTCACCAAAGGGGTGGTGGTGTCGGTCGCCGGTGTCACCAAGCAGTTCGATTCCGGGACAATGGCTCTCGCCGGAATCGACCTCGACATCGCCGACGGTGACTTCGTCGCCGTGGTCGGGCCGTCGGGATGTGGCAAGTCCACCTTGCTGCGGATGGCCGCCGGACTCGAACGTCCCACCAACGGCAGTGTCGCGCTGTCCACCGATTCGGTGGGCTTCATCTTCCAGGAGCCCACGCTGCTGGGATGGAGGACGGTGCGCGCGAACGTCGAGTTGTGTGCCGAACTCGCCCGGCTGCCCAAAGGTGAGCGTCGATCCCGCGCCCAACGTGCGATCGATGCGGTCGGGCTCACCGGCTTCGAAGACCAGTTGCCCCGGATGCTGTCCGGTGGCATGAAGATGCGTGCGTCGCTCGCACGCACGCTCACCTCTGAACCCGAGGTGATGCTGCTCGACGAGCCGTTCGGTGCGCTCGACGAGATGACCAGACTGGACATGCAGACCGAACTGCAGCGGCTCTACGCCGACCGGCGTTTCACCGCGATGTTCATCACGCATTCGGTGTCCGAGGCGGTGTTCCTGGCCAACCGCGTCATCGTGATGTCGGCGCGACCCGGCCGCATCGCCGCCGACATCGGCATCGACTTCGACTATCCACGAGATCCTGATCTGCGCTACGACGCCCGTTTCACCGAGTACGTCGCCGAGATCACCGAGACCCTGCGAGGCGCACTGTGACCACGACAACCGCTGCCGCGAAGGAGGTTTCGACCGACCCTGCATCGCGAGTCGTCGTCGCCGACCGGCAGTCGCCGACAGCAGGCGGCACCTCACGAGTTCGCTCCATCTCGACGACCATTCTGCGAATCGGGTTGCCGCCACTGGCATCCCTCGCCGTCGCGCTCGGCCTCTGGTACGTCGTCAGCTATCTGATCCTGCAACCGCAGCGACGATTCCTGCTGCCACCGCCGCACGAGGTGCTCACCGATTCGCTGCTCGACCGGGCCCACGTGGAGCCGATGCTCGAGGCGCTGTGGGTCACCGCGAAGGTGAGTCTGGTCGGGTTCGGTTTCGCCGCGCTCATCGGCGTGACGATCGGCGTGGTGATGAGCCGGGGAGCGTTTCTCGAGCGCGCGATCTATCCGTGGGCTGTTGTGCTGCAGGTGATCCCGGTGTTGGCGATCGTGCCCCTGATCGGCCTCTGGTTCGGCTACGGGATGGTGGCGCGGACCATCGTGTGCGTCATCATCGCGATCTTCCCGATCATCGCCAACACCCACTTCGGTCTGATCTCGGTGGACAGGGGCGCCCAGGAATTGTTCACCCTGTCCAAGGCGTCGACGGCCCAACGCCTGATGAAGCTCGAGTTCCCGTCGGCGTTGCCCTCGATGATGACGGGCTTTCGTACCGCGTCGGGGCTCGTGGTGGTCGGCGCGATCATCGGCGACATGTTCTTCGCCAAGGGGCAGCCGGGCATCGGGACGCTGCTCGACATCTACCGCGCCCGACTGCAATCTGATGACCTCATCGCCGCCATCGTTCTCGCGTCGCTGTTCGGCATCGTCGTGTTCGGCATTTTCAGTGTGCTGAACGCGGCCGTGTCGCGGCGTCGTTGACACATCTGAACGGAGACAACCATGTTCACAGTTCCGACAATCGACATCTCCTGCTACGTCGACCCCGACGGCTCGGCCGTCGAGCGGGCTCGGGTGGCGGCCGAGCTCGACGCCGCCTGCGCCGGTGTCGGGTTCGTCCAGGTGATCGGCCACGGGGTCGACACCTCGGTCATCGAAGGGTTGGCGTCGGCACTCGACGACTTCTTCGCGTTGCCGTTGGAGGACAAGAAGCAGTACACGCGGGCGGGTGTGAACCGCGGTTACAGCCCACCCAAGAGCGAGTCGCTGTCCATGAGTCTGGGGGTCGCGGCCGCGAACCAGATGAACGACTTCTACGAGGCGTTCACGGTCGGTTCGCAACGTTCGTGGTTCGCCGACGTGGACTTACCCGAATCGTCCTATCCCGACAACACCTGGCCGAGTGCCGTCCCAGCGTTCCGGCCCGCGGTCGAGGCGTGGTTCGCGGCGGCGCAGTCGGTCTCACGGATTCTGTTGTCCGCCTTCACCGACGCGCTCGGCTTGGAGGCCGGCTACTTCGACGCACTCACCGACCACTCGATCGATGCCCTGAAGATGAACAACTACACCCTGCCCGAGGGCGAGATCGAACTCGCGGGCGAACTCACCGGGATGGGGGCGCACACCGACTTCGGCATCTTGACGGTGCTGTGGGCCGATCAGGTGCCGGGTCTGCAGGTCCTCGATCACGACGGGGTGTGGCACGATGTCGCGCCCGCCGACGATGCGCTGCTGGTCAACCTCGGTGACGCGATGGCGCGCTGGACCAACGACCGCTGGCGTTCCACGGTCCACCGCGTCGATCCACCGGTCATCGACGGACGGATCATCCGGCGACGGTCGGCTGCTTTCTTCTTCGACGGCAACCACGACGCGGTCATCGAGACATTGCCCGGCTGCGCGCGTACCGACCGTCCGGGGTATCAACCGATCACCGTCGCTGCCAACATCCAGGCCAAGCTGGCCGGTCTGAAGTCGGGGATCGCACCCGCCGACACCGACCGTGAGACGGCGCGAGTCCTGGCGGCGCGATGAGCTCGGCGCAGATCGTGGTCGAGAAAACTACGCTGGACCGACGATGAGCATCTCCGAGCACACCGCGGGACAGCGCCCTGCCGACGACGGTGCCCTGCTGACCCAGTCGGTGCTGCGTCGGCTCCGCGACGAGATCTTCGAGGGCGAGCTGGCGCCGGGCACCTCCTTGTCGGTGCCCGGCCTGGCCTCGCGCCTCGAGGTGTCTCGGAGCCCGGTCCGCGAGGCCGTCCAACAACTCGTGGTCGACGGGCTCGCGGTGTACACCCCGCGGGCCGGCGCCAAGGTGGCCGAGCTCGACGACGACATGCTCGCCCATGTCTTCGAGGTCCGTGAAGTCCTCGACGGTCTTGCGGCGCGTCAGGCCACCGCGGCGGTCACGTTCGCCGAGCTCGACGATCTGTGGCACCGCGTGCGACGACAAGAGGACTTGCTCGCGCAGCCCGCGGATCATCGTCGTGACGCCGAACTCGACCTCGACTTCCACACGGCGGTGCGCACCATCTCCGGTAACCAACCGCTCTGCGATGCGCTGCTCAAGCTCGACACCCAGTCCCACCTCTATCGGTCGGACATGTGGTCGCACGACGTCAATCGTCGGTTGGCCGTCACCGAGCACCGACGGATCGTCGCGGCGCTCGAGGCCGGAGACGCGGCCGAGGCAGAACGCGCCGCGAAGGCACACGCCGCCGGGGTACTCGTCCGGCTGCTGCGGCGGTGACATCCGGCCACGTGCGGGGAACGGACGGGCGCGACGCCGCCCTCATCGGCCCGCCGCGAGTGGCGCTGTCATCTGCATCAACCCGAACTGTCCGGGTTCGTGCCGATCGCCACGGAACCACCTTGCACTCGACCCGGTCGAGTGCTAAAAACGAGTTTGGCACTCACGGACTGTGAGTGCTAGGTCGGGACGGTGAGATCGGTACCGAATGACACACCGGTCGTCCGTCGCGGGCACCGAGTTCCGGCCATAGAAACCTAGTGTCACCCCCTTCGGAGGATCACTTACCCATGGCCAAGCAAATCGCGTTCGACGAAGAGGCCCGCCGTGGCCTCGAGCGGGGCCTGAACAGCCTCGCCGACGCCGTCAAGGTGACGTTGGGCCCCAAGGGCCGCAACGTCGTCCTGGAGAAGAAGTGGGGCGCCCCCACGATCACCAACGATGGTGTGTCCATCGCCAAGGAGATCGAGCTCGAGGACCCGTACGAGAAGATCGGTGCCGAGCTCGTCAAGGAAGTTGCCAAGAAGACCGACGACGTCGCGGGCGACGGCACCACCACCGCCACCGTCCTGGCACAGGCACTCGTCCGCGAGGGCCTGCGTAACGTCGCTGCCGGCGCCAACCCGCTGGGTCTGAAGCGCGGCATCGAGAAGGCCGTCGAGGCCGTCACCGAGTCCCTCCTCAAGAGCGCCAAGGAGGTCGAGACCAAGGAGCAGATCGCTGCCACCGCGGGCATCTCGGCCGGCGACTCGTCCATCGGTGAGCTCATCGCCGAGGCGATGGACAAGGTGGGCAAGGAAGGCGTCATCACGGTCGAGGAGGCTCAGACCTTCGGGCTGCAGCTGGAGCTCACCGAGGGCATGCGCTTCGACAAGGGCTACATCTCGGGCTACTTCGTGACCGACGCCGATCGTCAGGAAGCCGTTCTCGAGGATCCCTACATCCTGCTCGTGTCGGGCAAGGTCTCGACCGTCAAGGACCTGCTGCCGCTGCTGGAGAAGGTCATCCAGGCCGGCAAGCCGCTGCTGATCATCGCCGAGGACGTCGAGGGCGAAGCCCTGTCGACCCTGGTCGTCAACAAGATCCGCGGCACCTTCAAGTCCGTCGCCGTCAAGGCTCCGGGCTTCGGTGACCGTCGCAAGGCCATGCTGGCCGACATCGCCATCCTCACCGGTGGCGAGGTCATCAGCGAAGAGGTCGGCTTGTCCCTCGAGGGCGCAGGCATCGAGCTGCTCGGTACCGCTCGCAAGGTCGTCGTGAACAAGGACGAGACCACCATCGTCGACGGCTCGGGTGATGCCGACGCCATCGCCGGTCGCGTGGCGCAGATCCGTAGCGAGATCGAGAACAGCGACTCCGACTACGACCGTGAGAAGCTGCAGGAGCGTCTGGCCAAGCTGGCCGGCGGTGTTGCGGTCATCAAGGCGGGCGCGGCCACCGAGGTCGAGCTCAAGGAGCGCAAGCACCGCATCGAGGACGCCGTCCGCAACGCCAAGGCTGCTGTGGAAGAGGGCATCGTCGCCGGCGGTGGCGTGGCCCTGCTGCAGTCCGAGAGCGCCATCGAGGGTCTGTCCCTCGACGGTGACGAGGCCACCGGCGCCAACATCGTGAAGGTTGCGCTGTCGGCCCCGGCCAAGCAGATCGCCATCAACGCCGGCCTCGAGCCCGGCGTCGTTGCCGACAAGATCCTCAACTCGAAGCTGGGCACCGGCCTCAACGCCGCCACCGGCGCGTACGAGGACCTGCTGGCCGCCGGCATCAACGACCCGGTCAAGGTCACCCGCTCGGCGCTGCAGAACGCTGCGTCGATCGCGGCTCTGTTCCTCACCACCGAGGCCGTTGTCGCCGACAAGCCGGAGAAGAACCCGGCCCCGGCTATGCCGGGTGGCGACGAGATGGGCGGCATGGGCTTCTGATCTGACCGATCAGAACCCGCGCCCCTCAGCGCGACTGAACCGAAGGCCGGTCACCCATGCGGTGGCCGGCCTTCGGCGTGCACAGTGCACGTTCTTCCCCCTGGTTTCTGTTCTTCCCCCGCCTGCACGCGGGGGAAGAACAGAAACCAGGGGGAAGAACGGGTGTGCTCGATTGCCGACGGTCAGGTTCGGTCGGTGTGGTGATGGTGCTCGGCGTGCTCGGCCCAATCGTCGGGGTGGCGACCGCCCAGGACGTTCAACCACCCGAACACGCCGAGCGTGGACACCGCCGAGAAGACACTCGCCACCGACGCGAACGAGTTGAGCGACGCGACCGAGAATGCCGATCCGGCCGATCCGATGGATGCGAACGATCCCACGGAGCCGATGCTCAGGACCGAATTACGTGACCACAGGCTGAGAACCGAGTCGGTCGAGCCGATCGACATCACCGAGCCACGGGCGTCTCGCTCCGGTTGCGGGTGCTTCGCCCCGTGCCTGTGATCTTTCACGCCACCAGTCTGGCACGGGCGCGGGCCGCCGGAGGCCGATCGCCCGTGTTCGGCTCGCATGCCGACGATCTGCCACGATGGACCCATGAGCGACCCCACCGTCGAGCGCCCAGCGCTGCTCGCCATCACCAACTTCCGCGATCTGGGCGGGTGGCAGACGTCGGACGGCCGTGCCGTCGTGACGGGCCGACTGTTCCGCTCCGCAGCCCTCGACAAGGCCTCCGACGATGACCGCACATATCTGGCCGGATTGGGGTTGCGGTCCATCTACGACCTTCGCTCGACCGTCGAGAAGGATGCTGCGCCGGACCCCGTGCTCGACGGCGTCCTGGACGTGCACCTCGACGTGCTCGCCGACGCGCAATCGGTGAGTGCACCCGCGAACCTCGACAAACTGCTCACCGACCCGGAAACGGCGGCTGCCGCCAACGAGCGGCTCGCCGACGGCAGCGGAGTGACGCGCATGGTCGAGGCGTATCGCGAACTGGTGAATCTGCCGAGCGCGCAACGCTCCTACCATCGACTGTTCCGTGGACTGCTCGACGACACCGCCGCGTTGTTCCACTGCACTGCGGGTAAGGATCGAACAGGTTGGGCGGCAGCATCATTGCTCACCTTGCTCGGCGTGGGTCGCGACGATGTCTATCGCGAGTACCTGCTCACCAACGACCTGTTCCTGCCGTCCCTCGCCTCGGTTTTCGACGGTTTCGCCGCCGCGGGCGGTGATCCCGAGTTGCTCAAGCCGCTTCTCGGTGCGCAGGCGACGTACCTGGACTCGGCGTTCGCGGAGGTCGAGCGTTTGTACGGTTCGATCGAGAACTACTTCGACAGCGGTCTCGGCTTGGATCGGAACGCCCAGGCGGAGTTGCGTTCTCGCTACCTGGTCGACAGCTGACCGCGACCCGCAGGTGGGTCGCGGTCAGCGGAACACGATGCACGTGGTCGTGCCGTGGGCGACGAGTTTTCCGTCTGCCGAGAAGACCTTGCCCTCGGCGGTCGCCGTCCGGCCGCCGGAGTGGATGACGGTTCCGACACCGGTGATCTCGTCGGCGTCGACGGCGACCGCGCGAATGTAGTTCACCTTCAGTTCCAGGGTCGTGTAGCCGACGCCTGCCGGCAGCGTGGTGTGGATCGCGCAGCCCATCACCGAGTCCAGCAGGGTTGCGCAGATGCCGCCGTGCACGGTGCCTAGCGGGTTGGCGAAGTCGGCCTGCGGCGTCACCGAGAAGGTGACGGTGCCTTCGTCGATCTGCTTGGGCGTCATGCCGAGGAGTCGGCCGATGCTGGGGCGGGAATCGCGTGCGGGATCGTTCATCCAGGTCCGCAACAGATCCAGACCCGACATCGACAGTGGATCGCTTGATTTCTCCGGTGTGATCGTCATGATTATGTATGGTTGCATAGAAGTTCTGGAATATGAAGGTCGGCATAGGATGGCGTGTGGACGCATCCGGTGGCTGTGATGCGGGAGAGGCGGGGATGAGCGAGTCGGTCGCGGTGGATTCGGGGGACCTGCGTGATGGCGGTCCGCGGGACCGCATGGTGGTGCACGCGGCCGACCTGATCGGTCGCGACGGGGTGGCGGCGACCTCCATCGGCGACGTCATCGCAGCGAGTTCGGCGCCTCGCGGGTCCATCTATCACCATTTCCCCGGCGGCAAGACACAGCTGATGACCGAGGCGGTGCGATACGCCGGAGATTTCATCTCGCACCGGATCAGTCGGGAGACCTCGGTGACCCCGGCCGAGGCGGTGATCGAGATCGGCAACGTCTGGCGCCGGATGCTGGTCAACACCGACTTCGAGTTCGGATGCCCGGTGTTGGCGGGCGGGCTCGCCCGCCGGTCCGAGCCGGAGGTGGCCGACGAGGCCGGGCAGATCTTCGCCCGGTGGACCCGACTCATCGCGGCACGACTCGTCCACGAAGGCGTCGACCCGCATCGTGCGGATTCGCTCGCGGATCTGATCATCGCCTCGATCGAAGGTGCTGTCGGGCTGTGTCAGACGCAGCGCAGCGTCGACCCGCTGGACCGGGTGATCGGCGAGCTGTCCCGACTCTGCGAGCACGCCGCAGCCTGACGGATCGTGACCGGCGCGACCGGCGTGTCGTCGTCGGTTTCCCGTCGAATTCTGGCATCATGCGGGTCGAGTTGCGGACCGGGGTGAACACGTTCACCTCCGATCGCGTAGGTTCATCTCCCAAGCACTGCGCGTCGGCGATGGTTTGGACATGCCGACGCCCCGGGCGAATGGGGAGGACGAGTTCATGGCGCCGGTGTACCGGCAGATGCTGGGTTCGGATTTCGACCGACTGCATCCCAACGTGGCGTGGCGCTACAGCATCGACTCGACCTCCGGGGTCGCCCAGGTGGCCACCGGGATCTACGAGTCGGTCTACGTCACCTCGGCGTTGCCGCCGCCGTTCTTCTGGTACTACGCCAAGCGCAATGCACTTCCGTCCAAGTCGAGTCGGATGGTGCCGTTCCGGCAGGGGCACTACTGCTACGTCGACGAACTCGGTCGTGAATGCCTCGCCGTCCTGCGTTCGTTTCAGTACACGACCGGGACGCGCAATCTGAACTCGTTGTTGGTGTCGGGCAACGACGGTCTGGTCGACTACTTCGGTGACGGACCCGAACTGCTCTATCCGATCGAGCCGTCGGTGACCAACGCCGGCGAACTGTTACTGGAGAGCGGCCCGATGAGGTGGCTCGGGCGGGGCCCCAAAGTGGGTATGAAGGGCATGTTCTCGGCCCAACTCAAGTACATCGAAGGGTGGGACGACGCCCGCCAACGGTTCCGTTGCGACGCCACGGTGCGCAATCCGGTGATCGGCGAGATCCTGCATTTCCGTGGGTGGTTCACCGCAGGCGACCAAGCATGTACGCTGCGTGACATTCCCGACGAGGCGTGGCCGGTCAACCTGATCTCCCGGGAGGATTGAGGACGTCGACGGTTGGCGTCGGACACTGTAGGTTCTTCGCATGGCTGTCTCCGCGAAAACCGAATTCGATGTCGCCGCACCCCCGTCGGTCGTGATGGAGGTGCTGATGGATGTGGAGTCCCTCCCGGAGTGGTCCGGACCGCACAAAGAGGCGGAGATCGTCAGCGAACACGACGACGGCACACCCGATCGGGTGCGAGTGGTGGTCACTGCGGCGGGTATCTCGGACGAACAGACCCTCGCGTACACGTGGACCGACACCACATGCTCGTGGGACCTCATCGAGGCGAACCAACTCAGCGAACAGCATGGTGTGTACACCGTGACACCGACCGCCGACGGGTCGCACGTCGAATTCACCCTCGAGGTCGAGCTGAAGATCAAGCTGCCCGGACTCATCGTGAAGCGGGCGCAGAAGATGGCCGTGGACACCGCGCGCAAGGGGCTCACCGACGAGGTGCTGCGTCGCGCGGCCGGATGACCGACGCTCGTCGGTGAGCCCAGAGCACAGTTCGGCAACCCCCACTGCTGCGACTCGTCGTGAGTCGGTACGCTGAACGCAGTGCGATCCACACCGCGCGGCCAGTGGCGAATGAGGAGGCCAAATCTTATGCGTATCAAACATTTTGGAGCTCGAACCGCTGCGATGGTGATCGGTGGGACCGCGTTTGCGGCATTGGTCGGATTCGGGTTCGGGGGCGGCGACGCCGGTGCCGCGACGACCTGTTCGGCTGCGAACGGACATCAGGTCCAACGCATCGTCGGGCACGGCGGTTGCGGGGCCAAGGCCGGACTCGGTAGCCAGTCGCTCGCCGATGAGGCCAGTGGTGGCGGAACCGCGGTCGCGGTCTCCGACCGGGGTGGCAATGCCACCGCGCGCAACCTGCAGCCGGGCTCGACCGCTCTCGCCGGGGCCAACACACGCGGCACCGCCTACTCGATCACGACCGGCCCCAAGGCTTTCTCCGTCGCGCAGGCCCGTGACGGTGGCACCACGGTGGCCGTCGGCGGATGGGGTGGCCAGGCCATCGCCGGACCCGCCGGGATCGCGTGCCAGGGTGGCTTCGCCACCGCGTACGACAGCAACACCGGCAAGGCATGCCTGCGTTCCGGGACGATCGACCTGCACAACTGACGGGCAGTCCCCCAGAACCATCAGGTCTCGGCCGCGAGAGCTACCGACGGACATCGTTGGCGCGGAAAAGCACCCGGGATTACTGCTCGGCGGCTGGCACACCGACGGCGTGTCGCCATTCGCGGTGCTGAGGAGGGCACTTTTCCCGGGCGCTTTCCCTGGGGTGTCCGCGCCCCGGGTGTCCGGGCCTCCATCGTCACCACGCGCAAGAAGTTGGCCAAGCGGCAGTCACCGGTCGGAACGGTCCGCGTTCACCTTTCCGCAACCCGTCGTTGCGGCGTTGTGCCTATCGTGGAGTGGTGACTGAGCTGGACAATGCCTCGCTGGAATCGGCGTTCGAGATCGGACCCGATTTCAGTCTCCTCAACGGCCGGGAGGCCCTGCAGAAACTCGTCGACCTGCGGGACACCACCAACCTCACCGTCAACGACGATGACGACGACGACCCGGTGCTGCTGACGCTTCCGGAGCGCAACGTCGTCGACACCTGGCGGCAGGACTATCCCTATGACGAGCGCATGAGTCGTCGGGAGTACGAGGTGACCAAGCGGCGTCTGCAGATCGAGCTGCTGAAACTGCAGAAGTGGTCCAAGCAGACCGGGCAACGTCACCTGCTGGTGTTCGAGGGGCGCGACGCCGCAGGTAAAGGTGGCACCATCAAGCGGTTCAACGAACACCTCAACCCGCGGGGTGCCCGGGTCGTCGCACTGGAGAAACCCAGCGAACGTGAGTCGACCGAGTGGTACTTCCAACGCTATGTGCAGCATCTGCCCGCGGGCGGCGAGATGGTCTTCTTCGACCGGTCCTGGTACAACCGGGCCGGGGTGGAGCGGGTCATGGGCTTCAGCACGCCTGCGCAATACGAGCAGTTCATGCAGCAGACCCCGGCGTTCGAGAAGATGCTCGTCGACGACGGGATCAATCTGGTCAAGTTCTGGTTCTCGGTGACCCCGCTCGAGCAACGTACGCGGTTCGCCATCCGCCAGATCGATCCCGTCCGTCAGTGGAAACTCTCGCCGATGGATCTGGCCTCGCTGGACCGCTGGGATGCCTACACCGATGCCAAAGAGGCGATGTTCGCCCGGACCGACACCGACCACGCACCGTGGACCGTGGTCAAGAGCAACGACAAGAAGCGGGCGCGGATCAACGCGATGCGCCACGTGCTGAGCCTCTTCGACTACGAGGGCAAGAACACCGACTTCGTCGGCCTCCCAGACCCTTTGATCGTCGGGCGGGCGCGCGACGTGGTCGGGGAGTGACCACCTCGCCGGTCGTCGGTGCACGTCGGTAGCCTCGGGGAGTGCGCACACTCTCCAGCGGACTGCTGACCCTGGTGGCGATGGCCGCGATCGTCCTCGCGTTCCCGTCGCTCTGGATCAAGGAACGAATCGTCGATCCGGAGGGATTCGTCGCCACGGTGTCGCCGATGGCACAGGATCCGGAGGTCAAGGACTACCTCGCGGGCGAGGTCGCAACGCAGGCAGAGTCGCGGATCGGCATCCAGGGCTCGGCCGACGTCGTCGAACCCGCCGTCCGTGCCTATATGGACAGTGATCAGTTCGAGGCCGATTTCATCGACGTCGTCTCGCAACAGCACGCCTGGCTGTTCGACCCGCCGCCCGCCGACGAGAACACGACCACCATGCAACTCGACATCGCCGACATGGTGAACCGGGTGATCGCCCAGACGCAGTTCGACGTCCGCGTCACCGGCCCGATCCTGGTGCCCCTCAACGAGGGCGGTTCGGGATTGGAGGCCGGGCGCTACCACCAGGTCGGCCAGCAGATCATCACCCTCGCCTTCTGGTCGGTGGCCGTCGCGGCCGCGGCCGGACTGCTCGCTTTGCTCATCGCCCGTCGACGCGGAACAGTTCTGGCGTGGTTGGGTATCGGCACGATCGCATCGGCGGCATTCGCGTGGGCGGTCGGTGTGTTCTTCGCCCATCGAGCCAAACAAGAGGTCTCCGGAGCCGAGGACGCGGGCCGTAAGGTCGCCGAAGTGATCATCGACGGCACCGTGGCCGACCTCCATCACGCGGCCTACATCGTCGGCGCAGTGGGAGTCGGTGTGGTGGTCGTGGGTGTGCTGTTCCGGATGATCGCGCGGCACTGAGTCAATGGCGGTTCATGGCGACGTTGCCCCAGGACCGGGGATGATCGAAGTCTGTGCCGTCCCACCGCCCGTGCTGACCGGACACCTGTGCTTGACCGGAAACATCTTGCTGACCGGAGCGCGAGACGCTCCTACCATGAGGTGGTGTCCGTCTGGCGCTTCCTGCGGAGCGCGCCCCTGACCTTCGTGTGGCTGGCGATCCTGCTGGCCACCACGATCATCCAGCATCAGATGCCCCCGCACGAGCTCGACCGTGTGCTCGGCGAGCGTTCGACGAATCTTCACCATCTGTCCAGTGACCCCGTGCACGTGCTGTTCACCAGCTTGTTCTGGGTGGACGGGTATTACTGGTTCCCGTACCTGGTTCTCTTCCTGGTGTTCCACATGCCCGCCGAACGGTGGTTGGGGTCGCTGCGTTGGCTGTGCGTGGGCCTGAGCGCACATGTGATCGCGACCTACCTCAGCGAGGGGTTGCTCGGCCTTGCGATCCGAAATGGTGCGGTGAGCTCCACGATGGTCGATGTCCGGGATGTCGGGGTCAGCTACTTCCTGGCCGCGATCGTCGGGGTGCTCACTTATCGGATCGCCCGGCCATGGCGTTGGGTGTACCTCGTCGGCGTCCTCGCGGTGTGGGGTCTGCCGCTGCTCACGGCCCTGTCCTTCACCGCCATCGGTCACTTCACGTCGGTGCTCATCGGGCTGGCGTGGTATCCGATCACCCGGGATCGAGGCGTGCCGTGGCATCCGGCGGACACGGCACGAGCATTGATGCGTCGTTGGTCCTTCAGGCGCGCAACGAGTTTGCGTGCGCGATCGGGGGAGACCACATAACCTGGCGGGGGATGAGTCGGTTACCTTGGCACGCCAGCCCGGAATACATCTCGGTCCGCGGCGCCCGCGTGAACAATCTGCGCGACATCGATGTCGACATCCCACTGCGCACGCTCGTCGGTATCGGTGGCGTGTCCGGCTCGGGTAAATCCTCACTCGCCCTCGGTGTGCTGTACGCGGAGGGATCACGCCGCTACATCGAGGCGCTCTCGACGTACACACGACGCCGGATGGCGCAGGCGCCGCATGCGGCCGTGGACAGCGTCGAACACGTCCCGGCCGCACTCGCCCTGCGGCAACGGCCGGGCGTGCCCGGAGTTCGCTCGACGTTCGGGACGTCGAGCGAGCTTCTCAACGTGTTGCGGTTGATGTTCTCGCGGTTGGCATCTCACCGCTGTCCGAACGGACATCGGGTGCCGCCGACCATCGACGTCGCCGCCGAGGTCCCGTTCTCCTGCCCCACCTGTGGTGCGCCGGTGGTCGCGCCCGGTGCCGAAGCCCTCGCCTTCAACTCCGAGGGTGCGTGTCCGACGTGTCAGGGGACCGGTGTCGTCCGCACGGTGAACGACGCGGCACTGGTCCCGGACCCGTCCAAGACCATCGACGAGGGTGCGGTGGTGCCGTGGAACATGTTCGGGTTCAACGTGCAGCCCGACATCGCCCGCGAGTTCGGCGTGCGCACCGATGTGCCGTGGCGTGATCTCACCGCGCGGGAACGCGACATCGTGCTCGACGGGCCGGAGGAGAAGAAGCCCATCACGGTCACCTCGCGCAAGGGTGTGCATGACCTCGACTTCACCTTTCGAAATGCGCGGCTGACGGTCACCAAGGAACTCGAGCGGGCCGACAGCGAGAAACGACTGGCGCGGGTGAGCCGGTTCCTCTCCGAGGGCACCTGTCCGGATTGCGACGGCACGAGACTGAGCGTGGCGGCGCGCGCGCCGATGATCGGGGAGCACAACCTCGCCGACGTCACCGCGATGACCCTCGACGGCGTGCTCGCCTGGGCGCCCTCGGTGCCGCCCATGCTGCCCACCGAGATGCGGCAGATGGCCGAGGGATTGGTGTCCACCCTGCTCGCGATGGCCCGACGCCTGATCGAACTCGGTCTCGGATATCTGTCCCTCGACCGTGCCGGCTCGACCCTGTCGACCGGAGAACGCCAGAGAGTGCAACTCGCCCGGGCGGTTCGCAATCGGACGACGGGCGTGTTGTATGTCCTGGACGAACCGTCAATCGGCCTGCACCCCGCCAATGTCGACGGGTTGCTCGGAGTCATGGATGATCTTCTCGCCGATGGCAATTCGGTTGTCTTCGTGGATCACGACGTGCAGATCCTGCGCGCCGCACCCTGGTTGATCGAGATCGGGCCGGGATCGGGCACGCACGGTGGCACCGTCATCGCGCAGGGGACGGTCACCGACCTGGAACAGGATTCCGACTCGTTGCTCGCCGGATTCCTCAGCGGCACCGCCGATGTCGTGGTGCGCGAACGGGCACCTGCCGCAGAGGTGTTCGCGCTCGGTCGGATACACCTGCGCACCGACGCCATCCACACCGTTCATCCGCTCGATGTGGACTTTCCGTGTGGCCGGTTGATCGCGGTCACCGGCGTGTCCGGGTCCGGCAAGACGACGCTCGTCCTGGACTCCCTGGTGCCGGCACTCGTCGCACAGTCCGCGACGTCCGGAGCCGGGATGCCAGGTCACGTCCGGGTACTCGATGCCCCCGACGGCATGGTCGGCGGCGGCAAGGTGCATGTCGTCGATGCGACGCCGATCGGTATCAACGTTCGCTCCACGGTGGCCACCTATTCCGGCGTCATGGACGACCTGCGCAAGGCGTACGCGGCGACCGCCGAGGCGAAGGCAGCCGGGCTGACCGCGTCCGACTTCTCCTACAACACCGGCTCGCTGGCGTGCCCGCGATGCGAGGGAACCGGGGAGATCTCCCTGGACGTCCAGTTCCTACCCGACGTCGACATCGCGTGCCCGGATTGCGCGGGCAGCAGGTACGCCCCCGCGGCAGGCGAGTTCCGCCGGGACGGATTGTCGTTGCCCGCGTTGCTAGCCCACACGATCAGCGATGCGATCGGGGTCGTCGACGGCATTCCGCGGGTGCAGCGTCGGCTGCAGGCGTTCGACGAACTCGGGCTCGGGTACCTCACGCTGAACGAGGCGACACCGGCGCTGTCGGGAGGCGAGGCCCAGCGGCTCAAACTGGTCAACCAATTGCATCGCAATCAGTCCGATGCGGTGTTCGTCCTGGACGAGCCGAGCGTCGGACTCCACCCACTCGATGTGCGCACCCTGCTGCTGGTACTGCAGCGCCTCACCGGCCGGGGAGCGACCGTCATCGTGATCGAACACGACCTCGACATGATCGCCAACGCCGACCACGTGATCGACATGGGTCCGGGCGGCGGCAGCGACGGAGGCCGGATCGTCGCGGTCGGTGATCCCGAAACCATTGCTCGCGAAGAGAATTCGGTGACCGGACGATACCTCGCACAGCACCTCACTTCCGGTGGCACCCGCGAGCTGTCCGGGCGCTGAACGGTTTGACGAGATCCCGAGGGTTGTCGGAACATGTTGGGTTACAGTCGATCAGTGGTCCCACCCGATCCGGGCCTCGCTGTGATCGGAGCACCTCAGGTCTCGATACGGTTCCTCGGCTAGCGCCTCGGCACCTACTCGACCGGCGGTGTGGGCTTGCAACCGTGGGACCACACGCGAGATCACCGCCGTCGAACATGATCACTCGACCGTGGTTCTTGATGCGGCGCCTCGACGCAGACTCGGTTGCGTGCCTGCCGCCGGTCGAGTAGGCGCCGAGGCGCCAGCCGAGGCACCGTATCGAGACCACGTGGGCACCCAGGTCATATTGCATCACAGTCCAATTCCCAGTTCGGGCACGTTGGCGCGTCCCCACCGCCGGTCGAGTAGGGGCCGAGGCGCCAGCCGAGGAACCGTATCGAGACCAACGCTCTCGTAAGGGATCTCGATACGCGGCCTCGCTACGCTCGGACGCTACTCGATCAGCACACAAGGCCTCCCCACCGCCGGTCGAGTAAGCGCCGCCGCGCCCCACCGCCGGTCGAGTAGGCGCCGAGGCGTTAGCCGAGGGACCGTATCGAGGCCAACGCTCTCGTAAGGGATCTCGATACGCGGCCTCGCTGCGCTCGGACGCTACTCGATCAGCACACAAGGCCTCCCCACCGCCGGTCGAGTAAGCGCCGCCGCGCCCCACCGCCGGTCGAGTAGGCGCCGAGGCGCTAGCCGAGGGGCCGTATCGAGACCTGCGTTCCGGCACCAGATCTCGATACGCGGCCTCGCTACGCTCGGACGCTACTCGATCAACGGGTGCCTGGCCCGCCTCGCTGCGCTCGGACGCTACTCGATCAACGGGTGCCTGGCCCGCCTCGCTGCGTTCGGACGCTACTCGATCAACAGGCAAGGCTTACCCCTGTGCACCAACAGGACTCACCACCCCGAACCTGTCGGAGGATGCCTCTACAATGACAATGAGATGACGACTGTGGTGGTGAAAGACATTGCGGCACAGTTTAATAACTGTGGATGAACTCTTCCCGCCGAACGCATGTTCGACTACAATCGAGTCATGCCGTTGGACACCCTGATTCCGTTGCTGCGTGAGGTGACGATCGACGCTGATGCGTCCGGTCGCCATGTCTTCGACACCACGAAGACCTTGATGGACGTGCGTAACCTGGTCGATCATCAGTTGGCCGTGCATGTGGCGGCGATGGACAGGTTGGGGGTGGCGCAGCGCTCTGGTGGGAAAACGCGGAGGTTGTTGATCGAGATGGGGGCTGCTCCGGCGGTCGCCGACCGCTGGCTACGCATCGGGACAGCCCTGGACCGGCTGGAACGCGTGGCTGCCTATGCTGCGGACGGGGTGTTCTCCGGCGAGCACGTCGACGCGGTGGTGCGCGGGATGGCTCACATCGACCAACGCGCACCAGAACCACTATCGGCGGGGTCGGTGATCGAACACGAGTTGGCGTTGATCGCCCAAGCATTCTCCGGCGCCACCCCACGTGAGGTGTTGGCGGTGGCGCGCGCGCGAGGCAATCAGATCGCCGACGACCAGGACGGGGTGCCGGCGGCCGAAGACCGCTCGATCAACGAGCTGTCGACCACCCCGACCGCGGATGGCCGGTTGGAAGTGTTCGCCAACCTCGACATCGTGACCGGCGAAAAACTCGTCTCCGCGGTCGAATCCCTCGCACACAAGCGGCCCGAGCCGGATGGGTCGCCCGACGCCCGGTCGGCCGGGCAGCGTCGCGCCGATGCGTTGGAGATGATCCTGGACGCGGCGGCCAAAGCCACTCGCAGCGGTGACGCCGACATGGTGGTCGCGCCGAAAACGCAGGTGAGTGTAACCGTGCCCGCCGACCATCCCGATCGGGCAACGCTGGAATGGTTGGGTCCGATCTCCCAAACCACCGCACATCTGGTGGCCTGTGATGCCAGCGTCACCGTGTTCGACGTCGATGAGCACGGTGCACCCCTCGGCGTGAGCAGCGCAGCGAGGTTGTTCACCGTCCAGCAGCGTAAAGCGTTGATCGTGCGTGATCAATGCTGTGTGAAATGCGGCGCCGCTGCCGGATATACCCAGTGCCATCACATCATCTACTGGTCGCACGGTGGTGCCACCGTCATCGACAACGGCTGCCTGTTGTGCACGGCCTGCCACGCCCAAATTCACGCGTCCGGGTGGGAGATCATCATGGGCGCTGACCGACACCCCTGGTTGATTCCGCCGGTCGAGGTCGATCCGACACGCACACCGTTACCGGCCTACAACCGGCGCACCATGACCCTCGCCGCCTGACGCCATCAGGGATGCGTTCGGCATCCAATCCGCACCCTCGACACCCACCCACCGCCGATCGAGTAGCCCGCGAGGCGCAAGCCGAGCGAGCGTATCGAGATCACCATCCCGACATCGCCACATTCATGGCCATCGAAACAGACTGACCCACCAGGACTTTCACCACGCCTAAACCAGCAACCCGGGACAACCCGGGTTGTGCACGACCCTTGACAACTCCACAGTGTGAAATGGGGAACCCCTCGGGTGCCCGCCGACCGGGATTGGTTAGGCGGGCACCTGAAAGGGTGAGCCCTCCAAGACGCCCACGGGGCCGCAGGCCGCAGGAGTGCCCCAGGCCGGCTCCTCTATACAGGAGCCGAAGCACTCGCGTGAGAGAACTCGTCGCTTCCGTACGGACTGCTCGCGCGCGTCTAACCGAAAGGGAGCGAGGCGCTTTCGTTGCGTCAGTCTGCGCTCGAGTCCGCCAGCTGCCGCCACAGGAACTCGTAGGCGAGTGCGGACTTGAACGCCGCTTGTTTGTTGTCCGCCGCGCCGCCGTGGCCACCCTCGATGTTCTCGTAATAAGAGACCTCGTGACCGAGTTCCTCGAGGCGCGCGACGAGTTTGCGTGCGTGACCGGGGTGCACCCGGTCGTCGCGGGTCGACGTGGTGACGAGGATCGCCGGATACTCCGTGTCCGCCTGCAGGTTCTGATAGGGCGAGAAGGGTTCCATGAACGCCCACTGCTCCGGGTCGTCGGGATCGCCGTACTCGGCCATCCATGACGCACCGGCGAGGAGGAGGTGATACCGACGCATGTCGATCAGCGGCACCTGGCACACCAACGCTCCGAACAGCTCTGGGTATCGGGTCAGCATCACGCCCATGAGCAGACCGCCGTTCGACCCGCCCTGCGCAGCGAGCTGTTGCGGTGTGGTGAGGCCGCGCGTCACCAGGTCGCGCGCCACGGAGGCGAAATCTTCGTAGACCTTGTGCCGACCGGCCTTCTGGGCCTGGGTGTGCCACGACGGGCCGTACTCACCGCCACCGCGGATGTTGGCGATCACGTAGATCCCGCCGCGAGCGATCCAGCTACGTCCGGCGATCGCGAGATACCCGGGCGTCAAGGAGTTCTCGAACCCCCCGTATCCGTAGAGCAGCGTCGGTCCGGACGTCACACCGCTGCGTCGCACCACGAAATAGGGGACGGCGGTGCCGTCGTCGGAGGTCGCGAAATGTTGCGCCGCGACCACATCGTCGGCGTCGAAGAATGCGGGAGTCTGTTTGATCACCTCTGCGCCGACCCCGCTGTCGCCGTACAGGAGACTCGGAGGTGCGGTAAACGAACTCGCCGACCAGAACACCTCGTCGCCCTCGTCGGGATCGGTGTCCAGAACCGAAATCGTTGCGAGGGAGGGCAATCCGGGTTGATCGACCGGCGACCAGTCGCCGAGGGTCACCACCGTGACCTCGGTGTGGACGTCGCGCAACGTGACGATGATCAGATGCGAACGGGTGAAGGCGTACTGGGTCAGGCTGGTGTGCGCATCCGGTGCGAACAGGACCGTCGCGCTGCGATCACCACCCAGGTAGCCCTCGTAGTCGAAGATCAGCAGGGTCCCCGGAGCGTATGTCGCGGTGTCCAGCTCCCACTTCGACCGGGTCATCACGATCAGCCAATCGTGGTGGACATCCACGTGCGCGTCGGTCGGCACGTCCACCAGGATCGGCTCGTCGTCGCGGAGCTCGTAGAGCAGTGCGTTGAAGAAGTCGGTTGCGCGCGTGGCGAAGTGACGTGGGTATCCGGGTGTCTTGTCGAACGAGGCGCCGATCGACACATCGTCCACCTCGCCGGCGAACACCGTGACCGCGTCGTCGAGCGGGGTGCCGCGTGTCCAGCGCTTGACCACGCGAGGGTAGCCCGACGTGGTCAGCGACGGGCCGCCATCGGGCTGCTCACCGAAATCCGTTCCCACATAGACGTTGTCGGCGTCGATCCAGCTGATACTCGACTTGTTCTCCGGCAGTACGAACCCCTCCGGTACCCACTGGCGGGTCTCGAGGTCGAACTCGCGCACCACCGTCGCGTCGGCGCCACCGCGAGACAGCGACACCAGGGCGTGCCGGTAGTCGGGCCGTAGCACCGTGGCACCGGCCCACACCCAGTTCTCGTCTTCGTCGGCGGCGAGCGTGTCGACGTCGATCAGCACATCCCAGTCGGGGCGATCGCTGCGATAGGACTCCAACGTGGTGCGTCGCCACAGCCCTTTGGGATTGGCCGCGTCGCGCCAGAAGTTGTAGAGGAACTCGCCACGGCGCGTGACATACGGGATGCGGTCGTCGGTGTCGAGGATCTCCAAGGTCTCGGCCTCGAGCGCAGCGAACCGATCCGAAGTGGTGAGCGTGTCGACCGTGGGTTGATTGTGCGCACGGACCCAGTCCAGCGGCCGGTCTCCGGTGACCTCCTCGAGCCACAGGTAAGGGTCGGTGGTGTCGTCGGCTCTGGTGTCATCGGCAACGGCCATGTGCGCCTCTTTCCTCGGATCCCGGTGCGGCACCCATCGTAGATGGGCACCGCAGCGGTCATCCGACGGCGGAGGCTGTCGGGTCGGGTACTTCACCCTCCCGGATCGGGCAGCGGGTGCGACTGTAGATGGTGGGCATGCACAGGTTGCAGTGCACGCACCGCGACGTCACGGTTGGATCGTCGGCGATACGCCGGGGCAGGTCCGGCTCGCGCAGGAGGGCGCGGCCCATGGCGACGAAGTCGAAGCCGTCGGCGAGCGCGGTGTCCATCGATGCGCGATCGGTGATGCCCCCCAACAGGATCAGCGGCATCGACACGGCCTCGCGGAGCTGACGGGCGAGCGGCAGGAGATAGGCGTCGTGGTACGGGTAGTGCTTGAGGAACACCGGTGCCATCGCCTTGAGGCCCAGTCGCATCGAGCCGTGGAAGGCGTCCGCGAACTCCTTGCGCGGCGGTTGGCCGTGGAAGAGGTACATCGGATTGAGCAGTGAGCTTCCCGCGGTCGGCTCGAGCGCGTCGAGATGACCATCCGACTCGAAGAGTTGCGCGACCTCACAGGCCTCGTCGATGTTGAAGCCGCTCAATCGCCCACCGCGGCCCGGTCCCGGCTTGCCGACACCGTCGAACATGTTGAGCTTGGCCCAGACAGCGGCCTCGTCGCCGACCTCCTCGCGGACCCCCTCGATGATCTCGCGGGCAAAGCGCGCTCGGTTGACCAGCGACCCGCCGTAGCCGTCCCGACGTCGGTTCAACAGGGGAGACAGAAAACTGCTGATCAGATAGTTGTGGCCACAGTGGACCTCCAGGCCGTCGAATCCCGAGTCCACCGCGATACGGGCTGCCCGACGAAACGTGGTGACCATCTCCGCGATGTCGTCGGTGGTGAGCTTGCGGGTGACGGACATGCCCATCGGCGCGGGGATGCGTGAGGGTCCGAGCGCCTTCTTACGGTTGGACACGGAGTTGGCGACGGCACCGGCATGCCCGAGCTGCGCCGCCGCCAGCGCTCCCTCGGAGTGGATGGCGTCGGTCAGTTTGCGGAGCCCGGGCATCGCCTCGTCGCGCATCCAGATCTGATGGCGGTCGGTACGCCCCTCCGGGGCGACGGCACAGTAGGCGACGGTGCTCATCGCGACCCCGCCCGCAGCAACTTCGCGGTGGAACTCGATCAACTCGTCGGTGACCAGGGCGTCGGGCGTCGCACCCTCGAAGGTCGCGCATTTGATCAGGCGGTTACGCAGGGACTTGGGTCCGAGGCGGGCCGGGCTGAACGGATCGGGGCTGGTCATTCGTTCTCCTGTTCGGTGGGCTGGGTCGCGGGCGCGCAGAGACCGGCGACGACGAAATCCGAGAGTGCGTGTACCGCTGACGCAGACAGGCGGCGGTCGTCGCCGAAGCGGGCCAGGATCAACTGGAACGCCAGCGCCCAGCGACGACGGGCATCGTCGGCGGAAAGTCCTGGCACGAGTGTGGCGAGCACCCCCGACCAGCGATCGAGTCGAAACCACGGATCGGTCCACGTCGCGTCCGGATGACCGAGGACGAAGCGACCGAGCAAGCGCAGGTGCAGTCGACCGTGGGGATCGTTCTGGATCTCGACGAACGGCCGCAGCACGACGTCGACGAGGTCTCTCACATCGCTGAACTCGGGATCGAACCGGTCGAGCGCTTCGGCCCAGATCGGGGCGAGACGGGCCTGCAACAACTCGATCGTGAGCTGGTCTTTTGAACCGAAGTGGTAGTGGACGGCCGCCGGGTTCGCCTTGGCCGCCGCGCAGATGGCCCGCACGGACACCGCGTCGTACCCCTCGGCGAGAAACAGCGTCTCCGCAGCCGACAGCAGGGCTGTGCGTGTCGGGTTGGTGTTCGAGGGGCTGGAGGCGGGCACATCCCGATCGAAACACAATTCAAACAGTGATTCAATCAATGTTTGAAAAGTCACCGCTGGACATGTGAACCTACTGGTCGGTATGGGGATGCCGTGCGGTGGCCGGAGCGTGCGACGTAGGCTGGACGACGTGGCTGAACACTTTCAAACAGTTGTATTGGGTGCAGGTCCAGGTGGGTACGTGGCCGCGATCCGGTCCGCCCAGCTGGGCATGAAAACCGCCGTCATCGAAGAAAAGTACTGGGGCGGTGTGTGTCTGAACGTTGGATGTATCCCATCCAAGGCGCTTCTGCGGAACGCCGAACTCGCCCACATCTTCAATCACCAGGCGAAGACCTTCGGGA
This sequence comes from Gordonia sp. CPCC 206044, assembly GCF_048537895.1. Classification (NCBI taxonomy): domain Bacteria; kingdom Bacillati; phylum Actinomycetota; class Actinomycetes; order Mycobacteriales; family Gordoniaceae; genus Gordonia; species Gordonia sp. CPCC 206044. Next base: position 401,231 of record NZ_JBCLVL010000001.1, read on the forward strand.
TGTCCGGTGACGTGTCGTTCGACTTCGGGGCTGCCTTCGACCGCAGCCGCAAGGTGTCCGACGGCATCGTCAAGGGCGTCCACTTCCTGATGAAGAAGAACAAGATCACCGAGATCGACGGATATGGGACGTTCAAGGACGCCAAGACCATCACCGTCGGTGACCGCGAGATCACGTTCGACAACGTCATCATCGACACTGGCTCCACCGTGAAGCTGCTGCCCGGCGTCGAACTGTCCGACAACGTGGTGACCTACGAGACCCAGATCCTCACCCGTGAGCTGCCGCGCTCGATCGTCATCGTCGGCGCCGGCGCCATCGGCATGGAGTTCGGCTACGTGCTCGCCAACTACGGAGTCGACGTCACCATCATCGAGTTCCTCGACCGGGTCCTGCCCAACGAGGACGCCGATGTGTCCAAGGAGATCGCCAAGCAGTACAAGAAGCTCGGCGTCAAGGTCCTCACCTCCACCAAGGTGCAGACCGTCAAGGACAACGGGTCGTCGGTGACGGTGAGCTACAAGGATGCGAAGGACGCCGACGGTGAGATCACCGTCGACAAGGTCCTCATGTCGGTCGGCTTCGCCCCGCGGGTCGAGGGCTACGGCCTGGAGAACACCGGCGTCGCACTCACCGATCGCGGTGCCATCGCGATCGACGATTTCATGCGCACCAACGTGGACGGCATCTACGCCATCGGCGACGTCACCGCGAAGCTGCAGCTGGCCCACGTCGCCGAGGCGCAGGGTGTGGTGGCCGCCGAGGTGATGGCCGGTGCCGAGACGATGACCCTGGGCGACTACCGGTTCATGCCGCGCGCCACCTTCTGTCAGCCGCAGGTCGCCTCGTTCGGCCTCACCGAGCAGCAGGCCAAGGACGAGGGCTACAACGTCAAGGCCACCACGTTCCCGTTCTCCGCGAACGGCAAGGCGCAGGGGCTGGCCGAGACGGCAGGCTTCGCCAAGCTGGTCACCAACGCCGACACCGACGAGCTGCTGGGTGGACATCTGGTGGGCGACAACGTCTCCGAGATGCTGCCGGAGATGACCCTGGCTCACAAGTGGGACCTCACAGCCAAGGAACTCGCACGCAACGTGCACACCCACCCGACCATGAGCGAGGCTCTCCAGGAGACGTTCCACGGCGCGATCGGGCACATGATCAACTTGTAGAGCGCGCGTAGTGTCGTGGTGGCCACGGCGCGATCGGGCACATGATCAACTTGTAGAGCGCGCGTCGTGTCGTGGTGGCCACGGCGCGATCGGGCACATGATCAACCTCTGACCGGGCGCGCCCGGCCAGACCACAGCCGCGGACCCTCCAGTCAAATCTGTGTGAAGCTTCACCAGATTTTGTCGGGAAGGTCCGCGGCTTTGTTGTGGCTTCGCCGCCGGTAGCGTTGGGGCGTGAGTACCGCCGTAGTCCGAGAGTGGACACCACCGTGGCCGCTGGACATCCGGGCCACCGTCGGGCTGCATCGTCGCGGTACCGGGGACCCCGCATTCGCGTACGGCCGCGACGGATCGGTGTGGCGGGCGGTATCCACGCCGGACGGGCCGGGAACGTTGACGATCGCCTACGACGGCACCACGGTCACCGGCCGTGCGTGGGGGCCGGGTGCGGCCTGGCTGATCGATCGGCTGCCCGACCTTCTCGGCGCCCGCGACGATCCGCAGGCGCTGACCCCGCGCGATCCGGTGGTCGAACGCCTGGTCCGGCAATCCGACGGTCTACGGCTGGGGCGAACCGACCGCGTGTGGGAGGCGTTGGTCCCGGCTATCCTGGAACAGAAGGTGGTGGGTACCGAGGCGTGGCGTGCCTGGCGATATCTGGTGCGGCGCTACGGGCAACAGGCCCCGGGCCCGGTCCCGGACACCATGAGAGTGCCACCGGCGCAAGGCGAGTGGTCCCGGATACCGACCTGGGAATGGCATCGCAGCGGCATCGAACCGGTACGGATGCGCACGATCCGCGGCGCCACCGTGATGGATGTCGAGAAGCACCCCGAGCACCTGCGCCTGTTGCGCGGCGTCGGACGATGGACCGAGGCCGAGACGAGATCGCGGGCGGTCGGTGACCCCGACGTCGTCAACGTGGGTGACTACCACATCCCGAAGATCGTCGGATACACGCTGATCGGCGAGCCCGTCGACGACGACGGCATGCTGGAGTTGCTCGAACCCTATGCGGGGCAACGACAGCGAGTCATCCGGATGATCGAGCTGTATGGCTCGTGGCCGCAGCGCCGCGGACCGCGGATGTCGGTCCGCGACTACCGATCGATCTGACGCGGCCCCGCATCGCGAGGAAGACGCATCCGACGACGAACAACACCACAGCGACGCCACCGCAGTACACCAGACCCCCACTCGGGCCCCAGGGTGGGGTGAAGGCGAGTTCCTGTCCGGTGCCGTAGATCCCGTTGAGAAACGGCATGTAGCCCTGCGCGGTGTACCCGTTCGGCAAGAGGCTGATGGCGTTCTCGATGACGTAGGTCCAGCCGAGTAATCCCACGACGGCGCCGGCGGGATGGCCGACGATGGCGGCGATGCCGATCCCGATGCCGACGGCGAAGATCGCGTACATCGGCACCGTGACGATGAACCGGATTCCCTCTGGCGACGAGATATCCACTCCGCCATACACCTTCGGGTACAAGGAGGGTAGTGCGGCCATCACGACGGTCACGAGCACGGCGCTGCATGCGGCAGCTGCCACGCCATAGGCGATCCAGCGGGACATCGCGCCGGTCCACCGACGCGGGAAGAGGAAGCGAGCGGTGTCGCCGACTCCGCCACGTTCTGCGGTGGCCTGAGCGTAGGCGGCGATCACCGCCCACACCATCACCGTGAACGTGATGACCCAGTAGACGGAGTTGGTCGTCGTCACCGAGGTGACCTGGATGCTCCCCGGCATCGAGGCGAATCGTTCGGCAACCGTCGCCACCCCGAGCGTCACGATGAGTGGGAGTACCACGGCACCCGGCACCGCAGCGAACAGCAGAATGCTGCGTACACCGCCGACACGGACCGTCTCGGCCCGCACCCCTCGCCAGACCTGTGCGATCACGGCGTGACCGCGAAACCCCGCGGTCATGCCGTGGCCTCCACGGGATGTACGGTCGCGAGATACGCGTCCTCCAGATCGGCGTGACCGCCGACGAAATCGGTCATCGGTGCATCGGCCGCGAGCCGCCCAGCGTCCATCACCATCACTCGATCACCAGTGCGCGCGACCTCGTCGAGCAGGTGGGAGGCGATCAGCAAGCTTCGCCCCTCGTCGGCCAGATCGCGGAGAAGTCCACGTAGCCAACGGATTCCGTCGATGTCGAGGCCGTTGACCGGTTCGTCGAGGATCAGGGCGGGTGCATCCCCCAACAATGCGCCCGCGATACCCAGCCGTTGACGCATCCCGAGGGAATAGTCGGCGAATCGCCGGTCGGCGACGTCGGAGAGTCCGACGAGCTCGAGTACGTCGTCGACGCGGCCGTCGTCGGTGCCACCTGCCCGCGCCAGCCAGCGGAGATGACGACGGGCGGTGTGGCCCGGATGGACGCCGTCGGCGGCGAGGTGCACCCCGATCTCGGTGAACGGACTGACAGCCGATGCGAGGTCGCGACCGTTGACACGAACGTGCCCCGACGACGGGCGCACCATGCCGCACACGGAACGCAGCAGCGTGGTCTTGCCCGCTCCGTTACGGCCCAGCAGGTAAACGAGCTCGCCGCCGGCGACGGACGCCGTCACCCCGTCGAGAACAGGTCGCCCACCGAGCGTGACGGTCAGTCCGTCGATCTCGATCACTTGTTGCAGTAGATGTTCAGCCCGACCGTCTTGACACCCTGGCACAGGGAGCTCGCCGCGAGCTTCCAGTTGCCGTCGAGCTTCTTGAACTCGATGGTCATCCGGATGGTCGGACGTCCGGCCGAACCGCTGTTGAGCGTGGCGGTGGCGCTGTTGCCCTTCTGGACGAGGGGCCCGGTCACGTCATTCCAACCCTTGGGCGCCCGGAACAGACCGAGCGAGTAGACGGTCTTGGGGACGATCACCGCGTTCATCCCGCCCTCCACGTTGGCGGCCTTCGCCTGGTCGGATGCTGGTGTCTCCACCAGGAACTCGACGATGTCGTCGAGATCGGCGAGCGTCGGGCGGTCCTTGGTGACCGTGAAGTTCGCCGGGAAGGACTGTGCCGAGGCCGGCGCGGCGACCACTGCGAGCCCGGTGACCGCAATGGCGGTGGCGAAGAGCGCGGCGACGATTCGTTGAACGCGATGCATGAGTGAGATTCCTCCTGTCTCGAGGCGGGCACGAGCGCACCCCCTTTTGACGGAATCTAATCATTTAAATTAGCTGAGGCAACCCTCACCGAGCGGCTGGGGTGGAGATCACTCCCGCATTCCGGCGCAGTGGCGACAGGCGCAGGGTGATCTCGCAGTCCCCGCCGGACGGATCCGGGAGGACGTTCACGGTGTACTGCGACGCGAGAGCGGGCGAGCCTGCGGCGAGCGCCTGCTCGATGACGCCGCGCGCGACGCCTCGTGCCACCTCGGTGTGTGTCGCTGCGAGATCGCGCAGTGGACACGAACAGATCCGCAGTTCGTGCGTCCCCAATGCGCTCATCACGCCGGACACGCGAAAACCCAATTCCGACAATGTCTCCGACGCGACCGTCACCGGGTCGGGAAGGTCTGCGGCGACGGGGACGTGTGCGTGCCGATCGGCCCAGAGGCGACCGGCCTCGGCGGCGGCATGTTCGCGCGCCTGAGTGGTGCTGCCCAACTGTTCGAGGAGGTATCCCAACAACTCGCCGACGGGGGCGGTGGCCACCGGCAGGTATCCGACCCGTGGGCGTCCGACTCCTTCGGATCGCAGGGTGACCGTTCGGACCGTTCCCTCGTCGACCATCTTGGTCAGATGAAAGCGCGCGGTGGTGACGTGTACACCCACCTGCCGCGCGATCTCGTCGGCGCTCAACGGCTCTGGTGCGGCGACCAACAGCTCGCGAATCCGGTCGCGCTGATCGCTCGCCATCACCACTCCTCGTGTGCTCAGTCGGTGGTGTCGGTGCGTTCGAGCACCAGCAACGTCACCACCGCGTCGGTCGACGCCGCCAGGGCGTGCGTCACGTCGGGTTCGACGTGGATCGCCACGCCCGGTGCGAGTCGCGTCGTCTCGCCCTCGACCGTGAAGTCCACGTCACCGCGTTGGCCGACCACCAGGATAGGTCGCGCCGTCCGATGCTCGGCCATCACCTGGCCCGCGCGGAACGAGATGCGGACTACGTTGGCGCCGGTGGTGCGGGCCAGCACCTCGATCTGCGGACGGTCTCCGGATGGCGTGGTCGGTTCGTCGAGGCCGACGATCGCCGTCCAGGAGCTCATGCGACGGTATCCGGCTTCACTGCGATCACCTCGATGGCTGCGAGATTGGCCTTGTACTTGGTGAAGGTGGCGCGCATCCCAAGAATGCGTTTGCGGGCCTCGCCATCGCGGAGAACGTTCCCGACGAAGCGCAGCGTACGGCCGAGTCCCTCGTCGGCGATGACGCGACGCGGCTCGAGCAGTGCCATCTTGGTGAAGCGGACGGTCTCGACCTCGAAACCGGCGTCGGTGAGCAACTTTCGCCACTCCAGCTCGGTCAGTGGCCGCGCGTTCACCTTGATCGAGCGGGCCAGCGACTTTCTGATCTCGGTCTTCTCCTCGTCGTCGAGGGTGTCCGGGTGGACGGCGAGTTCGTGGATGGCGTAGCGGCCGCCGGGTCGCAGTACGCGGAATGCCTCGGCCACGATCGCGGCTTTGCCCCGATCGGACTGCATGGTGAGCATCGCCTCGCCGATCGCGACGTCGACGCTGGTGTCGTCGAGTCCGGTTGCCGAGGCATCGCCGCCGACGACCCTGCCGCGTGCTCCGACCACCTTCTCGGTGAGTGTCACCGCAGCCGGATCATCGTCGACTCCGGTGTAACTGCGTGGTCCGCGTTCGAGGATCGACACTGCGGTCTTGCCGAGCCCAGGTGCGATCTCCAGGACGTCGGCACCGGCGAGGTCGGCGTCGTCGAGAAGGTGCTCGGTCAGTTCGCGTCCTCCGGGACGCAGGACGCGCTTGCCGAGTCGGGCGAGCAGCCAGTGACCGGGCATGTCCTCGGTCTTGCGTTCGGCAAAGGGCAGGGTTGTGTCGCTCGGGCGATCGTCACTCATGTCGACTCCTTATTTCGAGGATCGACATTACTCTAAATCAGGGGCGTGGTTCGCCGGTCGTCAGGACGGTTTGGTGGCGAAGACGTACTGCCCCTGGCCGGTGATCGTCTGTTCGACATGCTCGGCTCCGTCCGCGCGGAGGCGGTCGACGATCTCGTGACGGTCGAAGATGTGGTAGCCCGAGAACCCCGCGACCTGGCGTACGCCGGGCAGTGCGGACAGTTCGGTGCGCACCGACGTGAAGATCACCACCTCGCCGCCCGGCCGGGTGACGCGCAGGAGTTCGTCGACCACCGGGAGCGGGTCGGGGATCAGATACAAGGCCGCGAGACAGGTGACGACATCAAAGGTGTTGTCCGAAAACGGGATCGCATGGGCGTCGGCGCGGACATAGCTGGACCGTCGCGACTGGTTGGTGCGGGCGGCCTGGCTCAGCATGGTCGGCGAGAAGTCGATGCCGACGCAGCGGCCGTCACCGGTGAGGTTCTCGGCGAACCGCCGGGTGTAATTGCCGGGGCCGCAGGCGACGTCGAGGACGAGACGGTCGCCGGGCCGGGACAGATAGGCGGTGAGTGCGCGGTCGACATCGGCCGTCCCGGTGCCGCCGAGGCTGAACAGTCGCGTGAAGACCGGCCGCCAGAGTTGTTCGTAGACACGGGAGAACACGGGATTGCGCATCATCTGCTGGGCTATCGAGTCCATTGTTGTCCCCGGGAATCGCGGTCAGACCTGCGTGTCGCGTTGTACGCGCAGGGTGCCGATGGTGGTGGCGAGCATGTCGTACTGCCCGACCAGCAACACGAAGGCGATCAGCTGTGCGTCGTCGAGATGACGTCCCAGCGCCGCCCACGTCTCATCGGAGATGTCCTTGGTGGTGACCAACTCATCGGCGGCGAGGAGCAACGCCCGTTGCCGGTCGCCCCAGCCTGCGTCCGGGCCCTCGACGATCTGCTCGACCGTCTCCGGTCCCACGCCGGCCCGGGCGCCGAGGCGCCGATGATGATCCAACTCGTAGTCGCAGCCGCGCAGATGTGCGACCCGGATGATCACCATCTCGGTTTCCTTGCGGGACAAGGCGCCGAACGGCATCAGGCGGGCACCGAAGTGGAGCCATCCGCGGAACAGGCCTTTCGCGCGACCGAGGGTGGAGAAGATCCGGGCATCGTCGACACCGATGACGCGTGCCGCACCCCGGGCGAACAGCCAGTTGATCGGGCCGAGCTCGCCGAAACCGCCGGGAGTGACGCGAGGAGTGCTCATGACGGCCACGGTATAGTACCGACACCATGACGAGCATCACACCGCGTACGTTCACCAGTGTCGAACAACTGACCGCAGCCATCGGCGAAGATCTGGGCTCCGGAGAATGGCTCGAGATCACCCAGGATCGGGTGAACTCCTTTGCCGACGCCACCGGCGACCACCAGTGGATTCACGTCGATCCCGAGCGCGCGAAGGACGGCCCGTTCGGCGGTCCGATCGCACACGGCTACCTGACGTTGTCGCTGTTGCCGGTTCTGGCCGGCGGCATCTTCACCGTCGAAGGTCCGAAGCTCGTCATCAACTACGGCATGAACAAGGTGCGCTTTCCCAGCCCGGTGAAGGTCGGCGCCCGCATCCGTTCCAACGCGGTCATCACCTCGGTCGAGGAGACCGCCTCCGGGGTCAACATGGTCGTGAAGAACACCGTGGAGATCGAGGGCGCCGACAAACCGGCATGTGTGGCCGAGAACATCCGCGTCCTGGTCTACTGACGCGGCGGGATCGTCGGAGTCACCGGGCTGGGCACTCGTCGGGTGCCGGTATGCCGCGCAGTCTCGTGTCGAGCCAGCTGATCGCCTCGGGGTAGCCGAACAACGCGGTGGTCACGTGCTCGCCGAACACCTCGCGATAGGCGGCGTGTGCCCCCATCCGGCACTGTTCGCGGAACAGATTGCGCGCACCGGCCGCCGGAATCCACCATTCGTAGGTCCCCTGATAGATGTAGAGCGGAACCACCGACTTGCGGTCGGCCATCTTGGTGACGCGGTAGATGCGTTCGGCGACATCGGAATGAAAGGGGTCCGGATCGTCGGAGAACAGCTGCATGGGCCAGAATGTCTGCCCGGCAAGGGCGGCCGGGACCGAGCAGGCATTCTTCAGCGGTGAGGTCGCAATCCATTCGGCGAAATGGTTGGCCATGGTGAGGATCTCGGTGCGTTCGCGTGCGATGCCGAAGGTCGCTGCGTGGAAGAACCCGGTCGCCAGGTTCGCGTTCATGCTGCCGACGAGCATGCGGAAATCGGCGGGGACTCCGCCGAGGGCGGCGCCGACGACCCGGTCGGCGAGCTCCGGGGCGTACTGACTCAACAGCTTCGTCGCGCCGTTGGTGGCGATCGCTCCTCCGGAGTAACCGGTCATCGCGATCGGACTGGAAGCGAACGCCTTTCGGTCCACCTGACCGGCCGCACGGATGGCATCAAGGATCACGTGACCGGCGACGACCGGCTCGGCGTAGGCCATCCGGGGACCCTGGTGATCGGGCACCACGACCGCGTATCCGTGTGCCAGCGCGAGCTGAGTGGTCGGCGGCAGCAGGTCGGTGAGGTTGGTGGCCACCGTGAATCCGTGCGCCAGAGTGTATCCGGGGTTGCACGAGGTTCCGAGGGCGTCGATGGGCAGATTGTTGACGACGATGGGGCGTGGTGTGCGCGGCGCCGGTGCTCGGGGGACGAGGAGGGTGGCGGTGCCGAACGACGGCGCCCCGGTGGCGTCGGTGCTCCGGAACTTGAGTAGACGGGCCGACCGGATCGGGGCGGTGACCAACGGCGCCGCGGTCGCGGTGACGTCGCGGGCCGCGATGATCTGACCGGGAATCATCGACCCGAGATTCCTCGGCCATCGGTCGAACATGGGATCTCCGCTCGGGGAGGGCAGGATCGCCTCCCGGAACTCCTGGATTCGTCGGGGAAATCCCTTGGCCTGTGCGCGAAGCGGGATGTCGCGCAGATGCGGGAACGGTGCGGCGGGCACGGCGCCGTTGATGGCGTGGGGTATCTGGGACGGGATCGGCATCATGTTCGGCGGCTCTGCGGCCGCCGGTCCCGACGCCATGGCCAGCACTGCGACTGCGGCGACGACGACGGCGATGTATGAGTGTGTCCGCACCATGGCGTACTCCCTCTGGCGTGCGGAGATCCCCATTGATCACCGCACTGTCAGGAGGCTACGTCCATGTTCGGGTCGATTGTCTGGGACACGCGACCCACACGACGACCGTTACGGTACTGATACTCCGCACATATCCGGGCTCCACCCGTGTCAAGCCTGAGCGACCGATCAGCTCGTCATGTAGGGCGACACGGTGCTGCGGTGCTCGTCGATCTGCAGCGTGGCGCCGAGCGCGGGAAATGCGCGCTGCGGGCAGTTCTGACGTTCGCACACACGGCAACCCGCGCCGATCGGGGTCACCCGGGCCTGCGGTCCGATCTCCAACCCATCGGAGTAGATGACCCTGCCCGCATGCCGCAACTCGCAACCCAGTCCGATGGCGAAGGTCTTGCCGGGCTGTCCGTATCGGGCGGCACGACGTTCGATGGTGCGGGCCACCCAGAAGTACTCACGCCCGTCGGGCATCTCGGCGACCTGGGTGATGATCTTGCCCGGCGACGAGAAGGTGTCGTACACGGCCCACAGCGGGCAGGTGCCTCCGCTGGACGAGAAGTGGAAACCGGTGGCGGACTGACGTTTCGACATGTTCCCGGCGCGGTCCACCCGGACGAACGACCATGGGATGCCGCGCAGGTTGGGGCGCTGCAACGTCGAGAGGCGATGGCAGATCGTCTCGTAGGACACCGCGTAGAAGGCCGACAGGCGCTCTATGTCGTAACGGAAATCCTCTGCGGCGCCGTGGAACTGGCGATAGGGGAGGACCACAGCGGCCGCGAAGTAGTTGGCCAGGCCGAGCAGCGCCAGCGAGCGGGCCTCCTCACTGGTGAAGTTGCCGTCGTCGACGAGTTTGTCCAACAGGTCGCCGTATTCGAGATACCCGAGTTCGGCGGCCATCTTCATCGTCCGCTGACCGGCCGACAATGCGGCGGAGTACTCGAGTCTGCGTGCCTCCGGATCGAAACGGTGCAGCGTGTAGTCACCGAGATCGACGCGTCGCACGATGCGGACCCCGTGCCGGTTCTCGAGTCGGTTCGAGACCTCCCGACGGATGTCGGCCGAATGCATCCGCATCCGGTCGGTCATCTCCTCGGCCGCCACATCGAGTTCGTGGATGTAGTTGCGGCGCTGATAGAAGTAGTCCCGCACCTCCTCGTGTGGCGCGGTGATGGAACCACGCATGCTGCGATCACCACGATCGTCGGTGGCGGCGTTCAATTGGTCGGTGACGATGCGATAGCGCTGGTGCAGATTGACCATCGCCTGGGCGATCTCCGGGTGGGCCGCGACGACCGAGCTGATCGCGTGTGGGTCGACCGCGGACGGGCCGGCCTCCACGTCGTCGTCGAGCAGAACCTCGCGTAGCTCGGCCACCAGACGGACGTTGTCCTGGGAGTCGAAGAACTCCTCGTCGATCCCGAAGACCTCGGTGATCTTCGACAGGACCGCGGCCGTGAGCGGGCGCGCGTCGTGTTCGATCTGATTCAGGTACGACGGTGAGATCGACAGGCTCTGGGCCAGCGCCACCTGCGACAGGCCGCGCTCGGAGCGCAGCTGGCGGAGCCGCGAGCCGACGTAGGTCTTGGTCATGACAGCCTCCTACGGTGTCCAGGGTACGGTGACCGCGTGGGTGTCCTGGGCTTTCGCCGGCGATCGACGTGGGCGGTCACGATGGCGGTCGGCGTGCTGGTGTCCGGGCTCGCCGGGTGCGGCGCCCAGGAGCCCACAACACCCGCCGATCACGCGGCACCCGCCGATCTGATCCTCGATCCCGACGACCTGCCGTCGGGCTTTCGTCCCACCCAGTTCACCGTGTCCGATCTCGTGGCAGGCAACCGCGGTCCGATCGACGCCGCGAAGTCGGCGGAGGTCACCCCGCCGGATTGCCGCCCGACGGCCGACGCGGATCTCAACCCGCAGTTGACCGCGGCCAACTCCGCCGTCCTCGGTGCGCGGTCGTCGTCGGCATCCCTGGTCGAACTCGTCACCACCGCCCGCCGCGACATCGAGGCCGACATCCGGGTGACCACCGGGCGGTGCGCCACCACCACGACGGTGGTCGGCAGCGGCAATCTGCGGGGTGCGCGGATCGTGACGCGGTACAGCGAGGTGCCCACCCCCGGCATCGGCACGGATGACCGACGGGTCGGCCAGTCGTTGGCTCTGCGATCGATGGTCTCCACCACGCTGCCCGACGGCGCGACGAGCACCCAGGTGGGCTATGCCGGATATGCGCTCGTGGAGCGTCCGGACGGGTCCTCGGTGACCGTACAACTCACGGTGTCGGGGGATGCGTCGCCTGCGTCCCGAACCCCCACCCCGCCGGTCGAACCGATGACGAGTGCGGCGTTCGCCGATGCCTTCGGCGATGCGGTCGAAGCCGCCCACAACTGACACCGAATCGCCCTCTCGATCGGCCTCGTGGGCCGTCGATCGTGTGAAAGCCATCACCTTGCGGCCGTCGTGGCGGCCGGTTTCCTCGGCGTGCACCGGCGACCGGCGCCCGGGGTCGTCGGCGATCTGCGATGATGAAATAGCAGTACGGACGTACTTTTTGGCGCATGTGGGCGGTTCTTGCACAGTTACATCTTCGCAAAGTTGGCAAACTCTTGCTGAATCCTGGCCCGATTTTGCATGTAAAAGGGATTGGACCTGCAGCTTTTGTCTGTGGCACTCTTGTCTCAGGCACCGCCGGAGATCGTGGATTTGTTCGCACAATTTGCGTTCCGATTCCTGTGAGACGGCATTGTTTGCCAGCCACACCGGCCCGGGCGCCACCGGGTCGTAGTAGGACTACGAAAGCGAAGTAGGCAATGAGCAACGTCGGAAAGCCCCGCACAGCCGCCGAGATCCAGCAGGACTGGGACTCCAATCCCCGCTGGAACAACGTCAAGCGTGACTACACCGCCGAGCAGGTGGCCCAGCTCCAGGGCTCGGTCGTCGAGGAGAACACCCTCGCCCGCCGCGGTTCGGAGATCCTCTGGGACGGCGTCACCAAGGGTGACGGCAGCTACATCAACGCTCTGGGCGCCCTCACCGGTAACCAGGCCGTGCAGCAGGTGCGCGCCGGCCTGAAGGCCGTGTACCTCTCGGGCTGGCAGGTCGCCGGTGACGCGAACCTGTCCGGTCACACCTACCCCGACCAGTCGCTCTACCCGGCCAACTCGGTGCCGAACGTGGTGCGTCGCATCAACAACGCGCTGCTGCGCGCCGACGAGATCGCGGCCGTCGAGGGTGACGACTCCGTGGACAACTGGGTCGTGCCGATCGTCGCCGACGGCGAGGCAGGCTTCGGTGGCGCCCTCAACGTCTACGAGCTGCAGAAGGCCATGATCGCCGCGGGTGCCGCCGGTACCCACTGGGAGGATCAGCTCGCCTCGGAGAAGAAGTGCGGCCACCTCGGTGGCAAGGTGCTCATCCCGACCCAGCAGCACATCCGCACGCTGAACTCGGCTCGTCTGGCCGCTGACGTCGCCGGCGTCCCGACCGTCGTCATCGCACGTACCGATGCCGAGGCCGCCACGCTGATCACCTCCGATGTCGACGACCGCGACAAGGAGTTCGTGACCGGCGAGCGCACCGCCGAGGGCTACTACCACGTGAAGAACGGCATCGAGCCGTGCATCGCGCGTGCGAAGTCCTACGCGCCGTACGCCGACATGATCTGGATGGAGACCGGCACCCCCGATCTCGAGCTCGCCCGCAAGTTCGCCGAGGCGGTCAAGGCCGAGTACCCGGACCAGCTGCTGTCCTACAACTGCAGCCCGTCCTTCAACTGGAGCAAGCACCTCGACGATTCGACGATCGCGAAGTTCCAGAACGAGCTGGGCGCCATGGGCTTCACCTTCCAGTTCATCACCCTGGCCGGCTTCCACTCGCTCAACTACGGCATGTTCGACCTGGCTTACGGCTACGCCCGCGAGCAGATGACCGCCTTCGTCGACCTGCAGAACCGTGAGTTCAAGGCTGCCGACGAGCGTGGCTTCACCGCCGTGAAGCACCAGCGTGAGGTCGGTGCAGGCTACTTCGACAACATCGCCACCACCGTCGACCCGAACAGCTCGACCACCGCGCTGAAGGGCTCGACCGAAGAGGGCCAGTTCCACTAGGAGCAATCGTCGGCTCTCCGGAACTCTTCGGAGAACCAGCCAGGCGGCCCGCGACAACAGTTGCGGGCCGCCTCGGTATATCGGCGGGGCTGGTCCGTACCCGGCCGCGGCGACCCCGGCCTCGTCACATCTGTTGTTGCGTCGGGTTTGTGAATATCTATCGAGGAGCGCGTCATGGCCAGCGACAGGATCTCCCGGGTCGGCGTGATCGGCGCGGGGCAGATGGGCGCGGGTATCGCCGAGGTGTGTGCGCGTGCCCAGGTCGACGTGCTCGTCTACGAGTCCACGCGGGAGCTCGCCGCGGCGGGGCGAGGCCGGATCCTCGAGTCGTTGGACCGGGGTGTGTCCAGCGGCAAGCTCACCGAACGTGAACGCGAGCAGGCCGCGCTGCGCCTACGGTTCACCTGCGACCTCGGCGACTTTGCCGACCGCCAACTCGTCTGCGAGGCGATCGTCGAGGACGAAGAGGTCAAGATCGCGATCTTCCGCGAGCTCGACAAGATCGTCACCGATCCGGATGCGGTTCTCGCATCGAACACGTCGTCGATCCCGATCATGAAGCTGGGCATGGCAACTGCTGACGCCGGTCGAGTGATCGGCATGCATTTCTTCAACCCCGTACCGGTGCTGCCCCTCGTTGAGGTGGTGACCACGTTGACGACCTCACCGGCCGTCAGTGCGCGTGCCGAGGAGTTCGCGCACGACGTCCTCGGCAAACAGGTCATCCGTTCGGCTGACCGTTCCGGGTTCATCGTCAATGCCCTGCTCGTGCCGTACCTGCTGTCGGCAATTCGCATGGTGGAGAGCGGCTTTGCCACCGTCGAAGACATCGACAAGGGCATGGTGCTCGGTTGTGCGCATCCGATGGGGCCGCTGAAGCTCGCCGATCTCGTCGGCCTCGACACGGTCAAGGCCATCGCCGACAAGATGTACGAAGAGTTCAAGGAGCCCCTCTACTCGCCGCCGCCGCTGTTGCTGCGCATGGTCGAGGCCGGACGGTTGGGCAAGAAGTCGGGTCGCGGCTTCTATCGGCACGACATCGCCGCGGTCGCCGCGAGATGAGTGTCCGACCGGTGTGAGGTGACTCCCACAATCGGCGCTAGCAAGCCGCTTGCATTTGCTAGCAGAGCGTGGATACTGGGTTGTGAAAGCCATCCACGGGCCGATTTAGGAGATTGCTGTGAGTGATACAACACGCACGCTGGCCAACCCCATCTACGCTGCTGTCGGCGCCGGAGACTACGTCGTGGCACAGTTCAACGACATCATCGCGCAGCTGCGCGACCGGACCGAGAGCGTCAGCGAGAACGCGCAGACCCGGATCGAAGAGACTCGGACCCGCTTCAGTTCGCTGCCGGAAGACGTCCCGGCGAGCATCGAGGAGCTGCGGACCAAGTTCAGCGGCGACGAGCTGCGCAAGGTGTACGAGGAGTACCTCGGCACCGCCACGGAGTTCTACAACTCGCTGGCCACCCGCGGTGAGGAAACCGTCGAACGTCTTCGCGCGCAACCGCTGGTCCAGGAGAATCTCGACCGCGCGGGCAAGGTCTACAGCGACGCCGTCGACCTGACCGAGGACACCCTCGGTGTGGTGTCGTCGCAGACGCGTCTCGTCGGTGAGCGGGCTGCCAAGCTGACCGGTCTCGTCAGCGGCAAGGTCGAGGACCTGGCTGTCGACATCGAAGAGGCCGGCGCGACGATCAAGTCGGAGACCGCCGAGGCCGCCGACGAGATCGACGGCGCGGCAGGCACTGTCGAGGCCAAGGGCCGCACCGCGAACAACTCGCCTGCCAAGCGCGTCGCGGCTGCCAAGAAGGCTCCGGCCAAGAAGGCGCCCGCGAAGAAGGCGCCGGCCAAGAAGGCCACCAGCTGATCGATCAGTATTCGGGCCATCGGCCCGACGACTACAGAATCCACCTTCGCCTCGTGCGCAGGTGGATTCTGTCGTTCGGGGGTGGGTTCTCGGAGTGAGACGCGGTCACGTGGGGGTGTGAATGGTGAGCACCGCGGTCGCGCCGTCGACGCTGCGATAGGTGTGCTCGGTGTCGCTGGTCCATTGAAGTGTTTCGCCTGCCGCCGCATGTGATTCGGCGCCGACGGGGCCCGCGACGACCTCGCCCGTCACCACCAGGACCGTTTCGGTGACCCGCGGCCCGTGCGCAGGCGACGTCCGGGTACCGCCCGGGAGGACGCGAAGCCAGACGACCTCGGTCGTCGCCCCGTCCGGGTGATGCTCGACGTGCAGGATCTGAGCGTGCAGGAACTCCCCGCTGCCCTCGGTGCCCGCCTCTTCGCCGAGGAGCGCGGTGAGTGGCACACCGAGTGGTCCGGCCACCGCGTAGAGGGTGTCGAGTGTCGGGTTACGTTGTCCTGCCTCGATTTCTGACAGCGATCCCTTGCCGATGCCGGCGCGACGGGCGAGTTCGGACAAGGACAGGCCACGGTCGCCGCGGAGGGCGGCGATCCGATGGCCGACGGCGCGTCGTCGGCGGCCATCGTGGGGAGTGGGCGAAGCGCTGATGGTGTGGTCTCCTCGCGAACGGCTGCCGATGTGCGCGACGATAGCGCCGCGGTGCAGCGGTGACCAGCGGGCAGCACTCGGATGTTCTGTTCAATCGGGTGTTCTGTTTACAGAACGATAGCGCTAGGCTGTGGTCCATGTCGACCGCCACGCAGCCGGACATCGGGCAGCCACTCATCGCCGGGGTCGTCACGGCGCTCGTCGGGTTCACGTCGTCATTCGCCGTGGTCATCGCCGGTCTGCGGGCCGTCGGCGCCTCCGATGTGCAGGCGGCTTCCGGCCTGTTGGCGCTGACCGTGGTGTTCGGACTCGGGATTCTGGTGTTGTGCCTGCGCAGTCGCGCTCCGGTCACGTTGGCGTGGTCGACACCGGGGGCTGCGATGCTCGCCGGGATGGCGACGACCTACCACGCGGGTTGGCAGGCGGCGGTCGGCGCCTTCGTGGTCTGCGGTGTGCTGATCCTGGCAACCGGACTCATCCCGGCGTTGGGCGAGCTGATCGGCCGCATCCCCACCCCGATCGCGCAGGCGATGCTCGCAGGCGTGCTGCTCACCCTGTGTCTCGCGCCGATGCACTCCCTGGTCGACGAGCCGTTGTTGACGGTGCCCGTCCTGCTGGTGTGGCTGGTGGCCACACGATGGTTGACGCGCTGGGCGCTGCCGCTGGCGTTGCTGACCGCACTGGTGGTCATCGGGGTCTACGTGGGTGTGCACGGCACCGGCGGTGCGTCACTGCACTGGGCGCCGTCGCTGTCGTTCACGATGCCCCACTGGGATGTCGGTGCGGTCATCGGCATCGCGGTGCCGTTGTACATCGTGACGATGGCGTCGCAGAACATCCCGGGTGTCGCGGTGCTCTCCTCGTTCGGATACGTCACGCCGTGGCGGGCCGCGATGACGGTGACCGGTGTGGGCACCGGGGTGGCCGCGGTCTTCGGTGGGCACGCGATCAACCTGGCAGCACTGTCGGCCGCCCTGGCCGCCGGCGACGAGGCCGGGCCCGATCGGAGCCGACGATGGATCGCCGGGATGTCGGCCGGGGTCACCTACCTGGTGCTCGCATGTCTGTCCGGGGCGCTGGTGACCATCGCCGCGATCGCTCCCGGAGGTCTCGTCGAAGCCGTTGCGGGACTGGCGCTTCTGGGCACCTTCGCGGCCGCCGTGGTCGGCGCCTTCACCGCCGCCGAGACCCGGGTGCCCGCAGCGCTGACCTTCGTCGCCGCGGCCTCGGGGGTGACGTTCTTCGGGATCGGCGGCGCCTTCTGGGGGCTGGTGATCGGACTGGTGGCGCACCGGGTGATGAAGTGAGTGGTCTCGCGTCGCTGTGACATCTCGACGTTCTTCCCCCTGGTTTGTGTTCTTCCCCCGCTGGTAACCGGGGGAGGAACACAAACCGGGCGGAAGAACGGGCCCGCCCGGGGGGTCAGTCGTCGAGCTCGGCGACCCGCTTCTTCTCCGCTTCGACGTCGAAGTCGGCTGCGGGCCAGGTGAGTTCGAGGTTCTCGAGGGCCCCGATGAGCAGTTCGCACACGGCCAGTCGCGCGAACCACTTCTTGTCGGCGGGAATCAGATACCAGGGAGCGGTGTCGTTGTCGCAACGATCGAAGATGGCCTGATAGGCGTCGAGGTAGTCGTCCCAGAAGGCGCGTTCGTCGATGTCGCCGGGGTTGTACTTCCAGTGTTTGTCGGGGCGGTCGAGACGTTCGGTGAGCCGGGCCTTCTGCTCGGCCTTCGACACCACCATCGCGACCTTGATGACGGTCGTGCCCGACGCGACCAGATCGCGTTCGAACTGGTTGATCACCTCATATCGCTTTTCCCACTCCGCCTTCGGTACGAGATTGTGGACGCGAACGGGGAGGACGTCCTCGTAGTGGGAGCGGTCGAAGATGCCGATCCGTCCAATCGGCGGTAGTGCCCGGTGGATGCGCCAGAGGAAGTCGTGGTCGAGCTCCTCCGGTGTGGGTTTGCCGAATCCCTTGATGGACAGTCCCTGTGGGTCGACGAGGCCGCCGACGTGACGGACGATGCCGCCCTTGCCCGCGGTGTCCATGCCCTGCAACACCAGCAGTACCGAACGGTGGTCGCCCGCACGGCCGTTGGCGAAGAGTATCTCCTGCAGGTCGGCGAGCGCCTCACCGCGTTCGGTGAGCAGTTTCTCCCCGGCATCCTTGTCGCCGGCGAAACCCGGTGTGCTGCCGGGATCGAACTCGGCGATCGGGCCGACCCGACCCACGCGCAGGGCCTCGGCCGCCGTCGTCGTCCATCCGGAGTTCTTCTGGTGCTTGGCCATCGACGTCACACCTGCGTTGCTGGGAGCTGCGCAGGTGGGAACAGGGGCCCGCCGCCGAATGCCTCGCGATGCGAGTCCGGTGGTGTGCCATCGTTGTTGACGATGCCGTGATCACGGCCGTACTCGGCGGTCACCACCGTGGCGCCGTTGTATTCGGGCAGTGCCGGATCCTCGGCCAGCGCAGCGATCACACGACCGACGAACTCCGGATCCTCGGCACGCTGCAACGAGAACCCGGCGAACTCGTCGACGCCGAGCGACAGCAGCAGTTCGGTGCGAATCAGACCCAGCCACAACGACACCGCGGTCACACCGGTGCCGGACAACTCGTGACCCATGTCGAAGGCCATCTTGTCGAGAGCGGTCTTGCTCATGCCGTACAACACCGAATGCAGGTGCCCGCGGGAACCGAACGACGAGATCGACGCGATCAGCCCATGGCCCTGCTCGACCATCAGCTGGGCGGCATGCACCGACGCCACATAGTGTGCGCGCAACCCGACACCGATCAACGTGTCCCAGTCGTCGACGGGGCGTTCCCAGAACTTGTCGGAGAACCCGCCGAAACCCTTGGGCGCCGACCATGCGTTGTTGACCAGCAGATCGAGTCCGTCGCCCGCACGTTCGATCTCGGCGAACACCTCAGCCACCGACGCGTCGTCGGTGTGATCGCACGCCAACGCCGTCGTGCCGTCCGGGCCGCTGCCCTTGCGAGAGGTGACGTAGACCGACCATCCGGCGGCGACCAACGCCGTGGCCACACCCTTGCCCACTCCGCGACTGCCTCCGGTGACCAGGGCGGTCCGACTCATCTGTTCTCCTCGGCGTTCTCGGCCCCGGTGGATCGGGGAGGTTCGGGTGGGTCGGGCAATGCCGGAGGGGCGGCGACGAAGGCTTCGCGTGAGCCGTTGTATCCGGCAATCCCGACGATCGCGCTCCACGACAGCATGGTCAGGTAGTCGATCAGATCGGCCACCGGGATCGCGCGGTCGGTCATCCACTGGTCCACGGCCCGCTGGATTGCGCCGACAAGGGCGTTGGACCACACGGCGGCACCGGAGGCGTCGGCGTCACGTTCGGTCATCCGCAGCACGATGACCCCGGTGAGCAACTGGGCGACCAGCTTCTCCGAATCCGCGGTCGCAGCCGCCGACGATCCGCTGGTGAGCGCGAACTTGTAGAGGTTCGGTTCGTCGGCTACCGCGTTGACATAGACACCGATGACCGTGCGGGTGAGCGTGTACTCGTCGACCTCGTCACTGATCGCGTCGGTGAGGCGCGGCAGCAGCGTGGTCTCGAAGAACCGTACAGCGGTCGCCACCGACAGGTCGTTCTTGTCGGTGAAGTAGCGGTAGAGCACGGTCTTGGAGACACCGATGTGCGCGGCGATCTCGTCCATCCCGACGTCGGCGCCGACGGTGCGTACCGCGTCGATCGTGCCGTCGGTCAGCTCGGTCCGGCGGGCGAGCTTGTGCTTCTCCCAACGTTGTCTGCGTCCGTCGGGCTTGACGTCGTCGGCGTCGGCCACGGTGCTCAGCAGCGCATGCTCGATACCCCGGGTCACGCTCGCCGCGGCCGAGACGGCGGCACGTGCAGCAGCGGCGGGACTGGGGCGATTGGCCATCACCTGGCCAGCCTAGTGGGTGACGGGTAAAACTGGTCCAATGCCGTCAACAGTCATTTCGGACGTCTCGGACGGTCCCGAACATCCACCCGCGGTACCGCCGTCGCCCACCTCGCTCGGCTTCGGTGGCGACGGTTCGTCGGATGCCGCGCGGCGACGCGACCTGCGCAGGATGAAGGTCGTCGCGACCGGATTCCTGCTCGCTGCGGCGGTCGTGTACCTGTTCACCCGATACCTCGAACATCGTGACGGGGCCGACGTCGCGGCGTGGGTCGGCTATGTGCGCGCCGCCTCGGAGGCGGGAATGGTCGGCGCGCTCGCCGACTGGTTCGCGGTGACCGCGTTGTTCAAGCATCCGCTGGGTCTGCCGATCCCGCACACCGCGCTGATCCGTAAGAAGAAGGACGACATCGGCGATCAGCTCGGTGGCTTCATCGAAGAGAACTTCATGACGCCCGACGTGATCGAGGATCGAGCGACGAGCCTGGAACTGCCGCGCCGGTTGTCCACGTGGCTGGCCGATCCGGCGAATGCGCCACGGGTCTCCGACGAAGCGGCGCGACTGATCTCGCTGGCCGCCGAGATGTTGCGCGACGAGGACATCGAGCAGCTCATCGAACACGCGATCCGCTGGGCCGGCGAGCCCGAGTGGGCGCAGCCGCTCGGTCGGATCCTCGAGCAGCTCATCGCCGAGGACCGACTCGAGCCGGTGTTCCAGCTGGCGTGCGACCGTGCACACGAGTGGGCGCTGGGCAGCCAGGACCTGATCGATCGCGTGGTCGACCAAGATGTCGGGCCGTCGTGGAAACCCAAGTTCGTCAACAACCTGTTGGGCGACAAGATCTATCGCGAACTCGTCGACTTCACCTACAAGGTGCGAACCGATCCGGACCATCAGTTGCGCCGGTCGATGCACACGTTCGTCGAGCAATTCGCCGACGACCTCCAGCACGACCCGGAGATGATCGCCAAGTTCGAGGAGATCAAGCAGGAGCTGATCGGTCGTGACGAGGTCTCCAACGCCGCCTCGACGGCCTGGAAGACCGGCAAGGCGGTCATCGAACAGATGCTGTCCGATCCCAACAGCACGTTGCGGAACTCGTTGTCGGATGCGGCGATCCGTCTCGCCGTCCGCATCCGTGACGACCGTCCGTTGCAGGAGAAGATGAACGGGTGGGTGGCACGTGCGGCCCGGCACGTCGCGGCGAACTATTCGCAGGAGATCATCTCGGTCATCA
Source organism: Gordonia sp. CPCC 206044 (assembly GCF_048537895.1). Classification (NCBI taxonomy): domain Bacteria; kingdom Bacillati; phylum Actinomycetota; class Actinomycetes; order Mycobacteriales; family Gordoniaceae; genus Gordonia; species Gordonia sp. CPCC 206044. The sequence goes on from NZ_JBCLVL010000001.1 coordinate 422,357, forward strand.
CCGAGACGGTCCGCGGCTGGGATGCCGACGAGACGAGCCGCAAGATCGAGCTCCAGGTGGGCCGTGACCTCCAGTTCATCCGGATCAACGGCACCGTCGTCGGTGCGTTGGCCGGGTTGGCCATCTACACGGTCTCGGTCCTGATCTTCGGATAGTTAGCGGCCTGCTTGCACTTGCTAGCGCTCCTTGTCGATACTGGTCATCAGGACTGGACGGGAGAACCATGGAACCGGACGAGCAGGAACTGCCCGAGCACGCCGAGGACGCCGACCGGCCCTCCGATGACGACGACGGGGGTTCGACCGGCGCGGTCGAGACCGTGACCAACGCCGCACAGGAAGTCGTGACGAGTGCGGCGCAGGACATCGGTGCATTCATCCGTTCCCAACGCGTCGCGGCCGAGGTGTCGTTGCGTCAGCTCGCAGAGCGGGCCGGCGTGAGCAATCCGTACCTCAGCCAGATCGAGCGCGGGCTGCGCAAGCCGTCGGCCGACGTTCTCGCGCAGATCGCCAAGGGACTGCGCCTGTCCGCAGAGGTGCTGTACGTCCGCGCGGGCATCCTCGAAGAGCGTCCGGCCAGTCCGGTTCGGGACGCGCTGCTCGCCGACGAGTCGATCAGCGAACGTCAGAAGCAGATGCTGCTCGAGATCTACGAGTCGTTCCGACGAGAGAACACCGACCGATCGAACCCCGACGCCAAGGAGTGAACCCATGCCCGACAACCCGTTGAACACGGTCCTCGCGCAGGTGTCCGCACTGCTCACCGAACTGCGCGAGCGCAGTGAGGCGGCAGGTGAACAGGCATCCTCGCGGTTGCTCGCCACGGTGGGGGAGGCGCAGGCCCGTCTCGACGAGACGCGTGAACAGGCGCAGACCCGGGTGGACGAGACCCGGGCGTCGGCCCTGTCGCTGTTCGAAGAGGCGAAGACGAAGTTGTCGGCGCTGCCGGTGGAACTGCCGACGGAGATCGATGACCTGGTGACCCGCTTCAACCCCGAGGAACTCCGCAAGGTGGCCGAGGCATATCTCGCAGTGGCCGCGGGGCTGCTCACCGCGCTGTCCGAGCGGGGCGAGGAGGTGGTCGAGAAGATCAAGGCTCAGCCGCTCGTCGGCGAGAACCTGCCGCGGCTGGAGAAGGTCTACAACGACGCGGTCGGGCTCACCGAGGATGCACTGGGAACCATCTCCGGCCAGACCAGGGCAGTCGGAGAACGGGCGGCGGCGCTGGCCGGACTGGCGTCGAGTGCCTCCGCCGAGGATGCCGCTGCCGCACGTGTGGCACCTGCCGCGAAGGCTGCTGCTCCGAAGGCCCCGGCGAAGAAGACTCCCGCGAAAAAGGCGCCCGCGAAAAAGGCGCCCGCGAAGAAGGCGCCCATCAAGAAGGCCGCTGCCAAGAAAGCGCCGGTCAAGAAGGCTGCCGCCAAGAAAGCGCCGGTGAAAAAGGCGGCTGCACAGAAGGCCCCGGTGAAGAAGGCAGCTGCACAGAAGGCCCCGGCCAAGAAGGCAGCGGCTACGAAGGCAGCGGCCACGAAGACAGCGGCCACGAAGACAGCGGCCAAGAAGGCAGCGGCGCCCACGCCGGCCAAGAAGGCACCGGCGAAGAAGACCGCAGCGAAGAAGACCGCAGCGAAGAAAGCCGCGCCCGAGCAGCCGTGAGTTCTGTCCGACTCGCGGAGATCGTCGGTGTGTCTAAGCTGGAGTCGTGGATCTTCTCAGCGTGATGGCCTACGGGCAGAACCTCATCCTGTTGCTGCTGACCCTGGTGGCCGGTGTCGCATCGGCGGTGGCTCTCGTGCATGCGGCCGTGCAGCGCTCGGATGCCTTTCCCGCCGTCGACCGGCAGAGCAAGGTCATCTGGGTGTCGATCCTGGCGGCCGCAACCCTGTTCATCTGGCTGTTCGGCGCGGTGAACTTCTTGGGGCTGATCGGCGTCGTCGCCATGCTCGTCTACCTGGTCGATGTGCGGAAGCGGGTCGACGACATCCAGGGCAAGTCCTGGTTCAGCAAGAAGGCCTGACCGTCGGCGGGTCACCTCTCAAATACACTGGCGAGGTGGCCGAGTATCGGATCAACGACCTGGCGCAGGCGTCTGGGGTCAGCGTGCGCAACATCCGGGTCTATCAGGACCGCGGGTTGTTGCCGCCGCCGATCATCCGTGGGCGGACGGGCTGGTACTCCGACGAGCACCTGGTGCGGCTGAACCTCATCTCTCGGATGCTCGAACGGGGCTACACGTTCGCCACCATCAGCGAACTGCTGCACGCCGCGCACTACGGCATGAAGGTGGAGCAGGTGCTGCGCGGCACCCCGAAGGCGGGCCGGTTCCGCAACTTCAAGCGTGCCGCCACCATCACCATCACCGAACTGCGCAAAACCCTCAACGCCAGCGATCGCACCATCGCGCTGAGCCAGAAGCTGGGACTGCTTGCCAAGGACGGCGCCCACTATGCGATTCGCAACCCCGAACTGCTCGAGGGTGCCGAGACCCTCGTGAAGGCAGGCGTCGACATCGACGTCCTGCTGGACCGATGGGTTCGGGTGCAGGACGACCTGTCCGACGTCGCGAAGAGCTTCGTGTCGATCATCACCGACAAGTACTTCGACGAGAACCTGCCGGACCTGGGGGAGGAACAGGTCTCCAAGATGGCCGAGCTGATCCAGACGGTGCGTCCGATGGCGCACGAGATCGTCGAGACGACGTTCCGCAGGGCCCTCGACACACAGATCTCGCTGGCGATCGGAGAGGCCAGCACCTACTTCGACGCATCCGGGGAGCCGAGCGCCGCGCCCGGCGCCGACGGCGGGGATGTGAGTGTCGGCGACGTCACCGACGAGACGACTTCGGTCGACCGGTCCGAATGACCCGCAGGCGAGAGGTGAAACGATGAAGAAGCGATCCGTGGCCATCGCATCGGGGGCGGTGGCCGCCGCAGGCGCGGGTGCCGTCGCAGTGGGTGTGGGAACCATCGGCGTCGGCCTGCTGCGCGACGCCTTCCGGGCCGACCGAGCCGTCGACGACGGCCCCGACGAATTGCTCTCGGTGCCGTCGATGACGCCCGACCGGATGACGGTCGACACCGTCGACGGCGCGCGACTCAACGTGGCGAGCTACGGCCCCGACGACGGCGACTCCGACATCGTGGTTCTGGCGCACGGCTGGACCTGCAACATCGCCTACTGGTATCCGCAGATCAATCATCTCGCGAAGACCCACCGGGTGGTCGCCTATGACCAGCGCGGTCACGGCGCCAGCACCCTGGGACGCACCCGCCCCACCGTGGCGATGCTAGGTCAGGATCTCGACGCGGTGTTGTCGGCGGTCGTGCCGGAAGGCAGGCGCGTCGTGCTCGCCGGTCACAGCATGGGCGGCATGACCATCCTGTCGTGGGCCGCGCAGCACCACGACCGTATCGACGGTCTCGTCTCGTCGGTCGTGCTCACCTCGACGGCTGCCAAGGCGGTCCTGCAGAATCATCTACTGATCCCGGTGGACCTGCCGCGCTACGCCAAACCGTTCGAGTCCACGGTCAGTCGACTCGTGTTGTCGTCGCCGGTTCCTTTGCCGCACACCAACAATGGTTCATGGCTCTCGCATTACATCGCGCTCGGCCCGAACGCGCGCAAGGCGCACGTCGATTTCGTCGACGAGATGATCCTCGCCTGTCCGCCCCGGTCGCGGGCCGGGCTGGGGGCCGCGATGGGCAAGCTCGACGTGACCGCCGGACTCGAGGCGTTGTCGGTGCCGACCACCGTCGTCGTCGGCACGGCCGACCGGCTCACCCCGCAGGTGCACGCCGAACAGATGGCAGATGTGTTGCGCCGCAACGGCGTTCTTCGCGACCTGGTCGTCTATGAGGGTGTCGGGCACATGTCGAGCATCGAGGCCGCGGTGCGCTACGACGAACTTCTCGACGAGGTTCTCGCCGAGGCGGCGCGGGCGCCGCATCCCGAACTCGCCGAAGACCGGGGCTGACCGACGGACGAACTGCTCGCGGCCCATGGGTCACAGCGAGCAGTTCACCAACACCGGTTCTGGATGCAACGCGACGCCGAACGCCTGCGCCACGCCGTCGCGCACGTCACGGGCCAGATCGAGGAGTTCCTCGGTGGTCGCGTCGCCCCGATTGGTCAGCGCGAGAGTGTGTTTGGTCGACAAGCGGACCGGCGAGTCGGGACCGGGATAGCCGCGGGCGTACCCGGCACGTTCGATCAGCCAACCGGCGGACAGCTTCACCCCGCCGTCTGCCGGGTAGGTCGGGACCGTGATGTCGGCGCCGACGCGGTCACGGATCCGGGCCAGCACGGCGGGCGCATCGTCGGCACCGACGATGGGGTTGGTGAAGAACGAACCGGCACTCCAGGTGTCGTGATCGTCGGGATCGAGCACCATGCCCTTGCTGCGTCGCAGCGCGAGGACATGGTCGCGTACCGCAGTCGCGTCGGCCGTCTGGCCGGGCTCGACGCCCATCGCCGACGACAGCTCCCGATACCGCAACGGCTGACTGATCCCACCATCGTTGAGCCAGAACGACACCGCGACGACGACGAAGGCGTCCCGGTGCTTGAGATTGCTCGTCCGGTAACCCAAACCGAGCTCGGCCGGCGCCACCCACCGCAGGTTGCCCGCCCGTCGGTCGAGCACCTGCACGCTGCGCAGTAGGTCGGCGACCTCGACGCCGTACGCGCCGACGTTCTGCACCGGTGTCGTGCCGGCCGCCCCGGGAATCCCCGAAAGGCATTCCAGCCCACCGAATCCGGCCTCCAGGGTGGCGGCGACCAGCTCATCCCAGTCGACTCCGGCGTCGGCGGTGACATGGGTGCGGCCGGACTCGCGGCCGGTGCCGAACTCCACCCGCGAACTCTGCACGACGACGGCGGTGCCGTCGAAACCCTCGTCGGCGATCACGAGATTGGAGCCGCCACCGATGAGCAGTGCGCGTTCGCCTGCGTCGTCGAGGGCGGTGATCTCGTCGACCAGGGTGCGCGTATCCGGGCAGCGTACAACGGCGCGTGCCGGACCGCCGAGCCGCAACGTGGTGAGGTCGGCGAGGCGGGTGTGCTGACCCGGCGACGCGGTCTGATCCAGCCCTGTGTCGGTCACCTGAGTAACCGTAGCGGCAACCACGTGCTCGGGTACTCTCCACTGCATGGCCAGTACGTTGGAGCACTCGGTGACCTACCCCTTCTCGGTGTCGAGGCTCTGGGAGATCCTGACCACCGAGCAGTATTGGCGTGATCTGTTGGAGGCCATCAACTCCAGCCACGGAAAGCTCGAGTCCTTCGAGCACACCGGAGACACGGTCACCGTGACCATGCTGCAGGGCGTCCCGGCAGAGAAGCTGCCGTCGATGGTGTCCAAGGTGCTCAACGGAGACGCGCACATCCCGCGCAGCAGTACGTTCACCCTCGCCGGGGATCGCATCACCGGCACCATCACCGCATCGGTGTCCGGTGCACCGGCCAAGGTGACGGGGACGCTGGCCGTCGCAGGCGACCCGGCCACGGCCACCTACAGTGCCGACATCGATGTCAGCGTGCCGTTCGTCGGGGGCAAGATCGAGAGTGTCCTGGGCACCGAACTCGTGTCGCTGCTCGATGCCGAACACGACGAGACCGTGACCTGGGAGGCCGCGCACCGCTGACGGTGCCGCCCGGGCGGTCCGGGGCGGGCGGTCGACACCCCATTTCGGCAGGTGGCGAATTGGGGAGCGCATGCGCGCTCACGTAGCCTGGTCGCCATGGCACGACGGCTCAGCTATTCCGCGCGATACCCACAGCCTGCGGAGAAGCTCTACCAAGCGCAGAACACCCGGCAGTACTGGGACGACATGATGGCGGGATTCCAGATGATCTCGCCCCACTGTGAGGTCGAATCCTTCGTCTCCGACGAGACCGGTATGCGGGTGGTCCTCAAGCAGACCATCGGTCGCGACCAACTCCCGCAGCTCGCCCAGACCGTCCTGATGAAGGACATGGTCATCACGCGTGAGGAGTCGTTCGGCGTCTACGACCCGGACAACACCAAGGGCACCTACACCGCGTCCATCCCGGCAGGTCCGGGCAGCCTGAACGGTTGGCAGGAACTGTTCCCGACCGACGCGGGCTGCACGATCCGCAAGACCAGCGAGGTCAAGGTCTTCATCCCGTTCGTGAACGGCAAGCTCGAACAGCTCATGCTGGTGAATCTCGTGGACCTGTTCCGAGCCGAGGCGGAGTACGCCAAGGACTGGATCGACAAGAACCTCTGACCGCGCCGTCCGGGCTGCCGAGCGAGAATCGACGATCGGGGTGAGGCGCGAACGCGGTGAGGACGCTCGGGGCGACAGCGGATCCGGTGGCAAGACCGTCGGTCGGGTCACCCGTGGCACCACCAACATCAACCGGCTGCGCCGGGTCGACCGGTGGATGGCCCGTGACCCGCGGGTCCTCGCCGCGCTGACCGCCCGACCGCGCCCCCTCGTGATCGACCTCGGCTACGGGGCCCGTCCCGACACGACCGTGGAGATGGCCGGTCGGTTACGGACGGTTGCGCCGGACCTCGAGATGGTGGGTCTGGAGATCGATCCGGCCCGCATCGTCGAGGCACGCGACGGCGTGCGCTTCGGACTCGGCGGATTCGAACTGGCCGGACTGCGTCCCCAGGTGGTGCGCGCCTTCAACGTGCTGCGCCAGTACGACGAGGACGAGGTGTGGCCCGCGTGGGGACAGATGCAGGCCCAGCTCGGTCCGGGTGGGGTCATCGTCGAGGGAACATGCGACGAGATCGGTCGTCGATGCGCGTGGGTGTTGCTGGACGCGGACGGGCCGCGCAGTCTGACGCTGAGTTGGGCACCGGAACACACATCGCGGCCATCGGAACTCGCCGAGCGACTACCCAAGGTCCTCATCCATCGCAATGTGCCCGGCGAGCGGGTACACGACCTCCTCGTCGAGGCCGATCGATGCTGGGACATGGCGGCTCCGCACGCAGCCTTCGGCCCGCGTGCCCGATGGCGTGAGACGTTGCGGCTCATGCGTGAACGTGGCGCCGATGTCGCCATCCCGCGGGGCCGCAGCACCGACAACACGCTGACCGTCGGATGGGATGTGGTGGCGCCGCGATAGGCCCGGCCGACCCTTCTTCCCCCTGCTTTCTGTTCTTCCCCCATGCGCACGCGGGGGAAGAACAGAAAGCAGGGGGAAGAAGCTCGTGACACCACACGATGTCCCCACATCCACCGATCGGACGACAGTCCGCGACCGGTGGCTACCCTGGTGCCATGCGAATCGGTATGGCGCAGATCACGTCGGGGACCGACCCCGACGACAACCTGCAGCTCGTGGAAACGGCGACCGCCGAGGCCGCCGCCGACGGCGCCGATCTGGTGGTCTTTCCGGAAGCGACCATGTGCCGCTTTGGGGTTCCGCTCGGCCCGGTGGCGCAACCGCTCGACGGCCCGTGGGCATCGGGTGTGGCGGAGGTCGCGGCTCGGCACGGGGTGAGCGTCGTCGCCGGTATGTTCACCCCCGACGGTGACCGGGTGCGCAACACACTCGTCATCGCACGCCCGGACGGCAGTCGCCTGGGCTACGACAAGATCCATCTGTACGACGCCTTCGGTTTCACCGAGTCGCGCACCGTCGCACCGGGGACCGAACCGGTCACCGTCGAGGTCGGCGACGTCACGGTCGGGGTGGCCACGTGCTACGACATCAGATTCCCCGCGTTGTTCACCGAACTGGCTTCTCGCGGCGCCGAGTTGATCGTGGTGCCTGCGTCGTGGGGAGCAGGCCCGGGCAAGGTCCATCAGTGGCAGGTGCTGGCGGCCGCGCGGGCACTGGACTCCACTGCTTTCGTCGCAGCCGTCGGCCAGGCTGTGCCCGAGGATCCGGAGGTGCGCGCGTCGTCGGCGCCGACCGGAACAGGTCACAGCCAACTCACAGATCCCTTCGGTACCGTGGTCGCCGCATATGACGAAGGCGTGCAGATCGGCGTCCACGACGTCGACATCAAGACAGCAGAAAAGGCCCGCACGACCCTGGCTGTGCTGAACAATCAGCGTCGGATTCCCGCGGGTGTCTACCCAGATGCCGAACTGAGGACCTCCCTATGAGCGACAGCGAGAAGCCCGGGCGTCCGGACCCGGAAGCCGGTGGGGAGCAGCCCGCCGGCACCGCCGACGACACGGCCCAGTTCGACGCGCCACGCACCGACGAGGCGCCACGTGCCTATTCGCAGTCACCGCGACCGGAGACGGCCCGGTTCGACGAGTTGCCGCCGACCGATCAGTACCCCGCCGGTGACGGCTTCCAACCGATCCCGCCCGGCCCGCCATCGGGTCCGCCGTCCGGTGTCGTCGCGTCGTCGCCGGCCAAGCGTGGTCGCGGCAAGATCATCGCCTTCTCGGCTCTGGCAGTGATCATCGTGGTGATCATCGGTCTGGTCGGCAGCGAGCTCTACCTGCGGAACAAGACGCAAGACTGTCTGCAGAATGCCTTCTCCGAACTCACCGGCGCCGAGACCTCGGTTTCCTTGAGTCGCAAGCCGATCCTGCTGCAGGGACTCGGCAAGGACATCCCGTTCGTCCAGGTCGACACCAAGGACCAGCCCGGACAGATGCGGTTGCACGGGCGCGCCGAGAACATCAAGGCCGACGGCGACAACTCGACGATCGGATCGCTCGTCGGGACCGGCTACGTGCCGTTCGACCGGGTGGAGACGATGAGCAAGTCGGCGGCGACGGGGGCGGACACGTCCGGCAACGGCACCGATCCCTCGGGTACCGGCCTGATGCAGGGCGCATCCATCGACTCCATCACCGGCAACGCCGCCGACGGCACGATGGAGGTGAACTCGACCGTGCAGATCGCCATCCTGCCGGTCCCGGTGTCCACCACCATCCGCCCGACCCTGAACAACGGACGCGTGCATTTCGAGGTCGTCAAGGCCAATGCGTTCATCTTCGGCATCCCGTCGGATTTCGCCCAGCAGGTCGTCGACAGTGTCACCACATCGATGTTCGGGCCGTTCTTCGACGAGGTGACCGTGAAATCCCTCAAGGTCACCGACCAGGGCGTGGACTTCGCGGTCGACGGACGTGACGTCGCACTCCAGGGACAGATGTCCGGAGACTCCGGCAACTGTTCGGTGGTGTAGCCGTCACCTGCGACGACGGACCGAACCCGAAACGGCCGGTACTCTCGGAGATGTCCGATTTGGCCAATTCGACTGGCCGGTCGTAGCGGCTCCCCAAAGTGGGTGAGACGCACCCAGACGGAGGAGAACATGGGCGCACTGATCCTGATCGCACTCGTCGTGTTGATCGTCGTCGGCATCGTCGTCGTCTCGCAACAGCGGTCCGGCGCCAACGCCGCTCGATCACTCGACGATGCGAAGGCCGATGCCCGACAGGTGATCGAGCGCCTCGGCGGGCAGGTCTTCATGCTCGTCGGCGACGGTCCGGCATCCAAACAGGCCCTCGCTGATGCGGGCGAGCGATACACGGCGGCGGGCGGACAGATCGAGCAGGCGAACTCGCCTGCGCAAGCACGTCTCGCCAAGCAGACCGCCATCGAGGGGCTCTACTACATCCGGGCGGCCCGCACGGCGATGAACCTCGATCCGGGTCCGGCCGTCCCCGAACTCGACGGACAGAAGAGTGCGGGCTCGGTCACCGAGGACCGCACCGTCGACTTCGAGGGCCGACAGGTCGAGGCATCACCCGCGCCGTCCGAACGCACCCCGAACTACTACCCGGGCGGCCGCGTCGCCGGACGTCCGGTGCCCGCGGGCTGGTACTCCGAGCCGTGGTGGAAGCCGGCCCTGGTCGCCGGTGCCTGGGGTGTCGGATCGATGTTCCTGTTCTCGGCGTTGTTCTCCGGGATGCACGGCGTCCCCTACGACGCGAACGCCTTCGAGAACGGTGCCGGTGACGGTACCGACGGCGGCGCCCTCGAGGGTGGCGACGGCGGTGGCGACGGAGGAGACGGTGGCGACTTCGGCGGCGACGGCGGAGGCGACGCCGGAGGTGGAGATGGTGGCGGCTTCTTCGACGGCGGGGGAGACGGCGGCGGCTTCTTCGACGGCGGCTTCGGCGACTTCGACTTCTAGCTGAAGACGACCGTCTTGCGGCCGTGCACCAGCACCCGGTCCTCCAGGTGCCAACGCAGCCCGCGGGAGAGCACCATCGTCTCGATGTCACGACCCTGACGCACCATGTCGGTGACCGTGTCGCTGTGATCGACACGGATGACGTCCTGCTCGATGATCGGTCCCGCGTCGAGGTCGGCGGTCACGTAGTGACACGTTGCGCCGATCAGCTTGACGCCGCGTGCAAAGGCCTGGTGATACGGGCGTGCGCCGACGAAACTCGGCAGGAAGCTGTGGTGGATGTTGATCGCCCGGCCCGCCCAGGCCTCACACAGCTGCGGCGGCAAGATCTGCATGAACCTGGCCAGCACCACGGCATCGGGTCCGTAACCCTCGACGATCCGAGACACCTCGTCGAAGGCGGCAGCCTTACGGTCCGTGGGGGATGCCGAGCCGGCAGCAGCAATCGGCCCGCTCGCTGCGCTCCCGGCGCCGGTGACATTCGGCCCGCTCGCTGCGCTCCCGGCGCCGGTGAAGGGGACGTGGTGGAATGGCACGTCGAACCGAGAGGTGAGTTCTTCCAGATCGCGATGGTTGCCGATGACCGCGGAGACGGTGGCCGGCAGCTCACCCCGATGTGCCCGACCCAGCAGGTCGACGAGACAGTGGCTCTCCTTGCTCACCAACAGCACCACCGACTTGCGCACCCCGGTGTCGGTGAGACGCCACTCGGTCTCCGGGCCGATCTCGGCGGCCACCTCGGTGGCGAACCGGGTCCGCAGTTCGTCGACGCCCATCGGCACCGACGCCGCGCGTACGGTCTGCCGGGTGAAGAACCATCCGGTGTCGGGATCGGAATGATATCCGGCCTCGGTGATCCACCCGCCGACGTCGGCGAGGAACCCGGAGATGCGGGCCACGATGCCGGTGCGGTCCGGACAGCCCAGCGTCAGCACGTACCGGCGATCGTCGGACGTGCCGGATTCGGAACGGGTCACCTCTGGAGCTGCCACCCGTCCAGTGTGCCAAGCTCGTCTGTGTGATCACGAGCGACCTGACCCGCCGCGACGTCGCGGCCATCATCGACCACACGCTGCTCAAGCCGGAGGCGACCCGCGCCGACGTCGAGGCCACCGTCGCCGAGGCCGCCGACCTGGGCGTGTACGCCGTGTGCCTGTCGCCGTCGATGCTGCCCATCCAGACCGGCGACCAGGTGACCTGTGTGGTCGCCGGCTTCCCGTCCGGCAAACATCATTCGCTGGTCAAGGCGGCGGAGGCGCGCCTGGCCGTCGACAGCGGGGCCCGCGAGATCGACATGGTCATCGACGTGGGCGCTGCCGTCGCGGGCAAGTTCGACGAGGTGTTCGCCGACGTGCTGACCGTGCGGGAGGCCATCGGCGACGCCGCCGTCTTGAAGGTCATCATCGAATCCGCGGCTCTGCTCGAGTACGCGGGACCCGACACCGTCGTCGAGGTCAGCCGCCGAGCCGCGCAGGCCGGGGCGTCGTTCGTGAAGACCTCCACCGGCTTCCACCCATCCGGCGGCGCGAGCGTCGAAGCGGTGCGGCTGATGCGTTCGGCGGTCGAGGACCGGGTCGGGGTGAAGGCCAGCGGAGGCATCCGCACCGCGGATTTCGCGGCCGAGCTCGTCGCCGCGGGGGCTACCCGGCTGGGCTTGTCGTCGTCGCGTGCGGTGCTCGACGGTTTTCCCGACTGACCGCACGACGCGCGTCGTCGAGGATCAGGTCCATGTTGATCGCGGCGCCCGCGTTGGTGCCCGCGCCCATGGACACCGACACGGTGGCGGCGAGGTCGGCGCAGTTGCCCGCGGCCCACACCCCGGGCACGTCGGTGGCGCCCATCTGCCCGGTCGGGATGAAGGTGCCACCCATCGGGTGGTCGGCGAGTGTGCCGCCGAGCCCCGTATAGATCTCGGACCGGACAACGAACCGGGGAGCCACCACCAGCGCGTCGCGCTCGATCGCCCGACCATCGGAGAGCACGACCGCGCCGAGAGCGCCGTCGACCACGTCCAAGCGCTCGACCACGCCGTCGACCACCGCGACACCCAGAGCCGAAAGTCGTTCGATCTCCTCGTCTTCGGGCGTCGGCATGGTGTTCGTGAAGAGCGTGACGTCGTCGCTGAGCTGTGCGAAGAGCATGGCTTGATGCGCCGACATCGCGCCGGTGCCCAGTACGCCGATCCGTTGTCCGCGCACCTCCCACCCATGGCAGTACGGGCAGTGCAGCACAGTCGATCCCCACAGCTCCGACACCCCGGGCACGTCCGGGAGTTCGTCGACGAGGCCGGATGCGAGGAGGAGTCGGCGTGCGTTCACCGTGTCGCCGTCGTCGAGCTCGATGACGAACAGCCCGTCGTCGTCGCGTCGGGCGTTGACCACCTCGCCCGGCCGGATGCGTGCGCCGTAACCGGCCGCCTCCGCGCGCCCCTTGGCGAGTAGTTCGAGTGGGCTGATGCCCTCGTGGCCGAGGACGTTGTGTGCACCTGCGGCGGGGGCGTTGCGCGGCTTGCCCGCATCGAGCACGACGACGCTGCGCAACGACCGCGCCAGGGTGGTCGCCGCACTGAGGCCTGCGGCGCCTCCGCCGACGATCGCGACGTCAAAGGTGTTGGTGGTCATGGTTTCACTCCGATCCAGATGATGCGGGCGGCCCGCACGGTGAGGTCTTGTCGGTGGTGCAGTGAGTTCGGGTGGTCGTCGGCGAGGAGTTCGTCGACGACGGCGAGGTCGTCGTTCGAGATGCTCTCCCTCAGGCCGTCGCGAACCCGCGCGAACCAGGTGGCCGCGTACTCGGCGGTCGCCGACGGTGGATCGGCGAGATCGGTGACGATCTGTCGGTGCTCGACCAGATCGAACCCGGCGGCGGTGATCGTGTGCCCCCAGTCGGGATACGCGTTCCAGCCCTGCTGTGCGGTCAGGTCGTGCAGACGTCCTTCGACGACACCCTCAGGTGAGTCCGGCGGCAGGAACGACGGCAGCGCCGAGATCTCGAGCACCGCGATCACGCCGCCCGGACGCAGCGCGGCGAACGTCGAGTGCAGCAACGCCTGCGGGTCGGCGAAGTGGTGCAGCGTCGAGGACGCCCATGCGATGTCGGCGCCGTCGAGGTCGCCGGGCACCGCGGTGTCCAGGTCGGCGATGCGGGTCTCGACGCGATCGGCGCAGCCCGCCGCCTGCGCGGTTCGGGACAGTCGGCCGAGGAGTTCGGGGGAGTTGTCGAGCGCGATCACGCGCGCGGTCGGGAATCGTCGGGCCAGGGCAAGGGTGCCCGCCCCGGTGCCTGCGCCCAGATCGAGGATCGTCTGCGGTGTGGCGACCCGCGCGCTGATCACGTCGATCGCCTCGTCCCGGTAATGGCCGGTGACCGCGGCGTCGAGGTCGAGGATCGTGGCCATCGCGGCGGGGTCGGGCGCGTCATGGTCGCCCTCTCTCTGGTCGCGGTGGTGGGCGTGGTGGTGCCGATGAACGGAATCTGCCATGTCTCCGACGGTAGCCAGGAAATGCGTCAGAGGCATATGATCTTGCGTATGGAGCAAGAAGTCGAAGCGGTCGTCAGGCAGCGCATCCGGGGTCTGCGGCTGGCCCGGGGCTGGACGCTCGATGCGTTGGCGGCACGCTGCTATCTGAGCCCGTCGACGCTGAGTCGGATCGAGACAGGCCATCGGCGCATCGCGCTCGATCAGTTGGTGCCCATCGCGCGAGCCCTCGACACCACACTGGATCAACTCGTCGAACCATCCAACGACGAAGACGTGGTCATCCGTCCCGAACCACAGACCGCGATCGGGTACACGATCTGGAAACTCTCCCGCGACAGCGCGCCCGGCGGTGTGACCGTGGCGAAGATGCGGGTCGGCGCAGAACTCGCCGTAGACCCGGACAACCTGCGTGTTCATCCCGGCCGGGAGTGGTTCCTGGTGCTGTCCGGGACCATCCGGCTGCACCTCGGAGAACGGATCATCACGGTCCCGACCGGTGAGGCGGCCCAGTTCTCGACGATGATCCCGCATGCGATCGCCACCGACGGTGGGCCGGCCGAGGTCATCTCGATTCTCGACCACGATGGCGAACGAGTGCACCTCGCGGACGCTTTTTCGGCGACATCACAGCAGGCAGAATGAGTTTTCCCAGCTGACTGTCGGTATCGTGGACAACGTTATGAGCGTGAACCCTTCCTTCAGTCGTCGCACGGTCCTCGCCGCGGCCGGTCTCGGTACCGTCGGCCTGGCCGTCGCGGCCTGCACCAAGGACGATTCCGTCACCGACGACGGCAAACCCGCCGAGCCCACGGTGAACGTCGTCTACACACCGTCCCTCGACTCCGACGACGCGCCCAACCCGACGGCGGAGGTCTCGGTGCGAGCCGAGAACGGGCAGCTCAACCCGGACATCAAGCTCACCAACCCGAACGGCAAGGTCGTCGCGGGCACGATGTCCGAGGACCAGAAGACCTTCACCATCACCGAACCGCTCGGCTACGGGACGAAGTACACCTGGAGCGGCAGCGCGATGGGCATGGATCGGATCGGCACGCCCGTGCAGGGTTCGTTCACCACGTTGGCCCCCGAGACCCAACTCAACGTCGTCGTGAACATCGGCGACGGCCAAGAGGTCGGGATCGCCGCGCCGATCATCCTCAAGTTCGACGGCACCGTCGAGGACAAGGAGGCGGCAGAGAAGGCGCTCACCGTGACCACCGAACCGGAGACCGAGGGTTCCTGGGCCTGGCTCGGGGAAGACAACGGGTCCCGGGTGCACTGGCGTCCGAAGGAGTACTGGACGCCGGGCACCAAGGTGCACATGACGGCGAAGCTCTACGGCGTCGATCTCGGTGGTGGAGGCTACGGCGCGGCCGACGTGACCAGCGACTTCGGCATCGGCCGCTCCCAGATCGTGAAGGCCGAGGCGTCGTCACACCAGATCAGTGTGGTGCGCGACGGCGGGGTGATCATGACCTTGCCGTGCAGCTACGGGGAGGGTGACCTCGATCGCAACGTGACACGCTCGGGCATCCACGTCGTCACCGAGAAGTACGAGGACTTCTTCATGAGCAACCCGGCGGCCGGGTACTTCAACATCCGTGAACGTTTCGCCGTGCGGATCTCCAACAACGGTGAGTTCATCCATGCCAACCCGGAAACCCTTGGGGTGCAGGGATCGTCGAATGTCACGAACGGGTGCATCAACCTGTCGCTAGAGAATGCGCAGCGGTACTACGAGACGGCGGTCTACGGCGACCCGGTGGAGGTGACCGGGACACGGATCCCGTTGTCGGAGGCCGACGGCGACATCTTCGACTGGATCTACGACTGGTCCACGTGGAAGGGGATGTCGGCGATCAAGGGCGACCCGTCGCAGGTCACCGCGCCGGCCACCCCGTCCGGTGCACCGACGTCGAACGCCCCGGCGCCCGCACCCGCCGGGTGACCACCTCGCCGGCGCGGACCCCGTCGTCGCACGTGACCCCGCGTAAACGCGGAACGCCCACGAAAATCAGTGTGTAGCAACATCCGCGCATGCACGGTGGGTCCGCGTCCACCGGTGCTAGCCGGTCTTGATGTTGCGGCGTGCCGACGCCTGATCGCGGGGTTTGACGACGATCTGGTCGAGGTTCACATGCGGCGGCCGGGATGCGACGAATCCGATCACCTCGGCGACATCTTCGGCGATCAACGGTGTCAGGCCCTGGTACACGGCATCGGCGCGTGTCTGGTCGCCCTCGAAACGGACCAGAGAGAAGTCGGTTTCGACCATGCCGGGCGCGATCTCGGTGAGCCGCACCGGTTTACCGAGCAACTCGAACCGCAGGGTGCGGTGCAGCACCCCCTGCGCGTGTTTGGCCGACGTGTATCCGGCGCCGTTGTCGTAGGCCTCGATCGCCGCGATCGAGGTGACCGTGACGATGAGCCCGTCGCCGGAGGCGATGAGGGCGGGGATGAGCGCCTTGGTGAGCCGCAACGTGCCGATCACGTTGGTCTCCCACATCCATCGCCAGTCGTCCAGGTCGGCGGTCGCGACCGGGTCCAAACCCTTTGCGCCACCGGCATTGTTCACCAGAACGTGCACCCGGTCGAGTCCGTCGACGAAGGCGGCCACGGAGTCCTCGTCGGTCACGTCGAGTTGCCGGCCTGTCCCGCCGATCTCGGCGGCGAGTTCGGCGATCCGGTCGGTACGTCGGGCGCCGAGGACCACGTGGTAGCCCTGCGCCGCCAACCGACGTGCTGTCGCGGCTCCGATACCCGAACTGGCTCCGGTGACGACTGCGACCTTCTGCTCCGCTGACCCTGACTGTCCCGTGCTGCTCATGACCTCAGCTTAGCGACGCACCCGCGTTGCTAGATTGTCTCCATGTCCTTCACCGGTGTCGTGCCCGCGGCGCTGGAGGTCGGTGCCGCTCCGGCGGCGGCCGTGCTCCAGGCGATCCGCGTGAACGGGCCCGTCACCCGCGATCACCTCGCGACCGCGACTGCGCTGTCGCCGGCCACGATCAATCGGCAGGTCACCACCTTGTCCAGGGCGGGGCTGATCGTGGAACGTCCGGACCTCGTCGACCCGGGCGGGATCGGCCGTCCGAAGAACCCGCTGACCCTCGACCGCGACAAGCTGTGCGTGGCGGGTATGCACATCGGTGCGCGCCGGACCCTGCTGGCCATCTCGGATCTGGGCGGGCGCACGTTGTACAGCCACGCCGTGCGGACCCCGCGCGAGGCTGCCGAGGTCGGGGATCTCTGCATCCAGCTGCGGGACCTGGCCGCACGTTTCAGCGGACGGCGTCTCCTGTGGGCCGGGGTGGCCGCGGGTGGTGTCGTGGACTCGTCGGGGATCATCGACCATCCGGTGCTCGCCTGGCAGCGGGTGCCGGTGGGTCCCATGCTGGCCGACGCGCTCGGTGTGCCGGTGTCGGTGTGCGAGCACGTCCAGGCGATGGCCGCGGCCGAACTGCTGCTGACGTATCCCCGCGAGTTCGAGGGGACCGGACTGTTCTTCTATGCGCGCGAGACCGTCGGCATGGCGCTGACGATCGACGGCAAGGTGCACATGCCGCGCCAGGGGGCGGGGTCGATCGGCCATCTGCCGGTGCGTGCGCCGATCCTCGCGCCCGACGGGGTCGCGACCATCCAAGAGGTGGTGGGCAGTGCACCCGCGCAACGCGCGGCGCAGCGGCACGGCATCGAGCCGCATTCGTCGGCGATCGTCGACGAGCAGGCGCAGGTGCTCGGCGCCACCGTCGCCATGATGCGTGACGTGATCAACCCGGACGCGATCGTGGTCTCCGGTGACGCATTCGCCGCACACCCGGACGGACTGGCCCCCGTCCAGGCGGCGTTCGACGCGGCGACAACCCATCGTCGTCCGCTGGAACTGAGCCCGTCCCGCTTCGGGATTCGCGTGCAGGAGAGTGCCGCGGTGGTGGTGGCACTCAGCGTGATCTACGCCGATCCACTGGCCGCCACGGACTGACGCGGCCGGGCGATCCCGTCACGGCGGGCATGGCCGCATGCCTTACGGTGGGCGCATGACCACACCTGCTCGCCATGTCGCCGCCGAACTCGAGGTCTACGTCTCGGCTGCCACCGAACTGGAGATGCAGGTCACCGTCGCGAAATCACCCGGGCTCACCATGACCGAGCAGTTGTCGCTGACCCTCGACGGTGAGCCGGTCGAGGCCGAGGAGATGGTCGGGGAATGCGGAAGTCGTATCCATCGTCTGTGGATCGAACCCGGATTGTTCGTCATCGACTACTCGGCGGACATCCACACCCCCGCCGACCCGGTTCCGGTCGGCGTCACCGACCGCTCGATGTATCTGCGCCCCAGTCGATATGCCGAATGTGACAAGTTCTTCGGGTTCGCCGCAGGGCAATTCGACACGTCGCTTCCGCCCGGCAGGTTGCTCGACGACGTGACGGCGTTCGTCGAGGACCGATTGAGTTACATTCCGGGCGCCAGCGATCCCATCGACGGCGCCACCGACACCCTGCTGGCCGGTGCCGGGGTGTGCCGCGACTACGCGCATCTCGTCGTCGCGCTGTTGCGTGGTCTGGGTATCCCGGCGCGACTTGCCGCGGTGTACGCGCCGGGCTGCGATCCGATGGATTTCCACGCCGTGGCCGAGGCGATCATCGACGACGAGTGGGTCGTCGTGGACGCGACACGACTGGCGCCCCGCCAGACCCTGGTGCGCATCGCCACCGGACGCGATGCCGCCGACACCGCCTTCCTCGACAACCACGGCGGCTCGATCAATCTCAACTACTACAAGGTGACCGCCACGGTGGACGGCGAATTGCCCACGGACACGGGAACCGAACGCGTTCGGATTCGCTGACCGGACGGGTCAGCGGTTGTGCACGTGAGAGCGTCGGGCCGCGACCAGGGACTCGAGAAGCGTTGCGACATCATCGGTGTCGTCGATGCGGTACTGCGCGATGGTGGACCCGTCGCCGACCTTGACACCCACGTCGCCGTCGCGCAGATGGGCGAATGCCTTCTCGTCGGTCACATCATCGCCCAGGTAGACCACGGTGTCGGCCCCGAACCGTTCTCGCAGCACATCGAGGGCATGGCCCTTGCTGGTCTCGATCACCGCCAGTTCGATGATCGACTTGCCCTCGGTCACCTCCACGCCGGGCAGACCCGCCGGACCGGAGCGGGCGAGCCGTAGCGCGGCCTCGGCATCGTCGGGCGTCGCGTTGCGGACGTGCAGGGTGGTGCTCGCAGGTTTCGTCTCCACCATGGCGCCGGGATGATCGGCTGCGATGGAACGCAGTTCGCCGACCAGACGATCGAGCAAGGCGCGTCGTTCGTCGGTCAACTCGGTGACGAACCCGGATTCGAATTCGCTGCCGTGGCTGCCGACCAGCACCACAGGCGGTGTGAGACCGGACAATTCGGCGAGGACCGCACGCTCTCGTCCCGAGACGACCGCGGCCATGGTGTCCGGCAGTGCGCCGAGGGCCTCGAGCGCGGTGATCGACGCGCGATCGGGTACCGCGTCTTCGGGTCGCGAGACCAGCGGCGAGATGCAGCCGTCGTAATCAGACGCGACCAACAGGCGCCGGGTGCGGGCGACATCGGGTAGGGCCGCACGTACGTCGGCCGGGATCCCGTTGGCGCTCATGTGTCCTGGCCCGACTCTCCGCGGCCGACCAGGTGCACGCCGCGGTTGGCGTCGGGTGCGGTCTGCGTCGTCGAGTCCAGGGTGCCCAGGAAACTCTCCGCCCACTTGGCCACGTCGTGTGCCAGCACCTGTCGTCGCAACGCGCGCATCCGCCGCCGACCTTCCTGCGGGGTCTGCTCCACGGCCACTTCGATGGCGTCCTTGACGCCCTCCAGGTCGTATGGGTTCGCCTGGTATGCGGTACGCAATTCGGCTGCGGCGCCGGTGAATTCGCTCAACACCAAGGCGCCACCGAGGTCGCTGCGGCAGGCGACGTACTCCTTGGCGACCAGATTCATACCGTCACGCAGCGGGGTGACGAGCATGACGTCGGCGGCGACGAAGAAGGCGATCAACTCGTCGCGCGGTATGGGGCGGTGCAGGTATTCGACGACCGGATGCCCCACCGCACCGTAGGAGCCGTTGATGTTGCCGACGAGCTGTTCGATGCCTGCGCGCATGCGGACATAGGAGTCGACACGTTCGCGGCTCGGTGTGGCCAGTTGGATCATCACCGTCTCGGACGCCTCGAGGCGGTTCTCGGCGAGGAGTTCGGAGAGCGCCTTGAGCCGGACGTCGATGCCCTTGGTGTAGTCGAGACGGTCGACGCCGAGCATGATCGTCTTCGGGTTGCCCAGCTCCGCGCGGATCTCCGCGGCCCGAGTGCGGATCTCTTTCGACTTGGATTTGGTGTCGAGGTCGCCGGAGTCGATGGAGATGGGGAAGGCGCCCACTCGCACCGTCCGGAAGCCCACCTGCACCACGCCGAAGCGAGAGCGGACGCCGATGGTGCCCTTGCTGGTGGCCTGACCGGCCAGCCGACGGGCGAGGAACAGGAAGTTCTGTGCACCACCGGGCAGGTGGAATCCGATGAGATCGGCGCCGAGCAGGCCTTCGACGATCTCGGTGCGCCACGGCATCTGCATGAACAGCTCGACCGGCGGGAACGGGATGTGCAGGAAGAACCCGATCTTCAGATCCGGTCGCAGCATGCGGAGCATCTTCGGCACCAACTGCAACTGGTAGTCCTGCACCCAGACGACGGCACCCTCGGCGGCGGCCTGCGCGGCTTTCTCCGCGAAGCGCCGGTTGACCTCGACGTAGGTGTTCCACCATTCGCGGTGGTACTCGGGCTTGACGATGACGTCGTGATAGAGCGGCCACAGGGTGGCGTTGGAGAATCCCTCGTAGTATTCGGCGATCTCGCGTGTCGACAGCGGGACCGCGAAGATCTCGATGCCGGGGATGTCGTCGGGGTTGTCGTCGGAGTCGGCGATACCCGACCAGCCGACCCACGCTCCCGTCTTCTCGCGCAGGATCGGTTCGAGAGCGGTCACCAGACCGCCGGGACTGCGCTTCCAGTGAACCGTGCCGTCCGGCAGGATCTCCTTGTCGACAGGCAGTCGATTGGCGACGACGACGAACTGCGCGTCGCCGGAAATGTGGTCGGCGGGGGTCCCGCCGTCAGGTACCTCCGCGGACTCCGCCATCTGCGTCTAGGCGTTCTCGCCCGGCGCGATCCCCAGCATCGCCAACAGCATCCGGCATTCGTCGGCGTCGGTCGCGTAAGCGGCGACGACGCGACGCGCCGAACTGGCGGTCTCGTCGGCGACTGGCTCCAGCTCGTCGTCGGTGATGTCGGTGGTCTTCGCAGGCATGTGTCCTCTTCGATTCCCGGTCGATAACCGTCGTGTGATCGTCGGCAGCGCCGCCGACGACGTGCGTGCGCAACGGCACGCGATACCTGATTCTACCTGCTTGTCGGAGCAGGCGGAGTCTCAGACCGGCGGCCTGGGCGGTCGGCGATAGATGGGCGGTCGTGCATAGGCGCGGTTGCGACGCAGCATCGACATCCAGGCGGGCCGGACGGCGAGTTGTGGTCGGCGCAGCGATCGGGCGATGAACTCGCCGAGCGTGACGCCTGCCGCCAGCGCGCCCCCGATCGCCAGCGCATTGGTCATCCAGGTGAACCCGTCGAGGGACTGCTCGTTGAGGATGCCGAACAGTCCGCGATAGACGGCGAGGCCGGGCAGCAGCGGGGTGATGCCCGCGACCGCGACGACCAGTGGTGGCGTGAGCGCACGGCGGGCGAGCAGACCACCGACGAGACCGACGACGGCGGCGGCGACCCCGTTGGAGATGACGTCGCCGATCGCCGGGACGAACGTCGCGGAGGCGACCACGGCCGCGCCGAGCGCGCCACCCATGAACGCCACCGGCAGTGCGCGGCGCTCGGCGTAACTCGCCAACGCGAACGCGCCCGCGGCCACCGCACCGGCGAGCACACGAGCCGGCAGCTCGACGGCGGGAAACGACGTGTTGGGTGTGATGGACGGGAGATCGATCCCGAATCGTGCGAGTAATCCGATCGCGATACTGACCCCACCCATGAGGCCCGCGGTCATCAGGACGAGTTCGAAGAATCGTGCTGCGCCGGTGATGGGGGCGCCGGTGATCGCATCCTGCACCGAACCGACCAGCGAGAGACCGGACAGCAAGACCACGATGCCTGCGGCGATGACGAGCGACGGCGCCAACTCGACCGGCAGGTGTTCGATGACGCCGTAGACGAGGGCGGCCGGGACGACGGCGATGAAACCGCCGACGAACTGCTGGAAGAAGACCGGGGTGCCGATCCGGTTCAGGCGCCGGTTGACCAGGATGATGATGACGGTCGTGATGAAGGCGATCACCGCGCCCAACACACCGGCGCCGAGGAGCACCGAGATGCCGGTCGCCATCAGACCCCACGCGGTGGTCGCCACCCAGTGCGGATACGGGTGGGGGGCGGTGATGATCTCGTCGACCATGCGGTGTGCGGTCGCGGGGGTGAGCGCCATGTCACGGATGCGCCGCACCAGGCGGTCGATCTGTGCCAGCCGCGTGAAGTCCAATGACCGGTAGTAGACCTGTTCCATCGTGGTGATGGGCGGCAGCGTCGCGCCGCGTCGCGCGCTGACGACGATCGTGTTGTACGTGACGTCCACGTCGACGTCCTCGAGACCGTAGATACCTGCGACGAACTCGATCTGACGTTGCGTGTCCGTCGCGGCCGTGCCCGAATCCAGTAGTACAGCACCGATTTTGGTGGCGAGATCGAGGACCTCGGTGATGGCTGCCACATCGAACCGGTCGATCGGTTTCCGTGGCGACACCATGATGCTGCCGGGCTCGATGGTGTCGATGGTCGCCTGGCTGTCACCGATCAGGCGGATGGGGTTCAAGAACCCCAATGCGCGGCCGATATACTCGCGCAAGCAGGCCTCCTTAGCTCAGTGGTAGAGCACTCGCCTTGTAAGCGAGCGGTCGTCAGTTCAATCCTGACAGGGGGCTCCACGAACGGGGCACCAATGGTGTTCTCGCCGGCGCACACTCAGCAGACGCATCGGAATCCGAGGTGTGTGGTCGCCGAGTCGTCCGACTGCGCCGACCGCGCGGCCGGTCGATACCGAAAGCAGTACTCCGGTGCACACAGGTGCGAACCGCCCTTGGTGACCCGTCTGACCTGCGGCGAGGTGGTCGCTGCCAGCAGATCGGGTCGACCGTCCGCGGTGACGCCACCGCTGTCGTCGTCGGGGCCGCGGTGGCGGGGCAGATAGACATCCGAGCAGCGCTCCCACACGTTGCCGATCAGATCGACGAGTCCGAATCCGTTGGCCGGATAGCTGCCTACCGGAGACGTCGAACCCCATCCGTCGTTGCGGTAGGGGAATCGCCCGGCCCAGACGTTGGCCATGTCGACGCCGTCCGGGCGCGGGTCGTCGCCCCACGCGAACTCGCCCTCGTCGATGCCGCCGCGGGCGGCGAACTCCCACTGCGCCTCGGTGGGCAGTCGTCGCCCGGCCCATTGCGCGTAGGCGACGGCGTCGCGGTGGGCGATCTGCACCACCGGATGGTCGGCGCGGCCGTGCAGGGTGGAATCCGGTCCCTCGGGGTGGCGCCACGACGCACCGGGCTGCCAGCGCCACCACCGACGCCAGTCGCGCAGGTCCACCGGTCCGGTCGTCGGTGTGAACACCAATGCGCCGGACACCAATTCGGCGGGGTCGGCGTCCGGGAAATCGGCCGGGTCGATCGGTTCCTCGGCAACGGTGACGTATCCGGTGTCTGCCACGAACGCGGCGAACTGGGTGTTGGTCACCGGGTGCCGTTCCATCGCGAACGCAGCGACCGTGCGCCGGTGCGCCGGTCGCTCCTCCGGGTAGTGACGGTCCGAGCCCATGCGGAACGCCCCGCCGGGTACGGAGACGAGTTCGGTGAGAGCCACCCGTCCGAGCGTAGTGATCCGATCCGACTGCCGGGTGGTGGCGAAACCCGCCACCATGGAGTCATGTCGCACGACCATCTCGTCGTCAACACCACCTACGGTCCGGTGCGCGGATCGGCGAACCCCGCGGTCGAGGTGTGGAAGGGAATCCGGTTCGCGGCACCGCCGACCGGCGATCTCCGCTGGCGCCGGGCACGACGACCGCAGCCCCACGACGACGTGGTGGACGCTCGTCGGTTCGGACCGATCAGCCCACAGGAGCGAAATCCGGGGATCCTGCTGGGCAAGGACGTGGTGATGGACGAGGATTGCCTGTTCCTCAACGTGTGGCGCCCGGTCGGCGCCGACGACACCTCATCGCTGCCGGTGATGGTCTGGCTGCACGGCGGCGCCTACGTCTTCGGATCCGGTAGTCAGCCGCTGTACGACGCCACCGAGCTCGTATCCGGCGGTGATGTGGTGGTGGTGACGCCGAACTACCGCCTCGGTGCGCTCGGATTCGCCGACCTGACCGCGTTCGACCTGCCGGGGTGCGAGACGAATCCGGCT
The DNA here is from genome assembly GCF_048537895.1 of Gordonia sp. CPCC 206044. Taxonomy (NCBI): domain Bacteria; kingdom Bacillati; phylum Actinomycetota; class Actinomycetes; order Mycobacteriales; family Gordoniaceae; genus Gordonia; species Gordonia sp. CPCC 206044. The sequence continues at coordinate 446,424 of NZ_JBCLVL010000001.1, forward strand.
CTGAGCGACGTGTTGATGGCGCTCGAGTGGGTGCGCGACAACATCTCCGGCTTCGGTGGTGACGTCGACAACATCACGGTGTTCGGGGAGTCCGCCGGCGGCGGATTGATCACCACGTTGCTGACGATGCCGTCGGCTCGCGGGTTGTTCCACAAGGCCATCGTGCAGAGTTCGCCCGCCACGTCGATGTACGACCATGCGCGCGCAACCCGTGTCGCACAGCGGTTCCTGACCGCGGCCGGTATCCGCGACACCGACGCGGCCCTCCTGCAGACCCTCGACGTCGAGCACATCGTCGCCGCGACGATGCAGGCGTTCAGCGATGTCCCGGCACGGAATCCCGGCACGATCGCATTCAGTCCGGTGATCGACGGTGATCTGGTGCCACAGCATCCGCTGGACGTGTTCCGTGATGGGGCGTCGCTGCCGGTGCCGTTGCTGATCGGTACCAACAAGGACGAAGCGGCGTTGTTCAAGTGGATGAAGCCGCCACTGATGCCGATCACGCCTGACGACATCGAGCGCATGTTCGCCGCGCTGATGGTCGAGTATCCGGATGTGGCACTGCCGCAACGGGCGCGGGTGACCTCGGCATACGCGGGCGCGGAACCCGAGGTGCTGGGACTCGGCGTCGCCCGTGACATCGCGTTTCGCATGCCGACCGTGTGGTCGGCCGAGGCGCACAGTCGGCACTCACCGGTGTACCTCTACCGATTCGACTGGGCGACAAGGATGTTGCGTGCTCTGCGGATCGGCGCCACGCATGCGACCGAGTTGCCGTATGTGTGGGGAAACCTCGTGGCGGGGCCCGCCGACATCACCTTTCTGTTCGGTGGACGCAAGACCGGTGACGCGATCTCCGAGCGGATGCAGCGGCGCTGGGTGGCCTTCGCGCGTGATGGCGATCCCACCGGGGAGCCTGCTCTCGACTGGCCTGCCTACGACGAGACGACCCGGGCCACCCTGCTCATCGACGCCACCGACCGGATCGTCGACGACCTCGACGGCGACATCCGGCGTGCCTGGGGCGACGACGTGCTCAGCTTCCGATGACCGGGGGCAGGAAGACAGATCGATCGTCGCTGGTGAATGCTCGATGTCGGTTCGCGAACCGAAGGATGCAGTCTGGTCTCAGTCATGTGACTTGGACCATGTCGATGCGCGCCGTCCGGGGTCGACCGCCTACATTGGGATGCTGCAGACATTCATCACGACTTCCGCGACGTGGTGCCGGGGGAACGGTCGACGACGTGGTCCGGAGAATTTTAGGAGTGAGCATGCATCGTTCGGGACGTAGCATCGGCCGTCGGGTCATCGGCGGAGCCATCATCGGAGCAGCCATGGCCGGTGGCCTGGCGATGGCGGCAGCGCCGGCCGGCGCGCAGCCGCTGCCCAAGGTCGAGCCGACCGTGGAGAACGCGGCGCCGACCCTCGACAACATCAAGCTGGCGATCGACCGTTTCGTGATCGTGAACCCGGATCTCGCTCCGGCAGGCGACATCGCGAAGAACCTGTTCCCCAAGTACTGACACCGACGTCGCCCGCGAGGGCGAGTCGGCACTGACGACAACACCCGCCGGACGTCCGGCGGGTGTTGTCGTGTCTCGGGCCGTTGCAGGCCCCTGTCGGTCCGGTGGCACGTGGCGTGTCAGTCGCACTCGTCCGGGATGTCGGTGTGCGGCAGATACATCGACCGTTGATCGGGGGTCAGCTCTGCGGTTGTCGAGCAGATCCACCGCTGTGCCGACGCCGGGTCGGTGGTCTGCAGGTGGATGGTGCCGGTCACGTCGCCGCCGGTGATGATCTGATCGTCGCGCGCCATCCGGTCGGGCAGTTGCCACGTCGTGGTGGTGTCGGTGGTCTTGATCAGCGGCACGATCGCCTGATCGTCGTCGAGATGGCCGTCGGCGTCGAGCGCGTAGGTCATCAGATGGTGCGTCGCGGTGCCGACCACGAGCCGCGTCGACGAGAGCGACAAGGTGACCGCGTGGGTGTCGGGTCGCCGGTCGATCGGGACGGCGCGACCGTCTCGGACGTCCCAGGTACGCAGGTCGCGGGAGGCGACGATCAGCGTCTCGCCGTCGGCGGTGAACAATGCCCGGGTGGCCGGCGCGGAGTCGGTGATGACCGTCACCGGGCTGCTCCCGGTGTCGAGGTCGTACAGGTAGGTGCGTTTGTCGTCCGAGGTGACGGCCAGTCGGCGCCCGTCCGGACTGAACGCCACGCTGCGGATCAGATCGCCGGGACCGGTCAGCGGTACACCGACCCGGGTCGGACGACGTGGATCGGTGGTGTCCCACAGCTGCACGGTGGTATCCGTCGCGCCGGTCGCGAGCATGTTGCCGACAGGGGCATAGGCGACGGCGTTCGTGTACCGGGTGTCCACGGCCAGTGTGGCGGCCTCGACCGGACGGTTGCGGTCGGTGACGTCCCAGATCTGTACGCGGCCACCGTTGTTGTTGGCCGTGGCGGCCTGCGTGCCGGTCGGGTTCATGGTCACCGACGGATGATCGTTGACGCGACGCTCGATCGGTGTGCGGGAACGCTGCCGCCAGCCGTCGCGCCCGTCGGTCCACACGTTGAGGGTGGTGTCGGTCCCCACGCTGGCGAGGACCCGACGATCCGCGCCGGTGGCCAGCCCGGTGACGGTGCCGCCCCGGTCGGGGATCACGGCCGGCGGCAGATGCCACAGGTCGATGGTGCCGTCCGAACGACCCGCCAGCAGACTGTCGCCGTCGGGGCCGAACGTGGTCGAGAAGGTACGCACCGAACCCTGCTCCGGCGTGCCCTGACCGCTCGACGACTGCAACGTCCACTGGGTCACCGGGGCCGCCGGGTTGACCGTGTTCCACACCATCAGCGAACCGTCGGCGCGGGCCGATGCGGTCTGGTCGCCGCGGGGACCGTACGCGATCGACCACGAGCCCGCGGTGGTGTCCGGCAGTGACCCCGACAACGGGGTGGCGTGCGCGGGATCGGCGACGTTCCACAGCTGCGCGTTGGGGCTGTCGCCGGTGACCGCGAGCGTGCGGCTGTCCGGACTGAAGGCGACCGAGTGGGTGATGCTGGGGAACCCGGTGATCGGGGGCCCGGCCGGTACCGGGTGGTCGGGGTCGGTGGTGTCCCACAGTCGCACCACGCGGTCGTCGCCCCCCGTCGCCAGCAGTCGTCCGTCGGCGCTGTAGGAGACCGTGCGCGCGGCGCGCACGTGTGCGGTGAGCACGGACGTCTCGCGAAGCGATCCGTCGTCGGCGACGGCGTAGATCGTCACCGTGCCGTCATCGGACGACGCCGCGAGGTGCCGGCCGTCCGGGGAGAATCGCACCAGGTACACGGTGCCGTGCCCGGGGGCCACCGAGATCGTCTGTCGTGGGCTGTCGGGTCTGCTGATGTCCCAGATCCGGACCGTGCCGTCGCCACTGCCGGTCGCGAGAAGTCCCCGCGTGGGATGGAACGTGGTCGAGGTCAGGTAGTTCCCGTACCCGGTCAGCGTGGCCACCGACCGGAACGAGCCGTCGTCGGTGCGCTCCCACAGGCGGGCCGTGCGATCACCGCTGGCCGATGCGAAGTGGCTCCCGTCGGCGTCGAAGCTGACGTCGTAGACCGGTCCGGTGTGCCCGGTAAGGGGACGTGACAGGGGGCTGGTGGCCGCGCCGAGCACTCGTTGGCGCACGGATTGGTCGTCGGGATAGAGGCCGTCGGCCACGAGGAGCAGGCGTGCGGCCAGCGACGGATTGGTTTGCTGCAGGCTGTCGATGTGTGAGAGCAGTGCCGCCCGCTCGGCGTTGTTGCGCTGGTGTTCGAGGTCGTGCGCCTGTCGGAAGGCGAAGACCGCGGTGATCGTCGAGACCACCGCCAGCACCACGACGACACCAATCGATGCGACGCGCACCATCCGGAGGCGACGCTGCTGGGCGAGTGCGGCGTCGAGGAAGGCCTCGTTCTCGGCCGAGAGCAGGTGCTGGTAGTTGCGCCGCAGCGTCGCGCGGTGGGAGCGGGCGGTGTCCAGCCGCGAACCGGTGTAGAGGAACGAGCGGCTGCGTCCGGCCGCCACCCACGCGGTCGTGTCGGTGTCGAGTTGCTGGCGCCACAGGTGGATGCCGGAGTCGGCGGCGATCCACTCGGCCAGCCGTGGCCACGACGTCAGCACCACGTCGTGGATCAGCATCACCGAGTCCGACGAGACGATGATCAGGCGGGCTTGCGCGAAGACGTCGATGATCCCCGACACCCGAGTGCCGAATCGATCCGCGATCGTGTCGGTGTGCAGCGGCATCCGCAGCGCGATACCGGCGGGTCCGACGTGCACCAATGCCATCAACAGGGCGCGCGCGAGGTTGTGGTCGGCGGGGTCGACCGCCGACCATGCCGCCTCGGCGGTGTCGGCGACCGCGCGGGCGATACCGCCCGTCGCGCGGTACCCCGAGATGGTCATCCGATTGCCGGAGCGTCGCGACCAGGTCGCCGCCAGGACGTGCGCCAGCAGCGGAAGCCGACCCGCCCGGTCGCCGACGGTGGAGGCGGCGTGCAGGTCGGCGATCATCACGTCGGCGAGACCGGATTCGATCCGACCGCCGGCCAGCCGGACCGGACCGGTGATGACCTCGCGCAACTGCGTGCCGGTCATCTCCGACACGATCACGCAGCGCGTCTGCCAGGCCTGCGCGAGGAGCGGGAACTCGACACACTGCCCGAAGAAGTCGGCACGGACACCGAGGACGACCACCGCTTCGTCGGCGAGCGCCGCGACCTCCTCGATGCATCCGACCACCAGATCGTCGGACAGCGAGAAGACATCCTCGAACTGGTCGAGGACGATGACGTCGGGGACGGCTGCCGTGTCGTCGGCGTCCCGGGGTGCACCGTCCTCGACCCGCACGCCCCCGGCGGTGATCCCGGCTCGGCGTGGGGTCGGCAGCCGCGGGTCGCGGGCGAGGCCCGCGTCGAGCAGTGACGACTTTCCGGAGCCGGACACCCCGGCCACGATCACCAGACGTGGCCCCGACGATGCAGCGGCGTCGAAGATCGTGTCGACGAGGGTGTGGACGAGATCGTCGCGCCCGAAGAACAGCGCACGGTCGGCGGCGGTGAGCGTGGCCAGACCCGCATACGGCCGGGCGATGGTGGTGGGCGTGGAGGAGCCCGCGCCGGCGTTGTCCGTTTCGGTCAGGTGTTGGTCCCAGAGATCCTTCCACTGGGGTATCGCCAAGACGTCCTCTTGACCGTCGGAGACGGCCCGTGCGGTGAGCCACACCAGCAACGGTTCGACCGTCGCGAAATCGCGCGGCAGATGCCGCCCGTTGCGCCAGTCACTGATCCTCTGCGCCGACACCGTGGAGCGCGCCGCAGCCGCCCGTAGCGTCGGACGCCCGGCCTGTACGAACAGGCGGGCCAACGCGTCACCGAAGTCCACTCACCATCACCGAAATTCCCCGACCGAAAAACCCCACCAATGATGCTCCGCACCGGCGCGCCGCCGCCAATCGACGTGAGCACGAACACTCGTCGGCGTCGGTGCCACGGGGCGTCCACCGGCGCCCCCATCGCGCTCGCGTCGCACCCCTGCCGACGCCGCTTCCGGCGCCGCGACGGTGCGCCGGAGGGGCTGCGGTGTCCGGTCCGGAATGTTCGATCGAACCCTGATCAGCGGGTTTTCCGCCGGTGCTCCGGTACCGGCTGGATTCGGGGCCACGGCTGGGGTGGACTGGTCCCAGCGTTCGGCGGCCGCCGAGCGCGCTGGCTGCAGCCGCGGCAGGACACGCGGGTGGTGCGACGGACACCACTTCTGTCGGGGGTACGTGTCGTACCGCGGCTGCAGCCGATCCTGTCGGTCCTCGACCGTAGGATCGCGATATGTCGCGAGTCCGCCTACATGGTTCATCCGCACTCCACGACGGTGGTTTCGCCTACAGCGCCGCGGTGGCACCGGGCCCGCTGTTGTTCACCGCCGGGATCAGTCCGCTCGACGCCGACGGTGCGATCGTCCATCCCGGCGACGTGGTCGCGCAGACACGCACATGCCTGGAGCATCTGCGCACGGTCCTCGCCGAGCGAGATGCCTCCTTCGACGACGTCGTCAAGCTCACCATCTATGTGGCCGAGCAGTTGCAGGCCGATCTCGTCGTCGCCTGGCAGACGGTCGCCGCCGAGTTCGCCGCCCCGGTCCCGCCCGCGATGTTGATGGGTGTCTCGGTGCTTGCCTACGACGGTCAGCTCGTGGAGATCGAGGCGATCGCCGCGCCGTCGGAATGACGAGGCAGCGATGACCGCCCGTCCCGCGATCTCCGATGCGCAGCGCCGGGCACGGTTGCTGCGTCGGCACCGGCTCGCCCCGCTGCACCGCGCGACCGATGTCACCGACCTCGCCGACTCGCTGGTCGGTTTTCACGCGACCACGCCGTCGACGGTGTATCTGTCCGCCTGGGCGCGGATCGACGGATTCGTCCCCGATGCGATGGACGGTGCGCTGTACCGGGACCGTTCGCTCGTCAAACAACTCGCCATGCGGCGCACGCTGTTCGTCGTGACCCGACCGGTGCTCGCCGCCGCGGTCGGTGCCGTCGGCCCGCGGGTCGCCGCATCCGAGCGCACCAACATGCTGCGCGATCTGCGCCGTAGTCCCGACTTTCCCGATCCCGAGGGCTGGATCGACACCGCGCGGGCCGCCGTCGTCGAGGATCTCGCCGACGGCGCGGCGCGGACCTCGAGCCAATTGCGTGAGCGGTTGCCGGCGCTCGACGGATTTGTGGTGCACGGCGTGGGCAAGAGCTGGGGAGGACGTGCCCCGATGGGGCCACGGGTGCTGAACATGCTCAGTGCGGCCGGTGAGATCGTGCGAGGACCCAACACGTCCGAGCAATGGGCGCTGTCGAGGCCGTCCTGGGTTCTGATGGAGCACTGGTTGGGCGAATCGCTGGCACAGATCGGTGTCGAGGACGGGCATCGCGCGATGATCGAACGTTGGCTGCGTGCCTTCGGGCCGGGGACCGAGACCGATCTGGTGTGGTGGCTGGGCTCCACCAAGCGAGCGGTCCGCGACGCGCTGGCGAACCTCGACGTCGTCGAGGTCGACCTCGACGACGGTGAGACCGGCTACGTCCTCGCCGATGATCTGGACCCCGACGACGAGGTCGAACCCTGCGGGTTCCTCCTCCCGGAACTCGATCCGACGACGATGGGCTGGAAACGACGGGACTTCTACCTCGGCGCGCACGCGGAACGGGTCTTCGACAGCAACGGCAACGGTGGTCAGACCGTCTGGTGGGATGGCCGCATCGTCGGCGGGTGGCGACAGCGAGGCGACGACGGCGTGATCGACCTGCACCTCCTGGAGCCACTGCCGCGTGCGGCACGCCGCGCTCTCGACGCCGAGGCACAGCGGCTCGGCGCGTGGTTGGGCGAGGTGCGACCCAAACCGGGTTACCCGGCGCCGTTCATGCGCGGCCTCAGATGAGACGCCCCAGGCGCGGATGACAGCGCAGGCGAGGGCGGCAGCGCCATCGTCGCAGGTCGGGATTCACAGAAAGCTCACAGCGATGCCCCAGACTCGTGGCAGTCTGTGCGGAGAGAGTGATGGCATGAGCGAAGCGGTGCGTGGCGAAGCGGCGAAATCGACAGGTGCGAAGATCCTCGTGGTCGACGACGAGGAGAACATCCGCGAACTGCTCTCGGTATCGCTGAAATTCCAGGGATACGAGGTGTCGACGGCTGAGAGCGGCCCGTCGGCCATCGACCGGTGCCGCACCTTCAAACCTGATGTGCTGATTCTCGACGTGATGATGCCGGGGATGGATGGATTCGGTCTGCTCCGGCGCCTGCGCGCCGACGGCGTGAACGCGCCCGCGCTGTTCCTGTCCGCACGCGACTCGGTGGAGGACAAGATCAACGGGCTGACCATAGGCGGCGACGACTACGTGACCAAACCGTTCTCCCTCGAGGAAGTCGTGGCCCGGCTGCAGGTGCTGCTGCGGCGCAGCGGCTTCGACGAGGAGGAGAAGCGTTCGTCGCGGATCACCTTCGCCGACATCGAGCTCGACGACGAGACACACGAGGTGTGGAAGGCGGGGGATCTCGTACAGCTCTCGCCGACGGAGTTCACGCTGCTCCGCTATTTCATGGTCAACGCGGGCACCGTCCTGTCCAAGCCACGCATCCTCGACCACGTCTGGAACTACGATTTCGGCGGTGAGGTCAACGTCGTGGAGTCCTACGTCTCCTATCTGCGTCGCAAACTCGACACGGGCGACAAACGCCTCATCCACACCCTGCGCGGCGTGGGTTATGTGATGCGCGAGCCACGCTAGTGACCGCGGCGGCGCCCGAAGTCGTGCGCAAACGCGGTGTCCCGCTGCGTTTGTCGCTGGTCGGCCTGACGCTGGTCCTGGTGGTCTTCGGGTTGCTGGCCTCGGGACTGGCGGTGACGTCGGCGATGAAACAGGATCTGATCTCGCGCACCGACGACGGTCTGATGAATGCGCTGGAGACGTGGGCGCGCCCCCGCGATCCGGGCAGCTTGCCGCAAGTTGGGCCGCCGCCGGGGCCGCGACGGCCGCCGTCGCAGTACTACTCGATGATCACCATCGGTACCGGCGACACCATCGTCAACAACGACTTCGCCGACGAACCCGACATCGACGCGCTGCCTGCCGGGTCGACCGGACCGGTCACCGTGTCGTCGGCCGACGGCGACGGACCGCAATGGCGGGTCGCGAAGGCGTCGAACCCGAACGGGGAGTCCGTCGTCGCCACGCCACTCAGCGACGTGCACGCAACCCTGTCACGGTTGATGTGGCTGCAATTCGGCATCGGCGCACTGGTGGTGGTGGCCATCGGCGTGCTGAGTTATCTCCTCGTCCGCTCGAGTCTGCGGCCGTTGCGTCGTGTCGAGGAGACCGCGCATGCCATCGCCGCAGGCAATCTCAACATGCGAGTGCGTGCGGCGCCGGAGAACACCGAGGTCGGCAGCCTGTCCAACTCGTTGAACACCATGCTGGGGCAGATCCAGCGGGCGTTCGCACGGACGGCGGCCTCCGAGCAGGAGGCGCGTGCCTCGGAGGAGAAGATGCGGCGTTTCGTCGCGGACGCCAGCCACGAACTGCGTACTCCGCTCACGTCCATCAAGGGTTTCGCCGAACTGTACAAGCAGGGTGCGGTCGGCGATGCCGGTGACGCGATGCGGCGTATCGACACCGAGGCCGGCCGCATGAGTGTCCTCGTCGAAGATCTGTTGATCTTGGCCCGGCTCGACGCCCATCGGCCCATCGCTGCCCAGCCGGTGGACGTCCTGGCGCTGGCCGCCGACGCCGTGCAGAGTGCGAGAGCTGCTGCACCGCAACGCGACATCAGCATCCACATCGGGGTGACCGACGAACCGCCCATGGTCACCGGGGATGCCATGCGCCTGCTGCAGGTGTTGCGCAATCTCGTCAACAACGCCGTCGCGCACACGCCCGAGGACGCGTCGATCACCGTCGGCGTCGACCTCGACCGGTCCGTCGGACGCGACGACGTGCTTCTCACCGTCACCGACACCGGACAAGGACTCACACCCGAGGAGGCCTCGCACGTGTTCGAGCGTTTCTATCGCGCCGAGGCGTCGCGGTACCGCGGCGACAAGAGTGGCGGCAGCGGCCTGGGTCTGTCGATCGTGGCCGCTCTGGTCAACGCCCACCACGGCACCGTGGGCGTGGATTCCGCCCCCGGCGAAGGGGCGACATTCTGGGTCCGGTTGCCGCGACGAGTCGAGTGAGTCCGGCGCGTTCGCACCGATGAATTCTGTCGACGTGGCCGGTCGGTATGAGTGAGGCGAGAGGAGATCCCCATGACCGATGCCCTGCCACCCGTCGTCGACGAACAGACCTGGCGTACCGCGCTGGCCGACCTGCGCGTTCGGGAGAAGGCCGCGACGCGCGAACTCGATGCGGTCGCCGCGCAGCGTCGCCGACTGCCGATGGTCGAGTTGCCCGACTACACGCTCGTCGGACCCGACGGTCCGATCCGGCTCGTCGACGTCTTCGACGGCCGTTCCCAACTGATCGTCTACAACCACATGTGGTCCGACGGTGCGGAGTTCCAGTGCGGTGGTTGCACCGGCTTCACGTCCCAGTTCACCCGGCTGGACTTCCTGGACAACTACGATGCCCGCTTCGTGATCGTGACCAACGGCCCGATCGACCAGGCGCTGGCCTACAAGGCCAAGGTCGGCAACCGGATGGACTGGTTCTCCTCGTCGGACAGCAGCTTCGGCGCCGACGTCGACGCCCCGCCCGGTGGGGGTTTCGCGCTCAACGTGTTCCTGCGCGACGGCGACACCGTGTACCGCACTTGGCACACCACCGGGCGCGGTGTGGAGCAACTCGGCCACACGTTCGGCCTGATCGACTCCTTGCCACGCGGTCGGCGTGAGGAATGGCAAGACCTGCCCGACGGCTGGCCGGTCACCCCGACCTACTCCGGATGGCTCGACTCGCCCGACATCGCGCGGCTCTACGGCGCTTGATCGCCGATGGTCTTGTCGCCGCGTAGGTTCCCACCGCTGATTGTTTGTGGCTGTGCAGGTTTCGCCACCGCCGATGGATTTGTCGCCGCGTGGGGTTCTCGACCGCGGATGGTTTGTGGCTGCGTGGGGTTCTCGCCCGCGGTGGGTTTGTCGCTACGTGGGTTCGTTCCCACCGCTGATCGAGTAGCCGACGAACGGAGTGAGGAGGCGTATCGAGATCAGATCAGCCGGCGCAATTGCGCGAACTCGCGGACGTCGGCCCGGAAGCGATCGAGGCTGACCAGCGTGTACATGCCGTCGATCTGGCGGTCAGCCCACAGCTGATGGATGCGTCGCAGGTCGGATTGTCTTGACTTCCAACCGATTCCGTCGATCACCGCGAGGACGAACTGACGCGGCAGCCGTACCTCGGCCATCTCCTCGATCTCGCGGACCGCGTCCGTGAGCTTGCTGCCGGTGGAGTCGAAGCCCTTTGCGGCGACGACGATGTCGGCGGTCTCGGGGTCGCCGATGATCAGATCGGCGGGCGCCGTACGTCCGTTGCGCCCGGTGAACCGCGATCGCGTCACGTAGTGCACGCCGAGGTCGTGGGCGATCGCCTCGATCTCATCCTCGATGCGGCGCCCCGAGGCGCCCGCCCGGGTGGCGGTGACGCGGGTGCCGGCGCGCGCGACCAGGATGTCGGCGAACGTGTAGGTGCGGTCGAGCTGGGTGCGCAGCATGCGGACCAGGTCGAACTCGGCGTCCAGCCAGGTGACCAGGTCCACCGGGGCCGTCTTGGCCAGGCCATGCCAGCCGGTGGTGCCGAACCTGTCGCGCAGTACGTTCTTCAGCTTCTCCTGCGACAACCCGACGGCAAGCCCGAGCACCGGGACGTCGGCCGGGTGATCGCGTACCCAGGCGGCGACTCCCGGGAGGTCTGTGTCGAGGAGCTCGCCGAGGCTGGCGGTGGCGTCGATGATCCGCTCCGCCTCCGGTGTCGATGCCGTCGGATCGACGTGAGAAGTCAAGCGCCCCAACGTCGTCAGATAGTCGTCGAACGACTCGGCATCGCCCATGGTCAGTCGCGTCCGATGAACAGGTATTCGCTCACATCGCGGCGGGTGGCCGCGGCGTGGGTGCCGAAACTGTACTTGTGATCGATGGCGATCACCTCGACCGAGGGCTTGACCTTGCCGAGCAGATCGGTGATCCGTTCGGGACCGGGCAGAGCGTTCGACGAGTACGACAGCACGATCGCCCCTGCCTGCTCGAAGTGTTCGAACGTACGGACCAGTGCGTCCTCGATGGTGTGCTTGTACGCGAACGGCGTGTACCGCTTGGTGAGTTTCTTGGTCTTGGTGTGCTCCATGATCGTCATCCCGCGCCAATACGCGCTGAGCCCCTCGAGGAAGTGATAGCGCTTGATGTAATCGTTGTCGTCGGTAGGCGGGGCGTAGGGCGGATCGAGATAGACGAGATCCGGCGGACCGTCGATCGAGCCGAGGTTCAGATCGAAGATGTCGCCGCACGTGCTGCGACTGTGATGACCGTTGCTGAACACCGTCGCGTTGTACTCGGCAGCCGACCGCAGCCGGAAATGATCGCGCAACGACATGCGCAGATCGCGTCGGCCATCGGCGTACCGAGACGAATCGGTGAACGTGAACACGCCACGCGGTTGTTTGCGGGCCGCCGACAACACGAGCGCCGAGATGGCCAGATCGCGGCGGTAGCCACGGAGACGATCGATGTGTGACCACGCCGAATCCAGGAAGGCGCGGTCCTCGGACGTGAAGTAGAGGCCGTCGAACGTGGTCTGGATGAAGTCACGGTCGTCGGCGGGCGGACCGCAGATCTCCTCGATGAGATCGGGTTCGAGACGCACACTGGAGTTCGCGACGGTGGCGCGGGTGATGATGTGTGGGAACGTCAGGAAGTCGTTGGCGAGAACCCGGAAACCCTGCGCCTTGAGCAGATACGACACCACACCCGAGCCGGAGAACGCGTCGACCGCGGTGGTTCCGCCGATCTCGGCGAAGGTGCGCTCGAGGTGCGGGATGAGCCGATACTTCGAACCCATGTAGCGCAGCCGCGGAAAACGCTGGGCGGCGGCGACCACATCTGTCGACTGCATCTCCGATCGGCTCACAGGAGAAAGGATGTCATGGGCCCCCGACAAGATCGTCGGCAACACTCTGCACGCACGTCCTAGACTTGCCTCATGTCTTCTGTCTTCACCAAGATCATCAACGGAGAACTGCCCGGACGGTTCGTGTGGCGCGATGGTCAGGCCGTCGCCTTCCTCACCATCAACCCGATCACTCCGGGACATGTGCTGGTGGTGCCGCGCAAGGAGGTCGACCACTGGGAGCAGATGGACACCGCCTCCTACACGCATCTGTCCGACGTCGCACAGAAGGTGGGTCGGGCCGTCAAGAAGGCGTTCGACGCACCGCGGATCGGCATGTTGATCGCCGGGTTCGAGGTGCCGCACGTGCATCTACACGTCTTCCCCGCGGTGAGCATGGACATCTATGACCTGTCCACCGCCGCCAAGGACCCCGACCCGGCCGAACTCGACGCCGCCGCCGAGAAGATCCGCGCCGCCCTACGCGAGACCGGCTATCAGGAGTACGTCGCCGAGGCGTGAATCACGCAGGGGTCGATTGCGGTCCGTCATCGGCGCGACGCGCCGATGACGCGACGTCTCACACCGTCCGGTGGATCAGCAGGGGCATCACCGCGCTCGCCCCTGCTTCACGCAACGCCGCCGCCGCCAGGGTGATCGGCCATCCCGACGCGTTCTCGTCCACGACGAGCAGCACGTTCGCGCCGGCCACGTCGGGCATCTCGCCCAGATGCTCACGCCAGTAGACCGCCTCGGTGGCGCCGGTGGCGTCGCGGCCGGGACCGTCACCGGCGCGCACCGGAACCGTGAGACCCGGCCGTCGGCCGACCGTGCAGAGGTGTTCGGCCACCCGTTCGGCCAGAACGGTCCCGGTCAGACGCAGGGAGGCGATCACGTCCGGTCTCACCCCGGTGTCACGCACCCACGACGACAACGTGGCCACCGCCGCGTCGCCGAGGTCGGTCACTGCGTCCGCCTCACCGCGTCGCGCGGCGGCCAGCAACTCCACCCACTCGGGGGCGTCGGCGTGCGCGAGCACTCGCCCCGGCTCGGCCGCCGACGACGCCGGAATCCGTCCCCTGGTCCCGAAAGCGCCGCCGGGCCACATCTTTCGCGGTTCGAGCAGCTGGGCCGTACGGCGTAACGAGCCCGTGATGGTGCGTACGGTTTCCGACTGGACCTGTGACGACAACGGTTCGGTGAGCTGCCCTCGACACACCGAGCAGCGCCCGCAGGGCTGTGCCTCCGGGTCGTCGAGCGATGCGGTGAGCAACTGCATCAGGCACTGTCGGCCCGCGACGTAGTCGCGCATGATGTCGGCCTCCCGACGACGCACCGCGAGTACCCCGTCGTAGTGTTCGGCGTCGAACGTCCACGCACGCCCGGTCGCCACCCAGCCGTCGGGTCCACGTTCGGTGGCACCGTCGACCGCCAACTGCTTGAGCATCAATTCCACACGGCCCCTGCGGAATCCGGTCGACGACTCGAGTTGCGGTACCGACATCGGTCCCTCCGCGTCGCCGAGGGTGTCCAGAAGTCGGCGCATCCGGTCGGGGTCGGGGATGGTCGCGGTGGCGAAGTGTTCCCAGATGGCGTCGTCGGTGCGGGCGGCCAGCAACATCACCACCGCGTCGTCGAGGGCGCGTCCGGCGCGGCCGACCTGCTGATAGTACGACACCGGCGACGGCGGCGAGCCGACGTGGACGACGAACCCGAGATCCGGCTTGTCGTAACCCATTCCCAACGCCGACGTGGCCACCAGCGCCTTGATCTCGTTGTGCAACAACGCATCCTCGAGTTGGTGGCGGCGATCGGCGTCGAGCCGGCCGGTATAGGCGGCCACCGGGAGATCGTCGCCGTGCACCGCACGGATCGCGTCGACGAGCCGATCGGCATCGGCCACCGTGAGCACATAGACGATGCCCGACCCGGGCAGATCCGGCAGATAGCGTGCCACCCACGCATACCGTTCGATGGGTGACAACCCATCGATCACGTTGAGATGCAAGGATTTGCGTGCCAGCGGACCGCGCAACACCAGCGTGCGGCCGCTCGCGCCTCCGGGCCCGCTCGTTTCGCTCCCGGCGCTGTTGTTGTGGGGCCCGCTCGCTTCGCTCCCGGCGCTGTTGCTCTGGGGCCCGCTCGCTTCGCTCCCGGCGCCCAGCTGCGCGGCGACGTCGTCGGTCACCCGGGCATTGGCTGTCGCGGTGGTGGCCAACACCGGTGTCCGCGGGTTCAGGGTCTGTAGCACGTCGGACACCCGTCGATAATCCGGACGGAAGTCGTGTCCCCAGTCCGAGATGGCATGCGCCTCGTCGATCACCAACAGACCCAACCTGCCGGCCAACGCGTCCAGTACCCGGCGGCCGAACCCTGGATTGGCCAGCCGTTCGGGAGAAACGAGCAGCACGTCGAGTTCTCCGGAGCGCAACTGCTCCTCGACCGCCGACCACTCGTCGAAATTCGACGAGTTCAACGTGGCCGCGTGCAGCCCCGCGCGTTGCGCCGCGCTCACCTGATCCCGCATCAAGGACAGGAGCGGCGACACGATCAAGGTGGGTCCGCCGCGGGCGCCGTCGGCACCGACGGTCTCTCGGATGATGGCGGTGGCCGCCCAGTAGACGGCGGATTTGCCCCACCCGGTGGCCTGCACCACCAGCACCCGAGCGGCCGGTTCGACGAGCGCCGACACGGCCGTGAGCTGATCGTCGCGCAGCCGCGCGCCGGGTCCGGCGAGGCTCTCGATCACCCGCTCGGCAGCCGAGTGCTGTTCGGGACGCAGACGTGTCATGGGGGAGGACATGCCCCGAATGTATCGGTCGACGGCGACATCGTCGGTGGACCGTCCACAGGTCCGTCGCCGGGGCGCGACTCGCCGGTCGAACAGCGACAACGCCTCACAGGAACCTGACAGCGTCGGCGCAGAGTCGGTGAAGTTTGGCGTCCGATAGTCGTACACATGACAGCAGAAGCACTCCCGACGGCGGCATCCGCCTCGGTGATCGTGGCCGACAGTTCGCAGCCGGCGCCCGTCCTCGACATCGTCGTGCCCGTGTACAACGAAGAGGTCGACATCGCGGGTTCGGTCCGCCGCCTGCGCGATCACCTGCACACGCACGTTCCCTACACCGCGCGGATCACCGTCGCCGACAATGCGAGTACGGACGCGACGCTGTCGATCGCGAGTGGACTCGTCGACGAGATCGACGGGCTGCGGGTGGTCCATCTCGACGAAAAGGGCCGAGGCCGCGCGCTGAACGCCGTATGGCGCGCCAGCGATGCGGAGATCGTCGCCTACTGCGATGTCGATCTGTCGACTGATCTCAATGCGCTGATGCCGCTGATCGCACCGCTCATCTCGGGCCATTCCGATCTCGCCATCGGCACGCGGCTGTCGCGGGCCTCGCGTGTGGTGCGTGGGCCCAAGCGGGAGTTCATCTCGCGCAGCTACAACCTGATCCTCAAGACCGCGATGCGCGCCAAGTTCTCCGACGCGCAGTGTGGCTTCAAGGCGATGCGCACCGACATCGCCCGTGAGGTCCTGCCCTACGTGGAGGACACCGGGTGGTTCTTCGACACCGAGCTGCTGGTGCTGTCCGAGCGGATCGGCCTGCGGATCGCCGAGGTCCCGGTGGACTGGATCGACGACCCCGACAGCACGGTCGACATCGTCGCCACCGCCATGGCCGATCTGAAGGGATGCGCACGGGTGGCCTACGCGCTGGGGACGGGCCGCCTGCCGATCGCCGACCTGCGCGCCGCCATCGGCCGCGACCGGGCGCCCGGACCGCACATCGACGGTGTCCCGCACGGCATGGTCGGTCAACTCGCTCGGTTCTGTGTCGTCGGTGTCGCGTCGACCATCGCCTACGCGGTCCTCTACCTGATGTTGCATGCGGTCCTCGGTGCACAGGTGTCGAACTTCGTCGCACTGGCCATCACCGCCGTGCTCAACACCGCCGCCAACCGGAAGTTCAGCTTCGGCATCTCCGGTCGTGAGGGTGCGGTCAAACACCAACTGTTCGGTCTCGGGGTCTTCGTGTTCGGCTGGGCGGTCACCGCCGGATCGCTGGTCATGTTGCACGCGTTCGCGCCCGAGGCGTCCAAACACGTCGAACTCGTCGTGCTGGTGGTCGCCAACCTCGTCGCGACGGCCACCCGCTTCGTCGGGCTGCGCTGGGTCTTCCGCGGTCATACGAACACATCGATTGCCGACGTCGCTATCGAAGGGGCCGGCGAGTGAGCACCGTCGTCGACCATCGCAGCGCCGCAGCCGTTCCGCCCGAGGCCACCGAGCCCGGGCGGAACGCCCGTGTGTGGGAACGTCTTTCGCTGGCCGCGCTGCTCATCGGCACCGGCATTGTCTACCTCGTGAACCTGTCCGCAAACGGATGGGCCAATTCCTTCTACTCCGCCGCGATCCAGGCCGGATCGCAGTCGTGGAAGGCATGGTTCTTCGGGTCGTCGGACATGGCGAACTCCATCACCGTCGACAAACCGCCCATGTCCCTGTGGATTCCGGGGATCTCGGTGCGGATCTTCGGGCTCAATTCGTGGGCGATCCTCGTGCCGCAGGCACTGATGGGTGTGGCCGCGGTCGCAGTGCTGTACGTGATCACGAAGAAATGCTTCGGGCATTGGGCAGGCATTCTCGCCGGTGTGGTTCTGGCGCTGACGCCGGTCGCCGCGTTGATGTTCCGGTTCAACAACCCCGAGGCGTTACTGATCCTGCTGATGGTCGCCGCCGTGTGGGCGATGCTCAAGGCCGTCGAGGACGGTCGGTTGCGGTGGATGATCCTGGTCGGCGTCTTCGTCGGATTCGGCTTTCTCACCAAGCAATTGCAGGTGATGCTGATCGTTCCGCCGCTGGCGATCACCTATCTGGCGTTCGGGCGACACACCTGGATCACGCGAATCGGTCATCTGCTCGCCGCGCTCGGTGCGATGATCGTGAGTGCAGGCTGGTGGATTCTCGCCGTCGAGCTCTGGCCCGCATCGTCGCGCCCCTGGATCGGTGGCTCGCAGGACAACTCCATCCTGGAACTCACCTTGGGCTACAACGGCTTCGGGCGGCTCAACGGTAACGAGACCGGCAGCGTGGTGCCCGGCGGTCCGAGTGGATACGGCGCAGGTGCAGCCGGATATCTCGGTACCGATGGCGGTCCCGGTTTCGGTGGCCCGCCCGGTGGTGGACCAGGTGGTGGCCCCGGTGGCGGTATGTGGGGACAGACGGGATGGCTCCGGATGTTCGAGCCGGCCCAGGGTGGGCAGATCGCCTGGCTGATCCCCACCGCGCTCGTGCTCGGTGTGGCAGCGCTGATCGTCATCGGCAAGGCCCGGCGTACCGACCCGAGGCGCGCGTATCTGGCCGTCTGGGGGCTGTGGTTGCTGGTCACGATGGGCGTGTTCAGCTTCATGGCCGGCATTTTCCACAGCTACTACACGGCGGCCTTGGCCCCGGCGGTTGCCGCGGTGCTCGCCGGCGGTGCGGCGGTGTGCTGGTCTGCGCGCGAACGCCTGTGGGTGCGGATCGCCCTGGCCGCGGGGGTCCTGATCGCGGCGATCTGGGGATTCGCGCTGCTCGACCGGTCACCGGATTTCGTGCCGTGGCTGCGGTGGATGGTGCTGATCGTCGGCATCGTCGGCGCCCTCGTCATGCTGGTGGCGCACCGGCCCTATCTGTCGGCCGTGGCGATGATCACCGCAGTGGCCGCCGGTCTGGCCGGTCCGATCGCCTACACGATCGACACGGTCTCGACCGCCAAGCAGGGATCGATCATCAGTGCAGGCCCACGCGTCGACGGCGAATTCGGTCCGGGCGGTGGAGGTCCCGGTGGACATCACCGGTGGCGAGGAACGCCGGGCGGTCCGGGCGGCATGCCCGGCATGGCACCGGGCGGCGCCGGTGGTGCGATGACCGCGCCGAACGGTGCGGGCGGACCCGGGGGAGCGGGCGGCGGCATGCCCGGCGGGATGGGCATGCCCGGTGGTATGGGAGAAGGCGGCCCCGGTGGTCTGCTGATGGGCTCGCGGCCGAGCGCGCAGATCGTCGCCCGGCTGCGTGCGGACGCCGACGACTTCACCTGGGTCGCCGCTGCGGTCGGTTCCAACGAGGCATCGGGTTACCAACTCGAGTCCGGATACTCGGTGATGCCGATCGGCGGGTTCAACGGCACCGACCCGTCGCCGACACTCGAGCAGTTCGAGAAGATGGTGGCCGACAAGCAGATCCACTGGTTCATCGGTGGTGGGCGTGGATTCGGCAATTCCGACGAATCGCAGCCGTCCGCCCAGATCGCGGCGTGGGTGCGGGAGAACTTCACCGCGCAGACGGTCGCCGGCACCACCCTCTACGATCTGACCGCGCCGGTGAGCTGAGGTCTGGCACCGGTCGACCCATGCACCTCACTTGTCCGGATTCACCTTCGGCTTGGGCGAAGGTGAATCCGGACAAGTGAGGTGGCTGCGCTCCGTCGTACCGTCGACGACGGGCTCGGCACCCTAGAGTTCGACTGTGACTTCCTCGATCGGACACTCACTGCGACGGATGACCGGTCGCGACCCGCACCAGGAGGGGCGCGTCGCAACCAGTCTGGAGCTGTTCTACGACCTGGTGTTCGTGGTCGCGTTCTCGACGGCGGGTACCCAGGTCGCCCATCAGCTGGCCGAAGGGCACTACCAGGTGGCCGTCTTCGGTTACCTGCTGTGCACCTTCGCCGCCATCTGGGCGTGGATCAACTTCGCCTGGTTCGCATCCGCGTTCGACACCGACGACTGGTTCTTCCGGCTGGTGACGCTGGTGCAGATGATCGGCGTGGCGATCATCGCCCTCGGCATGCCGCCGATCTTCGAATCCCTGAATCATCACGAACACGTCGACAACCGGGTACTCGTCATCGGGTACATCGTGATGCGTGTCGGCATGGTCGCGCAGTGGCTGCGGGCGGCGGCCCAGAGCGAGCGCTACCGGCGTGCATGCCTGATCTACGCGGGCATGACCCTGCTCGCACAGGTCGGGTGGGTTGCGGTGCTCATCGCCGACATGCGGCCCCTCTACACACTGTTCGCCATGATCGCGTGCGTGATCGTGGAGTTGGGCGGACCCCTGATCGGCGAGACGATCGGCGGCGGCACACCGTGGCACGCCCATCACATCGCCGAGCGCTACTCGTTGCTCACGATCATCACCTTGGGGGAGGGTGTCGTCGGCACCGTTGCCGTGCTGGGTGCCCTGATCGAGGTCGAGGGCTGGTCGGTGGAGACCGCGATACTGGGTCTCGCCGCGATGGGGGTCACCTTCGCGATGTGGTGGATGTACTTCATCGTCCCCGTCGGCGACGCCTTGCACGCCCATCGGAACAAGAGTTTCTGGTGGGGATACGGCCACATCGTCATCTTCATGGCCGCTGCCGCGGTGGGTGCCGGCCTGCACGTCAGCGCCCTCTACTTCGAGCACGAGGTGCACATCGGGCCCGGAGCCGTCGTGGGCACCCTGGCCATCCCCCTCGGCGTGTACTGCGTCGGTGTGCTCGCGATGTACAACTACCTGCTCCCGTTCGACGTCCTGAGCGCCCTGCTCGGCCTCGGTGTGATCGCCCTTCTCGCGATCGCGGTGTGGTTGGCCGCCGCGGGGGTTTCGGTGATCGTGGCGATCGTCGTCGCGTCGTGCGCCCCGGTTCTGGTGGTGGTGCTCGACGAGGTCTTCGGGGTGCCCCGGCGTGCACAGGTGCTCGCGTCGATCTGACGGGCGCGACCCCACTGTCCGCGTCAGCTCTCCGCAGCCGAATTCCGAGTGCGATCACCCGGCAAGTAATCACTTGCCAGGTGATCGGAACCTGTCTACGCTGATGGCAAGTGTTCACTTTCCTCAGGGAGGTCGTCGCGATGAAGGTCCTGCTGGCCGGATCCACCGGCGCCATCGGTCGTCCACTGACCAGGGCTCTGCGTGCGGCGGGCCACGAGGTCGTCGGTCTGACCCGAGAGCGTGAACGGGCGCGGACGCTCGTCGCGGCCGGTGTCGAACCGCTGGTCGCCGACGCGCTGGACCGCGATGCGCTGCTGGGTGCCGCGGCCGACTGCGGACTGCGCATCGATGCGGTCATCCATCAGATGACGGCGCTGAGCAAGCCGCCGGCACGACACAGCGGGATGAGCCGCACCAACGAGTTGCGGATCACCGGAACCCGCAATCTGGTGGATCTGGCGACACGGTCCGGCGCGCGACGATTCGTCACACAGAGCATCGTCTTCGGTTACGGGTACCGCGATCACGGCACCGATCTCCTGACCGAGGATGCGCCGTTCGGTCGTCCCGCGGGCGATCGGACCGACCCGCACATCGAGGCGATGGGTGTCAACGAACAGCTCGTGATCGGCAACGACGACCTCGACGGTGTGTCTCTGCGCTACGGACTCTTCTATCGCCCCGACGACGCTGCGATGCGAGACATGCTGCGCGCGAGAAAGATTCCTGTTCCACCTGGCGGCGGGGGAGAGCTGGCATGGGTGCATCTCGACGATGCGGCCGAGGCCGCGGTGGCCGCCGTCGAGCGCGGGCGCCCGGGTGCCTACAACATCGTCGACGATTCGCCGGCGACGTGGGGAGAGGTCACGACGGCGATGGCCGCGGCATATGGCGCGCCGACGCCGCGCGTCTTGCCGGGATGGCTGATCCGGATGGCCGCCCCCTATGTCGGGGCGATGGTGCTCGACACGTCGATGCGGGTGTCTGCGGCCAAGGCGCGGGAGGAGCTGGGCTGGCGGCCGATGTATCCCACTGTGCGCCAGGGTGTCCGGGCGTCAGCCGGCTGACCGGACGGCCATCGTGGCGAAGGTGGCGATGGCCTTGACGAAGCGCTCTCGCGACACTCCGGCCGGATGCTCGCCGAAGAGGTCTTCGAGGAGCCAATAGTGCGCGGTGGCGCCTTGGAGGACGGTGGCCACGGCGTCCCAGTCGGTGTCGGCGTCGCCGGTGTCGCCTGCGAGTTCGGCCAACAGGCTCGCGGTGTCCTTCTCGATCCGGCCGATCTCGTCGGTGCCGAAGCGCTGCAACAGGTCCGGAAAGGCGTCGAGCCCACGGAACAAGAGTCGATTCAGGTCGCGGTCGTGGTCCATGCGGGCGAGCCCGGCCCGGGCGGCGGTGTCGAGGTCTGCCGTCGTCGTGTCGGGTGGCCCCGGCGCGAGTTCGGGAACGGGCGGGCCGTCGGTGCGCAGCAACTTCTCGAGACCGGCCTCGAGTACCTGCCGCTTGGACCGGAAATGCTTGTACAGGCTTCCCGACCCGGGTGCGAGGCCGGCCGCCGCTTCGATCTGTGCGATAGACGTGGCGGCATAACCCTGCTCTCCGAACAGTCGCATGCCCTCGGTCAGGATGCGCTCGCGCCGTGACTCCATCAGGGGATCGCGATCGTCGAGATCGGGCGGACCGTGTCGTCGGCCGGCCGACCGGTCCTCCATCGGCACGAAGGCCGGCCGGATGTCGAGGCGAAGGGGAGTGCACACCGAGGCATACCAGGAGAGTAGAGGCCCTGAGCCGCTGGTGTGGCAAGTGGTCACTTCCCGATGCTCTCCCTGTCATTTGCCCTGTTCGTGGTCGGCGCAGGTTCGGGTCGGGCCGTCCGGTCACCGGGCGCACGCACACGCACCGCCGGGCATTAGAGTCATCACCGTGCGCGTACTCGTGATCGGCTCGGGCGGCCGCGAACATGCCCTGCTCATCGGACTGTCCAAGGACCCGTCGGTCACCGAACTCCACGCCGGCCCGGGTAACGCGGGTACGTCGTCGGTCGCGACCAATCACCCCGTCGATCTCGCCTCGTCCGACGCCGTGGTCTCGCTCGCGCAGAGCGTCGCCGCCGACCTCGTCGTGATCGGACCCGAAGTGCCGCTGGTGCTCGGGGTCGCCGACGCGCTACGTGACGCCGGGTTCGCCACCTTCGGGCCGAGCGCCGCCGCGGCACAGATCGAGGGCTCGAAGGCGTTCGCCAAGGACGTCATGGCCGCCGCGGGTGTGCGCACCGCGCACGCCGAGGTGGTCGACAATCCGGCCAAACTCGACGCCGCTCTCGACAGATTCGGGCCGACATGGGTGGTCAAGGACGACGGACTCGCCGCGGGCAAGGGTGTGGTGGTGACCACCGATCGTGCCGTCGCGCGCGATCACGCCGCCGAGTGTCTGGAGAGCGGACACCCGGTGCTCCTGGAGAGTTTCCTCGATGGTCCCGAGGTCTCGCTGTTCAGCCTCGTCGACGGCACGACAGTGGTTCCGTTGCTGCCCGCGCAGGATCACAAACGGGTGGGTGACAACGACTCCGGACCCAACACCGGTGGGATGGGCGCCTACACACCGCTGCCATGGCTGCCCGACGAGGTGACCCGGCAGATCGTCGACGAGGTCGTGACGCCCGTGGCCGCCGAACTGGCCGCTCGCGGCACCCCGTTCTCCGGTCTCCTGTATGCCGGTCTGGCGATCGGTGCAGACGGCCCCGCGGTGGTCGAGTTCAATTGCCGGTTCGGCGACCCGGAGACCCAGGCCGTCCTCGCACTGCTGAAATCCCCACTGGGACAAGCACTCAACGCGACCGCCACGGGAACGCTGGATCAGTTGCCGCCGCTCGAATGGGAGCAGGGCGCGGCGGTGACCGTCGTCGTCGCCGCGGAGAACTATCCCGGCAAGCCGAGGACGGGGGATGTCATCACCGGCGCCGACGGCGCGGGTGTCCTACACGCCGGCACGGCACGCAACGCCGACGGCCAGGTCGTGTCATCGGGTGGACGGGTGCTGGCCGTCGTCGGAACCGGGTCGGATCTCGCCGAGGCGCGCGCACAGGCCTACGAGCGCATCTCGACCGTCAAACTCCCCGGGTCGCATTTCCGGACCGACATCGGCAAGGCCGCACTCGACGGGCGCATCACGCTCTGACACCACGGTCCCGACGTCGGGCCCCCGACGCCGACGCCGGTTTCGCTCCCGCGGAGCCTCCAGGCAAACGCGTGCATTGCTTCACACAACTCTGCTTACAGGTTCCGCGGAAGGTATCGGTCCACCCGAGCCGGCGAGCGGACCGTCAGGTCAGCGCGCGAGGTTGCGGCCGAGGAACTCGACCTGGTCGGGCAGGACACTGCGCCAGTAGCGGTTGGTGTGCCCGCCCGATGAAGTGCCGAACGCGGCAGGTGGGTGCAAGCCGGCCGCCCACTGCCGGGTGTAGGTGAAGAACTGATCACTGGATCCGATGGAGATCATCAGAGGGATCTTCGCGAAGGCCGGTTGCTGTCCGAACAGGGAGTTCGCCTGGTAGTCGGCCAACGAGTCGAACGCGCGCGGCGGGAAGTTCCGCGGATCGGCCCACAGTGCGGGCGAGCTCACGGCGATCGCGGCGATTCGCGGTGAGCCGAGCAGCGCGCCGAGGCGTAGCGCTCCGTAGCCACCCATCGACCAGCCGAACAGGCCGATGCGCTCGGTGGACAGGTTGAGATCGGCGTTCGACGACAGCATCGGCAGGAACTCGTCGACGATCATCGCGGCACCGTCGGTGCCGTCGGACCGCGGATGGAAGTAGTTGCGTCCGACATCGGCGGCGGCGAGTGCGAACGGGGTACCGCCCGCCCGGACGTAGCGCTGCACGACGTTCTGCATCTCCAGCTTCGACGAGAAGATCGACTTCTCGTTCGTGTTCAGCGCGTGCAACACGACGACGACGGGCAGCGGTCCGGTCACGCCGTTCGGACGGGCGACGGCCCATCGCGTATCGCGTCCGCGCATCTTGGCCGAGACGAAACTGCCGGTGACCAGTGGGGGTCCGCCGGGGATCTGTGGTCGGGTATCCGAGGGCAGCTCGTCGTCGGCGACGCCGGACTCCAGTTTGCGTGGCCGCACCGTGGTGGGTGCGTCGTCCGAGCATGCCGCCAGTCCGCCGACCACTGCGGCACCGAGTCCGCCGGCCAGCAGCGCGCGTCGGGTCACCGGGCCACGGTTGTGGTGGCCCGGTACGTGCAGTCGCGTCGGGGAGTCGTGTTCGGGGATCATCGCTTGCCCAGATTACTGGGGCCCACGGACTGTTCGAAAACTCGCCGATGAGCCACGCCGCGGCTGTGGGCGATGCGTCGCAACGAGACTCGGCGCCACGGCGCGACGGGATGCGTGGGCTGCATCACGTGGCGTCCGCAATCGGCCGACGTCAGTTGGTGGCGCCCGCGGTCTCGGGGTGGCCCGGGCACCACTGTTCGGGCGGCACGGATGCCTTCACCTCGTCCACGTGTTCACCGCAGCCGTCCCAGGTCGTCGCACCGCATTGCCGGCATGGGGTCGCGTAACACATCTCGGTGGTCCCTTCGGTGGGCTGCCGTAGTCGGCAGCGTCGTGATCGTGGCCAGGATTCCGGCCGGGCATCGGTGACGTCGCCGGAGACCGGGACGTCGGTGACGGTCACCATGATGTCAGGACCCGCGCATCGACGTCGACGCCGTCATGGGCGGCAGCCGCGTCCCCGACGTCGACATGCTTCTCGGCACCGTTCTCGGCACCCGGGGCCTCACCGTCCCGACGTGCACGGTGTACTGCGGGACGGTCCTCGGTCGCGCACACGCGGCGCCTCGTCAATCGGTGGCGGTCATGGCGCGCAGGTCGGCGAGGCGTCGGCCGATGACCGCGGAGAGCTCCTGATCTGCGGCCTCACCCACCCAGTGGGCGAACGAGACCTTGAAGATCGCGACCCCCGTCTCGGCGGCCAGACGTGCGGCCGTGTCGTCGGCGCCGCGCCCGCGTAGTCCGTCGGCGATCGCATCGGTCAGGGACGCCATCTTGAGCAGTTCGCGTTCCTGGAGCTCGGGGTTCGCGTCGATCACCGATTGTCGGGTGCGGGAGAACGGTCGTCGGTCGGCGAAGAACTCATCGGTGGTCGTCTGCAGCGCCCGGATCACCGAGTCCAGCGGTGGGACGTCGGGGGGACAGTCGGCCAGGTGCTCGACGATCGAGGACTCCAAGAGGTGCCCGCCGTCGAACAGGACCTCGCGCTTCTCTCCGAAGTGTCGGTAGAAGGTCCGCTCGGTCACCCCGGATCGGCTTGCGATGTCGGCCACCGAGGTCTGTTCGTACCCGCGCTCGACGAACAGCGCCAGCGCCGTCTGCTGTAGGCGCTCGCGTGAACCGGTCGGCCATCGTCCCACAGGTGCAGAATACGTGATGACAGGTTCTGACATCAGGGGTATGGTCAGTGATGTCAGATCATGACATCACTCAAGGAGAAATCTATGCGGGTCTTCATCACCGGGGCATCGGGTCACGTGGCAACGGCACTCATCCCAGAACTGTTGTCGGCGGGCCATCACGTGGTCGGTCTGGCTCGATCCGATTCCGCGGCGACCGCGGTGACGGCGTTGGGCGCCGAGGTGCGTCGCGGCGATCTCGACGATCTCGATACGTTGGCCTCGGCCGCCGACGACGCGGATGCGGTCGTTCATCTGGCCTTCAAACACGATGCGATGCGCAGCGGTGATCTCGCCGCGGCCGCGGAGGCCGACCTCGCCGCGGTGCGTGCGATGACCGATGTGATGCACGGCACCGACAAGGCCTTTGTCGGGACGTCGGGCACCGCCCTGATCCCGATGATGGGTGTGACCGGGCGTCCGGGGCGCGAATCCGACCGCTTCGACTCGGGGTACCGGATCGACGCGGAGAACCTGGTCGTCGGACTGGCCGACAACGGCGTCCGCTCGTCGGTGATCCGGTTGACGCCCACCGTGCACAGCGACCTCGACCATCACGGATTCGTCCCCGCGCTCATCGGGTTCGCACGACACAACGGCTTCGCGGGCTACGTCGGGGACGGGGCGAATCGATGGCCCGCCGTGCACACCCGCGACGCTGCGCGCCTGTATCGACTGGCACTGGAATCGGCACCGACTGGATCGGTGCTGCATGCGGTCGGTGAGCCCGGGGTCGCGTTCCGCGACATCGCCGAGGCGATCGGTCGTGGACTCGGAGTGCCAGCCAAATCTGTTGCAGCCGAGGAGGCTACGAATGTGTTCGATTTCCTCGCGTCGTTCGTGACGGTGGACAACCCGACATCGTCCGAGTTCACCAGGCGGTCGCTGAACTGGACACCGGAGTATCCCGGCCTCGTCGAGGACATCGACTCCGGGCACTACTTCCGGGAGTCGGTGGGCTGACCGTCCCGAGATCTGTCACGCCGACAGGTAGGATCGTCCGATAATCGGACGAGGAGGATCGGCGTGGCCGAGGTGTCGAAGACCGCTGACCAGGCTCTCGAGGTCCTGGAGTACCTGGGGCAGCGGGATTCGCTGTCGATCGCCGAGGTCGCCCGGGAGTTGGACATGTCCCGGACCGTCGCCTACCGATTGCTCAGCACGCTCGAGCAGCGTGGCTTCGTCAAACGCAGTGACGGCGCATATCGATTGGGGCCCAAGCTGTTCGCGCTCGCTCACCACATCGAGTGGGCGGTCCGCGACACCGCTCACCCGTACATGCAGCAGATCAGCGACGATTTTCGGGAGACCGTGGTGCTGAGTCTGCGTGACGGCCGTCAGACCCTGGCCGTGCATCGTGTCGCCAACCGTGAGCAGTTCGTGCAGATCGCGTATCCGCCGGGGCAGCGGCACCTGCTCACCGACACCGTAGGCGGTCGGGTGATCCTGGCCAACCTCGAGCCCACCGAACGCGACGGGTTGTTGGGTGCGACGCCGTCGGAGATGACCTTGGGGCTCAACAAGATCCGACGGCGCGGTTTCGAGGTGTCCCGAGACGAGGAGGCCGCGGGTATGTCCGGGCTCGCGGTGCCGATCCGGTCGGTCGACGGTGTGATCGCGGCGATGATCGTGTACACCCCGAACGACCGTGCCGCGGCGGTGCGCGAACGCCGCGACGAGATCATCGCCGCGGCACAGGCCGTCGGAGCCGAACTGCGGGGTTGAGCGCGACCCAGGGCGACGTGCGTCGACGCCGACTCACTGGCTGTACAGGTCGTCGATCTGGGCAGCGTACTTGTCCGCGATCGCGTGCCGACGCAACTTCATCGTCGGCGTCAATTCGGTACTGCCGGGCTGCCATTCGTCGCCGAGCACGTGGAATCGTTTGACCTGTTCGACGCGCGACAGCTTGGCATTGCCGCGTTCGACGGCGGCCGCGATCTCGTGACGCAGGTCGTCGTGCCGGTGCAGGTCGGTGACGTCGTCGAGGTCGCGGGCATTGGCCCAGGCCCGGGTGTGGTCGGCGTCGAGCACCACGAGCGCGACGTTGTAATTGCGCCGATCCCCGACCACCACGATCTGGCCGATGAGCGGCGACTCGGCACCGATCGCGTCCTCGATGGCGACGGGGGACATGTTCTTGCCGGAGGAGTTGATGATCAATTCCTTGATCCGGCCGAGAACGTGTACGTAACCGTCGTCGTCGATGCGGCCGAGGTCTCCGGTCCGTAACCAACCGTCGTCGCTGAACGCATCCGCGGTCTGCTGCGGCAGGTTTCGGTATCCGACCATCGTGAACTCGCCGCGCAGCTGGATCTCGCCGTCCTGGATGCGGATCTCGACGCCGGGCATCGCCGGCCCCACCGAGCCGATCTTGACCGCGTCGGCCGGGTTCATCGTCCCGGCCGCGCTGCTCTCGGACAGTCCCCACAACTCACCGATGTGCAGACCGAGGGCATGGAAGAACTCCGCGACCTCTCGTGGAGTGGCGGCGGCGCCGGTGAACAGCGCGCGCACCTGGTCCAGACCCAACCGGTGGCGAAGGGGCGCAAAGTATTTGCGGTCGGCATCGTCGGCGAGGGACTGGGTCTCGGCGGGCACCGTCGTCGCGTTCTGGGTGTGGCGGACCACCGACAGCGAGGCCTCGAGGCCACGCGCGAGCTCGTCGCGATCGTCGTCGGGCAGGTCGAGGAAGGAGACCTCGATACCCGACTTCATCTTCTCCCACACGCGGGGTACGGCGAAGAACCAGCATGGGCGCACCTGTGCGACGACCGCTCCGATCTCGGCGACGTCGGGGCAGTAGGTCACCTGCAGTCCGTACATGATCGCCATGTAGTAGTGGGCGACGCGTTCGGCCATGTGTGCTGTCGGCAGCCACGAGATCACCCGGCCCGCGTCGGGTAGACGCAGGTACCCGTTGACGCATTCGCAGGACGTCAGCACGTTGTGATGGGACAGCTGAACACCTTTGGACACCCCGGTGGTGCCGGAGGTGTAGATGACGACCGCGATGTCGTCGGGACCGGTGGACGGCAATGTCGCGCCGGCGGCGAGTGCCTGCGCACCGAGGGCGAGCAACCTCGACAGGCCGATGAGTTCGACGGAGTCCCGGACGGATTCGGTGTCGTCGTCGATGACGACGAGGTGTGACAGTCGTGAGTTGGCGCCGGCCAGGATCTGGTCGACGTATCGTCGCTCCGTGATCGCCACCCGGACCGCCGAATCGGTGATCATGTGGTCGATCTGGTCGGCAGCGCTCGTGTTGTAGATGGAGAACGGGGTGGCGCCCGCGCACATCACCGCGAGGTCGGCCGCCATGAACTCAGGTCGGTTGGTGAGCAGCAGTGCCACCGAGTGACCCCGTCGCACGCCGAGACACCCGAGACCGGCGGCTGCGCGATCCACGAGGTCGCCGAGCTCGGCCCACGTCCACGACGTCGAACCGTCGCGGGACCTCGCCGCCACCCGATCGGCGCATCGGGCGGCGGTGTAGCGAAGCGCGTCGGGGATGCTCACGGTGCCGACGTCGGAGATGCACGGCGCGAGTGCCTCGTCCGGGTGGGGGATGGTCGTCGTCATCGAGCCTCCTGACAGCCTGGTGAATCAGTGTCCGAAAATCGGACAGACTCGTCCGATTATGGGGTGGCGACCCGATCGGGGTCAACAGGTTCGGACGTCGGCGTCGAAAAGCCGGAGCGTGGGAACTCGGACGCGTGGCGTCAGGCTCGCCAGAATCCTGCGTGCACCTCGCGGGCAGCGGGGATGTCGAAGGGGCCACGCACCGTCGTCGGGTGCGCGCCCCGGGCGAACACCTCCCGACACGGCAGGTCCAGCGAAGGATTCTTCGGGTCGTCGCCGGTCATCGAGCGCAGCTCCGATTCGGCCAGTGCGTAGACGACGGTGCCGATGCACGACCAATAGATGGCACCGGCGCACATCGCGCAGGGTTCGGTGCTGGTGTAGAGCGTCAACGGGCGGCGCTCGTCGGGAGCGAAGCGACGACCGGCGATTCGGACGAGGTTGGTCTCGGCGTGACCGGTCGGGTCACCGTCGGTGTCCACCGAGTTCAGCGCGGTCGCGACGACCTCTCCGTCGGGATCGACGAGCAGCGCGCCGAATGGATGGTCACCGCGGGCACGTGCGGCAGCGGCCAGATCGATTGCGTGATGCAGGAATGCCTCGTCGTCCACCCCGTCGATGGTCTCATCCCGGCGCGAACCCGGCCGGGTGATCCGACGATTCGGGCTCCGACGTGGCCTCGATGGTGGTGTGGAACTCCATCGCGTTGGCCCGGTCGTCGAAGCTGATGACGACGTTCGACGTGCCGTCGGTGACGTGGCAGGACGGGATTGTCCGGGGGCCCTGGGCATTCCAGCTCACCTGCCAGCCGCGTCGCAGCACCAGACCGTGGACCGCGAGGCGGGGGTCGGTGACCTGCAGACCGGGGAGCAGTCGCGGTGCTTTCGCGGCGAAGTCGGCGAACGACGGTTCGGGCAGTTCGAGGTCACGCAGCACGAACACGGCCCGTCCGCCGCCGGCGATGGGCGCCGAGTAGTAGGGGCTGATGCCGGTTGCCTCCACGCCTGCGGCCCCGATGACGTGTGCGAGATCCGCGGAGTACGACTCGGCCTCGGTCTCCGAGCGCAACACCGGCAGCCCGAGGCTCGATGCGCGCAGGTCGGAGATGCCGTGGCGATGTCCCAGATCGCGCAGTCGTGCGGCCTCACCGTTCGGGTCGCCGTCGGGATGGGCCCACCCCCACAGGATGGACCCGGCGTCCGGGGCGATGGTCGCGATCAACACGGTGGTCGCGGTGATCGTGGTGTCGCCGTCGCGAGAGGTGAATGCGATCTCGCCGGAACCCGTGTCGCAACCGAAGGTGTACTCCCCGAGCTCGCGTTCGAGTCGGTCGCCGAGTTCCTCCTGACGGAGCGCGGCATAGAGCGCCGCGTAGTCGGCGACGGAGTGGAGTCCTTCGAAACGCATGGTGCTCACCGTATCGGGCCGGTGAGATGAAACGGTGCCTCGTCCTATCGGTGTCGCAGAACAGGGCTCGTCGGGTTGACACCGCTTTCGCCAAAGCAACCCGTTGCAGGCAGCCGCTTTGGCAGCATGTTTCCATGACTTCGGCGGCGACCCCGAAGGGACTGCGACGACGGTCTCGACTCATCGAGGCTGCCGGTGAACTGCTCTTGGAGGGCGGGTTCGACGCGGTCCGACATCGCGCGGTCGCCGAGCGGGCTGCACTCCCGCTCGCATCGACGACCTATTACTTCGGTTCGCTCGAAGATCTCATGGCCGAGGCGGCCACCTTTGTGTGCCGGCGAGACGAGGATTGCATCGCGGCGCGACGCGACGCGTTGCCCAAACGCCGCCGGGGCGGGCACGCCACCGCGGACGCCCTCGCCGAGGTCTTCGTGGGTCCGGACACCACGATCCAGGCGCTCTCCGCCCGCTACGAGACCTTCGCCCTCGCCGCGCGCTATCCGCGACTGGGCGAGGTCGTCGCCGATCGCCGGGTGCTGTTGACGCAGATGCACTCCGACGTCTTGCACAAGTCGCATCGCAAAGCCGATCCCGCACATGTCGAACAGTTGATCGCGGTCGAGGACGGGGCGGTCGTCGGGGCCATCGGATTGCGCGCGATCACGCCGTACGCCGCAGCGCGCGATGCGCTCAACGAGGTGATCGAAGTGCTCGCACCTCGCGAGTAGGCCACCGGACCATGCGTCACCGGACCATTACAGGGGAACCGTTCACAATCCACGGGGAGGACAGATGTCGAGCAGGAGTCGTGTCGGGACAGGGGGTCGGGCGGTGCTCGCCGCGACGATCGGGTCGATGGCGGCTGCGATCGCGATGGTCGCCGGGACGGGGACCGCATCGGCCGCACCGGTCGGGACGGTCGATGCCGGCGTCCCGTTCTCGTCGGTGGTGTACGGCACCGGATGCCGGTACAACCTGACCGTGCAGGTCGACGCGTCCGGGCCGGTCACGTTCTGGGAGCGCGCTCAGGGTCATCCCGAGCGGTTCCTCGGGGCCGCGCAGGCCGACGGGGCCATCGCGACCATTCGGTGGGTTCCGCAGCGCATCGGAGATCGACTGCTGTACGCGAAGCAGAACGGTGTGACCGGCCCGACCGTCGTGATGCGGGTACACCAGGGATACGGATCGGGCTGGGCCTGCTTCGCGCTCTGAGTGCCGTTGTCACACGCCCCTCGTCCAGCGGCCGTGTGCTGCGGTAACACCGGCCCGACTACACTGTCCCCGTGCCCAAGCCTGTCATCTCCAACGTCCTGGCCGGGCGCTATGCGTCCGCCGACCTCGCCGAGATCTGGTCGCCCCGTCACAAGATCGCGCTCGAGCGCCAGCTCTGGATCGCGGTGCTCAAGGCGCAGCGCGACCTCGGGATCGACGTTCCCGACACTGCGATCGCCGACTACGAGAAGGTCGTCGACCAGATCGATCTCGAGTCCATCGCCGACCGTGAGCGGATCACACGTCACGATGTGAAGGCCCGCATCGAGGAGTTCAACGCCCTCGCCGGTCATGAGCAGATCCACAAGGGCATGACCAGCCGCGACCTCACCGAGAACGTGGAACAGCTGCAGATCCTGCGCTCGCTGGAATACGTGCACGGCCATGGCGTGGCGATGCTGGCCCGGATCACCGATCGAGCCGCGCAGTACTCGTCGGTCGTGATGGCCGGTCGCAGCCACAACGTCGCCGCGCAGGCCACCACGCTCGGCAAGCGATTCGCCAGCGCGGCCGACGAACTCATGATCGCGCTGACCAGGGTGCGTGAACTCATCGACCGGTACCCGCTGCGCGGGATCAAAGGGCCGATGGGAACGTCCCAGGACATGCTCGACCTGCTCGGTGGAGACGCCACCAAGCTCGCCGATCTCGAGGCGCGAGTGGCCGATCACCTCGGGTTCGCCCGGTCGCTGACCTCGGTCGGCCAGATCTATCCCCGTTCGCTCGACCACGACGTCGTGTCGGCGCTGGTGCAACTCGGTGCGGGCCCGTCGTCGTTGGCGCACACCATCCGGCTGATGGCGGGCCACGAACTGGTCACCGAAGGGTTCCAGCCCGGCCAGGTGGGATCGTCGGCGATGCCGCACAAGATGAACACCCGCAGCTGTGAACGGGTCAACGGCCTGCAGGTGATCCTGCGCGGATACGGCTCGATGGCCGGCGAACTCGCGGGCGCCCAGTGGAACGAGGGCGACGTCTTCTGCTCGGTGGTGCGCCGCGTGGCTCTGCCCGACGCATTCTTCGCCATCGACGGGCTCATGGAGACATTCCTGACCGTGCTCGCCGAGTTCGGTGCCTATCCTGCGGTGATCGCGAACGAGCTGGATCGTTACCTGCCGTTCCTGGCGACCACCAAGGTGCTGATGGCTGCCGTGCGCGCCGGCGTCGGTCGGGAGACCGCACACGAGGCGATCAAGGAGAACGCGGTGGCGGTCGCCTTGGCGATGCGCGAGGAGGGTCGGGAACCGGACCTGCTCGATCGCCTCGCCGCCGACGACCGTCTCCCCTTGGACCGGGTACAGCTCGACGACGCACTCTCGGACAAGACGGCGTTCGTCGGTGCCGCCGAACAGCAGGTCGCCGATGTCATCGCCGCCGCGGAGAAGATCGTGGCCCGCTATCCCGACGCCGCCGGTTACGCCCCCGCGCCGATTCTGTAGCGCACCGTCGGCGACGCGCTCCAACGGTGGCCTTCGGGCTTCTCGGGAATCGGCGGCTCACCGCTGCAGTGGTGTCGCCCGAGTGTGGTCGACCGGGCGCGGGTGTTCCGCGAGCGTCAGGACGGGTCCGCGTGTCCGAGATGCCAGTCCGGCAGCGCGACATCGCGGACCAGTTTCTTGAGCGTGACCGCGTCGGGGAAACCACCGTCGCGCTTGCGTTCCCAGACGTCGGTGCCGTCGACGTCGATGTGGAACACGCCGCCGGTCCCGGGGACGAGCGTGACCGATCCGAGTTCGGCCCCGAAGGTGTTCAGCAACTCCGACGCCATCCACGACGCACGGAGCAGCCAGTTGCACTGGGTGCAGTAGGTGATGGTGATCGCCGGCCCGCTCATGCCGGCGTCGCCTCGGCCTGGTGCCGGGTGTCGCCACCTCGGCCGAACATCGTGATCCGGGGGCGTGGTCGCTTGGTCATGAAGACAATCATCGACAACGCGGCCAGCGCTGACAACGCGCCCACAAGCAGAGCCAAGGCGGTGCGGTCGGAATTGTCGACGGTCGAGGCCACCGGGGTGTCGGTCTGCGGGGTCAGATTGGTGCTCGCCGAGTTCAGGTTGTTCGTGATGGACGAGAGCACACCGATGAGTTGCCCGACCCCGTCGGAGACCTTCTTCGCCGCCGCAACGGTGTCGGCACGGGCCGAGGCGAGCGTGCTGAGTCCGCTGTCGAGCTGGCGTGCGGCGGTGCGCGCCTGCGAGATCCCCTCGTCGACATGAGCGCCCGCGGTGCCCAACGACGAGGTGATGGTGTCGAGCTCATGCCGCAGTGAGCCCAGCGCAGCGGTCTGTTTCTGGACGTCGCGGCTCGCCGAGCGCAACGACTCGAGGCGGTTCAGCAGATCGTCGCTGCCCGGGACCTTGTTGGTCTGCACGAACGTGATCAGAGGCGTCACCAGCTCGTCCATCTGCCCGGCGGTGCGCGACAGGGTCTGCACGTCGTCGATACCGCTCGACACCGAGCTGGTCAGGCGCTCGACCTCGGCGACCGCCGACGACGTCGACGGAGCCGACCGCAGGCCGTCGACGATCTGCGTCGAGGCAGACCGTGCGGTGTCGACGGCGTCGAAGACCTCGGTCGCACTGCCCGACACCGACTTGATGGAACCGGTCGCGCTGTTCAGCGCCGATGACATGAGCGTGAACATCATCTTGGCGGAGTCGACGGATTCGCGTGCGGAGTCGACCCGTTGTGGTGAGGGATCGGCGGGTGCGGCGGCCCGGCTGGTCGGCGCGAGGAGGAACGTCGCACTGCCTGCGA
This sequence comes from Gordonia sp. CPCC 206044, assembly GCF_048537895.1. NCBI lineage: Bacteria > Bacillati > Actinomycetota > Actinomycetes > Mycobacteriales > Gordoniaceae > Gordonia > Gordonia sp. CPCC 206044. The sequence goes on from NZ_JBCLVL010000001.1 coordinate 481,252, forward strand.
TCAGACCGACGGTGACGACCACCAGGAACACCGGTGCGGTGCCGAACAGTCGACGGACGGTCGGTGCCGACACCGCCCGCATCCGTCGTGCCCCTGTTCGCAACTGTCGTCTCACGTCGCCGCCCCTGTTCTGTCGTACCCGGTGACCGTTCTGTCGTGCCTGGTGACGGCCCCGGACGCTACCAGCGGAAACTGAGAGCGAGCCCAACACACCTGTGAGGATGCTGGGTGTGCACGCGCGGTGGGACACCTCCGACGGCGAGGTGCATCCGCTCCCGGTGGCCTCGACTAGGGTCGAGTCATGCGTCCTGAACTGCATTCCTACACGCACCTCGCGTCGGGGAAGGTCCGCGAGATCTACGAGATCGACGCCGACACCCTGCTGCTCGTCGCCACCGACCGGATCTCGGCCTACGACCACATCCTGAGCCCGGCGATCCCCGACAAAGGGCGCATCCTCACCGCGATGAGCTTCTTCTGGTTCGATCTGCTCGAGGTGCCCAACCATCTGGCGGGAGGGCCGACAGACGAGCGCATCCCGGCGCAGTGCGTCGGCCGGTCGATGGTGGTGCGCAAACTGCCGATGGTGCCGGTCGAATGCGTCGCCCGGGGGTACCTGACCGGATCCGGCATGATCGACTACGCGGCAACGGGATCGGTGTGCGGGGTCGCGCTGCCCAGCGGGCTCGTCGAGGCGTCGAGACTGCCCGAGCCGATCTTCACGCCGGCCACCAAGGCAGATCAGGGCGATCACGACGAGAACATCAGTTTCGAGCGGGTCGTCGAGCAGGAGGGTGCCGAGCGTGCCGAACAGTTGCGCGCAGCCACCCTCGACATCTACGGACGTGGTGCTGCGCTCGCGGCAGAGCGCGGAATCATCTTGGCCGACACCAAGTTCGAATTCGGGATTGGTGATTCCGGGGAGCTGGTCCTGGCCGACGAGGTGCTCACCCCGGACTCGTCGCGGTACTGGGAGGCGGCCTCCTACCGCGAAGGCGAGGTCCAACCCAGCTTCGACAAACAGATCGTGCGGAATTGGTTGACCGGACCGGATTCCGGCTGGGATCGCGCCGGGGACCAGACCCCGCCGGCGCTGCCCGCGGACGTCGTCGACCGCACCCGTGCCCGATACATCGAGGCCTACGAATGGATTTCGCAGAAGTCCTTCGCCGACTGGCCCGACCATGACGAGGAGAATGCGTGACCCCCGAACCGAAGACAGCCGCAGCGGATCGCACCGAGGAGGTGGCGGCCCCGGTCGCCAAGAAGGTCCATCACGAGCGGGTCCATCACGGCGACACCTTTGTCGACGACTACGAATGGCTGCGCGACAAGGACGATCCTGAGGTCGTGGCCTATCTGGAGGGGCAGAACGCCTTCACCGAGGCGCACACCGCGCAGCTCGACGGTCTGCGCAAGCAGATCTTCGGTGAGATCAAGAGCCGCACACAGGAAACCGACATGTCGGTGCCGAGCCGCCGTGGCCGGTTCTGGTATTACGCCCGTACCGAAGAGGGCAAGCAGTACGCGATCCGGTGCCGCTGTCCGATCCGTTCCGACGACGATTGGACGCCACCCGAGGTGGTCGCCGATGCGTCCCTCGACGGCGAGGAGATCCTCCTCGACGCCAACGTCGAGGCCCAGGGCCACGATTTCTTCAGTCTCGGTGCGCTCACCGTCAGCGACGACGGCGACTGGTTGGCGTTCAGCACCGACATCGTCGGCGACGAGCGATACACGTTGCGGTTCAAGAACCTTCGGACCGGCGAACTGCTGGCCGACGAGATCGCCGATACCGCGGGCGGGGCCGTGTGGTCGGCGGATGCCCGGCACGTCTTCTATCAGACCGTCGACGACGCGTGGCGGCCGGACACGGTGTGGCGCCACGACATCGGTGCGGGCACCGAGGACGTCAAGGTCTTCCACGAACCCGACGAACGGTACTGGGTCGGCATGGGGTCGACCCGTAGCGATCGATACCTGATGATCGGGGTGGGTTCGAAGATCACCTCGGAGGTGTACGTTCTCGACGCGGCCGAGCCGACCGGCGAGTTCCGCAGCGTCGCACCGCGGGTCGAAGGGGTGGAGTACAGCGTCGAGCACGCGGTCATCGGTGGCGAGGACTATTTCGTCATCGTCCACAACGAGATCCGCGACGGTGCCAAGGCGGAGAACTTCGCCATCGACATCGCCCCGGTGGACGACATGGCCGCGCGACGTGAACTCATCGCCCACGACGAGGATCGTCGGATCGAGGATCTCGACGCCTTCCGGGACTATCTGGTGTTGTCGTATCGGCGTGCCGCGCTGCCCAAGATCGCCATCGCCGATCTGCGACGGATCGACGGGATTCCCTCGCTCGCCGATTTCCATGAGGTGGAGTTCGACCAGGAACTGTTCTCGGTGGGCCTCGGCGGTAATCCGGAGTGGGTCACCCCGCGTCTGCGTATCGGATACGCGAGTTTCATCGAACCCACCGAGGTGATCGACCTCGACGTCACCACCGGGACGCGCACACTGCTGAAACGTCAACCGGTGCTCGGTGGCTACGACGCGGCCGACTACGTCCAGTCCCGCGAGTGGGCGACGGCCCAGGACGGGACGCGGATCCCGCTGTCGATCGTGCGGCGCAAGGACGCCGCCGACGGCCCGGCGCCGCTGCTGCTCTACGGATACGGCTCGTACGAGAGCAGCATAGACCCGTCGTTCTCGGTGTCGCGGCTGTCGATGCTCGACCGCGGTGTGGTGTTCGTGCTCGCGCACATCCGTGGCGGCGGTGAGATGGGCCGGTACTGGTACGAGAACGGCAAGACGCTGACCAAGAAGAACACCTTCACCGATTTCGTCGATGCCGCCAGGTATCTGGTGGATACCGGATGGACGACGCCTGCGCAGATGGTCGCCGAGGGCGGTTCGGCGGGCGGTCTGCTGATGGGTGCGGTCACCAACCTGGCGCCCGAACTGTTCAACGGGATTCTCGCGTCGGTGCCGTTCGTCGACGCCTTGACGTCGATCCTGGACCCGTCGTTGCCGCTCACGGTGATCGAATGGGACGAGTGGGGTGATCCACTGCACGACCCGGATGTGTACGCCTACATGAAGTCCTACTCGCCGTACGAGAACGTCGAGGCCAGGGCCTATCCGGCGATCCTGGCCGAGACATCGCTCAACGACACGCGTGTGCTGTTCACCGAGGCGGCCAAATGGGTTGCGCGACTTCAGGAGAAGAACACCTCGGACAACCTCGTCCTGCTCAAGACGGAGATGTCCGCGGGTCACGGGGGCGTCAGCGGACGGTACAAGCAGTGGGAAGAGGTCGCCTTCGAACTCGCCTGGATTCTGCAGCAGACCGGCGCCTGGCACCCCGAGCCTGCCGCCTGACCCACGCGACAGCAACCAAAAAACCGCCGACAGCAACCACATATACGCCGACAGCAACGGGATCTTCTCGATTCCCGTTGCTGTCGGCGTTATTTCGGTTGCTGTCGGCGGCCGTGGCGGACGCCGCGAAGCGGCGCTTCGTCAGTGCATGATGATCGGCGCGCGGTCCATGTCCTCTTCGACGAGCGGGGACTGGATCTTCTTGCGGGGCAGGAAGAACGCGGGGATCAGGGTCAGGGCGATCAGAACCGCGGCGACCACGAACGTCGACCCGAAGGCGTTGGCGGCGGCGTCGAAGAACGACTGCGGCAACGGTGCATCCTGCATCTGCGGAGGCAGGCTGTCCGGGGCCGTGTTGGACGCGATGGCGAGCATGCCCTCCGGTGCGTTCTTCAGGTTGGTCGCGAGGATGACCGCGATGACCGCGGACCCGATCGACGAGGCGGTCTGCTGGACCACGTTCACCAGCGTCGAACCGTCGGGCACCTGGGTGTTGGTCAGGGTGGCGAGAGCCGCGGACATCATCGGCATCATCGTCATACCCATGCCCAGACCCTGGACGAACAGGGCGCCGCACAAGATCCAGTACGAGGTCCCGGCTCCGAGGAACACGAAGGTGCCCATGCCGAGGAACATCAGCACGATGCCCGCGAGAACGAACTTTCCGGGGCCTATCCGGTCGGTCATGCGGCCGGCGATCGGCATGGTCAACATCGCGCCGATACCCTGCGGGGCCAGGAGCAGACCCGCGGAGAGCGTGGACTCACCACGCACACCGATGAAGTACTGCGGGAACAGCAGTGACGCACCGAAGAACGCGATCATGAAGAACGTCATCGAGATCACCGCGATCGACAGTGTGCGGTTGCGGAACAGTCGCAGGTCCAGCAGCGGCTTGTCGGCGCGCAGGGCATGCACGATGAACGCGGCGATCAGGACGGCGCCGATGATGGCGGGGATCAACACCTTGCCGGAGACGAAGGTGCCTGCCTCCGCGCTCGACGAGATCCCGTACAGGAACAGGGCCAGACCCGGTGACAGCAGGAGCAGCCCGACGAAGTCGATCGATGGTCGTGCGGTCTCCTCGTCGTCACGAAGTGCGAACCACGAGTAGACGATCGCGATGATGGCGATCGGCACGTTGATGAGGAAGACCCAGTGCCACGAGGCCTTCTCGATGAGCAGGCCGCCGAGGATGGGGCCGGCGATCGGGCCGAGCAGCATGGGGATACCCAGCACGGCCATCACCGAACCGACGCGCTCGGGTCCGGCTGCCTTGGTCAGGATCATCATGCCGATCGGCATGAGCAGGCCACCGCCGAGGCCCTGGATCACGCGGAACGCCACCAGCGCACCGATGTTCCAGGCCAGCGCACACAGCGCTGAACCGATGGCGAACAACACCAGAGACGTCAGATAGACCTTCTTGGTGCCGAAACGGGCTGCGGCCCAACTGGACAGCGGGATCACCGCGGCCAGGGCGAGGGTGTAGCCGGTCATCGTCCACGCGGCGCCTGCGGCGTCGGTGTTGAATTCCTGCTGGAAGGTGTTCTGCGCGACGGACACGACCGTGACGTCGAGGATCGACATGATCGCGCCGAGCACGACCACGCCGGCGACGACGAGGACGTGCCGGTCGAGTTTGGTGTCCGGCGACCCCGCGTGTGCGTGGGCCGGTGTTGACGAGGTCATGAACCGACTTTCTGTGAGTTGTCCGATGGCGAGCCCTCGTGTGATGCGCTGGGGGAGGCGCATACCTGGGCGAAGTAATCGACGTCGCTGTCGACGATGGGGGACAGTGCCGAACACAGTCCGTCACGGAGTCCGACCGGAAGCCCGGCCACGAAGGACCGGAGCATCTCCCGCTTGATGGTGACCTGTGACGCGACGACGTCGGCGCCCTCGGCGGTCAGCGACACCCGTTTGACCCGACGATCGGTCGGGTCCTCCCGACGATCGACGAGGCCGGTGCCGACCAGCTTGTCGACGGTGCGGCCCGCCGCGGCCAGGGACAGATTGACCTGGCCCGCGATCTCGTGCACCGACATGGACTCGGAATCCTCGCCGTGGGCGCCGAGGGCGAACAGGACACGGATCTGCGAAAACGTCAGGTCCGCTGCTGCGAGGGTGTCCATGGTCTGTCCCTTGGCGATGCAGGCGAGCCGGTCGAGGAAGCCGGTCAGCGTCGCACATGTGGTCTCGACCGAGGCGTCGTCCACCTGGGACGATTGCGGAGACGGCGACGCGGAAGAAGGCACTCAGCAAAACTAACCGACTTGCAACTATTTCGACAGCGCAAGCAATGGTGAGATCCGACATACGTCTCGCGAAATTGTGACCGACAACACGCTCGGGCGATGGGCGCGACCGGGTGCGGGCCGGCGGGAGGGTCGCTTTCGTTCAGTGTAGGCTTCCCTAACTATGCTCGACCTCGCGTCCTGTCGGACCTGCGTATCCCGCTTCGTGATCGTGATGATCGTGGTCTTGTCGTGCGTTGTGGGATCGACCCTCAGGGGATCGAGTCCGGCAGGTGCGACCCCGGCGGCCGCTACCGACGAGGTCCGTCGGACCGCGGGTGTGGAGTCACTCGTGCAACGCAACGACACCGTGTGGGAAGCCGTCGTGCACGCCCCGACGATGCACACCGACATCCCGATGCACATCCTCCGCCCGAAGGGTGCACCGTCGGGCGCGCCGATCCTCTATCTCCTCAACGGCGCCGGTGGCGGCGAAGACGGCGCCAACTGGCTGGCGCAAACCGATGTCGTGGACTTCTTCGCCGACAAGTTCGTCAATGTCGTGATCCCGGACAAGGGGATCGGCAGCTACTACACCGACTGGGTCGCCGACGATCCGGTCGTCGGCCGGCCCATGTGGCAGACGTTCCTCACCGAGGAACTGCCCGCGGTCCTCGACAACGCGCTGGGAGCCAACGGCCGCAGCGCGATCGCCGGGTTGTCGATGTCGGCGACCTCGGTGCTCAACCTGGCCATCGCCGCTCCCGAACGGTATCGGGCGGTCGCCTCCTACAGCGGGTGCGCGCAGACCAGCACGCCGGAGGGCGAGGCAGCCGTCCGCGGCATCGTCTACGTCGCGGCCGGCGCCAACGCCGACAACATGTGGGGACCGGCCGGTTCGCCGCGGTGGGCACGTAACGATCCCTACCTGCACGCGGAGAAACTCCGCGGCACCTCGCTCTACCTGTCCAGTGGCAGTGGTGTGGCCGGGCAGTACGACACCCGCGAGAACCAGGCGCCCGGCGCTCCGCCGGTGGAGAACCAGATCCTCGTGGGCGGTGCGCTCGAGGCCGCGACCCGGCACTGTACCGAGGCGATGGCGCACCGCTTGGCCGCGTTGAGGATTCCTGCGGTGGTGCACCTGCCGTCGACCGGCACACACTCGTGGCAGTACTGGCGCGACGAACTGCACCGGTCGTGGCCGACGATCGACGCCGGTCTGCGGTCATGACCGCAGAGGTCGATCACGACGTCGAGGCCAACCGCACCGGTATGCCCCGGACCGCCGTGGCGCATTGGCGTGCGATGGCCGTGGCGCGTGGTGACGCCACCGCGGTGCGATCACCAGACGGCTCGATCACCTTCTCGTCGGCGCTGTCGCACGCCGACGACCGTGCGCGTGCGATCGCGGCCGCGGTCGTAGAGCCTGGCCGGCCGGTCGCCGTGGATGTCGAGTCGGATGTGGAGTCGGTGCTGTCGGTGCTCGCGGTGTTGTGTTCCGGGCACCCGGTCATCTTTCTCGATCCGCTGCTGCCCGACGACCGACGTGAGCACATCCTGCGGATCTCCGGGGCACGTCGTTTCGCCCCCTCCGACATCGCAGCACTGCCTGCGAGCGATGCCCCGGTCGCCGAGCCGCAGCCAGGGGACCCGGCGGTGATCATCTTCACGTCGGGCTCCACGGGTGCGCCGAAGGGCGTCGTGCACGCCCAACAGGGCTGGGTGAACCAGGCGGTGGACGGACGTGAGGTCCTGGGATTCGGTCCCGGCGACCGTGAGGCAGTGCTGCTGCCGCTGAGTTTCGGTGCGGGCTTCGACTGTCTGATCATGGGGTTGCTCAACGGCGTCACCCTGCTGCTCTGGGATGTCCGCCGCCGCACCACCACCGGACTGCGGGACTGGCTGGCCGACTCCGGTGCCACCACGATGCACTGCACGCCGTCGCTGCTGCGCTCGTGGCTCCCGGAACTCGACGCCGCCGCGGCACTCGGTGACCTGCGGTTGCTCACGACCTGCGGCGAGCCGGTTCACCACGACGACGTCGAACGAACGCGGTCGACCGTGCTGCCCGACGGTGTGTTCTGCAGTTGGTCAGGTTCGTCGGAGATGGGGAACCTGGCGTTCAACCGGTTCCCACGCACTAGGGCTGTGCCGCCGGGGGCGATCCCGGTGGGTACGCCCGCATCCGACAAACACGTGCGCATCCTCGACGAGGACGGTGTCGACCTGCCTGCCGGAACCGCAGGCGAGATCGTGGTGGAATCGGCCAACCTCGCCCTGGGCTATCACGACGATCCCGAGCTCACCGCCGGCAGGTTCCGGCCGCTCGAGGACGGCCGGACGCGGCTGTACACAGGCGATCTCGGGCGTTTCGACGAATCGGGACAGTTGCATCTGCTCGGCCGTCGCGACGATGCGATCAAGGTCCGCGGCTACCTTGTGGAGCCGGTCGAGGTGGAGGCTGCGATCCGGGCGTTGCGATGGACCGTCGATGCGGTCGTCACCGCCGACAGGGAATCCGGCCGACTGACCGCACACGTCGCGGTGGATCCGGACCGGTGGCATCCCGCACCGGCCGAGATCCGGATAGCGCTGGGGAAGACCTTGGCGCCGTGGATGATTCCGCAGGATGTCATCGTCATGGCGCAGCTGCCGCGTAACGAACGGGGCAAGGTGGACCGTGCTGCGCTGCCGCCACCACCGGAGCGCACGCCCGAACCCGTCCGTGGTCCGACCGAAGCGGCTCTGCTCCACATCTGGTGTGGACTCCTCGGTCTCGACACCGTCGGCCGCAACGAGGACTTCATCTCACTCGGTGGCGATTCCCTGGCCGCAGCGCGACTGCTCACCGAGATCCGCGACCGGTGGTTGGTGGACATCGCAACGGCGGATTTCGCCGCGGCGCCGACCATCGCGGCGCTCGGGGAGCGCATGGATCGGGCACACCAGGAGCGCGCGCAGACCGCGGCGGTCCGGCCGATCACCGAATTACGTTCGGGCACGGGTGAACCGGTGTTCTTGGCGGCAGGGGCGGGCAGTCCCGCGGCCGGCCTGCTCCCGCTCGTGCGTCACCTCGACGGCGAGTTCCCGGTGTACGGACTCCAGGCGCACGGCCTGGAGAGTCGAGGTCGTGCCGATCGGTCGGTCCGGGCGGCGGCCCGACGCGCGGTGCGCGACATCGTCGCGGTGCAACCGGCCGGCCCCTACCGCTTGGCCGGCTATTCGTTCGGTGCGTTCGTCATGTTGGAAGCGGCGTCCATGCTTCGGGCACGCGGAGCGCGCTGTGAGGTCGTCGTGCTCATCGACGCACTCTTCGAGCCGGAACTGCGGGCGCGGGTCGAGAGCCTGTATGACGCGCGTGGGCTCGCTCCTCGTGGGCGCGGCGCCGTCGATGAGCCCGGCGGGGCAGCGGCGTCGGCCGGTGTGGCTGCGGGTGCCGGTGTCGGTCTCACCCACGTGCTGCCCGACCGGAGCGCGGTGGATGACGCAGCGGCACATCATCTGTCGCCGATCCGTCAGCGGATGAAGCTCCTGTGGAACCGGTGTGCGATGCAGTTCCTGGTGGCCACCGCGGGCCTGCTCCGGTTGCCCACGACCCTGCAGTGGACCGTGTTCTGGGATCTGGGCAGGCAGTTGCTCAGCCGGCATCGACCCACGCCGTACCCGGGTCGGGTCACGCTCATCATGGCCGACACCAACCCCGACGACGAGTGCCTCTGGTCCGGGCTGGCCACCGGAGAACTCGACATCGTCCGGGTGGTCGGCGACCATCACTCGATGATGCGGGCACCGCACGTGTCGGGGACCGCGGCGGTCGTCGACAGCGCGCTGCGCGACTGCGGTCAGGAAGTCCCGCGGTGACTGCGGTCGTCGCCGTCGTCGCGTCCTTCGAACCGGCACCCGAACTCGTCGATGTCGTGAAACGCGTTGTCGGCCAGGTCGAATCGGTCATCGTTGTCGACGACGGGTCGCCGTCGCTGGTCACGTCGCCCGACGGGGGAGTCCGTGCCGTGTTGGACGGTTGTGTCGCCCTGGGCGCGTCGCTCCTCGAATCGCCGTCGAACGACGGGATCGCGGCCGCGCTCAACCGGGGGGTGTCCGAAGCGCTCGCGCGTGGGGCAGACGCGGTTCTCACCCTCGATCAGGACACGTTGCTCGACGACGACTACGTCGCGCGTGTGGTGGACCATCTCGCACTGGCTACGTCGGTGGGGCTGACGCGGGTGATGTTCTCACCCAGCATGATCAACGACGACGTGGCGCCGTTCTGGTTCGCCGCACGAGGATTGACCCTCGCGTTCGAGCCTATCCAGTCGGGGCTGGTGATCACCCGTGACGTGTTCGACGCGGTGGGACTCTTCGACGAAGATCTGTTCATCGACTGCGTCGAGACGGAGTTCTACCTCCGCGCGCGAGCGCAGGGCGCGCACGCACTCATCGTGCCCGGCACCGGGATTCGGCATCGGCTCGGCCGGCCCGCACGGTGGACGCCACCGTGGCCGCTACGTCGACTGACACGGGGCGCGACGATCGAGTTCTCGGAGGACGCGCCCTTCCGGCACTACTACATCGCGCGCAATCGGTTCGTGCTCTACCGTCGCCATGCGCGCAGCGAACCACTCTGGTGCGCGGTGTCGATCGTCAAGGACGTGGTCAGCCGGGGCCGAGCGATGCTGATCGGAACCGAGCGCCGTGCTCGGGTGTACCTGACCTGTGCGGGGATCGCTGCGGCATGTCGCGGTCGGATGGGTCCGATCCCGGATCGAACGCGCCGACGCGCGGAAGGATGGTCATAGATGTTGCGTCGCAAGAACACGGTGCCGGTCGGTGAGCGCCGAGCCGACGTCGCCCGCGCTGCCCCCACGTCGGTGTCGGTGGTCATGCCGGTGCGCAACGTGGTGAGCACCATCGACCAACAGCTCGATGCCCTGGCCGCACAGACATATTCGCGTCCGTTCGAGGTGATCATCGCCGACAACGGATCGACGGACGGCCTGCGCGCCCACCTCGAGGGGCACCGCCTGGCCGACCGACTGCAGATGAGATGGGTCGACGCGTCGGCGCGCAAGGGCGGGTCGTACGCCCGCAACGTCGGTGTGGCCGCCGCAGACGGGGAGTTCATCGCGTTCTGCGACGGCGACGACCGGGTGCATCCGGAGTGGCTGGCGGAGATGGTCGTCGCCGCTCCGTGGTGCTCACTGGTCAGCGGCGCGGTGGAGACACACAGCCTCAACACCGCGCAGACGCAGAGCTGGCGGCACATGCTGCCACCCGAGATGCCCTACGAGTTCCCCGGGTTCCTGCGGGTCGCCACCGGCTGCAGCATCGGTATCTGGCGGGACATGTTCGAGAAGGTCGGCGGTTTCGACGTCACCTACGATCGTGGCGCCGAGGACGCCGACTTCTCGTTCCGCGTACAACTGGCCGGTGGAGTTCACGCGCACGCGTCGAAAAGTCTTGTCGCCTACCGGTTGCGTGACACCGAGCGGGGGATCTGGGATCAGTCGGTGATGTGTGGAGAGGGCGATGCCCGCCTCTACTCCGACTACCGTCACTACGGCATGCCGCGGCGGCCCTGGTATGCGACGGTCGACCTGATCGCCTATCTCGTCCTGCGTAACCCGCTGCTGCCGACCGCCCTGACCCGGGTGCCCACCGGCCGTTGGCTGTTCCAGGCGGGCAATTTCGTCGGCCGCATCCGGGGTAGCGTGCTGCACCGCTGTTTCTACATCTGAGGACCGTGCCGGCTCAGCTGCGAATCGTGGCAGCCGTGCGGTACCCGGCCAGGGTCGGACCGGTGAACGCGACGAGCAACAGCACCGACCACGCGAGTGTCAGTGCCAACGGCTGGCCCCACGGCACGTCGTTCGCGAACCCGCGGATGGTGTCCACCGCACAGCTGAGCGGCTGGTAGCGGACGATCGGCTGCAGCCACGCCGGATAGGCGTCGGCGGGAACGAATCCCGTGTTGAAGAACATCGCGAGATTGGTGCCGATGGCCACCCATTCCACGATGTGTGAGTCGCGGCTGCGCAACGCCAGTGCCGTCACCATCATCGAGAACGACAACCCGAAGATCACCGTGACGGCGAGGATCGCAAGCGCGCCACCGACACCGGTGTGGATTCGGAAGCCGATCACCGCACCGACCAGCAGAACGGCGCTCACCGTGACGACTATGCGCACCGCTTCGGCGGCCAACCTCCCCACCATGGCCGAGGCACGGTGTACCGGCAGCGTCCACATCTTGCTGAGCAGACCGGACATACGTTCGCGGCGCAGCCCGAGCCCGCTGATGGACGAGCCCGACATCGCGCCCACCAGAGCCACCATCGGCACCATGCCGAAGACGCTCGACGACCCCGAGTGTGCGCTGACCGAACGGTCGAGGACCAGCCAGAACAGCAACACCATGAGCGCCGGGAACAGCAGCGACTGCAAAAGGGTGGCCGGATCCTTCGCCCATTTGACCAGGATGCGTTCGGCTTGCAGTGCGGAGCAGCGGAGCAGCGCCCGGGTGGTGGACTCGGCGGCCCGCTCGTCGCGGCGCGGGAACCGCAGTCGCGCCGTGTCATCGTTCGCTTCGGTGTGTCCTGGGGCGGTCACGGGTACAACCGCCGATGGGTCTGGGTGTGATGGGCGAAGGCGACGAACGACACGGCCAGCGCGGCAAGCCAGATGAGGGCGGGAGCGGCGGTGTGCCAGGTCGGTTCGCCTGCGGCCAGTTCCCGCATGGTTCCGGCGAAATGCGAGATCGGTTGGTTGCGTGCGAACGGTTGTGCCCAGTCGGGAAATCCGGACTCCGGCACGAATCCGGTGGACAGCAGGCCGAGGACGAGTTGGGGTAGCACGAGCAACTGTGAGGTCGCCTCGGGGCCACGGGTGATCAATCCCAGGGAGTCGGCGCCGATGGCCAACACCAGACCCACGGCCAGCGCGAAAGCCACGAACCCGAGTGTGTCCAGAGGGCCGCCCGCGAACGAGAAACCCAGCAGCACACCGATGATCAGTGCGGCGGCGATGGAGATCATGGATCGGATCATCGACGTGCTCATGCGTGCGAACAGCGGGACGAGGGGGCGAACCGGCATCGAGGCGAGTCGTCGGTTCATGCCGCGCATCTTGTCCAGCGTCGCGCGCTGCGCCGCGGCGACCGCGGTGAACGCCACCGACTGCAACACGATGATGGGCATCAGGAACTGTGCGTAGTCGATGCCACGATCGGCCATGATGAGCCGCAACGGCAGATAGAAACCGAGTGCGAACACCACTGGCATCACCACGGCGATGACGAACTCGCCCTCACCGTATGCCGACCGCACCGCTCGCTCGGTCATGGTCAGCCACTGTCGGCCGAACGCCGCCCCACCGGCGGAGACGGTGGGGTCGTCGCGGTCGGGCCAGGCGACCGTCTGCGGCCCGGCGGTATCCGGCGCGGCCCCGGGAGCTGAGGCGCCGGTCGTCGTCGCGTCGTTCGATGACCGGTCCGTCGACGACGTGGTGATCGAAGACGTGGTGATCGATGACTGCCCGGCCGACGGCAAGGCATTCGACCCGGACCCGGTCGACACCGTCATGACGCCTTGTCCGGCATCGGGGTGTCTCCGGTCAGAGTGAGGAACACGTCGTCGAGTGAGGGGGTGCGCAGGCCGACGTCGGCGAGACCGATGCCGGCGCTGCGTGCCAGATCGATCACCTGTGCCATGGTGTCGACACCGTCGGGTGCGGTGAGCGTGACCGTGGCGTGCTCACCGACCGAGACGCGGCGTTGTGGTCCGAGGCCGTCGCGCAGCACCGTGCACAGGTGCGCGGCCTGTGCGGTCTCGGCGGGCACCGCCTCGCAGTACCTTCCGCCGACCTTCTGTTTGAGTTCGTCCGCGGTTCCCTCCGCCACCACCCGGCCCTTGTCGAGCACGATGATGTTGTCGCTGAGTCGATCCGCTTCTTCCAGATACTGCGTGGTGAGCAGTGTCGTGATGCCGTCGGCCTTGAGGGATTCGACCAGACCCCAGACCGCCTGGCGGCTTCGTGGATCCAGTCCGGTGGTGGGTTCGTCGAGGAACACCACCGACGGTTGCACCACCAGGCCGCAGGCGATGTCGAGGCGTCTGCGCATCCCACCGGAATAGGCGTACACGGGCCGCTTGCCGGCGTGGGTGAGGTCGAAAAGATCCAGGAGGTGCTCGGCACGTTCCCGAGCCGCCGGACGCCGCAGCCCCTGCATACGCCCGAAGAAGATCAGGTTCTCCCGCCCACCGAGTGTCTCGTCGAGGGCGGCGTACTGGCCGGTCATCGAGATGGTCGCGCGTACCGAAGCCGCATCGCTCACGACGTCGTGGCCGGCGACCGTGGCGGTACCGGAGTCCGGTGGCAGCAGGGTGCAGAGGATGTCCACCAGCGTGGTCTTTCCCGCGCCGTTGGGCCCGAGGATGCCGAGGACCGAGCCGCGGGGGACCTCGAAGGAGACACCTCGCAGGGCAGCGACCTCGCCGAAGGACTTGGTGACGTCGTCGACGCGAACGGCGGTTCCGTGATCGGCCGGAACGATGGATCGAGCGCTCATGAGGTCATCGGGCTCTCCATCGGGCGGGTACGGCGAGGTACTGAGTGGCTGTGGCGACGTTAAGGTTAGCCTGTGCTAATTTAGCGTAGCCAATCCGTGCTCGTGCGGTGCGGCGCTCACTGTAGACGATGACCGCCGGTGCGAGCGAGATCGTGCCGGGCCCCATCGGGCGCGTTGCGCCCCGCGGGTGGCCGTCGGATCGGCGAGAGTGATCCGTTCCGCCCTCGGGATCGTCGTCACCGGGTTCACCAATCCGGTGGAGGCGTGCTCGAAGCCTGGTTAGAAAAGTTGAAACACTGTGACGGTCAACGATGTTCACGCTGTTGCGCCCGATGGTGGGACTCCAGGGGAGGGGCCCGAGGACGAACTCGTCGTGCCGTTGTCGGCGGCACAGCGCAGTATCTGGTTCGCGCAACAACTCTCACCGGACACGCCGCTGTCCATCGCCCAGTACGTCGACATCGACGGTGACCTCGACACCGAGTCCCTGAGCGCAGCAGGCCGTCAGGCCGCTCGTGAGTTCGGCACGGCGATGGTCCGTCTGATCCCCGCCGAGGCATCCGACGTCGCGGCCGAACCCGTCCAGTACTTCGACGATTCGCTGCGCGACGAGACGATCCATCTGGACTTCCGCGGTCGCCGGGATCCGGTCGCCGCGGCGCATGTCTGGATGGACGACGAGTTCCGCCGACCGCTGGACCTCTTCGCGGACAGGCTGATCGAGTCCGCGACTCTTCGTGTCGCCGATCGCCGATGGTTCTGGTACACCCGCGTCCACCACATCCTGCTCGACGGCTACGGAGCATCCGAGTTCGTCGGACGAATCGTTGCGCTCTACAGCGCACGCGCGACCGGTGCGGACCCCGCGCCGTCGCGCGCGGGCACCCTGGCCGACCTCCACGCCGACGATGCCACCTATCGCTCCTCGACCCGATTCGGGCGGGACCGCCGACATTGGGCGCAGCGGCTTCGCGACCTGCCCGAGCCGGTCCGTCTGGCCGATCCGGTCGAGGGCGCCGGGACGCGGTCGCGCACGGTCGGGGACTCCCTCGACCCGGGTCTGCAGGCCGATGTCGACGCGTTCTGCGCCGAGCACTCGGTGACCGTGGCCGCGCTGGTCACCGCCACGGCGGCACTGTACGTCGCCCGAATGTCGGGCGTCGACGAGATCGCGTTGAGCCTGCCGGTGTCGGCCCGCACGAATGCACTGTTGCGCCGGTCGGGCGGGATGGTCTCCAATGTCGTACCGATCCGCGCGCGGGTCACCGCGCACACCACGATCGCCGAACTCGTCGCAGCCGTGACCGGAGAGCTGAGTGGTGCCTTGCGTCATCAGCGATACCGGTTCGAGGACATGCGCCGGGAGCTGACCGACCGGACCGCTGTCGGGAGAGGCTTTTTCGGCCCCGCCGTCAACGTGATGATGTTCCGTGACCAGGTCCGCCTCGGCGACTGCACGGGCCGCAGCTACATTCTCAGCACCGGCCCCACCGAAGACCTCGCCTTCACCGTGTACTCGGGGACCGGTGGCGTGCGCATCGATCTCGAGGCGAACGCCGCCGCCTATCCGGCCGACGACCTGGTCGCCCATCATCGCCGGTTCGTGATCCTGCTCGGCAATCTCGTCCGGGCCGGTCTGCACACGCGAGTCGCCGAACTCGACATCGTGACCGACACCGAGCGTGCTCGCTTCGTGCCGGCGCGCGGCCGACGGGCGGTCGACGCCACGCCGCTTCCGGACCTGTTGTCCCGGACGGCCCTCCGCCATCGGGAGTGCGCGGCGTTGGTGGCCGGTGACAGGTCACTGCGTTACGGAGAGCTGTGGCAGCATGTGACTCTGTTCGCGCGCGACCTGATCCGTCTGGGCGTGGGGCCGGGGACCATCGTCGCCGTGCTACTGCCCCGAGGGATCGACTCGGTGATCACCGAACTGGCGATCCTCGCGGCGGGCGGCGCCTTCGTGCCGATCGACCCCGCACTGCCCGACGAACGCATCACGCACCTGCTCACCGACAGTGGAGCGCGGCTGGGGGTGACCGGGCCGGGCGGTAGCGGCCGGTCCGACCGTCAGGTCGGCGAGAACCGCGTGCGCTGGCTGAACGTCGACGAACGGCCGACTGCTGCCCACGGTGCGGTGCATACCGAACCCGTCACGGACGCGGACCGACTGCGGCCGTTGCTCGTCGATGATCCCGCATACGTCATCTACACCTCGGGATCGACGGGCACACCCAAGGGGGTGGTGACCTCCCACCGCGGTCTGGCGTCCTTCGCCGACGAACAGATCCGACGCTACGGTGTCGGACCAGGCTCGCGGACACTGCATTTCGCCTCCCCGAGCTTCGACGCCGCGGTGCTCGAACTGCTGCTGGCCTTCGCATCCGGTGCGACGCTGGTGGTGGTGGCGCCCGATGTGTACGGCGGTACCGAACTCGCGCACGTGTTGCGCTCGGAGCGCGTCACGCATGCGTTCATCACTCCCGCGGCTCTCGCCTCGGTCCCGCCCGACGGGCTCGAGGATCTCGGGACCGTCATCGTCGGGGGCGAGGCGTGCCCGCCGGAACTCGTCGCCCGATGGTCGAGCGGGCGGCGGATGTTCAACGCATACGGACCCACCGAGACGACGGTGATGGCGACGCTGGCCGGTCCGTTGCACGCAGACAGGGCCCCGGACATCGGTACGCCGATAGCGGGGACGGCCGTGGTCGTCCTCGATCATCGCCTGCAGCCTGCGGCGATCGGAGCCACCGGCGAACTCTACATCGCCGGATCCGGTGTCGGACTCGCCTATCACCGGCGGCCGGGACTCAGCGCGGCCCGATTCGTCGCCGATCCGTTCGGCGTCCCCGGTTCCCGTATGTACCGGACCGGAGATCTCGTGCGGTGGACTGCGTCTGGCGATCTCGAATATCGGGGGAGAGCCGATCGACAGGTCAAGGTCCGTGGCTTCCGCATCGAACTGGGAGAGATCGAATCGGCCATCGCGGCCGTACCCGGCGTCGACGTCGCGATCGCGGAGGTCCACACGTCGATCGAACAGACACACGAGCAGCGGCGAGCAGGTCTCCGGCAACAGCGGATGCTCGTCGGCTATTTCACGGGCAGTGCCGACCCGGACGCCGTCCGCGAACGGGTGCGCGCCGGGCTGCCCGCACACATGGTGCCCGGCGCGATGGTACGGCTGGACACCGTCCCGCTGACCTCGTCGGGCAAGGTGGACCGTGCGGCCCTGCCCGCGCCAGACGTACACGGTGTCGCCTACGAGGCCCCTCGTTCGGATGCGGAAAGAACTGTGGCACAGGCATTCGCTGCAGCCACCGGCGTCGATCGGGTCGGGCGCGACGACGACTTCTTTGCTCTCGGGGGCAACTCGCTGAGCGCCACACAACTCGTCGCAGCCCTGGCCGCTGATCTCGGCGCCGACATCGCGGTCCGCTGGGTGTTCGAGTCTCCGACGGTGCGGGCGCTGGCGGGGCGTCTCGACGACGCGGTGACCCGAACGGTCCCGCCGCTGCGCACCGGAGGTGTCCTCGACGCCGTCCCGGTCTCCCCGCAGCAGCAGCGGATGTGGATCGTCAACCAGGTCGACACGGCTTCGCCGATGTTCAACATCCCGCTGGCAGTGCGCTTCCGTGGCGCGCTGGACGCGGCCGCGCTCGCCGCTGCGGTCGCCGACCTGGTGGAACGCCACGAAACACTGCGCACCACGTATCCCGACGGACCTCACGGGCCCACCCAGCACGTCCTGGCGGCCTCCGCGGTGGACGTCTCGGCCGTGCGGGAACCGGAGACCATCGACTCAGGCGCGGTGGAATCGCGCCTGAGGAGCCTGGCGACAACGGGTTTCGACGTCACCACCGAGGTGCCTCTGGCCGTGCGTCTGTTGCGGCTCGCCGCGGACGACCACGTCCTGGTGTGCGTCGCTCACCACATCGCCGCCGACGGATCCTCGACCGCCCCGCTGGCCCGGGACCTCGGTGTCGCCTATCACGCCCGCCGTCGGGGCACCGCTCCGGGCTGGGCGCCGCTGCCGGTGACCTATCGCGACTACACCGTCTGGCATCGCGCGATGATGGGCAGCGAAGCCGACGCAGAATCGGTGTCCGCTGTGCAGCTGGAGTATTGGCGCCGCAGGCTGTCCGGTCTGCCCGACCTGCTCGCCCTGCCCACCGATCGGCCCCGACCTGCCCGGGCCGGTGGCCGCGGTGGAGAGCTGCGCACCACCGTCGACCCGGATGCCGTTCGTGGTCTGCGCGCCGTCGCGGCCGCGACCGGGACCACGCCGTTCATGGTCGCTCACGCCGTACTGGCGGTGACCCTCTCCCGGCTCGCCGGCAGCACCGACATCGCGGTCGGCACACCGGTTGCCGGGCGAGGCCATCGAGACCTCGCCGAGCTCGTCGGCATGTTCGTGGGCACGGTCGTCCTACGCACCGAGGTCCGGCCGGAGATGACGTTCGCCGAGTTCCTCGCCGACGTGCGCGACACCGACCTCGAGGCGTTCGAGCACGCAGACATACCGTTCGACCGGCTGGTCGATCTGATGCGGCCGCGACGCTCGGGTGCCCACCACCCACTCTTCCAGGTCGGCTTCTCCTACCAGAACATCGCCGCCGCCACCGTCGTCGTCGACGGTGTGGACGTCGAGATCCTCGAGCCGTCCCTGGGCGTGGCGAAATCGGACCTGCACCTGACGATCGTCGAGGACGGCGCAGGCAGCGGCGCGATGCGCCTGCAGTGGGACTACGACCGAGACCTGTTCGACCACAGCACCATCGAACGATGGCATGACCTGTGGCTGGCCGTGCTCGCGGCCGTCGTGGACGCCGGGGACACGCCGATCGGAGACCTGGCGCGGACCGCGGGTGACGGCGCTCTCGCCGGGGCCCGCAGCGGCCGTGCCGATACCACTCTGGTGGCACTGCTCGAGTCGGCCTTCGAGCGACACCCCCATGCGCCGGCACTGCTGCCCGACGGCGACGCGGTCGCGGCGACGACGTATGCCGAGACCGCTGTGCGGGTGCATCGACTGGCACGCAGGCTGATCGAGGCCGGGATCGGGCCGGAGGTGCGGGTGGCGGTGGCCATCGCGCGGTCGACCGACCTGGTGGATGCGGTGTTGGCGGTGTTGTGTGCCGGTGGGGCCTACGTGCCGATCGATCCCGCCGCATCCGCCGAACGTAACCGGATGGTGCTCGACTCCTGCTGCCCCGCGGCCGTCCTGACCGTCGGGAACGATGTTGCGGGCCTTGATGACCTGCCGTTTCCGGTGATCGACGTGCGCGACACCGGGCCGGGCTCGGCCTGTGTCGCGGACGGGGGACCGATCGTCGATGCCGATCGGACGGCACCGCTTCGACCGGCCAACACCGCCTATGTCATCTACACCTCCGGATCCACCGGGACGCCCAAAGGCGTTGCCGTGTCACACCGTGCCATCGCCGCCCAACTGCGGTGGAAATCGCGGGCCTTCCCGGTGGATGCCGGCGACACGCTGATCCTCAAGACACCGCTCACCTTCGATCTGTCGGTGTGGGAGCTGTTCTGGCCGTTGATCAACGGTGCCCGACTCGTCCTGGCAGCGGCGGACGGACACCGCGATCCGCGTTATCTGGCAGCGCTCGTCCGGAAGTCGGGGGTCACCGCCGCCCACTTCGTGCCGTCGCTGCTCGACGCGCACCTCGACGCGACGGCCGACAGCGGTGTGCCCGCGCGCCCACTGCCCCGGATCCTGTGCATCGGTGAACCCCTGGGCCGCGCCACCGCAGAACGCGCGGCGCACACCCTGGCAGGTGAGGTCGTCAACCTCTACGGTCCGACGGAGGCGGCTGTCGGCATCACCGTCCACGAGTGGGACCGCGGGCACCGCGCTGCGGCGACCGTACCGATCGGCGTCCCGGTCGACGACTCGGCCGTCGTGGTCCTCGACGCCCGTCTGCACGAGGTGCCGATCGGCGTCGTCGGCGAGTTGTACCTGCGTGGCATCCAGCTGGCGACAGCCTACGAGGGACGCGCCGATCTCACCGCCGAACGGTTCATCGCCGATCCCGCCGGTGGGGGAGATCGCCTCTACCGCACCGGCGACGTGGGGCGGATCACCGCAGACGGCGAATTGGAGTTCCTGGGCCGCAACGACTTCCAGGTCAAGATCCGAGGTCAGCGGATCGAACTCGGCGAGATCGAGGAGGCCGCCACACGCGATCCCCGGGTGGCCGCGGCAGCTGTCACCGCACACGCCGACACCTTGGTGATCCACCTGGTACCGGTCGGAGAGGTGACACCGCAGGCGTACACCCGAGACGTCCTGCGTGAACTTCGTGACCGGCTGCCCGCCTACATGGTGCCGACCGCCGCGGTGGTGCTCGCCGAACTCCCTCGCGGAATCCACGGAAAGGTCGATCGCGCCGCGCTTCGGGCGCCTGCGCGGGTCTCGACGGGGTACGTCGGCGCGCAGACCGACACCGAGCGGACTCTGGTGGCACTGCTCGACGAGTTGCTCGACGCACCAGAGCCGATCAGCCGCACCGACGACTTCTTCGACCTCGGTGGCAATTCTCTTCTCGCCGCGCGACTCTCGGCGCGGATGACGGACACCTGGAATGTCGCACTGCCCGTTCGCGTCGTGTTCGACGCCCCGACGGTGGGCGAACTCGCGCACCGGATCGATGCCGCGACGGCCGCCGATCGTCCACCGATGGGCGTCGCGACACGGCCGAGTGTGCTGCCGCTGTCGCGCCCGCAGCGGCGCATGTGGCTGCTCGATCAGATCGAGCCCGGCACCGCCCTGTACAACCTGCCGTTCGCACTGCGAGTCGTCGGCCCCCTCGACCCTGATCGTCTGGAATCGGCGCTGCGGTATGTGCTCGATCGCCACGAGATCCTCCGCACGACGTATGCGGCCGTCGACGGTGTTCCCACCCAACGGATCCACACGACCGCGGATGCGCTGGCGCGTGCCGACATCGATCTGAGTGGGTGCGACGACGACGTCTCGGCGATCGATGCCGATGTGCCCGGCCTGGTTCTGGCAGTCGCCTCCCGCGGATTCGACCTCGCCGCCGAGATCCCTTTGCGCCTGTCGGTCATCCGCATGGGTGCCGACGTCCATGCGGTGATCGCCGTGGTCCACCACATCGCGGCCGACGGCTGGTCGGTCCGACTGCTGGTCGCCGATCTGCTGGCCGGATACGCGGGGCACACGCGGACGCAACCACGGCTCCAGTACGCCGACTACGCGGTGTGGCAGTCGGCGATGCTCGGTGACGACGGAAACGACCGCCACCCGTCCGTCGTCCGTCAGCTCGATCACTGGCGTACGACTCTCGCCGGGTTGCCCGGACCGCTGCCGTTGCCGACGGATCGCACGCGTCCGGCCCGCCCGACGCACCGCGGCGCGACCGTCGAGTTCGTGGTGGAGCCGGAGTTGGTCGGCGCTGTCGTCGAGTTCGCCCGTGCCCGCCGGGCGACGCTGTTCCATGTGGTGCACGCCGCGCTGGCCGTCGTCCTGGCACGATTGTCCGGCGCTGCCGACATCGTGGTCGGGACACCGGTCGCCGGCCGCGCGAGTGGGATGCTCGACGAGGTCGTGGGCATGTTCGTGGAGACGGTCGTCCTGCGCACGCAGGTGGACCCGGACATCACTCTGGACGAGTACATCGGGAACGTCCGAGCGGTCGACCTTGCCGCGCAGACGAACTCGGAGATCCCGTTCGACGAGATCGCCGACGAGTTCGAGCCGGATCGCGGTGGCGCCCACCACCCGGTGTTCCAGACGATGCTCGCCTTCGGCGAACCGACCCCCGACGCCCTACACGGTGGCGATCTCACCGCGACCCCGATCCCGGTCGAGATCGCGTTGGCCCGCTTCGATCTCCACCTCACCGTCGACGTGCCGGAGACGACTCCGGACGGGGAGTCGCTGCGGGCTCGGTGGACCTATGCCACCGACCTGTTCGATCACACGACGGTGACCGGATTCGCCGACATGCTGCTCCACGTACTGCGCAGCTTCGTCGCGGCATCCGACATCGCTTCCCCGCGCCTGCACGACATCGACGTGCTCACCGCCGACGATCGCCTCACGATGCTGCGACGGTGGGGGACAGCACCGCGGACGCCGACCGACCCGTGCGTTCGCACCTTGCCGGAGTTGTTGGCCGCCAACGAATCCGGTGTCGCCGACGCTGTCATCGTCGACGAGGGGTCGACGATGACGGTACCCGACTTCCACCGATGGGTGGCACGCACCGCCCGCGCCTTCATCGCCGCCGGGGTGGCGCCGGAACGTACCGTCGCGATCGCCGTGCCACGGTCGGTCGAGATGCTCGTCGCCATCCACGCGGTGGTGGTGGCGGGCGGCGCGTACGTGGCGATCGATCCGGCACAACCGGCGGCGCGTGTGGCGGCGATGATCGACATCACCGATCCGGTCCTGGTGGTGGGCGACGAGTCGATCGCCCCGAAGCTGCCGCCCCGCTACGCCGACCGCGTGATCGACCCGACCGATCGGCATCTGGGCCGAGACGACGCGGTGATCGCCGACGGCGATCGCCGTGCACCGCTGCTGCCCGCCCATCCGGCCTACATCTTGTTCACCTCGGGATCGACCGGCGTGCCCAAGGCGGTCACCGTGAGCCACGAGGCGATCGTCAACCGGCTGGACTGGATGCAGACCCGACACCCGATCGGCGCCGACGACGTGGTGTTACAGAAGACCCCGATCACCTTCGACGTGTCCGTGTGGGAGTTGTTCTGGCCGTTCGCCACCGGAGCCGATCTGGTGATCGCGTCACCGGATGCCCACCGTGATCCGATGGTGCTGGCCGAATTGATCCGCGCACACCACGTCTCGGTGATCCACTTCGTGCCCACCATGCTCGACGCATTCTTGGCGGCGGACACCTCGCCGGCCGACGTCGACTCGCTGCGGCTGGTGTTCACCAGCGGCGAGGCACTGGGCGCGGGAACTGCGGCGGCCGTGTTGGCCGGCACATCGGCAGAGTTGCACAACCTCTACGGGCCCACCGAGGCCGCCGTGGACGTCACCGCGACGCAGGTGCTGCGCGACGCCTCGGATCTGTCGATACCGATCGGACGGCCGACCGCGGGCAACCACGTCCACGTCCTCGATCACCGGCTGCGTCCGGTGGCCGCCGGTGTGGTCGGCGAACTCTACCTCGGTGGGCTGCAACTCGCCCGCGGCTACCACGGACGCGGCGATCTCACCGCGGCCCGCTTCGTCGCCTCGCCGTGGGGCGACGGTGGTCGCCTGTACCGCACCGGCGATCTGGTCAGGTGGCGTCGCCCCCGCGACCGGGAGACCGACCCGGTGCTGGAGTACCTGGGACGCAGCGACTTCCAGGTGAAGATCCGTGGACAGCGGGTCGAACTCGGCGAGATCGAGAGTGTCCTGCATGCGCATCCGGGCGTGGCCGCCGCCGTGGTGGTGGTGCACGACGACCCGCGGTCGGGAGCGCAGCTGGTGGCACACGTCGTGCCCGCCGAGACCGAGCCGGAACCGGTGGCCGCAGCCCTGCGTGCACACTGTGCACACGCCCTGCCCGATCACATGGTGCCCGCGCACGTGACGATCGTTGCGGCCCTGCCCATCACGAGCAGCGGAAAGGTCGACCGCGCAGCGTTGACTCCGCCGGCGTCGTCTCATGGCACCGGTACGGCGGCACGGACCGAGACCGAAGCGGTCGTCCTGCGAATCATCCGGGGGTACCTGGGTGAGGATTTCGGGGTCGACGACGACTTCTTCGAGGTCGGCGGCAACTCGTTGGTCGCAACCCGCGTGGTCGCCGACATCGCGCGAGAACTGGGTGTCCGGGTGCCGGTGCGCGCGGTCTTCGAGGGCCGCACAGCGTCGGCGGTCGCCGCGGCCTCCGACCGTGCGATGGCCACGCCGTCGGCTCCGGTGGCCCGGCCGTCGGAGATCCCGTTGAGTCCGGTCCAGACACAGATGTGGCTGCACAACCGGCTAGATCCGACATCGTCGGCCTACCTGATCGTTGCGCCGGTGCGCATCCCGCAGCGCCTGGACGCCGACGCGTTGCGCGCGGCGATCGGCGACGTCGTGGATCGACACGAGATCCTGCGGACGGTGTACCCGGAGGGACTCTCCGGGCCGCATCAGCAGGTGGTGCCGATGACGCGTGTGCGGCCCGGCGATCTGCTGCGGATCCTCGAGGGTGCGGACGCGCCCGGGGACGCGGCGCAGGCCGATGCGGTCGCCACGGCGATGTCGATGACCTTCGACCTGACCGTCGATCTGCCCATGCGTGTGGTGGTCCGGGAGACGGGCACCGAGACCGTTGCCGTGCTCGCCGTCCACCACGTGGCAGCAGACGGCTGGTCGCTGCGCGTACTCGCCGCGGATCTGCATCGCGCCTACACGGCCCGGCTGTCCGGTCGCGCGCCCGAGTGGGCGGCGTTGCCGCTGCAGTACGCCGATCACGTCCTCGCCCGTGCCGCGCGACTCGGGAGCGCCGACGATCCGGACTCCGAACTGTCTGCGCACCTGAGCTACTGGTCGCAGCGGTTGGCCGGCGTGCCCGCGGTGTCGGCGCCCGAACCCGATCCCCGGATCGACGAACCGTCGCGGGTACACCACCGGGCGTTGGAACCCGCGGTGGTCGAAGACATCCGTGCCCTCGCCGGACGCACACACAGCACCGTCTTCGCCGTCCTGCACGCCGCACTCGCGGTGGCGCTCGGCCGCTCGGGTGTCGGGCGTGACATCGTCATCGGTACGCCGGTGTCGGGGAGACACGAGGCAGAGGTCGCCGATCTCGTCGGCATGTTCGTCACGATGATCCCGCTGCGCACCGCCATCGACCCGACACAGGGATTCGGCAGCGCGGTGCAGAGCTCCCGCGAGGCGATCGTCGGTGCCGTCGACCACGGCGCACTCGACGTCGAGGAGATCGTCGACCGACTCGGGATCACGCGTGACGGGGCCGGCGCCCGTCACCCCCTGATCCAGGTGACACTGACCCTCGACGGTGACGAACATCCCGCCGCAGAGGCATCCGTCGTCGGTGCACCGCTGCGCCTGGACATCCCGATCGCTCGTTTCGATCTCGAGTTCACCGCCACCACGACGTCCGACGGCGGCGTGGACCTCGCCGTGGTGAATCGGCCAGAGGTCTACCGGAGCGAAACGGGGGCCGCGGTACTCGATCGGTTCGCTCGGGTGCTGCGCCAGGCCGTCGCCGATCCGGAGATACGGCCGGTCGACGGGGACCTGCTCACCGACACCGACCGGACGACGATCGCCGCCCTGAGCGGCGCTGCGCCGGCCGAACCCGTTCTGCTGCACGATATCCTCGCACACGCCGGTCATCGGCTGATCGGTCGAGACGAGGGAACTCACGGCCGGGAGCTCGGTGCGTCCGAGCTCGCGGCCCGCGCGAACCGTTTGGCGAGGGTACTCATCGCGCGCGGAGCCGGCCCCGAATCGGTGGTCGCGCTGTGCATACCGCGATCGGTGGAGTCGGTCATCGCCCTGCGAGCGGTGGCGGCGACGGGTGCCGCCTTCGTCCCCGTGGACCCGGGATACCCGGCCGACCGGATCGCCTTCATGCTGGCCGATTCCGGCGCCTCGCTCGTGGTCACCACCGTCGCGGCCCGGGATGCGATGAGCGACGTGGTACCCGAAAACGTGCACAGCACAGTACTTCTCGACGACCCGGTGCTGCGTGAACAGATGGACGCGTTGCCGCACACAGATATCCGTTCGACCGAGTTGCCTGCGGCTCGCCATGTCGACCAGCTGGCCTACCTGATCTACACCTCCGGTTCCACGGGGCGGCCCAAAGCCGTCGCGATGACCCACCGCGGCCTGTCGTCGTTCGTCGCCGAACAGCGACGGCACGGGGTGCGACCGGACAGTCGCGTCCTGCACTTCGCATCGCCGAGTTTCGATGCCGCCGTACTCGAGATCCTGTTGGCGGCTGCAGTCGGAGCGACCACCGTGATCGCGCCCACCGACATCGTGGGTGCCGACGACCTCACCGCATTCCTGCGGTCCGAGTCGATCACGCACGCCTTTCTGACACCGGCCGTCTTGGACTCGATCGACCCCGGGCCGGATGCCGACGACCCGCTGCCCCGGCTGCAGACGGTGATCGTCGGCGGCGATGCCTGCGCACCGTCGACCGCGCAGCGCTGGATCGGGTTGGGCAAGCGCTTCTTCAACGCCTACGGCCCGACCGAATCCACGATCATGGCCACCATGTCGGGCCCGCTGCACGACGTCGCGGCGGCGGTGCCGATCGGTCGCGGCATCGCGGGGGCCGACATCAGGATCCTCGACGAGACCCTGTCCGACTGCGCGGAAGGGGTGCCCGGCGAACTCCATGTCGCCGGTCCGGGATTGGCGCGTGGCTATCACGGGCGCCCCGGCCTCACCGCGGCGACCTTCGTGGCCGATCCCTACGGCCCGCCGGGCTCGCGTCGGTACCGCACCGGTGACCTCGTCCGCGCCGACCGCAGCGACTCCGAGGTCGAGCTGATCCACCTGGGCCGCACCGATCAACAGCTCAAGATCCGCGGACACCGCGTGGAAACCGGGGAGATCGAGGCGGTGCTCCGCTCGTATCCCGGTGTCGCGGCGGCGGTCGTCACCGGGCGACCGGGTGTCGACGGGACGACGGTCCTCGTGGCATACGTGGTGTCCGAGAAGGGCAGTGCACACGGAGGGTCGACACCGGATCTCACCGGACTCGACGCGCATGTGCGCGCGTCCCTTCCGGTGTACGCCGTCCCCGCCGTCACAACCGAGATCGGCTCACTGCCACTCACCCCGGCGGGCAAGGTCGACTTCCGGGCCCTGCCCACACCGGAGTTCGCCGTCGCCGGTTATGTGGCCCCCACCACCACAGACGAACTCGTCGTCACCGAGGTGTTCGCCGGGCTGCTGGGCCGGGAACGAATCGGACTGGCGGACAACTTCTTCGATGCCGGTGGGAACTCGCTGAACGCAGCTCAGGCGGTGGCGCGGATCCGTGCCGAGACCGGACGTGAGCTGTCGGTGCGCGACCTGTTCGACGCGCCCACTGCCGCGCTCCTCGTCGACCGTCTGCGTGCGGCGTCCGCGTCACACGGCCCGACGGTCGGCGACCTGCCACGGCCGGACCGGATTCCGCTGTCGCCTGCGCAGCAGCGGATGTGGTTCCTGAACCGCTACGATCCCAGTGCTCTCACCGAGAACATCCCTGTCGTGCTGCGCATCTCGGGCGATCTCGACGTGGACGCCTTCACCGCGACGATGTCGGATCTCGTCGAACGGCACGAGGTGCTTCGGACGGCCTATCCGGATGCGGGCGACGGGCCCCATCAGGTTGTTCGGCCCGCGCCCGCCGACGCGCTGCGCCTGACGCCGGTGTCGGAAGCCGACCTGCCCGAGGCGATCCGCCAGATCACGCGTACGGCCTTCGACGTCACCGCCGGCCCACCCGTGCACGCCGAACTGTTGATCATCGATTCCGTGCGCGCCGAGTACGTGTTCGTCCTCGTGGTGCACCACATCTGCGCGGACGGATTGTCGATGGTCACCCTCGCCGCCGAGCTGACCGCGGGGTATTCCGCACGGGTGCGGGGTGATGCGCCAGCGGTGTCGAACCCTGCGGTGTCGAAAACTGCGGTGCAATACGCGGACTTCGCCGTCTGGCAGCGTGCGCTGCTCGACGCCCCGGACGGACCGTCGGCGAGGCAGTTGCAGGATTGGTCCCGACGACTGCGTGGAGCGCCGCCGGTGGTCGATCTGCCGACCGACCGACCACGACCGGCCCGACCGAGCGGTCGCGGCGGACGCATCGATTTCGTCATCGACACAGATCTACGGACGAGGATCGCCGATCACGCCGCCGCACGCGGGGCGACGCCGTTCATGGTCGCTCACACGGCACTGGCGATCCTGCTGGGACGGCTGGGGGACAACCGTGACGTGGTGATCGGTACCCCTGTCGCCGGACGCGGTGAGCATCGTCTCGACGGTGTGGTGGGCATGTTCGTCAACATGCTGGCGCTGCGCACCGACATCGATCCCTCGACGACCGGTGACGCGGCTGTCGCGGCGGCCAGAGACGTGGCCCTCCACGCCTTCTCGAACACCGACGTCCCGTTCGATCGGATCGTGGAGTCGCTGGACGTGCCCCGCGGCGTCGCCCACCACCCGGTGTTCCAGGTGGCGCTGTCCTTCCAGAACATCGGACCGCTCGAGATCTCGTTGCCGGGTCTCGACGTCGAGGTGATCGACGATCATCACGAGATCGCCGAGTTCGATCTGCATCTGACCCTTGCAGACCGGTGGACCGCAGACGGGACCCCGGACGGCCTGATCGGTCAGTTGGTCTATGCCACCGACCTTTTCGACGACGACACGGCCACCGACTTCACTCAGCGATACGTCCGGATCCTGACAGGTCTACTCGACGAGCCCCACCGGCCCGTCGGAGACCTCGACCTCCTGACAGATATGGAACGTTCTCGAATCGACACCGCTGCAGCGTATCCGACACATCTATCGCATGGTCTCGCCGACGGTTTCCTCACACAGGCCCTGCGGACCCCGGATGTCGACGCCGTGGTGAGCGGCGACCGCATCCTCAGTTATCGCCAGATGGCCCAGCGGGTGACTGCGTTGGCCGTCACGTTGATGGAGCACGGAGTCGGACCGGAAGACCGCGTTGCCATCACCGCACCGCGCGGTCTGGCGCAGCTGACCGCGATGTACGCCGTGGCGATGGTGGGTGCTGCCTATGTCCCGGTCGATCCGGTTGCGCCGCAACGGGCTCGACTCATCCTGGACACCGCGGAGCCCGTACTGGTCCTCGGTGTCGGCGGTGCGGCACCCGACCATCGTCGATACCTGGATCTGGACGTGCTCGACCTCGACGCCGGCCAGGGGACGATCGGGGAGTCCCGAACCGCCGCGAGCCGTCCGGCGAACACCGCGTACGTGCTGTTCACCTCCGGATCGACGGGTGTGCCCAAGGGGGTGAGCGTCTCGCATGCCGCAGTCGGCGAACAACTGCGATGGATGCAGGAACGCCACCCGATGGGCCCGGGCGACTCCGTGCTGGTCAAGACGTCTGCCGGCTTCGACCTGTCCGTCTGGGAGTACTGGTGGCCGTTGCAGACCGGTGCTCGGGTCGTGCTGGCCGATGAAGGGGCCGAGCGTGACGGCCGCGAGTTGTCACGCGCCATGACGACCCATCGCATCACGGTGCTCCCGACGGTCCCGTCGGCGCTCGCAATGGTGCTCGATGCCGGCACTCCTCCGGAATCGCTGCGTACCGTCCTGTGCATCGGTGAGGAGCTGCCCGCCGAACTGGTGCATCGCCACCGCGACAGCGGCTCGCGTGCCGAAGTCCACAATCTGTACGGGCCCACCGAATGTGCGGTGAGTGCGACCGGTCACGAGGTGACCACCGTCGGTGACCGGATCCCGATCGGCAGACCACAACCATCGGTGACGCTCCGGGTGCTCGACAGGCGTCTGCAGCCGGTGGCCCCGGGAGTCGTCGGTGAGCTCTACCTCGGCGGTGTGCAGCTGGCACGGGGCTACCACGCCGATCCGGGTCGCACCGCGGCCTCGTTCGTCGCCGACCCGATCGACGGGACCCGGATGTACCGTACCGGTGATCTGGTGCGCTGCAACCGCAACGGCGAACTCGACTATCTGGGACGTAGCGATCATCAGCTCAAGTTCCGTGGTTTCCGGATCGAGCCCGGTGAGATCGAGGCGGCGCTGCGTCGATGCGCCGGTGTCGAGGATGCGGCGGTGACGGTGATCATGGAGGGCGGCGACGACCGGCGTCTGGTCGGCTTCGTGACGGGGGACGCTGCCCGGCCGGGTGACGTCGCCGCCGAGATCTCCACCTCGCTGCCGGGATATCTGCGGCCCGAGATCCACGTACTCGACGCCCTCCCCTACAACGACAACGGCAAGGTCGATCGTGCTCGGCTGCCCCGACCATCCCGGATGCGCAGCGTCTATCGCGCGCCGCGAACCGACACCGAGCGACGCGTCGTCGACGTGGTCGCCGAGGTCACCGGTGCCCCACGGGTCGGGCTGTCGGACAGTTTCTTCGATCTCGGTGGGAACTCGTTGTCGGCGACGCGGGTGGCGTCACGCCTGGAGGCCGATCTCGACTGCCGAATCCCGGTGCGGCTGCTCTTCGACAGTGCCGACCTGGAAGAGTTCAGCGCCCGGCTGACCGGACTGCCGACCGACGAGCGGAGCGATCCGCGCCTCACCCGGGGCACTGACGACGGCTGGACCGGACCGGCTTGCGACCGGCCGATCCCGGCCTCGGCGCCGCTGGCGCCTGCGCAGCGACGCATCTGGGAAGCCGTTCGCGCCGGCACCGGACGGGACTGGAATGTGCCGATCGCCGTGCGGTTCACCGGCGAACTGGACCTCGACGCGGTCGCGTCGGCGCTCCTGGACCTGCTCGACCGGCACGACGCTCTGCGCACCTGTCATCGTGATCGCGGAGATGGACCGGAGTTGGTGGTGCTGCCGACCTCGTCGTTGGCGGCCACGATCTGTCGCGGTCTCACACCGATGCCGATCTCCCCGGATGCGTTGTCGACGGTGTTGTCCGGGCTGGCGTGGACCGCGATGGACGTCGAGCACTGGGCGCCGATTCGGGTGCACCTGCTGGCACTGGACCGCCACACGCATGTGCTCCTGCTCGTGGCGCATCACCTCAGTGTCGACGGCCGGTCGATGGCGGTGCTCGGTCGAGACCTGATCACGGCCTTCGTCGCGCGCAACAGCGGGGTCGCACCCGTCTTGGCGCAACCGCAGGTGCGTTTCGTCGACTATGCGCGCTGGCGGACCGAGTTGCTGGGTGACCGGTCGGCCCGGACCGACGAGTTCCGGCGTCAGCTCGACCATTGGCGTCGACTGTTCGGTGCGGACGAGGCCGGACTGTCGGCGAGGGCTCAGCTGCGTACCGATGGCCGTCGTGGCGAGGTGTGGGATTCGTCAGGCGCCGCACTCGAATTCGAGATCGATCCGACCCTGCACGAGGCGATCGACACCCTCGCGCGGGATTCGTCGGTCGGCGTGTTCGCGGTGCTGCAAGCGGCGTTCGCGGTGCTCCTCGCCGACCGCGCCGGTCACCCTGATGTCCATGTCGGCACGGCCAACGCGAACCGAACCCATGTCGCTGTCGACGGTGTGATCGGCAACTTCGCCGAGGACCTGCCGATGCGACTCGA
The DNA here is from genome assembly GCF_048537895.1 of Gordonia sp. CPCC 206044. Classification (NCBI taxonomy): domain Bacteria; kingdom Bacillati; phylum Actinomycetota; class Actinomycetes; order Mycobacteriales; family Gordoniaceae; genus Gordonia; species Gordonia sp. CPCC 206044. The sequence goes on from NZ_JBCLVL010000001.1 coordinate 512,671, forward strand.
CGTCACCGACACCCGGACCTTCGGCCAGGTGATGCAGCAGGTGCAGGAGCAACTGCTCGGCGGGCTCGCCAACCCGGATATCTCCGTGCCCGACCTCGTCGACGAGTTCGGACTCGTCCGTGACCCCGGCGGCTCGGCAGGCCATCCATTCTTCGCCACCACCCTCATCCTGCAACAGACGACCGTCGAGGAGGCCGCGATGTCCGAACTCGATCTCGCCGGGGTGCGGATCGCCCGAGAACCGTTGGCCAACACGGTCGCCAAGCATGAACTCGAGGTCACCGTGCTCGAACTGCGAGACGGGCAGACGCAGCAGAGACCGGCCGGTATGCGCGGCACCCTGCTCTACCCGGTCGCCCTGTTCGAGGAGGCGACGGCGGAGGAGATCGTGCGTGGACTCCTCATGGTGCTGAGGTCCGTGACCGCTGCCGCGGGTACCGCAGCCGGGCGGGCCGCCCGGTCCGTCGATGTCGCCACCCTGAGGAGGTCGCTGCGGTGACCGCATCCGTCGTGATCGCCTACCACCGGGGTCTGCCCGACCTGGAGGTCCAGCTGAATGCACTTGCACAGCAAGACCATCCAGGGGCGTTCGAGGTCATCGTCAGCGACAACGAGGGCAGCGCCGAACTCCGGCGACATGTCGACGACCACCCGTTGCGTGACCGATTGGCGCTGCGCTGGGTCGACTCGTCGGACATCGCAGGCACCTCGCACGCACGTAATGTGGGCACCCGCTGCGCTGCACACGATTTCATCGTCTATTGCGACCAGGACGACGCGGTCCATCCGGGCTGGCTTCGGGCGATGGTGACAGCAGGACGCGACGCCGATCTCGTCGGGGGACCGTTGGAGTCCGAGACCCTGAACGATCCGATCGTCGCCGCCTGGCGGGCGCTGCCGGATCCGGAACGTCCGGTGGTGCTGGGACGATTTCTGCCGATGACGTTCGGCTGCAACCTCGGAGTGCGTCGTGAGGTGTTCGACGCCGTCGGTGGATGGGACGAGTCCTATCCGACGGCCGGTAGCGACGTCGAGTTCTGTTGGCGTGTACAGGTCTCCGGTCACAGGTTCGCATTCGCCCCCGAAGCGATGGTCGCCTATAGGTACCGCACCGGAGTGCGGGAGACCTTTGCCCAGGCGGTCGACTACGGGCGCGAAGAGGCCCGCGTTGCCGAACAGTTCGGCGCTCCCGGCCGCCAGTGGTGGTGGTTCCCGATCCATGCGGGGGTGGTGGTCGCGCTGTGCCCGGTGTGGCCGTGGGCCTGGTCGCGACGACGACGCGGCGAATGGTCGTGGGTCACCGGCAATCTCGTCGGCCGCGTGTGGGGCAGTCTGCGCCACCGGGTGATCTACCTCTGATCTGATCCGAGCGACCGAACTGCTCAGGGTCGTCGGGCCGCGCTCGTGGTCGGAGTCCGGTCGGCGCGAGATCCGCTCGGCCCTGCGTCTTTGTGTGCCTGTGCACCCAGCCCGGTTCCCGATGTGTCGTCTTCGCGCAGGCACAGGTCGCGGATCACGTGATGGTAGGTCTCCAGACCGTAGGTCAGGGGAACCCCGAGCAGCGTGGATGCGATACCCACCGGGCTCAACGGGGTGGTGATGCCTGCGGCCGAGAGTAGTGGGCCCTGCAGGAGTCCGCCGATCGTGCTGAACAGATGCAGCGCCAGATGGTAGGCGTAGTAGGACGCCGTCAGCGACTTCGTGACGGTGAGGTCGGCCAGCGGAACCGTTGCCCGCGGATCACCACCGGCGTTGATGTTGTGACCGAGCCCGATCGCGATGTTCAGTGGCGCCCCACCGATGTAGGAGAGCTGTCCGCCGAGCAGCGATGCGAGTGCCTCACCCTGGGTGAAATCGGCCGTGTCGGCGGGAATCAGGTTGTGCGGGATCGGTGTCGAGCGCATCGAGCCGAGGATGCGTCGCTCCTCGGCCCGGATGCGAGCCTTGGCGGTGTCGTCGTCGACGAGTCCCTGGGCGTAGCCGGAGGTGCGCTGCACGATCCGACGCAGTGACAACGAACCGATCGGGGTGCACGTCTCGGAATCGGCTAGCGCCACCTGATCGGCGATTTCCCGGATCATCGGCGGGATGGGAATGTCATAGGCGGCGTTCGGATCCGGCATTCCGGCGCGAGATCTCTGCGCCTCGGTGATCCGCGCGACACACGAGTTCAGCAGCGACCGAGCGGTGTTCTGATACAGCTGCTGCAGCAGGTTTCGTGAGGCGAACACGAAGACCTTCAGGATCGAGTTGTAGGTGAACGAGCCGGCCAGCGCTTCGAGTCGGGTGCCCGACAGTGGACTTCCCATGTCCGGCAGCACACCGAGGCCGACCTGCAGCGGTGCGAAGACACCGGCGAAGAGGTAGAGCCAGGCCGTCTCCACCGCCTGGACCATCGTCAGATTGCCGACCGGGATCGCCTCGTTCTGCTTGCCGTCCCGAATCTTCAAGAGCGCCACGACGATCCACTGCGAGATCGGCGTGCGGTACTTCACCACGGGATCGTCGCTGTCGGCGCCCATGGCGAACGGATTGTCGGAGACGGCGAGGGTGGACACGTGCAGACGCTGCATGTCGCGGCGTGCCGCGGCCGCCTGTCGGCGTGCGGTGTCGCGGAACTGGGCGGGGATGGTGGGCAGCAGCGACTCGAAAAGGGAGTCGTAGACCACCGACAACGTGACGAAATCTCCACTGGCGCAGGTCTTGCGGCCCGCCTCGGTGCCGCTGTCGCCGAGCAGGGGTCGATTCGATCGGGCGATCCGGTCGGCTCGTTCGCGGTAGTCCTCGGGTGAGTCGGTCTCGGCGGTGGGGGACTTCGGCGTGGCCCGTGTCGTCGAGGCCGACGGTGCAGTGGTGCCCGACGGCGTGCCGGTGGCGACGGCCCCGTGCCCCGACGTGGAGGTCGCCGTGAGGGCGACGAGGGCAACCATCGCGACCGCGAGTGCCCTCGGTGTCCATCGCATCGGCGTCGATGACGCGCGTCGTGTCCCGTGCCCGGACTGCACCAGTGGATCCCCGTATCTCGACAGTGCGACGGCTTGCTCGTTCGAGCCGTTCGGCACGGAAGGTTAGCATGACCTAACCTGGTCGGCTCGCTGTGGCATCGCGCCGATCAGCGTGGGCCCAGCACTCCCCGGCGGCGTCGGTCTGCACTAACGTCGTGTGATGTGAGCAACGTCAAGGACATCCCCGTCAAGGCGCTCGACGGCAGCGCACTGAACCTCGCCGATTTCACCGGACCGTTGCTGGTCGTCAATGTCGCCAGCAAATGTGGTCTCACCCCGCAGTACACGGGTCTCGAAGAGATCGCCAAGAAGTACGAAGACCGCGGACTGACGGTCGTCGGCATGCCGTGCAACCAGTTCATGGGCCAGGAGCCGGGAAGTGCCGAGGAGATCGCCACGTTCTGCTCGACCAACTACGGCGTGACGTTCCCGCTGCTGGAGAAGGCTGACGTCAACGGCGACCACCAGCATCCGCTGTACTCGGAACTGACCAAGGCCGCCGACGCCGACGGTGAGGCGGGCGACGTGCAGTGGAACTTCGAGAAGTTCCTCGTCGGAGCCGACGGCACCGTCGTCAACCGGTTCCGTCCGCGTACCGAGCCGACGGCACCCGAGGTCATCGACGCCATCGAGAGCGTTCTCTGACGCCGGTCGGAGTGCCGCTCGCACCTCACCCGGTCGCGCCTTCGTCTCGGGGTTCTCTCCTCTGATCGGGGAGCGAACACGGGACGGGGGAGCGAACCCGATCGGGCATCGGGTCGACGCCGCGCGAAGCTCGCGGGTCCACCCGGTAAGCTGGGGCGGAGTTTCAGCGCACCAGTGAGAACGGAGCAACTGCCCATGGCGCGAGTGGTGGTCGATGTGATGCCGAAGGCCGAGATCCTCGACCCCCAGGGGCAGGCGATCGTCGGTGCCCTGGGGCGGCTCGGATTCTCCGGGGTCGCCGACGTCCGGCAGGGCAAGCGGTTCGAGATCGATGTCGACGACACGGTCGACGACGTGACGCTCGAGCGCATCGCCGAAGAACTCCTCACCAACACGGTGATCGAGAACTTCAACGTCTCCCGCGTCGCGGACTGAGGCCGACGACATGACAGCGCGTATCGGCGTCATCACGTTCCCCGGCACCCTCGACGACGTCGACGCTTCCCGGGCTGTCCGACTCTCCGGTGCCGAGCCCGTCGAGCTGTGGCACGGTGACGCCGACCTCAAGGGCGTGGACGCGGTGATCGTGCCCGGCGGTTTCTCCTACGGCGACTACCTGCGCGCCGGTGCCATCGCGCGTTTCGCGCCGGTGATGGGTACCGTCGTCGAGGCGGCGGGCAAGGGGATGCCGGTCCTCGGGATCTGCAACGGTTTCCAGGTGCTGTGCGAGGCAGGCCTGCTCCCCGGCGCCCTCACCCGCAACGATGGTCTGCATTTCATCTGCCGCGACCAGTGGCTCAAGGTGGAGTCCAACACCACCGCCTGGAGCAGCCGGTTCGAACTCGGCGCCGAGATCCTCATCCCGCTCAAGTCGGGTGAAGGACGCTATGTCGCGCCTGACCGCAAGCTCGAAGAACTCGAGGGCGAGGGCCAGATCGTGTTCTCGTACGCGGGGGACAATCCGAACGGCTCGTCGCTCGACATCGCGGGCATCTCGAGTCCGGACGGCCGTATCGTCGGCCTGATGCCACATCCCGAGCACGCCACCGAGGCACTGACCGGCCCGAGTGACGACGGCCTCGGTCTCTTCTACTCCGTCATAGATTCCGTCCTGGCCTCTGCCTGATGACGTCGCTGATCCTGGCACTGATCGGGGTCGCCATGCTCGCGCTGTGCGGGCTGGCACTCCGGCTGTGGACGCGGGTCGGCTCCATCGCGCTGCTGCTCGCGGCCATCCTCGTCGGACTCGCCTATGACAACCTCGCCATGGCGATCGGCCGATTCGTCGGCTACGGCGACGTCCTGCTGGCACTCAACGTGCCGCGCTTCTGGATTCACGCCATCGCTACGCCGCTGGTGATCATCGTGGCCGGCAATCTCGTGGAACGTCTCGGCGTCGGGCAGATCCACGGCCGCAACATCACGCTCGGCGGATGGGCACTGGTCGCGATGCTGATCCTGATCGGCATCGTCGAGGCGGCGCGTGCCCAGCTGGTGCCGGAGAACGCCGGTGACGCACTGCGATACACCGACGCCGCGACATCGGGCCCGCCGCTGCCGGCGATCATCACCGTGCTCGCGGTCATCGTCGTCGGCGTGATGGCATTTCGTTACGCGGGCTTCCCGTGGCTGTTCTTCGGCGGGCTGGTGATGCTCGTCGCGGCTGCCGTGGGCGGCGTCGTGTTCTGGATCGGCAATCTGGGCGAACTCGTACTCATGACATCGGTGATGGCCACGCTGGCCGCCGTCGCGGGGTATCGGGTGCCGTCGTTCGCTTCGCTGGGAGGAATCAGGTGACCGCACGACCGACCATGAAGACCACCGCCACGGCCGAGGGGCTCGGAGCGTTCATCGACGCTTCCCCGTCACCGTTCCACGTGTGCGCCACCGTCGCGGCCGAGCTCGCGGCAGCCGGGTACACGCGTCTGTTCGAGGATCAGGACTGGGGGCAGGCGACGGGCCGCAACTACGTGATCCGCGGCGGTTCGATCATTGCGTGGGACTCCGGCGACGACAAGGGCTTTCGTATTGTCGGCGGCCACACCGACAGCCCGAACCTGCGGCTCAAGCAACGCCCGGACAAGACGTCGGCCGGACTGGGGATGGTGGCGCTCGAACCCTACGGTGGCGCGTGGCTGAACTCGTGGCTCGACCGTGACCTCGGTCTGTCCGGACGACTGGCCTTTCGGGTCGGATCGGGCGTGGACCACGTCCTGGTGCACGTCACCGAACCGGTGTTACGGGTGCCGCAGTTGGCGATTCACCTCTCCGATGATCGCAAGGGCGTCTCGCTCGATCCGCAACGCCACGTCGACGGACTCTGGTCGCTGGACCCGGACGGCCCGGACATCCTGGACTGGGTCGCGTCCTATGCGGGGGTGGCGCCGGGTTCGGTGCTCGGCTGGGAGTTGATGACCCACGACGTCACTCCGTCGCGGCTCATCGGCGCCGAGCGTGAGTTGCTCAGCGCGCCTCGACTCGACAATCAGGGCACCTGTTACGCGGGGCTGCGGGCGCTGCTGGACGGCGCACCGTCGGCACACACCCGAATGCTGGCGCTGTTCGATCACGAGGAGGTCGGCAGCGGGTCCGAACGCGGTGCGGCATCGGACTTCCTGGGGACCATCGTCGAGCGGATCGTGTTGGCACGCGGGGGTTCGCGCGCCGACTACCTGGCCGCGATGGCCGCCAGCGTGTGTGCGTCCGGTGACATGGCCCACGCCACGCACCCGAACTATCCCGAACGACACGAACCGTCCCATCGGATCACCATCAACGGTGGCCCGGTGCTCAAGGTCAACCAGAATCTGCGCTATGCGTCGGATGCGGTGGGGGAAGCCCTGTTTGCGGTTGCCTGCGACACGGCCGGGGTGCCGATGCAGCGCTACACCCATCGTGCCGACCTGCCGTGCGGCTCGACCATCGGGCCGATCACCGCGAGCCGGACCGGCCTGACCACCATCGACGTGGGCGCCCCGCAACTCGCCATGCACAGTGCCCGCGAGCTCATGGGCGCCGCGGACGTGCCGATGTATTCGGCTGCCCTGCAGGCATTCCTGGCCGCGTCCTGATCGGTCGGCCCACCTGGCCAGTCGGCTCCGAGGCGCTGGTCGAGGTCGTGTTGATGCCTGGTGTGTGATCTCGATACGGGTCCTCGCTACGCTCGGTCCCTACTCGATCAGCGGGTGGTGGGGTTGGTCCCTACTCGAGCAGCGGGTGGTGGGTCGGTCCCTACTCGATCAGCGGGTGGTGCGGTCGGGTGGTGCGTCAGTTCGGACGCAGCACCGTGAGCGTCGTGCCCTCGCGAACCACGAGGTAGCCGTCGACGGACTGCGCCGACCCGATCACCGGGCGGGTCCAGGCGATACGCCCGGCACGCGCGTCGAATGCGGTGATCTGGTTCGGATTCGCGAACACGACGGTGTCGCCCGAGGAACCGACACACGACAGCTGGTCGATGTTGGCATCCGGATCCTCGAACGACGGCGGATCGAGGCGGCCGATGCGCTGTCCGTCGCGCAGTGTGTAGAACAGGCGTGACCGATCCTTGAGTGCCAAGGCGACCATGGTGCCGCACGGCTTCGTGTTGGCCTTGGACAGTTCGGGATCGGTGACCTGCCACAGCGCTTCGGCGCGTGCCGGATCGCGGATCTGGTATCGACCTTGGGCGGCCTGCACCTGGCCGTCGCCGGTGCCGGTGAGCACCGGGAGCGTCGACGGCCCGTCGAGGACGCGCAATCCCTCGGACACGGCGACTGGCCGATCAGCAACGGTGCCGTCGTCGATCGGGTAGGACGCGACACGTTCGTGGCCGAATTCGTTGTACTGCACGGTGATTCCGCTACCGAAGGCAGTGATCGAACACTGGCTGCAGGAGAGTCGGTCGCGCCCGGTCGCCGGGTCGACGACGAACTGTGTCCCGTCTGCGGTGGCGATCGACAGCACGTCGTCGGTGTTCGACGACACCTTCGCCGCCGAAGCGAAGGTCCGCGACCAGATCTCGCGACCCGTGGTGGTCTGCAGCGTCGCGCGGTAGCCTGCTGCGTCGATGCGCAGGAAGTCCATTCCGACCGCCGCCACCCGCTGGGTGTCGTCGAGCGCGGTGGACGACGTCGTCGACCCCGAACCGTCGATCAGATAGAAGCCGTCGGGATGATCCCCGAGTTTGATCGCGCACCCGACCTGTCCCGCCTCGTTGATCGCACACGAGCCGAGTCCGGCCAGGACCGGCGCGTCCCACGTCGGTTGCCCGTCGGAACGGTCGACGAGCAGATAGGCCCGCCCCATCCCGGACGGATAGGACAGCAGCCACTGGTCTCGCCACGTGTCGACGACCTCGATCCCGGCCGCGTCGCGATAGCCGGGCAGGGTGTCGCTCGATTGGGTCCACGCGACCTCGGGTGCGTCGTGATAGGCACGCAGTCGGCCGTCGGTGTACTCCGACGACGCGCCCGATGGTGATCCGGTCGCGAGCACGACCCCGACGATCGCGACGAGTGCGGCGACGAGAACCATGGTGACCGTGCCGATACCGAACGGGAGGCGCCGCGCGAGGCCGGTGAACGTCGAGCGGACAGACATGGCATCAGTGAATCACGTGGGCACGCGGGCATGTGTGGGCGCGGTCACGGTCCGCCGACGAAAGGCGGTCGGGGCGACACCGCGATGCCGTTTGAACGCGGTGCTGAACGCGAACGGACTGCTGTAGCCCACCTGCCGGGCCACCGACGCCAGCGATCGGGTCTCGTCGACGAGCAGATCTGCGGCGACCGACAGCCGCCAGTTGGTCAGGTAGGCCATCGGCGGCTCGCCGACGAGTTCGGTGAACCGGCGCGCCATCACCGCTCGTGACACACCGACCTGTGCAGCGAGCGCGCCGACCGTCCACGGTTGATCGATGGTGTTGTGCAGCAGTCGCAACGCCTGACCGACCACCGGGTCCGAATGCGCCCGATACCATTGCGCGCCAAGAACTTCACCGGATTCCATCGCACGTCGCAGGCCGGTGATCAACAACAGGTCGAGCAAACGGTTCAGCACGGCGTCCTGCGCTGGCGCATCCCGTTCGATCTCGGTTTCCATCACCGCCACGAGGGGGTCGTCGCCCATGCCGACCACGGTGATGCGGTCGAGTGCCTCGACGAGCCGTCGGTTCACGTCGCCGCTGCCGTAGGTGCCCACGAGCATGACGGTGTTCGCGGTGGTGACGTCGGAACAGTTACCCCACGATCGGGCACCGAAGGTCATGGTGTCGGCGACGCTGAGGGTTCCGGTGGGATCGAAGCAGTTGCCGTGGGCGTCGATGCGGGCCACCCATTCATGCGTCGGGTCGTCGGCCACCGTGTACGGCGCCGTGCCGCGCAGCAGCACGACATCGCCGCGGGAGATCCGATGACCGGTGCCGTCGTCATAGGTCACCACCGACGTTCCACGCGTCACCGCCAACACCGTCAACGGTGCGGTGTCCTCGATGCGGACCGACCACGGGTCGCGCATCACCATGCGCAGCATCGTGGGGTTCTCGGCCCGTGGACCGGTGATCAGACTGCCGAGCGCATCCATGTGTCGAACCTTACTGTCGGTCGCCGAGACGATCGCGTATGAAGTCGAGCCTCTCGACTATGGATCGTCTGTGTCCGGTGGGCTGAACTGGGACGTACAACACCGAGCGCACCACTTTCCGGAGGTCCCGTCATGAGTTCGTTCCGAGATACCGTTCTCGTTCTCGCCGTCACCACCGTCGGCCTGGCCGCGGGACTGTTCGCGGCATTCGCCTATGCGGTGATGCCCGGTCTGCGTCAGGCCGGCGCGACGTCGGCGGTCGCGGCGATGCAGCGCATCAACGTCGCCATCCTCAACCCGGTCTTCGCGCTCGTGTTCGTCGGCGCCCTCGTGTTCGGCGTCGTCGCCACCGCGCTGTGGTGGGGTGATGGCCTGCGCTGGTGGCTGGTCGCCGCGGTCGCGCTGTACGCGGTGGCCCTGCTGATCACGGCGGGTCTCAACGTGCCGCTCAACAATCGGCTCGACGCCGCAGGCGCGGTCACCGGAACACAAGCGGTCGCGGCCTGGGCCGACTTCATCGGGCCGTGGGTGCAGTGGAACATCGTGCGGGCCGTGGCCTCGACCGCCGCCTTCGTGGTGGCCCTGGTCGGGGTGCTCCAGACCCGCGGATGAGACGACCGGTACCCGGCGTCGTCCCCCGCACCCTCGGGGGACGACGTCGGGTACGTGGCCGTCGTCAGTACAACTGCCCCAGGTAGAACCGGGCTCCCTGATCGTCGGTGCAATAGGCGCTGATCCCATAGGCCTGCCGCTCGGGTTGCTCGATGATCCTGCCGCCGGACTCGACGACCCGGGCGACGGCGAGTTCGATGTCGGCGACGTTCCACATCGGCACCGTGGTGGCGTCGTCGGCGCCTCCGGCGATGCCGATCTGCGGCCGGACGTCGTCGACCTCCCAGCCGTCATCGATCCGGCCGCCGTGGAACGTCCACCCGAATGCGGCGCCGTAGAAGGCGCGGAAGCGTGCACTGTCGGGGGTGAGGACGGTCAGGTACGACATCTCTCCGACACCACGCGGGTGTTGGTCCGGACGGGGCTCGTCGGCGGCGGGCACATGCACCGAGAACGGCACGCCCTGAGCGTCCACCGCGTCGAGTACCTGTGTGCCGTCACGGGACACCTCGGTGATCTCCGATGCCTGTCCACCGGCGGCGAGGATGGACGCGCGCGGCGTCGAAGTCCTCGACCGCATACACGCAGTACACCGAGCCGGGCGTCCCGTAGCCGGGTACGTCCGAAAGGCCCAGCCGGTGACCGAGATTGGTCACCTGTCGCGTGGCCGGGTCGTACTCCCACCCGAGCACCGCGGCATAGAAGCGGGCGGCGCGGTCGAGGTCGGGGGTCTGCAGCGACATGTAGACGAGGTCGCCGGTGTGGATTCGATCCTCGGCGACACCGGACTTCGACGGTCCGGCCAACATCCACCGGTGACCGAACGGGTCGACCACGGTGCCACGGCGCTGACCGTATCCCTCGGAGGGTTCCTGGACCACCGCCGCGCCGCCACGTTCGGCCGTCGCCACTGCGGCGTCGGTGTCGTCGACGGCGAGCATCAGGCTCACCGACACCTGACCTGCGGCGGGTGCGCGCAGGCCCAGTTCGGGGAACTCGTCGGCCAGATAGATCGCACCGCCGCCGATCTCGAGTTCGGCATGTCCGATCCGGTTGTCATCCATGACGATCGGGTCGCCGCGCAGTCGGGCACCGAGATGCGTGACGTACCAGTCGATCGCGGCGCGGGCGTCGGACATGGCGAGGTAGGGGAGCGCACCCGGGCGCTCCACGACCGGTGTGGTGATGGTGTCGTGTTGAATCGTGCTGGTACTCATGACAACTCCTTGAGGAAGTGTCGCCCCGCGCTCGAGTCGGTCACGCAGTCGGTGTGCGAAATCGGCGTCGGGGGCGACCGGTTCGTTCCAGCCCGGGGTATCGGCGGCCCGCAGGACGACGAACGGATCGGGCGGTGTGACGCGGCCGCGGTTGTCGGTGCTGTTGTGCTCGCTCATGCGTGACCTCCTTTCCCGGTGCCGTGGGCAGGCCCGGCGTGGGCCTCCTTCTCCGGATAAGCCGCGCGGAACGCTCGCTTCGCGCGGGTGAGCAGCGCCTCGGTGGCCCCGACCGTCCGGTCGAGGACGGCCGCACAGTCGCCGACGGGGAGGTCGTCGACGTAGCGCAGGGTGAGCACCGCGCGATGGGTCGGCGACAGTTGCGCGAGCGTGTGGTGGGCGACCATGCGGTCGAGCAGCACGTCCCAGTCGTCGTCGGCGGGCTCCGGGATCTCCTCGACGGGTTCGGGCGTCCGTTGCATCGATCGCCAGTGGTCGGCCAGTTTGTGCCGGGCCACGCCGATCAGCCACGGTGTCGTCGGCCGGGCCGTGCCGTCGCGGCGCACCGTGTCCATCGCGGCGAGGAACGTCTCCGATGTCACGTCCTCGGCGACTCGCCGGTCGGAGCATCTGCGCAGCAGATACCCGTATACCGCCGGCAGTGCATCGTCGTACACGGCCAGCAAGGCGTCGGGTCCGCCGTCGGACGGATCCTGTTGGTCACCGCTCACGTCTTCATCGTCGTACGTGGCCGCCGGAATCCGACGCCCTCTCGACGAATTCGTCGGAACCGGTCCCGTCGCCCTTGGTTCGGTCCGGTGGACACGAGCCGGCCGGCGGGTTGGGTTCGTGCGTCAGACGTTGCTGTGCGGGCGTTGCCCGATCCTGACGATGGCATCGGCGAGTGCGTGGGGCTGGTCCATCGCCACGAAGGTCCGGGAATCGGGCACCTCGGTGAAGGTGGCCTGGTCGAAGACGCCGGCGAGACGTCGCCCCAGCGCGGGTCGAAACGCGCGATCGGCCATTCCCCACACCACCGCCACCGGCGCGCTCACCCGGGCCAGACGTGGGGTGATCGCGGCCAGTTCGTCCGGATGGATCGAGCGGACGAACGCGGCCAGGTTCGCACGGATACGGGCATCGGTGCGCAGGGGTTCGAGGATCGACCGGGTCAGGTCGGGATCCGGGTCGGTCACCAGCAGGCCGACTCCCAGCGGTGAGTGGCGCAACATTCGCACCTGCATCGGTCCGGCGATCAGCCACCGGGTCAGCCGTGGCCGGGCGAGGAGTCCGAAGACGATCGGAAACGGTTGCGGCGGAAACTGATCGAAGCAGTCGCAGTTGGTGAACACCACTCGTGCGACGAAGTTCGGATCCTGGTCAAGGGCGAACTGGCACAGTGCGCCACCGGTGTCGCAGCCGACCAGGGTGGCGCCGTCGAGGCCGAGTTCCGCGACGAACTCGCGGAGCGCGCGGGCCACGCCGCGGGGTGATCGGTCGGCGTCCTCACCCCACGGAATCCGGTGTGCTCCCAACGGGAGAGTCGGTGCGTAACTGCGGTATCCGGCATCGGCCAGCAACCGCGCGACGTCCGTCCACATGCGGTTGTCCACGCCGACCCCGTGTACGAAGACGATGGGTGGGTGCGGTGAGTCCTCGGGGCCGTCGGCGACGTACTCGACGGGCCCGGAGGGCAGTGTGATGGTGGTCGGTTCGGATGTGGCCATGGTCGCGTCCTCACGTCTGGGCGGGTGATGCCGACCGCCTCGTGACGGTCGATGTCGTCGGCGGCAGTACTGACGTGGGGTTCGGATGGGTGAGGGCGACGTTCCGCCCTCGTTCGAGATCTCCCCACGAAGGTGTGGTTATGTGGAACTCGGAAACTTACGAACACTCTGTATGAAAGTTACGTGCACGCTGTATGAAAGTCAATCGTCGTACTCAGGCCGAACGCACGGCGGCGACCCGGGCGGCGCTCGTCGCGGCCGGGCGGACGTTGTTCGGCGAACACGGGTACTCGGAGGTGGGCACCCAGGCCGTCGTCGAGGCGGCGGGTGTCACCCGCGGTGCCCTCTATCACCAGTTCGACGACAAGAAGGGGTTGTTCACCGCGGTCTTCGACGAGGTAGAACAGGCCATCACCGTGCAGATCGCGGAGCAGGTCGGTGAGCGGGCGGTCACCGACCCGATCGGGGCGTTGCGGGCGGGCGTCCGGATCTTCCTCGACCTCGTCACCGAGCCGGCCGTCCATCAGATCACCCTGGTGGACGCACCGTCGGTGCTCGGCTGGCAGGAGTGGCGCGCGCGGGGCGAACAGTTCGGTTTCGCCCTGATCGAGGCCATGGTGCAGGCCGCGATCGACCTCGACCTGGTCGAACGGCAACCCACTCGACCCATCGCACACGTGGCGATCGGCGCGCTCGACGAATCGGCTCTCTACGTGGCGGCCTCCGACGACCGGCAAACGGCGACCGATGAGGTGGTCAAGGTGCTCGACCGGATCATCGACGGAATGCTCAAGTGACGACCGGGCGGACCGCCGACGGCCGGGCGCGTCGTCAGCGTTCCAGGGACGCCCGGTCCCACTGCGCCGCGTCCGCGGCGGCGGCGTAGGTCGTCTGCAAGAAGTCGAGCAGCAGCGCGTCCGGGTCGTCGGCCTCGCGGACCGACCGGTAGGGCAGCACGAACTCGCCGAGGTCTTCGGCGAAGTACGCGGCCGCCGGGGCCACCGCGGCGGTGCGGAAACCCGACGGTTCGGGGTAGGCGTACGAGTAGAAGTTGCCTTCCGACGAGGCGTCGTCTGCCTCGCCCTGGCCCGGCCAGTAGCCGGCGCTGCTCACCTCGTGAGAATAGGCCTCCCACATGACCTCTGGGCCGCAGTTCGGTGCGCCACCGGGGTGCGGAGGTGCCGGCCGACCGGAGAATCGAGTGACGGCGAGGTCGCACGCTCCCCAGAAGAAATGACTGGGGCTGACCTTGCCGGTGAAGCGGGAGCGGAAGACGTCGAAGACGCGGTTGATCTGCACCAGTGCCAGCCAGAAACAGTGCGCGGCGTTCGGATCGTATGCGGTGTGGTCGAGATCGGCGGTGAAGCGGATGGCGTCGGGGATCTCGACGGGCATCGTCCAGATCGAGGTGGACAGGCCCAGTTCGTCGAGCACGGTCATCACGTCGCCGTAGAAGTCCGCGATCGGGCGGGGCCGCAGGCCGATCGTCCTGCGGGCGCCTGCCGTGGTGCTGAAGACGAGTTCGTGATCGACGAAATCGAACTCGATCGAGAAGCCGTCGGGATCATGCGGGATGAGACCCGTGGTCAATCCGCGCGACGACACATAGAGCACCACGTTCCACCAGTGACTCGTCGTCGGGGTGTTGGCCATGCGGATCTTGCCGACGATCTGCGTCATCAACTGCAGGGTGTCGCGAGTCTCGGACCAGTCCGCGATGCGGAGTTCGGGCCAGCGGGAATCAGATGTCATGGGCACCTCCTCGTGTTCCGATGGTGGCACCCGAGGGTCGTGAGCAGGGGCGGTTCGGACACCTCGGGCGCCGGGAGGCGGATGCGGGGTGAAAGATCGAGGTCCGATCGAGGTCCGTTCGCTCTGGGCGTATCAGATGCCGACGATCGTCGGAACAGGCGGCCTACGTGCGTCGTTGTATCGCGCAGACCCCCGCCGTGACCGTCACGGAAATGATTCCTGACCGACGTTAACTGTAGCTGCACTGAAGGCGACCACTAGAGTGGAAGCAGGCTGGTCGTCACCCAGACACCACTGGGACCGTGCTGCAGTTCACGCCACTGCGGTCACCGACGGCCGGGGCGCTAGCAATGTGAGGGAGAACAATGTTCGAACGGTTCACCGACCGCGCACGTCGTGTCGTCGTCCTGGCGCAAGAAGAAGCGCGGATGCTCAACCACAACTACATCGGCACCGAGCACATCCTCCTGGGTCTGATCCACGAGGGTGAAGGCGTGGCCGCCAAGGCACTCGAGTCGCTCGGGATCTCGCTGGAGGGTGTCCGCAGCCAGGTCGAGGAGATCATCGGCCAGGGTCAGCAGGCCCCGTCGGGACACATCCCGTTCACCCCGCGTGCCAAGAAGGTGCTCGAGCTGTCGCTGCGCGAGGCGCTGCAGCTCGGCCACAACTACATCGGCACCGAGCACATCCTCCTGGGCCTCATCCGTGAGGGTGAGGGCGTCGCCGCGCAGGTGCTGGTCAAGCTCGGCGCCGACCTCAACCGGGTGCGTCAGCAGGTCATCCAGCTGCTGTCGGGCTATCAGGGCAAGGAGCCGCAGGAGGCCGGTACCGGTGGCCGCAGCAGCGAGTCGGGCACCCCGTCCACCTCGCTGGTGCTCGACCAGTTCGGCAGAAACCTGACCGCCGCGGCCGGCGAGGGCAAACTCGACCCGGTCATCGGCCGGGAGAAGGAAATCGAGCGGGTC
This sequence comes from Gordonia sp. CPCC 206044, assembly GCF_048537895.1. Lineage (NCBI taxonomy): Bacteria > Bacillati > Actinomycetota > Actinomycetes > Mycobacteriales > Gordoniaceae > Gordonia > Gordonia sp. CPCC 206044. The sequence continues at coordinate 528,153 of NZ_JBCLVL010000001.1, forward strand.
ATGCAGGTGCTGTCCCGCCGCACCAAGAACAATCCGGTGCTGATCGGTGAGCCCGGTGTCGGCAAGACGGCCGTCGTCGAGGGGCTCGCCCAGGCGATCGTCAACGGCCAGGTGCCCGAGACGTTGAAGGACAAGCAGCTCTACACCCTCGACCTCGGGTCGCTGGTGGCGGGCAGCCGGTACCGCGGTGACTTCGAGGAACGCCTGAAGAAGGTGCTCAAGGAGATCAACACCCGCGGCGACATCATCCTGTTCATCGACGAGCTGCACACGCTGGTCGGCGCAGGTGCCGCCGAGGGCGCGATCGACGCCGCCAGCATCCTCAAGCCGAAGCTCGCCCGCGGCGAGCTGCAGACAATCGGTGCCACGACCCTCGACGAGTACCGCAAGTACATCGAGAAGGACGCCGCACTCGAGCGTCGGTTCCAGCCGGTCCAGGTCGGCGAGCCGTCGGTGGAGCACACCATCGAGATCCTCAAGGGCCTGCGCGACCGTTATGAAAGCCACCACCGCGTGTCCATCACCGACGGTGCGCTGGTGGCCGCCGCCACCTTGGCCGATCGCTACATCAACGACCGGTTCCTGCCGGACAAGGCCATCGACCTCATCGACGAGGCCGGGGCGCGGATGCGCATCCGTCGGATGACCGCGCCGCCAGACCTGCGTGAGTTCGACGACCGGATCGCCGATGCTCGCAAGGAGAAGGAATCTGCGATCGACGCGCAGGACTTCGAGAAGGCCGCCAATCTCCGCGACAAGGAGAAGCAGCTGGTCGGCGAGCGGGCCGAGCGTGAGAAGCAGTGGCGCAGCGGTGACATGGACGTCGTGGCCGAGGTCGACGACGAGCAGATCGCCGAGGTCCTGGGTAACTGGACCGGTATCCCGGTGTTCAAGCTCACCGAGGAGGAGACCACTCGTCTGCTCCGCATGGAGGAGGAGCTGCACAAGCGGATCATCGGCCAGGAGGATGCGGTCAAGGCCGTCTCCAAGGCGATCCGTCGTACCCGCGCAGGCCTGAAGGACCCGAAGCGTCCGTCCGGTTCGTTCATTTTCGCCGGCCCGTCCGGTGTCGGTAAGACGGAGCTGTCGAAGGCGCTGGCCAACTTCCTGTTCGGCGAGGACGACGCGCTCATCCAGATCGACATGGGTGAGTTCCACGACCGGTTCACCGCGTCGCGTCTGTTCGGTGCGCCTCCCGGCTACGTCGGGTACGAAGAGGGTGGGCAGCTCACCGAGAAGGTGCGTCGCAAGCCGTTCTCCGTGGTGCTGTTCGACGAGATCGAGAAGGCCCACTCGGAGATCTACAACACGCTGTTGCAGGTCCTCGAAGACGGCCGTCTCACCGACGGTCAGGGACGCACGGTCGACTTCAAGAACACGGTGCTGATCTTCACCTCGAACCTCGGTACCTCGGACATCTCCAAGGCCGTCGGACTGGGCTTCACCAGCGGTGACGACTCGACGTCGAACTACGAGCGGATGAAGCTCAAGGTCAACGACGAGCTCAAGAAGCACTTCCGGCCCGAGTTCCTCAACCGTATCGACGACGTCATCGTGTTCCACCAGCTGACGCGCGACGAGATCATCGAGATGGTCGATCTGATGATCAACCGTGTCGAGGCCCAGCTGAAGAACAAGGACATGGCGATCGAGCTCACCGACAAGGCGAAGGCGTTGTTGGCCAAGCGCGGGTTCGATCCGGTGCTCGGTGCCCGGCCGTTGCGTCGCACCATCCAGCGTGAGATCGAGGACCAGCTCTCCGAGAAGATCCTCTTCAACGAGCTGACCCCGGGTCAGATCGTGCTGGTTGATGTCGAGGGCTGGGACGGCGAGGACGACGGAGAGGATGCCAAGTTCACCTTCGTCGGTTCCGAGAAGCCGCGTGAGGTGCCCGACGCCCCCGCCGAACTGACCAAGGCGGGCGAGAGCAAGGGCGAGGCCGGCTAGGCTCCATCGCGCGAACACGACGACGGCGGCGTCACCTCTACGGTGGCGCCGCCGTTTCGTTTCTCCCGCTGGCCCTTCCCGCTGGTCGAGTCGCATCCGGGCGGCGTATCGAGACCGCCCCTTCCGCTGGTCGAGTAGCAGCCGAGGCGCCAGCCGAGGCAGCGTATCGAGACCACTCCCGATACCCCCGACCGATACCCCCGACCGATCGCTCGGTCATCGAGTAGGTTGAAGCGGTGACCTCACTTACCGAGCAGGGCGACGAACAGCCCATCATCATCGAGCGCGACGACGAGATCGCGATCATCCGACTCAATCGGCCCGATCGTCTGAACGCCTTCACCTTTCAGATGGGGGAGGACGTGCAGGCCGCTCTCGACGAGACCGACGCCGACGATTCGGTGCGGGCCGTCGTCATCACCGGTACCGGTCGCGCCTTCTGCGCCGGCGCCGATCTCGGCGGTGGGGCCTCGACCTTCGAGTTGGAATCGCACGCACCCGGTGAGATCCCGCCGGACTCGGGCGGCAGGCTGACGCTGCGCATCTTTGCATCGCTCAAGCCCGTGGTGATGGCGATCAACGGTGCCTCCGCCGGGGTCGGTGTCACCATGACGCTGCCCGCCGACGTGCGGATTGCATCGGAGGACGCGAAGTTCGGCTTCGTCTTTGCCAAGCGAGGGTTGGTGCCGGAGGCCGCATCGAGTTGGTTCCTGCCCCGACTCGTCGGGCTGCCCACCGCGTTGCAGTGGACGATGGGCGCCAAGATGGTCAGTGCCGCCGAGGCGCTCGAGCACGGGCTCGTGCAGCGCGTGGTGCCGAAGGAGGACGTCCTGTCGACAGCGATCGCGGCCGCCCGCGGGATGACCGCCGACACCGCGCCCGTGTCGGTGGCCCTGACCCGCCAGCTGTTGTGGCGGATGGCCGGCGCCGCCAGCCCGTATGAGGCCCACGCCGCGGATTCGAAAGCGATCTACTATCGCGGCACGATGGCCGACGTGGCCGAGGGCGTGACCGCGTTCCTGGAGAAGCGCGAGCCGGAGTTCACCGACCGCGTGTCGACGGACCTGCCGCACATCTTCTGACCGGGGCATCGGCGCACTCACAGGCGACCTCTGCGCACCGGGGATGCGGCACCGGGGACGCCCCGTGCCGGAGTTCCCGAGATGGTCAGGCGGGCAGCGGTTGCGCGTCGCGGGCACGCAACAGCAACGTCATCTGGCCGATCTCGTCGCCCTGTTCGCCCATCAGTGTGAGAGCCAGACGTTTCGTTGGCGCGCTCGCACGCGGGTCGTTGTGGGCGGCCTGCGACATGGTCAGTCCGCCTCGGTGATGTCGGATCATCAACTGCAGGAACAGGATCTCCGCGGCACGCCCCCGTAGGGCGGCGAGACGCGTGAGTTCGTCGACGCTCGCCATCCCCGGCATGGGCGGGCCGCCCGGGGGCGGCGAGTGGTGGTGCTGCGAGACCGACATCCACGACATCGGATGGTCCGACGTCGGGGCGGCGCCGAACCACGACAGTCGGCCGCGCATGGTCGCGGTCTCGGCGGTCTGGGCCGCGACGATGCGGTCGGCGAGCCCTCGGATCTCCGGCGCCACATCGGGCGACAGGCTGCGCGCCATCAAGATGGCCTGGTCGTGATGCGTGGACATGTCCTGGGCGAACCCGACGTCGACGACGCTCGGTGTGGGGGTGGCGTCCGGTGCGGATCTCGTGCTCTGCCATGCCATCCCGACGACGACTCCGATCGCCACCAAGAGGATCGCAACGCACGACGATGCCGCGACGAAGACGCCGCGACGATACATCGCGGTCATCCCTGGCCCAGGGTGGACGCCTGGTTCGCCGGCGGGGTGTAGGCCGCGCGACTGAGCTCCAGCGCATAGAAGCCGCCGTCCGAGCACGACGTCCAGAGTTGGCGACCGTGGAACTCCGGGGGAGACAGGCACCAATCGGTGGCCATGTCACCGCCGACGATGCGCCCGCTGCGCGGGCCGATCATCTGCTCGAGGCGGACCTTGCCGTTGGCGATGGACATGCCGAGGCTGAGGAACTCGATGGCGGGCACACCGAGCAGCGATCCCAGGACGTGTGGGGAGTTCGGCGCGCTGGCGACCGTGGCACCCGTGCGTGCGGGCGGGTTGAAGTAGGCGATCTCCTTGATCCGCTTCAGGTTCCGGATGTCGAAGACCCGGATTCCCGACGACTCCCATCCGCAGGCCAATGCGGTGGGATCGACGGGGCGATCGACCGAACAGTAGTGCGGGTTGCTGCTGAAGATCGATCCGCCCATCGACGACCGCAGATTGGTGTCGAGATTCTTCGGGAGGTTGATCTGCAGCTTGATCTGCGCCGCATACCGGGGCCGGTTCACCGAGGTGACGTCGAAGATCTTCACGCCACCGGAGCCGGCCTCGTCGGCGGTGATGATGTGCGGCCGTCCACGGTAGGTGATGGGGATGGTGTGTTGGTTGACCTGCCCGTCCGGCCACAGGTAGGCGGCGACATGTGGCACCTGGGGGTACGGGTCGCGGCGTTGGACGGCGCTCACGTCGAGCACCGTGACCCCGGCGGCGTTGGACAGATACATCCGATTGCCGTCCGGTGTGATGCCGAAGCCGTGGCCGAGGAAGCTGTGCAGCCCCTGCCAGATCACTCGCGGCGTCGTGGGATCGGAGACATCGATCGCGGTCAGGTGGCCGGGAAAGATGCCCGACGCCCAGTACGTCCGACCATCCGGCGAGAATCCGCCCTCATGCGAGTCGAACGGGAGGGGATAGGCGGTGCCGGGCCCCTTGTTCAACAGTCGCGGGTGCTCACAGTCGGAGATGTCGTAGACGGAGAAGAAGCCGCCGCCCCAGTTGAGCGGCACCGACGTCGCGGCCAACAGCTTGCGTTTGCGGTTGACCTTCAGGGTCTCCCAGGTGCCGCCCCGCATCGCCGGTTCGGCCAACGACCCGACGACCCGCGGAGCGCGCGGCCGCGATGCGTCGATCACCTGTACACCCGGTTGCGACATCACGTTGTTGCCGGGGAACAGGCTTCCGGTGTAGCTGCAGTGGTCGAAGGTGACCGACAGGATGCCGCCACCCGAACCGCGGACACCGCCGAGTTCGGCGACATTGCAGCGGTATCCGCGACGGCTTCGACCGGAGTCCCGGTCCTCGGCGCTCACGTCTCCCTGCAGTCCCGGTTCGGGCAGTGATCCCGGACCACAGGTCGCCTTCGGTACCGACACCTCCGAGATGTCCGGAAAGTAGTGGGTGGCCGCTCCTGCGGGCGCGATGGCGAGTACCGAGATGGCCGCGGTCGTGACCGCGATGACTGCTCCGAGCCGTCGACGCACCAGGCGTGGTCGGTGCCGGCGATCTCCGGACACGAAACGGTCTGACATGCGCGAATCCCCCAGGTTGTGGCCGTGTGGTGCGCTCACCCTAGACGTCGAACGTGCGCCGACTCGGCGCTTTCGGGTGAGAACGTCCGACCGGACGACATTATGTGGCGAGCACAACGCGTGGCCGACGAAGTGCCGGTGGGTGGGATGTGTGACACTTCCGTCATGGGCCGTGCCATCCTCACCCGCGTTGCGACCATCGTCGCGTCCGGTGCCGCCATCGCCGCGATCGTGATCCCGGGCATCGCGGCCACGGAGGTGGCCAGCCCACCGGCCAAGGCGCATGGGACCTCACGGACCGAGATTCCGGTCAAAGCCGGCAAAAAGTATGTCGCGCTGGGAAGTTCATACGCCGCGGGGCCGGATGTGAGCCCGATCGTCGACGTCCCGTGCCTGCGGACCGGGAACGACTATCCGCACCAGGTCGCCGCCGCGGCCCGGATGCGACTCACCGATGCCTCCTGCTCCGGCGCGACGTCGGCGAACGTCTTCACCAAACCGCAGCGTCCCGCCACGGTGCCGCAGATCGATGCGGTCACCCGCGACACCTACCTCGTCACGATCACCGTCGGCGGCAACGACATCGACTACATCGGGCGCGTCACGTCCCTGAGTTGCGGGAACATCCTGCCCGCACACGCCGGGTTCGCGAAATGTGGTCACCGCCGGCACATCCGCCCCGAACCGGGGCCCGCAGCATATGCGGCCGTCGAGAAATCGCTGACGGGATTGATCCGTGCGGTGCGTGCACGGGCACCGCACGCGAGGATCCTCGTCGTCGACTACCTGCCCGTTCTCGATGCTCGCGCAACGGTCTGTGCCAAGGTTCCGCTGACCCCGGCGGAGGCCGCTCAGACCGTCCGCGTGGCCGGCGGACTCGCACGTGCGACGGCCGCCGCGGTACGCGCCACCGGAGCCCAACTGGTCAGGGCCTCGAAAGCCGGTGCCGCGCATACGGTGTGCTCTCCGCAACCGTGGCTGTACGGTTTCAAATTCCCGGCGCCCTATCATCCCAACCCGAGTGGTAAGGCCGCGGTCGCACGGCTTGTTCTCGACGCCCTGCGGACGCCGCCGAGTCAGGTGTCCTAACCGGTAGGCGCCGAAGCCACGGGGCTCGGTATCGACGAGTGCATCGTCGGTGACCCGGGCGGCGTCACCGTCGTGTCACCCACATCGTGGACGGGCCTCTGCCGTCGCTCGGTCGCGGTTCTCGGAAATCGTTGTCGGACTACCGGGCCGAGGGGGAGTCGGCGGCCACCTCCGGCTCGACTACCGGCGGTTCGACGGCGGAGAGCTGACGGTCCGACCACTGGTGCCAGAACACCACCGCAGCCGACCACATGAGCACGATCCCGGTGCCGGCGAGCAGGTCGCCCGCGGGGATACCGAGGAACCCGCGCACGACGATCCCGATCGCCACCCCGCCCATGCCGACGAGCATGCTGCGGGTGGGATTCTGCTCGCGCCAGTCGATCGTGCTGCGGCCGGTGGTGATCAGGCTGATCGGGCTGCGCCGCAACGTCTCGGCCATGAACACGGTGAGTGCCACCGTCGCCACGAACGAGATGGTGATCAACAGTCCCGGTGACATGTCCAGATGCTTGCGGATGGTCGGTTCCAGTTCCGCGAGCGCAAGGGCGTGCGCGAGGTAGATCACGAACGAGCGGTCCGCGGCCGTGCGCATCATCCGGTCGGTCACCGAGCCGGCGCGTCGACGGTCCTGCCACAGCGTGCCCAACGCGTAGAGCATCAGGATGATCGCGATGTAGGCGAACGAGTTGTGCACCATGAACACGTTGGTGGCACGGAACACGCTCTCGCCCTGATCGACGTCGTGGACGTAGTAGACGGCGGTCCCGGCCATGACCACCGCGCCCAGCGGCAGGATCACATAGCGCCACCGCACCATGAAGCGCTGGAACGCCTCGTAATGCATGGCCGCGACGCAGCCGGCGAGGACGAAGAACTGGTAGGGGATCAGTGTCACCACCAGGTGACGCATCAGCACCTGCTGCGGGCCGTGGGTGAAGAACGGCAACGGCGGATGCACCATCACGTACATCACGGTCATCTGGAAGGCGAAGCTGACGGCGAGTAGGTATCGGTGGTACCCCCAGGTTCGTCGCAGGACCCAGAGGATCAGCGGGAACACGAGATAGATCTGCATGCTCACCGACAGGAAGTACAGGTGGTACCAGGCGTTTCCGGTGATCAGGTCGTAGACGATGCTCTTGGCGGCGAGCCAGATGCCCTCCGTGGTCGAGAAGATGTCGCGGAGACCGCCGAAACCGCCCACCTCGTAGCGCCCGTAGACCCAGTAGAACAGACTCCACACCACGAACGGCAGGCCGATCAGCTTGAATCGGCGCCGCCAGAAGGCGATCGGCCGCAGATCGCGGTTGCGGTACTGGTAGGTGAGCACGAAGCCGGTGAGCGCGAAGAATGAGTAGCGCGTGTAGCGCAAGAACAGTCCGACCCCGCCGGCGGCGACGTTGAGAGGTGTCGCGATGCCGAGGACAACGTGGTCGAGGATGACTCCGGCGAATGTCACCAAACGGACGAGGTCGACCTGATACAGATGTTTGTCACGGCGGGTCGTCGGCGGCGTCGGAACGTCGAGTTCCGATGCTGCGCTGACCTTTTCGTCCGGATTGTCGGGTTTGGGAGTTGCCGTGGCGGGTTGCTCGGTCACCATCGGCGCCTCCTCGAGTCGTTCGCGTCGTCGTGGATTTCTGACGACGCATCCAAGCCCGGGGGGACTGTACTCCTCGTTCCTGTGAAAACCGGGTGCGGGCTCCGAGGATGTCAGACGTGTTGGGTGGTATGGCGATTGGTTCGGCGGCGCCAGGCCACCACACTCAATCCGGCGGCGACGAAGCATGCGACCGCACCCACCGCCAGCCCGACGCGCGCCCCCGCGGCTTCGCAGATGGCGCCGATGATCGGACCGCCGATCGGGGTCGAACCCATGAATGCCACCGACCACAGCGCCATGACCCGACCGCGCATCTGTGGGTCGGAGTTGAGTTGTAGTGTGGCGTTTCCCGTCGACATGAACGACACACTCAACCAGCCGACGAAGAACAGAGCGATGATTGCGACGGTGAGGTTCGGCGCGACGGCGGTGATCGCGATGGTCACGCCGAAACCTGCGGCCGCGATGGTCAGCGGTCGTAATCCGGTGGTGCCTCGGGCCGCGACGAGGAGGCCACCGACCACGGCGCCGACGCCCATCGACGATGTCATGAATCCCAGGGCCTGCGGTCCGCCGCTGAAGGTGTCCTTCGCCGCGGACGCCAACGACACCTGGAACTCGTAGGCCAGCGTGCCCACGAGAGCCATCATGGCCAGCGTGATCCACAGGGTCGGGATGCCGGCCACATACCGCAATCCCTCGCGCAGTTGACCTTTGGCGCGCGCGACGGGTTTCTCGTAGACGATCGTCGCGGTGTTCATCGCGATCAGGGACACAACCACGGCCACGAAACTGGCCGCGTTGATCGCGAAACACCAGCCTGCGCCGACGGCGGCCAGGATCAGTCCGGCGACGCCTGGACCGATGGCGCGCGCGGCGTTGACCATCACCGAGTTGAGTGTGACGGCGTTGCGTATCAGCGACACCCCGACGATCTGGTGGATGAACGCTTGTCGCGCGGGGTTCTCGAAGGCGTTGTTCAGTCCGAGGAGAAGCGCCAGCACCCCGACGTGCCACACCTGAACCCAACCGCCGAGCGTGAGGACCGCGAGCACCGCGGCGAGCAGCCCCATCACCGACTGCAGCATGATCATCAGTCGCCGACGATCCACACGGTCGGCGACCACCCCGGCGTAGGGGCCCAGCAGCAGGACCGGCAGCGCCTGCAGCGCCACGATCACCCCCAGCATGGAGGCCGAGTCGCTCAAGGTGAGAACCAGCCACGCCTGCGCCGTCCCCTGCATCCATGTGCCGATCAGGGAGAGCGCCTGCCCGCCGAAGTAGAGCCGATAGTTGGCGTTGCGCAGCGAGGCGAACATGCCGCTCGGCGGCAGTTGCGGCGTGGGTGTTCCGGGGGTGTCCGCCGGTTCGGGCGGCTCAGGTGGCGGAGACGATGGCCCAGACAGTGACTCAGACGGTGACTCAGACGATGGCCGATCGCCCGTGTCGGTGAGGTCGGGCGATCGGTCGTCGGTCATCGATTCCATCGTATGCCCGGGCGGTTGCGGCCTGCCCGGACCCTGCCCCGGTGGGGTGTCCGGGGGCTCGATGAGTTCGCCGGGGGGGGGGGGCAGAGTGCGCTCACCGCACCCACGGTCAGAGTGCGCTCACCGCACCCACGCCTCCGACGGGCGTCCGCCCCAGTTCGCGAGACGTTCGGTCGGTCCGGCGTCTGGTCGTGGTTCCACGACCTGGGCGAACGGAACGTTCGCGTCGCTGCGGATGTCGGCGGTGATGAATTGGCGGGCGATCGTCAGTGTGGGTTCGACGATGGCCGGGTCGGCTTCGGAGGCCTGGCCGGTGGCGACGGCCAGGTCCCAGCAGTGCACCAGGGTCTCGTTGACGTACCCCCACAGTGCTCCGGCGCCGGGAACCTCACCCCACGGGACCTTGACCACGGTGGTGAGCCTGGAGTCGTCGGCCCAGAGGTCGATCGCTCGTCCGACGGTGCGGGCATAGGTCTCCGCGTCATGATTCTCGGCGAAGGGCGACACCGAGAACAGGTCGGCGCCCTCGCCGAGGGCGACCACTCGGTTGGCGACGCCGACGATGTGTGACGCGAGGGTGCGGACATCGAACTCGGCACACGGGGTAGGGGAGTCGAGCTGGTCGTCGGTCACCGACGACAGCAGCTGTGTCATCCAGGCGGTCGCGGCGGCGTAGACGGGGCGGGGGTCGGTCGGAGCACTCATGGCGGGGTCCTTTCGGGGTGGCGATCAACTGACGCAGACCAGTCAAACGCGAAAACACGACATCTTCTGTCATGTTTTTGAGAGAAGATCGACGGGTGCGCGCGGAACGACTCCTGGCTGTGCTGATGCTCCTGAAGAAGCACCGGCGGATGACCGCTGCAGCGTTGGCCGCCGAGCTCGAGGTGTCCGAGCGAACAATCCTTCGGGACATCGACGCGCTGTCGTTGTCCGGTGTTCCGGTGTATGCCGAGCGCGGCCGCAAGGGAGGCTTCGCCCTGGTGCCCGACTATCGCACCGACCTCACCGGTCTCACGGTCGACGAGGCGACATCGCTGTTGGCGGGCACCGGACGTCTGGACTCGCCGGCGTTTCACAGCGCGATGCGCAAGGTGGCCGCCGCATTGCCGGAGGCGCATCGCTCGCGCGCGGTGCGGGCGGCGCAGCGGGTTCTGGTGCGTCCGGAGGGTTTCGTCAGTACCCCGGAGTCGCTGGATGCACTCGCACCGGTGCAGCAGGCCGTGTTCGACGGCAGGCGTATCCGCGTGATGTACCGCAGGCGCGATGGCCCCGAGCGTGAGCGTGTGCTCGATCCGGTCGGTCTGATCGTCGCGGGCGGTGCCTGGTACCTGGTCGCGAATTCCGAAGGGGTCGAACGTGTCTACCGGGTGTCGAGGATCACCGATGTGGAGGTGATGGACACAGCGGCGGATCGTCTCGACGAGGTCGATCTCGAAGAGGTGTGGACCCGCCATCGGGAGAGGTTCCGGAGCTCGTTCGAGTCGGTCGAGGTGCTTGTCGAATGTGGCGCGGCCGATGTCGAGCGCGTCTCGACGATCACCGCGCTCGCCGCCGAGGCGGTGCTCTCGGTCGGTTCCCGCCGGCGGGTGCGACTGCAGTTCGCGGGGCGCAGGCATGCGGCCGGTGCGCTGTGGAATGTGATGGTCGAGGTCGACGCGACCATCCTCGAGCCGTCGTGGTTGCGAGACGAGGTCCTGCAGCGCGCGGAGGCCGTCCGGGATCGGCACCGGTCGGTGTGAGGCACTCGCCTGGCCCGACCGGTCAGGTCACCAGGTTCGCGATGGCCAGCGTTGCGGCCGCCAGCAGGGCCGCCGCGGGGAAGGTCGTCACCCACGCGGTGACCATGTTCCCGGCGACGCCCCAACGAACGGCCGACGTCCGTTTGGTACTGCCCACGCCCATGATCGCCGAGGAGATCACGTGTGTCGTCGACACCGGCGCACCCATGCCGACCGAGGCCACATAGAGAACTGAGGCGGCGGTCGCCTCGGCGGCGAATCCGTGGGGCGGGTCGAGTTCGATGATCTTGCGCCCCAGCGTCCGCATGATCCGCATGCCGCCGGTTGCCGTCCCCAGCGCGAGGACGGCCGCGGTGAGCAGGAGGGTCCAGATCGGGATCGAGTAGTCGTCCTGATACCCCGCGACGACGAGTGCGAGCACGATGATCCCGACGGTCTTTGCGGCGTCCTGCATGCCGTGGCCGAATGCCATGGCGGCCGCCGAGAATGTCTGTGCCCGGCGGAAGCCGCGGCTCGTGCCCGACGGAGACGATCTGCGGAACAGCCACAGGATGGTCAGCATCACCGCGGCGCCGAGGAAGAACCCGATGATCGGCGAGACCACCATCGGGATCACCACCTTGTCGATGATCCCGCCCCACAGCACCGACATCCCGCCGACGAGCGCGGCGCCGACCATGCCACCGATCAGCGCGTGTGACGACGAGGACGGCAGTCCGAGCCACCACGTGAAGAGGTTCCAGCCGATAGCGCCGACCAGCGCACATCCGACGATCAGCATCGCTTCGGGTCCCACCTCCAGGGAGATGATGCCCTCTCCGACGGTGGAGGCGACCTTGGCGCCGAAGAACGACCCGGCGAGGTTGCCGACCGCGGCCATCGCCAGGGCGGCCCGCATGGTCAGGGCGCGGGTCGACACCGACGTCGCGATGGCGTTTGCCGAATCATGGAACCCGTTGGTGAAGGTGAACACCATGGCCAGCGTGATGACCACGATCAATGCCAGCACGCTGGTGTCACGACTCCTTCAGCACGATGGACTCGACGACGTGGGCCACCTTCTCGAACGCGTCCACGGCATCCTCGAGCTCGTCCCCGATGTCCTTGAGCTTCATCACGGTCAGGGCGTCGAGTTGTCCGTCGAACAGTTCGGCGAGAAAGGTGCGGTAGATGCGGTCGCCCTGGTTCTCCAGGCCGTTGATCTCGATCCAGTACGGCTCGAGGTTCTTCATCGACGACAGACGGGGCATCGCATCCGAAGTCTGCTGGGCGCATTTGTCGAGGATGTCGATGACCTCGCGCAGGTGTGGCGGCAACTCGGTGACCCGGTACAGCGCCATCAGGTGGACCGCGGCCTCCATGTGATCCATGACGTCGTCGAGGCACGAGCCCAGCAGATAGATGTCGGACCGGTCGAACGGCGTGATGAAACTCGAGTTCAGGGTGCGGAACAGCTCGTGGGTGACCATGTCGCATTGGTGCTCGAGCTCGACCATCATCCCGGATATCTCCGGGATGTCGGGTTCGGGTTCGAGGAGCTGGCTCAATACCTTCGTCGCGTTCGCCAGCTCGGCACCCGATGACATGAACAGCTCGTAGAACTGGTTGCTCTTCGGTTTCAGACGTGAGAACACCGAGAAGAGTCCCTTTCTGGGTACTGCGTGGACCGGCCGACCGGGTCTGGTTCCCCTGCTGCTTCGTCGGGCATTGTCAGGGGAACTCGCCGACCGGCCTGCAGGCCTGTCGGGGCTCGGTGATGCGCCATGGTCACCGATCGTCTCACAGAGCGATGTGGTGGCCGCGCGCCACCGAGCATCACGGCTGCTCCCAGGGTTGCGTGTACGGGTGCGGTGGACGCTAGGTGTTGGCGCGCCCGGTGGTGGCCCGGACCACCAGTTCCGGTAGCAGAGTGGTGGTGACCCGCTCGGTGCGCTGCCGATCGAGGCGTCCGACCACGGCGTCGATCGCCTGCTCGGCCTGGGCCTTCGGCTGCTGGCTGACGGTGGTGAGGTCGATGCTGGACATCCGGGCCAGCACGCTGTCGTCGAATCCGGTGACCGAGATGTCGTCGGGGACCTCCAGCCGACCGCGGCGCAGCACGTCGAGCACGCCGACGGCCAGGCGATCGTTGGCGCACACCACGGCGGTGGGTCGGATCGGTGCGGACAGCAGTTGTTCGGCCGCCGCCATCCCGGCCTCTTCGGTGAAACCGCCCGCGTCGACGATGACGGGATCGTGGACACCGTGTCGGTGTAGGGCGCGGAGAAAACCGTTGCGACGATCGGACGCGATCACCCCCTGTCCGGCGGCGACGTGGACGATCCGCCGGTGTCCGAGTGCGACGAGGTGATCGACGACGGCCCCGATCCCCCTGCTGTCGTTCGTGCGTACGACATCGACGGACGGCACCGTTGTCCGTCGTCCGATCACCACGGTCGGCAGTTGGTCGCCGAGTCGAGAGATGGTTGCCGACTCGAGTTCTGTTCCGATGAGAAGCATTCCCTCGCAACGGAAGTCCATCAGAGTTCCGATCACGCGCTGCTCGTCGTGGGTGGGTGTCACGGCGCCGAGCACGATCTCGTATCCGGCGAGATCGGCTGCGGCGACGATGTTCTCGACCACCTCGGCGTGAAAGCTGTTGCCTATCTGCGCCACCGCGCCGATCAGGTGTGAACGACGGGCGGTCATGAGGGCGGCCGCGCGGTTCATCCGGTAGCCGAGTTCCTCGGCCGCCTCGAGGACCCGACGCCGGGTCTGCTCGCCGACACCGGGGGCCCTGCGGAACACCAGGGACACCGTTGCCTTGGACACGCCGACCTTGTCGGCGACGTCCTGCATGGTCGGCCGCGCAGATGTGTTGGCCACCTGCCCTCCTTTCGTGGACGGCCGCCAATCCCGGAAAGGGGTTGACAGGCCCTTGTGACGCGGCCCATAGTACCGGAACTAGACCGGTTTAGTAGACCGGACTAGTTCACACGGAACCGCTGGGGCGACGACACCGGCGGCACAATGGCAAAGGAGCTGGTCTCGATGGCCAACACATCTCTCGGCGTCGCCGTCATCGGCGGTGGGATGGCCGGACGCGCGCATGCTGCCGGCTATCGGATGGCGACCACCCTGTTCGGCACCGACCGGCCGGATGTGCGACTGGTGGCGATCGCGGACGCCAACGCCGCGGTCGCCGACGACACCGCGAAGCGATACGGCTACGAGCGGGCGGAGTACGACTGGCGGGCGATCGCGGCCGCCGACGACATCGACGTGGTGAGTGTGGTGGTCGCCAATCACCTACATCGCGAGATGGTCGAGGGGTTGCTCGCCGCAGGCAAGCATGTCCTGTGCGAGAAACCGTTGGCCGCATCGCGGGCCGACGCCGAGGCCATGGTCGAGGCGGCGGCCGCGGCCGACACCGTCACGGCGGTCGGCTACACCTACCGCCGTTCCCCCGCGGTCGAGCAGATCCGCCGCGAACTCGCGGCGGGCACGATCGGCGACCTGGTCCACTTCAACGGTCACTACTGGTGCGACTACGCCCTCGACCCGGGTTCGCCGATCACCTGGCGCTACCGCGGCGGTCCCGGAACGGGCGCACTCGCCGACGTCGGCAGCCATCTCGTCGACCTCGCGGAGTTCATCTGCGGTCCGATCGCCGAGATCTCCGGCGCCCGGTTCCACACGGTGATCACCGAGCGCCCCGTCCCGATCGGCACCACCTACGGACACACGAGAGCGGCCGTCTCCGACGAGATGGCGCCGGTCGAGAACGAGGACGTGGCCACCTTCACCGCGACATTCGCCGGCGGGGCCGCCGCCACCTTCTCCGCCTCTCGGGTCGCGCACGGCCTGGCCGATGGACTGGGCTTCGAGATGTTCGGGACAAGTGGTTCTGCCGCATGGGAACTGGCGCGCATCGCGGAGTTCCAGATCGCGACCGAACTCGCGCCCGTCGACGTGCCAACGGCCGGTTCGGCCCCGGAGGAGCACCGGCCGGGAGTCGTGTCACGACGGGCGGTCAACGGTCCGCGCCGTGTGACCATCGGACCCGAGCATCCCTACATCCGCGGCGGCCTCCCGATGGACGCAGGCGGAGTCGGGCACGGCAAGGCCGAACTGTTCGCCTACCAGGCGCGTGCCTTCCTCGATCAGGTCGCCGGCATCGACGAACTCGGCCCGCTGCCCGGCTTCGACGTCGGCGTGCACAGCATGCGGGTCGTCGAGGCCATCACCGAATCGGCCAGGGGTGGCGGCGCAACGGTCAAGGTCGTGTGACCGCACCTTCCCGATCGCCCCTGCGGCAACGAAAACCATTGAACGACAAGGATATGAACTCATGAAACTCGGCGTCTACACCGCGATCCTGCACTCGGTACCCCTGCGCGAGGCCCTCGAGGTCATCGGCTCCCTCGGCCTCACCGGTGCCGAGATCAATGCGGGCGGATTCCTCGGCACCCCGCATCTGCCGGTCGCCGACCTGCTCTCCGGCGAGGTCAGCGCGCGGGACTACCTCGCGACCTTCGACGGCACCGGCGTGCAGATCGCCGGACTCAACTGCAATGGCAATCCGTTGCACCCAGATCCCGAGGTCGGCCCCGACGACGCCGACGACCTGCGCAACGCGATCAGAGTCGCGGGACTGCTCGGCGTCGATCGCGTGGTCACCATGTCCGGTCTGCCCCAGGCTCATCCGGGTGGCCGGTGGCCTGCCTGGCATGTGAACACCTGGGACTCGGGATATCTCGACTCGCTCGACTACCAATGGGACGAGGTCGCCATCCCGTTCTGGACCGAGATCGACGCCCTGGCGCGGGACAACGACGTGAAGGTCGCCATCGAGATGCACCCGCAGAACCTCGTGTTCAACCCGCCGACGCTGAAACGGCTCGTCGACAAGGTCGGCGCCACCAACGTCGGCGCGGAGATGGACCCGTCTCACCTGTTCTGGCAGGGCATCGACCCGATCGCCGCGATCGAGTGGCTCGGGCCGCTCGTCCTGCACGCGGCGGCCAAGGACACCCGGATCAACGACAGCTGCCGAATCCACGGCGTCCTCGACGAGCGGTTCACTCGGATTCCACTGTCGGAGAACCCGACCGGACTCGGTGGCAAGCATGTCGTGAACCGTTGGCCGATGACTCCGCATGGGATTTCGTCGCCGTCGGACGCGGTCACGACGTGGACTTCTGGACACGATTCCTGCGGGCGCTGGAGAAGGTCGATCCCGACATGGCGGTCAACATCGAGCACGAGGACGTGGAGTTCGGTCCGCTCGAAGGTCTGCGGGTTGCCGCGGAGACGCTCAAGGCCGCCGACTCGGCAGTCCTCGTCTGACCACGACGCGATCGCGCGATGCGCTGACGCTGCGCCGCCTCGACCTGCGCACATCGTGGCTGATCGAGGCGGCGGAGAGGGGGCGTGGCGTGGTGCTATACATACTGGAAGGCGTCGTACCCCAGGTGTGACCGCTCGACGCCGGGAAGGTATGTGTCATGGGATCGCAGATCGTGCAGGGGTTGCCGTCGACGCACGGGGACCGCTACCAGCTGAACACGACCACCATCATCCGGCACGCGGCGCGCACCTACCCCGAGCGCGAGATCGTCTATCGCGCGGCGAACGGGGAGTGGGAACGCTACTCCTACGCGGATGCGTACGACCGGGTGGGGCGCGCCGCAGGCGCACTGCGGGCCATCGGGGTCGGGCCTGCCGATGTCGTCGGTGTCCTCGACTGGAACAGCAAGCGCCACTTCGAACTCTATTGGGCGATACCAGGTGTCGCGGCGGCCATGTTGCAGATGAACCTGCGCTTGGGGACCGAGGATCTCGGTTATGTCGTGGCCCATTCGCGAGCGTCGGTCATCCTGGTCGACGAAACGCTGATCCCGGTCGCGGAAGCATTGGCGCCGAACGTATCCGATGACATCACGTGGGTGATCATGACCGACCGGCCGCTGTCGGCGATCGCCACCACGCTGCCCGACGTGCGGCACTGGGAAGACCTCGTCGCCGCGGCCCAGCCGGTGACGCAATGGCCGGTGATCGACGAGAACTCCACCTACAGTGCGTGTTACACAACCGGTACCACCGGCCGGCCGAAGGGGGTCTACTACTCCCATCGCGGCATCGTCTTGCACACGATGATGCAGGTCGGGCAGCTCGGCATGAACAGCGACGACGCGGTCATGCCCATCACGCCGATGTTCCACGCGCAGACCTGGGGGCTCGTGCAGTCGGCCATCTACAGCAATGCCAAGCTCGTCTTGCCCGGCCGCTACAGCGCCGAGGACACGGCGATGCTCGTCGACGCGATGATCGACGAGCAGGTCACGGTCGCCAACGGTGCGCCGGCGATCTTCGCGCCGATGATGGATTACATCAAGACATTGGCCGCGCCCCCGGATTTCTCCCGTGCGCGGCTGCTGTCCGGGGCAAGCGAACCACCGCTGTCGTTGATGCGTGACTTCGACGAGCTCACCGGTGCCGACATCATCCACGCGTACGGGGCCACCGAGACCACTCCCATGGTCACCATCAACGGTGCGCTCAAACCTTCTCTGCGCGCATCGTTCTCGGAGGACCAGAAGTGGGACCTGAAACGTAGTCAGGGACTGCCCATCACCGGGATCGACATCCGCGTCGTCGACGCCGAGGACAACGACGTTCCGCGCGACGGGGTCAGCCAGGGGGAGGTGCTGCTGCGCGGACCGTGGATCACCGAGCGCTACCACGACCTCGACGACGATGCCGACAAGTTCGTCGACGGTTACTGGCGCAGCGGCGATGTCGGACGGATCGACGAACACGGATATCTCAAGCTGACCGATCGCATCAAGGATGTGGTCAAGAGCGGCGGAGAGTGGATCTCGTCCATCGACATGGAGAACGCACTGGTGGCGCATCCGAAGATCCGTGAGGTCGCGGTCATCGGCGTCACCCACCCGAAGTGGCAGGAGCGGCCGGTCGCGCTCGTCGTCACGGTCGACGGGTCGCACCTGCCGCTCGACGATGTCACCGCTGTGCTGACCGGAAAGTTCGCGAAATGGCAGCTCCCCGACACGGTGCTGTTCCTCGACGAACTACCCCGCACCAGCGTGGGCAAACTCGACAAGAAACGCATGCGTACCGAGTACGGCGATCTCTACCAGGAGGACAGATGACCGAGTGCCACGACCTGACCGCCACCGGAGTCGTCCACGGTGACGACCTCGTCGTCGGGCTCGAGTATCACCTCGGCAGCCACACCATCTCCGAAGACGAGCTCGTCGACTTCGCCACCGAGTGGGATCCGCAGAGTTTCCACATCGACGCCGACGCCGCTGCCGGCGGTGCCTTCGGGGGCCTGATCGCGAGCGGTATCCACACCATCGCGGTGTACCAGCGATTGTCGGTGCACGCGCAGTTCGACCGCTGGGCGGTGATCGCGGGTCGCCGCCTGACCGACGTCCGTTTCCTGTCGCCGGTACGTCCGGGCGACACGCTGACCGGCGTGAACGTCATCGACGGTCTGTCGTCCGACGACCGCAACCGCACCCTGGTCACGATGTCCTCGAGGGTCACCAATCAGAACGGTGAGGCCGTCCTCTCCCTCGTGGTCGAGGTCCTGGTACGCAGTCGCGCCCTCTGAGGTGGCCCGCCGGAGCGATCGGCACCACCGCTGTACTCCATTACTAGGATATGCAAGTATCTGTGTGGAGATTCCCGGAGGACGAGGAGCTGCAGGCATGGTGGACGAACCGTCGGTGCTGTCCGCGGTCGAGGGTGGCGTCGCGACACTGACGCTGAACCGGCCGAAATCGATCAACGCACTCGACCATCCGATGGTCACCGCGATGGATGAGTTGTTGCGTGGCTGGGCGACAGACGCGACGATCGCGGCGGTCGTCCTGGAGGGCGCGGGAGAGCGGGGACTGTGCGCCGGTGGCGACATCATCGCGATCCACCGCGACGCCGCCTCGCTCAGCGGCGACCAGGCCGCCGGTGACGCGCAGGCCGCGGCCTGTCCGTCAGCCGTGTTCTGGCGCGACGAGTACCGGCTCAACGCCGACATCGCCGGCTATCCGAAGCCGTACGTCGCGATCATGGACGGCATCGTCATGGGTGGTGGCGTCGGTATCTCGGCCCACGCCAACACCCGGATCGTCACCGACCGCACCCGGCTTGCCATGCCCGAGGTCGGAATCGGTTTCGTGCCCGACGTCGGCGGCACTCATCTGCTGGCCCGGGTGCCCGACGGTCTCGGTACCTATGCCGCGCTGAGCGCGGGCTCGTTGTCCGGCGCCGACGCCATCGCGATGGGACTCGCCGATCATTTCGTGCCCG
The DNA here is from genome assembly GCF_048537895.1 of Gordonia sp. CPCC 206044. Classification (NCBI taxonomy): domain Bacteria; kingdom Bacillati; phylum Actinomycetota; class Actinomycetes; order Mycobacteriales; family Gordoniaceae; genus Gordonia; species Gordonia sp. CPCC 206044. Next base: position 547,735 of record NZ_JBCLVL010000001.1, read on the forward strand.
CCGACGATCTCGACGCGTTTCGCCGGACGATCGGCGAGCGTTCGCTCGACGACGCCATCGCCGCATTCGCACAGCAGCCACCGGCGTCGGTGCTGGCCGGCGAGCGCGACTGGATCCGCGACGTGTTCGCCGCGGAGTCGGTGGTCGAGATCATCGAGGGCTGCCGTGCGGTAGGTACCGAGTTCGCGACCAAGACCGCGGCCACCATCGAGGCAAAGAGCCCCACGGCCCTGGCCGTCACGCTGCGATCGCTGCGCGACGTGCGACCCACGCTGGCGCAGACCCTGACCCGTGAGTACCGGGTGTCGTTGCGCAGCCTGCTCCATCCCGACATGGCCGAGGGGATCCGTGCCCAGGTCGTCGACAAAGACCGCAATCCCTCGTGGCAGCCCGCCCAGCACTCGGCGGTGTCCGCGGCCACCGTCGAGGGCTTCTTCGACGCATTGCCGGACGGGCTCGAGCTGGCCATCGACGTTGCACAACAGGAGGATTCCAGTGTCTGACCACGAAACGATCATCGTCGCGACCGAGGGGCGCGTCGGCATCATCACGCTGAACCGGCCCAAGGCGCTCAACGCACTGAACACCACGCTGATGACCGAGGTCGTCGCCGCGGCAACCGCATTCGATCGCGATCGGAAGATCGGTGCGATCGTCATCACCGGATCGGACCGTGCATTCGCGGCGGGCGCCGACATCAAGGAGATGTCGTCGAAGTCCTACAGTGACGTGGTCTCCGAGCAATTCTTCGGAGCCTGGGACGATCTCTCGAGACTGCGGACACCGATCGTCGCATCGGTCACCGGCTACGCACTGGGCGGCGGATGTGAGTTGGCGATGCTCTGCGACATCATCATCGCCGGCGACAACGCGGTCTTCGGACAACCGGAGATCAACCTCGGGGTGATTCCCGGAATCGGTGGCTCGCAACGCCTCACGCGGGCCGTCGGCAAGGCGAAGGCGATGGACATGGTCCTCACCGGTCGACAGATGAAGGTCGACGAGGCAGACCGGCTCGGTCTGGTGTCGCGAGTGGTGCCCGCCGACGAGGCGCTCGCCACCGCCAAGGATGTCGCCGCCACGATCGCGGCCAAGTCCTTCATCGCCGCGTCGCTGGCCAAAGACGCCGTCAACCGTGCCTTCGAAACCGGTCTCGCCGAGGGCGTCCGCGCCGAACGCGCGCTCTTCTACTCCACTTTTGCCACCGACGACCAGACCGAGGGTATGGCCGCATTCGTGGAGAAGCGCGACCCGACGTTCACTCACCGCTGACAGCAACCCATTTCCCGCCGACAGCAACCGGTATCCCGCCGACAGCAACCACCAAGTCGCCGACAGCAACCGATATCCCGGCGACAGCAACCGGTTTCGCGCCGGCAGCAACCGGTTTCGCGCCGGCAGCAACCTCTTGGGGTCCACAGACGTCCGGGCAACGGTTGCTGTCGGCGGAACTCCGGGTGCTCTCGGCGGCTGGAATGCGACGCTACGACGCGAAGATCCGTCGTAGCGCCGGTGCGACACCATGGTGATCGACGATGGGGATGCACCGTCCATGGCCGACGTCGGCAAGGTCGCGGCCCAGGTCGGCGTCGTGCTCTCCGGACGTGTCCAGCAGGACGTCGAGGCGAGGCAGCGTCGAGGCCATCGTGCGTGGGTCGGGACCCGCGTTGTGCACACAGTCGCTGAGCAACAGCACACGTGCGTCGGCGCGCGGCGCGCCACGCAGTTCGTCGGCCGCGGTGGACAGTGCGAACGCCACGTTGGTCAGCCCCTGGGCGGGCAGGGTGAGGAGTTGGTCGACAACCCGATCGGGGACGACCGGTTCACCGAGCGGGGAGATCAACGCGGCATCGGACCAGAACGCGATGACACCGACGCTGTCCCGCGACAACTCGCCGACGAGGGCGCCGACCGTCGCGGCCGCCGTCCGTACCTGTTCGCCCCTGGCCGACCCGGAGATGTCCACGACGATCATCACCGACCGATGCCGACGGACCCGCTGGCGGACGAGGATGTCGTCGTCGGTGGGTAACGGGTTGGCGGCCACCGCCTCGAGGGTGGCGTCGAGGTCGATCTCGTCGGAGTCGCCCCGCCATCGTCGGGTCACCAGCGTCCCGGTCGCCGATCGTGGTGCCCGACTGGTATGCAGTACCTGCGCCAACGCCAGTTTCCGGGCGATCTGACGGGCCCGCACACGGGCCTGCTCATCGACCGCGACTCGGTCGTCCGTCCGGTCGAGGTCACCGGCCTCGTCGGTGATCGCCGTGGTGCCCGAACCGCGATGGTGCGGGGGCCGCCGGGGGTCTCGTCCCCGATCGCCGGCCACCACCATCCCCGACCCGCCCGCGGATGCGACGAGCAGATCAGGTTCCTCGTCGAGCTGTTTCGGTTTGCGCCGCAAAGGTTTCAGGGTTCGAGGGCCGGAGGGCCGCGCCGAGGGGCGGGTGAGCGGCGAGTCGGCCTCGACCTCTCTTCAACCCGGTTCGGCCGCTGCGGGGCGCAGCAGGAAGTGGTCCTGCCAGATCTCGGTGAGAATGCCCTCCGCGGTGGTGAACGCTGTGTCGTCGAGATGAATACGGCCCGAGAGTGCCACGAGCATCGCGTCGAGGAAGGCCGACGTGTAGTCGGTGGGCAGATCGCGCGGCGGGTCCACGACGTCGGTCGCGGGCACCTCGACACCCCGCATCGCGCACAGCTGGGTGCCGACCATGGCGAGGTCGATCGCACCTCGAACACTGCTGCCCTGCCGGATGTCGTCACGACGTCGCGTCATCCTCGTGACCGCCACCGCGTCGGCCGCCATCCTGGGCGTCACCGGGTGTGCTCGGCGCGAGACGATCTCCCGTTCGGCGGCCGCATCCTGATAGTCGACGACCAGGCGGCACATGCGGTCGTGAACAGAGGTCGACAGGCGTGTGGTGCCGACGTTGTCGTACGGGTTCATCGATGCGACCACGCGAAAACTCGGGTGAGCGGCCACGACACCCACCCGTGGCACGGTGACGACGCGCTCGGCCATCGCGGTCAGCAGGGTGTCGATGGTGTCCTCGGGTGCCCGGTTGAATTCTTCCACGTAAAGGAAGCCGCCGGAACGCATGGCCTCCAGCAGCGGGCCGTCGACGAAGTTGTCGGCGCTGTAGTCCTCGCGCAGCACCCGGGACGGATTGTGGTGTCCGACAAGGCGGCTCGGCGTCAGGTCGGCATTGCCCTCGACGAGGACCAGCGGGATTCCCCACTCGGCGGTGATTGCGCGGAGCACCGTGCTCTTCGACGTCCCCGGAGGTCCCTCCAGGATCAGGTCACGACCGGCGGCCACCGTGGCGAACACCAGGTCGAGTTCGCGCTCGCGACCCACGACCTGCATCGCGATGCGACGACGGAGCGCGGCCAGATCGTCGGATGTGTCCATCCGGTCGGCGGCCTCGGTGTGATCGACGGTCGGTACGGCGGTGCCGTCGAGAAGTCCCATGTGTGTTCCTTTGCGTCGGGGAGCGGTGCGGGAGAAGTGACTACAGGCGTCCGCCGGCATCGACGACATGTGTCGTCCCGGTAACGTACCGTCCGTCGTCGGAGACCAGATAGAGAACCGCATGGGAGATGTCGATCGGCTCCACCATCGCGACCGGCAGACGGTTCATCTCGATGGCGGCTTCCTCGAAGTCGGCGCGCGTGGGGTTGTCCAGATCCGGTCGGAAGAGCTTGTAGGTGGCGTCGTTGAGGATCATGTCGGTGGCCACGGTGGTCGGATGCACGGTGTTGACCCGGATGTTCTGTGGTCCGAGTTCCTTTGCGAGTACTCGCATCAGGCCGATCAACCCGTGTTTGGCCGCCGAATAGTGGGCGATGTTCTCATTGACGGTGATTGCCGCCAACGAACTGGTCAGGACCACCGACCCTCCTCGACCGCCCTCGACGACGAAGGGAACCGCCGCCCGAACCGTCTTCCACACGCCGGTGAGGTTGATGTCGATCATCGTCTGCCAGGTCTGCTCGTCCATCTCGATCGTCGGCGCCATCGTGCTGATACCGGCGTTGGCAAGCACGATGTCGATACGGCCGAGTGCCGCGAAACCGTCGGCCGCGGCCTTCTGAAGGCCGGCGAGATCTCGGACATCGACCTCCGACGCGATGATGCGGCGGTCGAGTGCCTCCACCTGCTCGATGGTCTGCTCCATGTCGCCGGGGCGCGCGGTGTCGTAGGGCACCGTCGCGACTTGGTCGGTGACGTCGACGGCGATGATGTCGGCGCCCTCTTGTGCCAGCCGCAACGCATGACTGCGTCCCTGCCCGCGTGCGGCTCCGGTGATGAAGGCGACCTTGCCCTCGAGCTTGCCCATGGTGTGACAACTCCTCAGGTCCCGACCCTGTGATCCACGTCTCAACGGCGACGATATGTCACGGTGTGTCATAAATCCAGACCCGAATCGTGCGGTCTCCGGTGTGGGTCGTGCGACCATGAGCGCATGCGCGAGGGGAGTCGGACCGACGTGGAGTCGGCAGAAGCGGACCGCGGTGGTCGTCCGGCGAGCACCAGTGCCCGAGCACTTGCCGCGGCCGCTCAACGTCTGTTCCTCCGCGACGGTTTCGACCAGACGAGCGTCGAGGACATCGCCGCGGCGGTCGGCGTGAGCCGACGCACGTTCTTCCGGTACTTCGCCACCAAGGCCGACGTCGTCTGGGTGGAGTCCGATGCCGAGCTCGCGCATTTCCGACGGATGCTCGCCGACGCGCCGGTGTCGAGTGAACCGGCGCGCGTGGTCGCCGATGCCTTCATCTCGGCGATCGATCATGGCCGTGACGAGGACGAATGGGCCCGGCAGCGGGCCCACCTGATCGTCTATGCGCCTGCCGTGCAGGCACAGGCGAGTGTGGTTTTCCGACGCTGGCGGATGGCGATCGCGGAGTTCGTCGGGCAGCGGACCGGTGACCGGGCCGACGGCGCGCACCCGGTCGCCTTCGCACATGCGGCGATGGCGGCTTCCACCGCCGGACATGAATTGTGGCTGGCCGATCCGGAGCGGGACCTCGGCGAGTGTCTGCGCACCGCGTTCGACCTCATCCTGCCCCGCGTGGGTCGACCCGACACCGACGTCTGACGGCGCGCGCCGCACCGTCGAAACCGCGCCGGTCGTCGGCTCCGCGGCACCGGTTTCCGACTCGACCGCACGTCACAACTGCCTAACAAGCAGGCCGCTCGACTTGGGGTCGACAGGCTCACTGGATACGATTTGTGAAAATTGGTTATTAAAGTGATCAAAGGGGCAAATGGTGCGTGCGCGGATGGGGCGTCGATGCTGGGCGTGGTTCGGAGCCGGTATGGCTGCCATGCTGGCCGTCGGTGCGGGATCGTCAGCGGCGTTGGCTGCACCGCAACCGGATCCGGCGGTCTCGCGGATCGACACCGTCATCCAGGACACGAAGCAACAGGTCACCGCAGTGGTGTACTCGGCATCGATGCGCCGCATGATCCCGCTGAACATCCTGCGGCCACGCGACACCAGCAAACCGCGGCCGACGTTCTATCTGCTCAACGGCGCCGGCGGTGGCGAGGACTCGGCCACGTGGGCGGCCAAGACCGACTACGTGAAGTTCTTTGCCGACAAGAACGTGAACGTGGTGACGCCGATCGGCGGTGCGTTCTCGTACTACACGGATTGGGCCGCAGACGATCCGGTGCTGGGGCGTAACAAATGGACGACCTTTCTCACCAAAGAACTCCCGCCGCTGATCGACAAGGAGTTCAACACCACCAAGGTGAACGCGATCGCAGGCATCTCGATGGCCGGCACCTCGGTCCTCAACCTCGCCATCGCGGCGCCGCGGCTCTACCGCTCGGTGGCCGCCTACAGTGGATGTGCGCGCACGAGTGATCCGTTGGGGCAGGCCTATATTCGCATGGTCGTCGCAGACCGGGGGCAAGGCGATCTGAACAACATGTGGGGCCCGGTCGGGGGTGCGGGGTGGCGCGCCAACGATCCCTACATCAACGCCCCGAAACTGCGTGGGACCAAGGTCTACATGACCTCGGGGACCGGTCTGCCCGGCCCGTACGATCAGATGAACGCGCGGCTGGTGGAGGGAAATCCGCTCACCCTGGCCAACCAGGTGGTCCTCGGGGGCGCGATCGAGGCCGCGGTGAACGCGTGCACCCGGGACATGGCCGCGCGGATGCGGAGTCTGCGTGTGCCGATGAAGCTCATCGATCGTCCGACCGGTACGCACTCGTGGGAGTACTGGGAATCAGACCTGCGACGCACCTGGCCGATGATCGCCGGCGATCTCGCCGACCGGGCGCCCGCCCGACCGTCGGCTGCTCCCGCGGGCCGCTGAACGGACTTCTGTAGTTCCTTACCGTAGATCTTTCGGGAAGTCGGTTCCCTGTCCTATGGTGAGTGCATGATCTCCAAAGTTCCGTCGGGATATGAGGACCTCCTGGAAAGGCCCATCGTCGGAGTGCTCGGGACCGTCAGTCCGGATGGTTCCCCGAGCCTGTCGCCGATGCGCTTCAAGTGGGACGGTGCCCATCTGCGCATGAGTCACACCATCCCGCGCAAGAAGTTCGTGAGCTTGCAGGCGAATCCCAACTACGCCTTCATGATCACCGATCCGGAAGCCCCGTCACGAGCGCTCGAGGTGCGTGGTTGGCTGGTGACGGTCGAGGAGGACAACGAAGGGTCGTTCTTCGTCGAACTCGGCAATCGATACGGAGTGGCCGACACGCAGCCGCCGGCCGACGTCGCTGATCGGGTCGTCATGATCCTCGACGCCACTCGGTTCACGGTGAGGTGACGTCGCGGGCCCGTCCGGGCCCGGCTCGAGCGATCTCGTGGTTGACGCCGTTGTCGGCGCTTATTACTGTTGGGCATACGGTAATACCGTCGGGCCAGCCCTGCCCAATCCTTCTGACCGAATCGAGGAGCCGCGGATGAGTGCACCGACCATCGAGGAGGCGGCGGCCGCCGTCGCCGATCCGAACGCCTACGCCGACGATGATCGGATACACGCTGCACTCGCGCACCTGCGCAGGACGGCGCCGGTCGCCTGGGTGGAGGCGCCGGGTTACCACCCCTTCTGGGCGATCACCCGACACGAGGACATCATGGCCGTCGAACGTGCCAATGATGTGTTCACCAACTCGCCGCGCCCGGTCCTGATGACGGCGGCCGAAGAAGAGCTGCAGGCTGCCGTCCAGATCCGGACCCTCATCCACATGGATGACCCCGAGCATCGCGTCATGCGCGCCGTCGCGCTGAACTGGTTCCGGCCCAGGGCGCTCAAGGCGATGAGGTCCCGGATCGACGAATTGGCACGAATCTACGTCGACAAGCTGGCCGCCGCCGGGGGTGAGTGCGACTTCGTCCAGGAGGTCGCCGTGAATTTCCCTCTGTACGTGATCATGTCGCTCCTCGGGGTCCCCGAGGCCGACTTCCCCCGCATGCTGACGTTGACCCAGGAACTCGTCGGGTCGGCGGATACCGAGTTGGCGCGGAGCACGCCACCGGACGAGCAGATGAATGCGTTGCTGGACATGTTCGACTACTTCAGCAAGCTCGCGGCCCGACGTAGGGAACATCCCACCGACGACATGGCCTCCACCATCGCGAACGCCGTCATCGACGGCGAGCCACTCGGTGACATCGATGCGGTGTCGTACTACGCGCTGATCGCGACGGCGGGCCACGACACCACGACCTCCAGCATCTCCGGTGGGATGCGCGCGTTGATCGAGCATCCGGAGCAACGGCGCAGGCTCACCGACGATCTCGAACTGCTGCCTGCCGCGACCGAGGAGATGATCCGGTGGGTGACGCCGGTCAAGGCGTTCATGCGCACCGCGACGCAAGACACTGAAGTCGGTGGTGTTCCTGTGGCGCAGGGAGATTCACTCCTCTTGTCGTACGTGTCGGGAAACCGTGACGACGAGGCGTTCGACGAACCGTTCCGCTTCGATGTCGGTCGTGAGGTCAACAAACACGTCGCCTTCGGGTTCGGGGTGCACTTCTGCCTGGGTGCCCCGCTGGCACGGATGGAGATCAGCAGCTTCTTCAACGAGCTGCTGCCGCGACTGCGATCGATCGAACTGGCCGGGGAGCCCGAGCTCACCGCGACGACGTTCGTCGGTGGGCTCAAACATCTTCCGATCAAGTACACGATGGTGTGACGGGTGGGCGGGGTCGGCCGAACTCGACCCCGCCGCCGCGTTCGTTGCGCGGCTGTCGGCGATCTCCTATGGTCGACGAGTTCGCCGAGGTCTCGGTGACCGCGACGCTCGAGACTGTCACGGTCGAGACCGGGTGTTCAGTCCCCGATACCGGCGGGTGACGGGCTACCTGCCGGCGAACAGAGTTCCGAATCTCTTGATGTAGTCGACTGCGGCCCGGGGACCGGACCCGTCGACATGGATCACCGCCCACGTCGCGCCGCGTCTGGCCATGTCGTCGAGGAAGGCCCGGGCCGACGCCACCGATGCGGCGTCGTCGAGATCGATTGGTGGACAGACGACCTGCACATCGAATGTCTCAGAGTCGCGACCTGACTGTGCCATTCGGGTGCGCAGGATCGCGAGTTCGTCGGAGTACTGGTCGGGGGTCTCGATCGCCGTCGTCCGGATCGACGAGGTCTTGGCCGGGTCCACGATCAGCGGCATCCACACCGTCACCGTGGTCGACGACCCGACGCAGCGCGGCCCGACTGTTCCCGCCGATCCAGATCGGCGGGTGCGGTTGTTGACGGGGCGGTTGCAGTGCGACTGGACCGATGGCCTCGAAATCGTCTCCACGAACCGGCTTCTCGGGAGATCGCCAGATCGATCGCAGCGCCGCGAGCCCCTCGTCGAACAGCGTCGCGCGACGGTCGAAGTAGGCGCCGAGCGCGGTGAACTCCGAGCGGAGATATCCGGCCCCGACCCCGGCGATCACCCGGCCACCGGCCAGTATGTCCAGACTGCCGAGCGCCTTCGCGGCGAGATATGGCGTGTGAAACGGCAGCACGTAGAGATTCGTGACAAGGGGATCTCGGTGGTCGCCGCGGCCATGGAACCCAGCGCGGCGATGGGGTCGAGGGTGTTGTGTACGCCGTTGTTGCGCCACTTGAGCGATGGCGCCGGATGCTCGCTGAGGGCCACACCGTCGAAGCCCGACTCCTCGCTGCTCCGACGACGTCTCGCACGACCTCGGGACGGAGTAAATCGTCTGGCGCAGTGGGTAGTTCGCTCGGGTATTCCAGGACGAACCGGATGTTGTCGCGTGTGGTCACGGTGCTTCGGGTTCGGATGGGTCGGTGTACCTCCGGGGATGACCGTGTCTACGCGTGGGTCGACGGCACGAGAGACACCGAATGGCCAACTATTGAATTTACAATAGCTTACCGTGCGAGCGAGCGAGTGGAGTGTTCCCGCCGCTCGGTGACGAGGACTCCGCACCGATCATGCGCAGAAAAAGGCCCGTCCACGTCGAATCCGACATGGACGGGCAAGGGATACGGATCAGCTGCCGGCAGCCTTGACGTTGGTCCGTTGCGTCGACTTCGCGGCCGTCTTCTTCGCGACGGCTTTCTTCGCAGCGGTCTTCTTGACGGGGGCCTTGGTGGCCTTGCGCGGCTTGGACCCGGCGCCTTGCCGGTCGACCAATGCTGCGATGTGGTCGAGGATGCAGTTCAGGCCGTACTCGAAGTTGCGATCGTCCGGGGCGCCGCCGACGCGTCCCATCGCGGCGGCCTGGGCGAGCAGCGGGGTCTTCTCGGGTGTGATGATCAGGTTCTCGTAGTACGCCTGGGCGGTGGCATCCTCGGCTTTGCTCTTCTCGTGTAGCCGTTCGAGCACGATCGTTCCGCGGACGTGCAGCTGCACCGCCGAGTAGCTGTCGTACGCGTCCTCGAGTGGTAGTCCGGCGTCCACCAGGCCCTCGACGATCTTCTCGATCTCCTTGGCGCCCAATGCTGCGTTGCGAGGACTGAGGGACGACCGGATCAGTATCAGGTCGCACAGGATCGGGTTGGCGGCGAAGACGTCACGCATCTTGTGCGCGTGCTCGTGAAGTCGATCGCGCCAGTTGCCGGTCGCGGGCTCGAGCGCGGCGGCGAGGCCGAACCGCTCGAGGGCGCGATCGGTCATCGCGTTGAGTAGATCGTCCTTCTTGCGGAAGTACCAGTAGATGCTGGTCACGCCTACCCCGAGGTGCTTGCCGAGCAACGGCATGCTCAGGTTGTCGACACCCACATCTTCGGCGAGTTCGAAGGCGCCGTTGATGATTTCTTGAGGGTCGATGGAACCACGTTCGCGCCGTTCGCGCTTCGGTGCGTCCCCTTTGCGTGGCATTCTCGTACCACCTTTCCTCACGACTCGACTCCGACGACGCCGCGCTCGACCGCACCCGGACCTCGCCGAGGATGCCGACCGGGCACGGCGCCGTATTGCGGTCACTGTAGCGCATACCGGATCACCGCACGGGCCAGGTCCCGGCGGGTGAGACGATCGCGTCGTCTGGTGAGGTCAGGGGTCGACGGTGAGCGCAGCCGACGGGCAGCCCAGTGCTGCGGCTCGCAGATCGTCGGCCGATGCCTCGGTTGCGGCATCGGTGTCGATGTCGACGTAGCCATCGTCGTTCACCTCGAACACCGCGGGCAGGCCTGCCTCGCAGATGCCGTGGCCGACACATCGACTGGTGTCCACGGTGATGTGCATGTGGTCCCTTCTCTCGGATGTCGCCGGTCGGCGACGAACTGCCTGGACGACGGCCGTCAGCCGGTGCGGCCCGGACGACCTCCGTTCGGCCCGGTGAGGATCGCGAAGTCGACGGTCGCGGTGACCGCGAGCTTCTCCGGCCGTGTCCCGAAGATGTTGACCTGGACGATGACCGACCGGCGTCCCGAGTGCAGGACTCGCGAGCGGGCACGCGCGGCCCCTTCGGAGATCGGTCGCAGGAAACGGATGTTCATGTCGGACGTGACGACACCGGTCTCCGCGGGGCGTCCCTCGACGGCGTGTTGCCCGGCGACGATGTCGACCATCGCGGCGAGCAGACCGCCCTGGATACCACCGCGTGTGTTCACCACATGCGGTGCGACCGGTAGCTCGACCACCAGTTCTGCGCCATCGTGGTGGGCCGGGCCGTAGCCGATCTGGGCGAATGTCTCGAAGATGTCCGCCGGTCCGGTGACCGGGTTCGGTGTGGCCGGGCCGGTTTCGTGGGATTCGTCGACGGTCATGACCGCTCTGCGTGTCCGGCGGAGGCGGGGGCGCGTTCGGCGACCTCGACGGGAGTGCTCAACAGCGCTCGGAGCGCCCGGGTGTCGACTTTCCCGGTCGACCCGCGCGGCACCTCGGCATCGTCGATCAGTCGCCAGATGGTGGGAATCTTGAAGGAGCTCAGCACATTTCTCGCCTTCTCTTGGATGTACTCAGCGGTGAGGTCGCCGCGTCCGACGATCGCGGCGGCCACGCGGGTGCCCGCCTCGCCGTCGACGCGGGTGACGAACGCGTTCTCGACTCCGTCGATGGTGCGCAACGCGGTCTGTACCTCGCTCGGATACACCGTGGCCCCACTCACCTTGAACATGTCGTCGGACCTTCCGTGATAGAAGAGGAATCCGTCGTCGTCGAGGTGTCCGAGATCGCCGGTGGGGTAGTAGCCGTCCGGAGTGAAGACCTCCTCCCGGCTGCGGCCGCAGATGCCCTGCATCACGTGCGGTCCTCGAAGCTGGATCTCTCCGGTGACGCCGGTCGCGACCGGCGTGCCCGCGGTGTCGTCGACGATCCGGACCTCCATGCCGGCAAAGGGCTTTCCGCAGCTGCCCCACGCCGAGCGCGGCATGTCGGTGTCGGCCCGATACCCGCAGTAGGGGCCGAAGGACTCGGTCATCCCGAACAGGTTCGCCCGGGCACCGGGTTCGGCGCGTCGAGCTGCCGGCAACAATGCTTCGAGGCTGCCGGGACGTAGCGTCGAGAGGTTGATGCCGGTCGACTGTGCCTGCCGGGCAAGGGCAACGGCCTGATCAGGCCACCCACGGAAAAGCGTCACCTTCTCGCGATGGAGCAGGGCGAGGGTCGTCTGCGGCGCGGGGGCCTCCTCGGTCACCAGGGTGGCGCCTGCGATCAACGCCGACAGGATGCCTGCGCCGAATCCACCGACCCAGAAGAAGGGCATGGGGAGATAGAGCCGCGTGTCGGCATCGATGCACCGGGCCTCGAGGCCGGCTGCAACCGCACCGAGCGCCCCACCGTGGGAATGGATGACACCCTTGGGGATTCCGCTGCTGCCTGAGGTGAAGACGATGACCATCGGATCGCCCGGGGTGACCGAGTCGCCGAGAGCGTCCACCACGGTGCGTGTATCCGGGAAGCGCTGGGGGCGGAACACCTCGTCGAGGCCCCAGATGCGGCGCAGCGCGGGGAGTTCCGGATTGGTCATCCCGCCGGCTCGAGGTCCGGGACATCCGAGCGCGTCACCGAGGTCGTCGAGGTAACGGTGGCCCCGGAACTCGTCGACGGTGATCAGGTGGGCGACGTCGGACACGCGCAGTTGATCACGCAGTTCGCGACCGGTCAGCAGGGTGCTGAACGGCACCAGGACGGCACCTATCCGGGTGAGGGCGACGGCGATCTGCACCCACCCCGAACTGTTGGGCATGATCAGCCCGACGCGGGTACCGGGGCCGATGCCCGCGTCGACGAAGGTCGCGGCCATCGTGCGGGAGGTCACGTCGAGTTCTCGGTAGCTCACCTGCCCGGTGGGGTCGATCACCATCGGTTTGTCGGGATGTTCCTGCGCTCCACGGCGGATCAGTGCCCCGATCGTCGAGGCGGGAGATGCGGAGACGTTCATGCGTGCGTGTCACCCCCATCGAGCCGAACGCGAACCGCCGAGAGGTCGGCCTTGCCAGACGGTGTGCGTGGGATGGCGTCGACGATCTGAATCGCGGTCGGGATCTCGTACCGAGCCACTCTGCCCGACAGGTGCGCGATCAGGTCGTCGACGGTGACCACCTGTCCGGGGCGGGGTTCCACCATGGCGACGGGGGTCTCGCCCAGACGTGGGTCGGATCGCCCGACGACGCACGCACCTTCGACCGCGGGATGGCTCTCCAGCGCAGTGCGGACGTCTTCGGGGATGATCTTGAAGCCCCCGCGGATGATCGCTTGGTCGGCGCGCCCGAGAATCCAGAGGAATCCGTCGTCGTCGATTCGTGCGATGTCGGTGGTGCGGATCCACGTGGCGGCAGCGCCCAGTTGTCCCGGCTTGACCTCGAGCAGACCGGTCTGGTCTGGCCCGAGGGCGGTGCCGTCGTCATCGACCACACGCAATTGTGAACCGGGTTGCGCCCGACCCACGCTGCCGCGCTTGGACATCCAGAACTCGCGATGGTCAGCTAGTGTCCATCCGGCCACCCCGCCACCGAATTCCGTTGCTGCATAAGAGGTGAGCACCGGGATACCGAACTTCTCGGTGAACGCGTCGGCGTCGGCCGCCGACAGGGGAGCGGTGCCGGAGGTGACCGCCTTGATCGACGCGAGATCGTCGCGGGTCAGATCCGAATGCAGCACCATGCGTAGCGCCGTCGGAACCAGTGAGACCGCACGCGGCCGATGCCTGCGGACGGCGTCGGCCCAGGTGGTCAGTTCGAAGCGGGGTAACAGCATGAATCTGCGTGCCGCGACGATGCACTGGAGTATTCGGAACACACCGCCGATGTGTACGAGCGGGGCGTTCACGATGGCCACCCCGCTGCTCAGCCGCGAGGGTGGGGCGGTGTCGGTTGGACCGATCACGCTGTGGGCGAGCATGTCGTAGGTCAGGGCGACGCGTTTGGGCGGCCCGGTGGTGCCACTGGTCAACATGTGTACGGCCACGTCGGGGCGTTGGGCGCCGGACACGTGGTCGCCCTGCGACGACACCGACCTGACGCTCGGATCGGTCGTCATGTCTTCGACCGTCACCGTGGTGCAGCGCTGCGCGTCGACGTTCGTCGCCAGATCCTCTGCGGTCCCGACGATCACCGACATCTCGAGGTCGTCGACGTCGGCACGGTTGCGGACGTCTCCGCGTGCAGGGTTGATCACCACGACGCAACCGCCGGCCAACAACACGCCGAGGAAGGCGGCCACGTGAACCGGACTGTTGCGCAGCACGATACCCACCTGCGGTGCGGGACCGCCGTGTTCGCGACCGATCGATGCGATCCGGCCGGCGACGGTGGCGAGTTCTCCCCAGGTCACCGAGTCGCCGTCGAATTCCACCGCTTCGGAGTCGGGTTGCAGCGTCAGTGCTGCGGCGATCCGTGCCACCAGGCGGTGATCGATCGCGGCTTCGGCCAGGACGGTGTCGGTCATCAGCGGATCCTCGGGTTCGACGACGGTGATGTCGGGGAGGCGCAATCGCGTAGTTCTGCCGTTGCGATGGGATTGCCCAACCTGGTGTAGATCAGCCCCTGGTCCATCGCCGCCCGATAGGGCTTGTCCAATGACTCCCAGATGGCCTTCACGGTGCCCTGCGTGGCCGTCGGCGGCTTGGCGGCGATCGTCGCCGCGATCACGTGCGCTCGATCCCAGAGTTCCTCGGGGGTGGTGACCTCTGATACGAGGCCGATTCGCAGGGCGGTATCGGCGCCGACACGTTCGTCGTTGCCCATCAACGCGATCCGTAGTGTCTCGCCGAGACCGACACGTCGCATCAATCCCACCGGTTCGAGCGCCGAGACGAGCCCGGCGGTGACGTGGGAGTCGAAGAAGGTCGCCGCCGACGAACAGATCACCACATCGGACTCGTTGACGAAGTAGAGCGCCCCCGCGGTGCACATACCCGAGACGGCGCACACGACCGGCTTCCACATCTTCTGCCACTTGGGGCTCAGCAGCTCGCCGGGATCCTCGTGGTTCCAGATGTTGTCGGGTTGCCCGTACGGTGTCTTGACGTCGAGGCCTGCGCTGAATGCGCGGTCACCGGCCGCACGCAACACGACCGCGTGGACCCGGTCGTCGGCCTTGATGCGCTGCCAGGCCTGCTGCATCTCACGGCACATGGTCCGGTTGAAGGTGTTGAGCCGGGCGGGCCGGTTGAGGGTGATCGTCGCGACGCGATCGTGGGGGTCGACGTCGAGCAGTATTGTCTCGAAATCGACGGTCTTCGCGGGTTTCACGGTCATCGGCACTGCCATTCCGGTGCTCGTTTGTCCACGAACGGGCGTGGTCCCTCCAAGGCATCCTCGGTGCGCGTCACCCGTTCGCGAAACGACTCGGCGAGCATCTCGGCCTCGTGTAGCGGCAGGTCGAGTCCCTTCAGGATGGCCAGGCGAGTACCACGTACGGCCAGCGGGGCATTGGAATTGACGATCGCGGCGATCTCGTGGGCGCGGTCGAGCAATCGGTCTGGTTCGACGACCTCGCTGATCATCCCCAGCTGGAGCGCTCGTTCGGCGCCCATGCGTTCGTGTTTACCCATCAACGGCATCCGCAGCGCGACCGAACGAGGCAACACGCGAGCCAGTCGGACCACTTCGCGGCCGGCGACGAGACCGATGCTGACGTGCGGGTCGAAGAACGTCGCCGTCGAGGAGGCGATGACTATGTCCCCGGTGGTGACCCAGTCCAGCCCTGCGCCACAGCAGATCCCGTTGATCGCGACGATGACGGGCTTGGCCATGGTCCGGAACGGTGGAGTTCCCTCCTGCGGCGCTTCCCACTGATCGTAGGTGGACAGGTACGGGCGTTCGTTGACGACTTTCCCGTCGCCGGGGATCTCCTTGACGTCGGCCCCGGTGCAGAATGCCCGGCCGTTTGCGGTGACCAGAAGCAGCCAGACCTGATCGTCGTCCTCGGCCGCGGCGTAAGCGGCACGCAGTTCGGTGATCATGTGTGGGCTGCGTGCGTTGAGCGCGTCGGGTCTGTTGAGGGTGATGGTGGCGGTGTGCGCGTCCACCTCGTATTTTGATGGTGTCGTAGGACATTCTGTGTGGTTCCCTTCGGTCGGTCCGGATCGACCAGATGTGGTCAGTGGCCGCAGAACTCCGGGTCCCGACGATCTCGGAACGCTGCGAGTCCTTCTTTGAAATCGGCAGTCCGGCAGGACAGTTCCAGGCCGTGCAGTTCGGTGTCCATGGCGTCGGCGAGTACGGCGCTGTGATTGCGCCTGATGGCCTCCTTGGCGAAGCCGATCGCCACGGTGGGACCCGATGCGAGCCTCGCGACGAGATCGCCGCTCGCCGTGTCGAGGTCGGCGGTCGGCACCGCTCGATGGATGAGCCCCCAATCCTGGGCCTGTGCGGCGCCCACCTTCTCGCCGAGCAGCAGCATCCGGCGGGTCCGCGCGAGGCCGATCAGACGAGGCAGCAGCCAAGTCGATCCGGAGTCGGGACTGAATCCGCGGGTCAGGAACGGTTCCCAGAACACCGCATCGTCGGCGGCGACGGTGAAGTCGGCGGCAAGCGCCAGGTTGCAGCCCAGCCCGACTGCCCAGCCGCGGACGCTGCAGATCACCGGGAGGTGGATGTCGTGTACCAGCTCGACGACCCGATGGGCAGCATGTGGGATGCGCCGCACCAGATCTCCGCTGCGGGGGCGTTCACGGCCCGCGCTGTTGGTCGCGACCCAGTCGGCGCCACCGCAGAAGTTGCTGCCGCTGCCGGAGATGTGGACGGCGCGCAGCGTATCGTCGATCGCCGCCGAGGTGAGTTCATCGATCAGTGTCTCGACCATGGGGGCGGTCAGCGCGTTGCGCGCCCGCGGTCGATCCAGTACGAGATGCAACACCGACCCGCGTCGATCGACGTACACCCTTCCGGCCTCTGCCGCCGTGCCGCTGTCTTGGGTCACCGTTGAAACCACACCTTCCACGGGATACTGTTAGCTATACGGTAGGTAATACCGTTAATACTTTCCCAAGTTAGCAAGTATTCGCGACCAGCGGTACCGGGTGCGGCAAGAAGGGTTCACATGACACAGCGCGACCACCCCGATCTCGGCATGTCGCCTCGGTCGTCGGCAGGTTTCGGAGAGCGCCCGCTGACCCAGACCACGGCCGCTGCCGCAGTGATGCGCCGACTGACCGGTCACACGAGCACGCCACCGATGCCATGGTCGAACCGGTATTCGGGGAAGCCGGGATTGAACGCGCCGATGTCGAAGGCATGGTCGAGATACACCCGCTGCGCATCGCTGCACTCCGAGCCGATACGCGGACTCGGATCGGCCGGTGCCGAGGTCGCCAGTTCACTCTCCCGGCGCGTCAGCTGTTCGACGATGCGCAGATTGAGCAGCTTGTTCGGCCGATCCGGTTCGTAGGGGATGAACCGATTCGACCCGTCCGGTCCCCAGCGCCAACCGTGGAACGGGCACTCGATTGCAGTCGTCGATGACCTTGCCGCCGTGCCCGAGGTGGGCGCCGAGATGCTTGCAGTGCCCGGTCATCACGTGGAGTTCACCCGACTGGTCCCGATAGGCGACGAGGTCCTAACCGAAGTACCTCAACGCCGCGATTCGCCGACCGGGAACTCGGGAGACCTGCCGATGACGAACCTTCCGGTGACCTTCCAGGTGAACGGTACTTCCATGGGGCTTCTCCGTGACGGTCTCTTGTGTGCAGGCCTCGTCGCGAAGGGCTGAACGAGGCTCTGCCTGTTGCTACTGTAATACTTACGGTAGCAAAGTCCAGGGTATGTCGCCCCTTCTAGTGGAGGAGTCCTCGGTGACCACCAGTCCTGTCACAGATCAGTTCACTTTTGTCGGACGCTATGAGGACGACGAGCGGCTGGCCGACCTCGTGGGACCAGGGTGTCCCTTCGAGGTGGAGACCGTCGAGATCGACGGTGTGCCGGTGCGTTCGTTCGCTCATGCGCCTGCGACGCTCGTCGACCTCTTCGAGATGGCGGCGGCGCATGACGACAAGATCTATCTCGTCCTCGACGACGCGCGTCTGACCTACGGCGAGATCCGTCGTCAGGCCGCGGGTCTGTCACGTGCTCTGCGGGATGTCCACGGCGTCAAGCCGGGTGATCGCGTGGCGGTCGCCATGCGAAATCTCCCGGAGTTCGTGACCACGTTGTGGGCGGCCGCGTTGTCGGGCGCCATCTTCGTCCCGCTCAACGCGTGGTGGCAGGGACCCGAGCTCGCACGGGCGCTCGACGAGGCCCGGCCCTCGGTCGTCATCGCCGATTCGGAAAGGGCCGACAGGCTCAGAACAACTGGCTACGAGCTATCTCCGATGATCACCGTCGGAGCCGGGGCATCAGACGAGCATGCCTTCGACGTCCTGACGAGCCATCCGCCGCTGACCCGTGACGACTACGCGGTGCCTGCGCCCGATGATCCCAACGCCATCCTGTTCACCTCCGGGACCACGGGAAACCCGAAAGGCGTTGTCACCACACATCGGGGCACCATCGCGAACATCTGGAACATGATGTTCATGCCGGTCCGCGACATGACCCTGAACGGCGGGTTGCCCACGGCCACCGCGTCGTCGGGGCAACGTTCGGGGATTCTGACCACCCCGCTGTTCCACATCGGAGGTCTGGCCGCGGTGCTGGGGGCGGCGATATCGGGCGCGAAGACCGTTCTCTTGCGCCGATGGGATGTGGACGAGGCGATGCGGATCGTCGCCGACGAGAACGTGACCGGCCTGGGCGGCGTGCCGACCATCGCCCGAGAGATGCTGGAGCACCCCCGGATTCGGCACTTCGCGGATCAGATAGCCACCTTCACGATGGGAGCGGCGAGTGTGCCACCCGATCTGCCACGACTCGTCCATGACGTGCTCGGTGAACAGACGCAACTGTTCAACGGGTACGGATCGACGGAGACCACCTCGTCGGTGATCAGCAATGTGGGCGCGGAGTATGCGAGCCGCCGCGACAGTGTGGGACGGCTCAACATGACCGCGGAACTACGTGTGGAACGCATCGGTGGCGGATTCGTCGGGGCCGGCGAACTCGGACAGCTGTGCATCCGCTCGCCGCAGACGACTCGTGGATACTGGAACAACCCCGACGCGACGGCAGATGCCTTCGTGGACGGCTGGTTTCGCACCGGCGATCTCGGCTACATCGACGAGGCCGGTTTCGTGTACGTCGTCGACCGGGTCAAGGACGTCATCATCCGCGGTGGTGAGAACGTCTACTGCGCCGAGGTGGAAGGCGTGCTGTTCGAGCATCCGTCGGTAACCGACGTCGCCGTGGTGGGGATTGCGGACCCCACGATGGGCGAACTCGTCTGCGCGGTGGTGATCCCACGCGCCGGCGCCTGCCCCGAGCTGTCGCAGTTGCGGGAGTTCGCCGGTGCGCGCCTGGCGGCGTTCAAATGCCCGGAGGCGATGTACGTCACCGACGACGTGCCCCGTACGGCGACCGGGAAGATCGCGAAGAAAGAGCTGAAGAAAAAGGTCGACGCCGATCTCGCTGCGGTGGAACGCAGCCGGGAACCCTCGCGTGCCCCGAACCGGAGGAACTGATGAACGAAACAGACCCGACCGCATTGCTCGTCGACTCCGGTGTCGCCAGCAGGCTGACCGATGCGCCGAGCGCCGCAGCCCAGGTGGAGGCGAGTGGCTTCGACGGCTGCTGGGCGGGCGAGACCAATCACGATCCCTTCCTGGCGCTGACCCTGGCCGCCGAGCACACCTCCCGGGTGGAGATCGGCACGAACATCGCAGTTGCCTTCGCCCGCAATCCGATGTCGGTCGCACAGCTCGCATGGGATCTGCAGGACTTCTCGCAGGGCCGGTTCAATCTCGGCCTCGGCACGCAGATCAAGCCCCACATCGAGAAGCGATTCGCGATGCCGTGGAGTGACCCCGTGCCGCGGATGCGGGAGTTCCTCGAAGCGCTGCAGGCGATCTGGTCTTCGTGGCGGGACGGCACGCGGCTGCGCTTCGAGGGGCGGTACTACACGCACAAGATCATGTCGCCGCTGTTCACCCCGGACCCGTCGCCGCAGTCGTTCCCCAAGATCTTCGTCGCCGCCGTGGGCGGCTCGATGACCGAGATGTGCGGAGAGGTCGCCGACGGTATGCTGACCCACCCGTTCACCACGAAGGCATTCCAGGAGCAGGTCACCCTACCGACACTGCAACGGGGTCTCGACCGTGCGGGTCGCAGGCGCGCAGACTTCCAACTGACGTCACCGCTCTTCGTCGTGACGGGGGAAGACGAGCGGTCATGGGGAGAGGCGGCCGAGATGTGCCGCCGACAGGTCGCGTTCTACGGTTCTACGCCGGCCTATCGAAAGGTGTTGGAACTCCACGGATGGGGCGACCTGCAGACCGAACTGCGAGAGCTCTCGTTGCGCGGCGAGTGGGATCGTATGGGGGACTGCATCACCGACGAGATACTGAGCACGTTCGCCGTCGTGGCGCCGGTGGACGATCTCGCCGAGCGGCTCCGTGCGCGATGCGTCGGGGTCGTGGACCGTGTCATCCCTGCGTTCCCGAAGAGCTTGTCGGCCGAGGCGATCACGTCGATCGTCACCGACCTCAAGAACACGACGGTGACGACACGATGAAACCCTTCCGGGGAGTGATTGGCTCTCGCTCCCCGGAAGGGCTCATAGTGTCCGAGACCGCTAGGCTTTCGACCGCTGCATACCGGTCGCGGCCTTGATCTGCTGTTCCCACGCCGCGAGCTTCTGCCCGGCATCCGATTCGTGCTTGCTCAGAGCGCGGATGCTGACGTCGTGATCGACCGCGGAGGCCCGCTGGGCACCGACCGTCGCCTGCTCACGTGGGACGTGCTTGAACGGGTCGAACGAATACCAGCGCATCGCATTGAGATGCGTCATCTTGTCGATCTCGTCGTCGGGTACCTGTTCGTCGTCGAACACCCCGCCCAACTCCTCTGGCGCTCCGGGCCACATGGAGTCGCTGTGCGGGTAGTCCATCTCCCAGGAGATGTTGTCGATCCCGATCTTGTGACGAAGCTTGACTCCCAACGGATCACTGATGAAGCAGGTGAGGAAGTGCTCGCGGAAGACCTCGCTCGGAAGCTTGCCGCCGAAGTCCTGCAGCGTCCACGTCGCATGCATGTCGAAGGTCCGGTCGACCCGTTCCAGGAAGTACGGAATCCAGCCGGTCCCACCCTCGGACAGGGCGATCTTGAGATCCTTGTACTTCTTCACCGGTTTCGACCAGAGCAGGTCGGCGGCCGCCGACACGATGTTCATCGGCTGCAGAGTGATCATCACGTCCGGTGGCGAGTCGGTGGCCGGGATGGACAGCTTGCCCGACGAGCCGATGTGCACCGACAACACCGTGTCGGTGTCCACGAGCGCCTTCCACAGCGGGTCCCAGTAGTCGTCGTGGAAACTCGGGTACCCCAGGGCAGCTGGATTCTCGGTGAATGTCAGGGAGTGGACGCCCTTCGCGGCCACCCGCCGGACCTCCTGCGCGCATAACTCCGCATCCCAGATGACCGGCAACGCCATCGGTATGAAGCGCCCCGAGTAGGCGCCGCACCACTCATCGATGTGCCAGTCGTTGTAGGCCTGTACGAGAGTGAGCGAGAAGTCGGAATCCTCGGTGGCGAACGGGCGGGCGGCGAATCCCGGGAACGACGGGAAGTTCATCTGTGCGAGCACTCCGCCCGCGTTCATGTCCTTGACTCGGTCATCGACGTTGTAGCAGCCGGGCCGGATCTCCTCGAGCCCCTCGGGTTCGAGGCCGTACTCTTCCTTGGGTCGACCGGCCACGGCGTTGAGTGCCACGTTCGGGATGATCCGGTCGCGGAACTTCCACATGTCCGCACCGTTGTCCATATGGACCAGCCGGGGCGCGTCATCGGCATACTTCGCCGGCAGATGGTTGGCGAACATGTCCGGCGGCTCGATGATGTGATCGTCGACGCTGATCAGGATCATGTCGATCGACGATCCGAACGTGTACACCGGGCAGCGATCGTCCGACGCTTCGCGGCTTGTCGGCGCCGAACAGCCGATGATCCTCGGGTGTCCACGCACAGACCGAGCCGGCGAATTCTGTTGCGCCGTAGGCCCAGAGCAACGGTATCCCGTAGGTTCGCTCGAATTCCTCGCGGAGTTCGGGTTCCAACGGGCCGGAGCCGCCGGGCAGATACTCGAGCGACGCGAGGTCTTCTCTGGGCACCCCGGAATCGAGGATCATCCGCAGCAATGCCGGTTGCACGCCCGCCCGTCTGATCCGATAGGTCTTGACGGCGCGCACCCAGTCCTCGACGGAGAACTTCTCCAGCAGCACCATGCGTTTGTCGAGAAACGGGGCAGCCAACAACTGGCAGATGCCGACACTGCCGAACGGCCAGTAGACGAGTTCGGGTGGATCGCGGTGGCACCCGGTGGCACCCATCGTCATCGTGGTGACGGTGTGTCGGAGCACCTCGATCCGCAGGTGGGTGCGCTTCGGCGGACAGGTGGTCCCGCTGGACAAGATGTGCAGGCCGGCCGCGTCGCGTGTCGCGGATGCTCTCGCGAGCATTTCGGCCGAAGGCGGCGCGATCACTTCGGCCGCCAACCGTGGGTGCAGTGTGAGGGAGATGCCGAGGCAACCGGTGCGCCGGGCTGCCGCGACGGTCGGCTCCGTCCAGTCCTCACTGTCGGCGACGACGACGGCGGGTGCCAGCGTCTCGATGTCGCGCCCGATGGAGCCCGGGGACTGATACGAGTAGATCATCGTGACCGGCCGCCCGTCGGCGATCAGGCCGAGAGCTGCCGCCGCATGCGGAACCCGGTTGCGTGCCACGAGCCCGACCGTCGCGTGTCCGGGGATGCCGCATCGATCCATCTCTGCCAGGAGGGCATCGGCCAGACCGGTCACCTCGTCGCCGGAATACCATCGACGCGCGTACTCGATGAATGCACCGTCGCGGTAGGAGCGGAGATGTCGGTCCAACTCGGCGGCGAATCCGGGCGCTTCGGTCTGCGGCTCCGGCGCCTCATCTCCCATTCCCGTCCCCTCTCATGTGTCGCGTGAACGATGATACTGGAAACATTACGGTAGAAACATCTCGCTCCGGCAGGCCGCAACATCAAACTGGATGGCGTCGGCACCACTCCTCAGGTGAACGCGGACCCACCGCCCATGCGCAGACGTTGCTCGTCGGTTGCCAGGATGGTGGTGAGACACCTCGTGGCGGTGGGCGTGGGGATGGAGTAGACGT